>NC_014328.1:0-661437 GCF_000143685.1 Clostridium ljungdahlii DSM 13528 | reverse complement strand
TTATATAATTTATTTAAAAAAAGTCAGAGCACTGCTTCCGACTTTTTGTCCTGTTTTTAATTTCTTTAATCTTAAATAAATTAAAAATTTATTCATTTCCTTTATATACTATTATATCAAAAATTTAAATTATATTCTACATTGCAATTAAACTTATCAGTGAATATTATTTAGTAGCTTTCACAAAATTCATAGAAATGTTATAGTAGGTAATCATCAAACAAGATATAGCCCTATCTTACTTGCTCAAAAACACTTTTGACTATAGGGACCACATAATGGCTTCCTCCCTTTTCTTTAGCATTTTCCACCATGGCTATTACTAAAAGCTTTGGATTATCTACATTAACTGCAGCAAACCATCCAACTTCCGTTCCACTAGTATCCTCCTGTGAAGCCTTTATCTCTGCAGTACCTGTCTTTCCTGCCAAAGCCATTCCAGGTATATATGCTTCATGTCCTGTCCCTTTAGGGTTTGAAACTACCTGTTCTAGGTCATTTAAAATAATATTTGCATCTTCTTTAGGATATACATCTTTTTTCCATATCTGTGCCTTGGCATTATCTTTATATATAAGGTATGGTTTTATAATATTCCCTTCATTCACAAAAGAATCATACATTGCCATTAAGTGAACTGGGTTTAATAGAATTTCTCCCTGGCCATATCCGCTGTCTGCCAGCTGCACCTCTGTTTTTATATTTCCTTTTGAAGCTAATTGTGATCTAGAGAGTCCATACTCAAAAGGCATTCCCTCACCTAGCCCCCAATTTTTAAGTTCTGTCTCCATAGTGTCTTTTCCAATATCCAGTGCAGTTTTTGCAAAATATATATTATCTGAATAAACAAGAGCATTCAAAAGATTGCTAGGCTCGCCATAATCCTCTACTCGTGTAACATAATACTTTCCCCAACTACTGTCTTTTTGCCATTTAAGTCCAGAAATATTTTTAGACACTTGTGGATTTAATTTACCATCCTTTAAACCTATTGCTGCTGTAATAGGCTTGAAAACAGATCCGGGAACTACATTGCTCTGAAATCTATTGTATAAAGGTCTTCTCTTATCTTCATTTAAAGTTTTCCAAGTATCACTTGACATACCCATTACAAAATCATTAGGATCAAAAGAAGGAGTACTTACAAGGGCTAGAACCTCCCCCGTTTTAGGATTCATGCTAACACCCATGCCAGCATCTTGCTGCAATTCATTATATAGTAAACTTTGAATTTTAGAATCTATAGTAAGTTTTATATCTTTTCCATTATGTACTTTTCTCTTTATGAGAGTCTTTTTTTTCTTATTATTTTTATCTACAATATAAATTTCATATCCGTTTTGAGCTCTTAAAGTACTTTCATATATTTGTTCTAATCCTGATTTACCTATTATATCATCAGGTCCATAATTTTTATTTGTTTTTAATTCTTCTGCAGTAACTTTATGTACATACCCTGTTAAATGCGCAGCTGCATTTTTTAACGGATACACTCTTTCCTTTATATACTGCACTTTTACTCCAGAAATTCTTTGAAGTACAGCTAGATTACTGTCGTCTTCCTGTATTATCTTTATAGGTACAAACATATCCTTTTTTACATAAGATGCAGAGAGTTTCTTATTTATATCTTCTTTTGAAATGTTTAATAGGGCAGCTATATTTTCCTTAGATTTTTCACCATTTTGTTCTAAAGTTTCAGGTACAATCCCAATTTGTGCTGCCCTACCATCCTCTGCTATAGGATTGCCATTTCTATCATAAATCGTACCCCTTTTTCCCTGTACAGTATCTATTCTTATTTTATCCCCTTCTTTTAAATCCGGAAATATATTAGAAGGACTCCACACTACTTTCCAATCTGTTTTGTCATTATCCTTTTCTTTTTTTAAACTTATACTGTTTGAAAAATCTAATTTACCTGCTGCAGTATCCATACTTACCTTTATTGGAACTTTTGCAGCTCCATCTTCATATTTTATGTCACTGCTGCTGTCAATCTTTACATTTATATTCTTTGCTTCTATTCCACTGTAAATATTATTGTAACGACTCACAAAATCTTTTTTAGCAATCCTAGATTTACTATCTTTATCCATCTTACTGTACATTAAATCATAGTTGCATTTTGTCCATGCATCTATGTAACTATTTAAACTACTTTTTACCATATTACTTTTGCTGCTGCACGCAGTGACTGTAAATATAGATAATGCTATGAAAATACACCATAAAAATTTACATTTCATAAAATCATACCTCTAAGACAAATCCATATTATTTAATATGTTTTTTAACTCCCTCAGTTCATCTACAGTTAGGGTAACTCCCTTTCCCATTTTATCATGTTCTTGTGACCAATCTCTTATATCATATTTAGCAGTTCTATCATTCCAGCTAACTAAATTTAATTCTTTCTTCCATCCTTTAGGGGATTCTGATAATACTCCTTTATTTTCTTTTATTTCATATTTTATACCTGCCATTTTATACACCTCTTAAAATCAAAAATTTATTTTCTATATTATACCATAATTACAGAATACCATCTATTTAAGAATTTCAATAAAAAATTAAACTTCTGAGTGTCAAATCCTCAGAAGTTTAATTTAAATTCAATCAATGAATCTTACTTAGTGGGAATTTGTTTCTCCAACTAAGTTCAGATAGAAATCCCTATTTTCGTATCTGTCCTTCTCCATAGACTACATACTTTGAAGTAGTAAGTTCGTTTAATCCCATAGGCCCTCTCGCATGAAGCTTCTGGGTACTTATACCTATTTCGGCACCAAATCCAAACTGCTCACCATCAGTAAATCTAGTAGAAGCATTTACATAAACTGCCGCAGCATCAACTTCATTTAAAAATCTTTGAGATGCGTTATAATCATTTGTTATTATAGCTTCAGAATGTTTTGTTCCATATTTATAAATATGATCCATTGCTTCATCCAGCGAATTCACTACTTTTACAGCCAATATCAAATCTAGAAATTCTGTATCATAGTCCTCTTCCGTTGCCAATTTTGCATAGGGAATCAATTTTTTCGTTTCACTACATCCTCTTATTTCAACTCCCAAACTTTTTAAGGTTTCTCCCAAATGAGGCAGGAAATTTTCAGCAGCGTTTTTGTGTACAAGCAATGTCTCCATAGCATTGCAAACTGCTGGTCTTTGAGTTTTTGCATTTACCACTATATTTTCTGCCATGCTTAAATCTGCACTTTCATCCACATAAACGTGACAATTTCCTATACCAGTTTGGATTACAGGCACTGTAGAATTCTTTACTATGGAATTGATAAGTCCCCTGCCCCCTCTTGGTATTAGTACATCTACATATTCGTTAAGTTTCATCAAAGTTTCCACTGCTTCTCTTTCAGTTATATCTATAAATTCAATAGCCCCTTCTGGAAGTCCGGCACTAACAGCAGCTTTATTTATTGTATTGTATATAGCTACATTGGAGTTTATTGCCTCCTTCCCTCCTCTTAAAATAACTGAATTTCCACTTTTAAGGCAAAGTGCAGCAGCATCCACAGTTACATTTGGCCTAGCTTCATATATTATTCCTATTGTTCCAAGAGGTACTCTCACTTTTCCAATACGCAGTCCATTAGGCCTTTTCCACATTTTAGACACTTCACCAATAGGATCTGGAAGTGATGCAACTTTAATAAGTCCACCTGCCATAGAATCTATTCTCTTTTGGTTTAGTTCAAGTCTGTCGATAAAAGCTTTACCTTTACCTGATTTTTTAGCATTATCCAGATCTAACTTATTAGCTTGTAAAATAAGTTCTTTGTTGTTTTGAAGTGCCTCTGCCATATCATCTAAAGCTTTATTTTTTAAATTCGGACCCATATTAGATAATATTCTTGCAGCCCTACTTGCAGTTTTAGCTTTTTCTACAACATAACTACCTACATCCATCTCTATAAGCCTCCTTTTATTTTTCTGCTTCAAATAAAGTTCCAATTTCTTTATTTGAAACTATATCTTCTATAACAGAATCTTGGGATCCATTTGCTATTATCATAGATATCCCCGATGATACTGCTATTTTTGCCGCCTTAATTTTAGTATACATACCACCTGTTCCAACATTGCTGTGAGATCCCTTACTGCAATCTTCAATTTCCTTAGTTATTTTAGGAACACAGCTTATTAATTTGGCATCTTTATCTGATTGAGGATCAGAACTATAAAGTCCATCAATATCTGAGAGCAGTATGAGAAGATCTGCATGAATGGTCTTTGCAATCAAAGCTGAAAGAGTATCGTTATCACCAAATTTTATTTCCTCTACCGCAACTGCATCATTTTCATTAACTATGGGTATTACTCCACGTTTTAAAAGTGCTGTGAAGGTATTTTGGGCATGAGTATAATTGTCCACAATATCCAGATCATTTTTTGTAAGTAAAATTTGAGCAACTATTTTACCATGTTCTGAAAACATCTTTTCATATATATTCAAAAGTATTCCCTGGCCAATAGCCGCAGCAGCTTGCTTTTCACATATGTCTTTTGGCTTTGTTTTAAGTCCCAATTTCAAAAATCCAACACCAATAGCTCCAGAAGTTACTAAAACTACACTTTTACCTTGATTTTGCAAATAACAAATTTGCCTTACTATTTCCTCTATTCTATACAAATCCAAAGATCCATCTTCGGTTATAAGAGTAGAAGTGCCTACCTTAACTACAACTTTTTTAGCATCCTTTAAATATTTTTCTCTAATGTTCATTTTTTACTCCCCACAAATAATTTAACTTTACATACTCAACCTTCACAAGTTAAGAATTAAAAATGTTGCTTAGCAAATTTTCTTAAACTGCAAAAATTAAGTTATATATTTACCTATTTACACTTAAATTTATGCATATTACCAGTTTTAAAATGCCCTGATATTATTAAAAGGGTATACTCTCAAGATAACATGTCCTCTTATGTCTTTCAAATTTATTGGTCCAAGTATTCTGCTGTCAGTACTATTTCCCCTATTGTCTCCAAGTACAAAAACATATCCTTTAGGGATTACATATTGTGTAATAAGAGAATTAGGTTCAGTAATTGTTCCCTTAGGAAGATAATCTTCTGAAAGAAGTTGTCCATTTAAATATACCTTTCCATCTTTTATTTCAACCTTATCTCCAGCTATTCCTATAACTCTTTTTATGTAATCATCATTATTTTCGTCTTTAGAATAAAAAGTAACAATTTCTCCTCTACTTATATGACCGGTTTCAGTACTTACTTTTTCTAAAAATACAGAATCCTTATCATGAAATGTAGGCTGCATAGAAGGTCCTATCACAGTTGTTCTTGCAAAAACATAGGTCCTAAATGTCAATGCAAACACAACTGCTAATATAATATAAAATACATATCCGCCTATATTCTTTAAAACTCCCTTATGTTCCATTTATCATACTCTCCTTCAATATTACAAAAATTATAATTAACATTTATTATAGCATAATATAAATTAACATACAGTTAACTTTATATAATATCCATTTAATTTGGAAAATATATAATAAGATTGTCAAATGGAAAATTAAGTTAGTGGGGGATATTATGAAGAAAAAATACTTATCCATGATAATAGCTGCACTTATTGCTGCCACATCAACAATAGCTCCAATATACTCAGTTCATGCAGCTTACGATAATACAACTATTAATACTAATTTAAATTCTACTGTAAAACCTGATCACATTACTTTAACCTGGACTAAAGACCCTAAAACTACACAAACAATCACCTGGAGAACTAGTACAAATGTAACTAAAGGATTAGTTCAATATAAAAACTTGACTACTGGAGAAACAAAAACTTTTAATGCTACTAAACAAGATTTTTCTACATCAAGCACTGATATAAATACTGGATGTATGAATTTATTTTCAGTTACCTTAGAAAATCTTACTCCAGGAACTAAGTATAGTTATATGGTAGGAGATGGCCAAAATTGGAGTACTGAAAATAAATTTAAAACAGAAGCAAGCAAAGAAGACGATGTTAAATTTATTGTTTTTGGGGATTCTCAAAGTGGAAATGCTGATGTTCCAAATTATGCTCCTTGGAATAAGACTGTTCAAAATGCCTATTCTAAAAATAAAGATGCAGATTTCATGATAAATGTTGGTGATTTAGTTGAAAAGGGCCAAGATTATAGGCATTGGAACAACTGGTTTAATGCTGCTAAAGGAGTTATTGACAATTTACCTGAAATGCCAGTTCAAGGCAATCACGAAACCTACAATGCAGTTGGCTGGGATTCAACTAAACCTAAATATTTTACAAATCAATTTAAAGTTCCGATGAACGGTCCTGATGGTTTCAAAGGGCAAGTATATTCTTACGATTACGGAAATGTTCATTTCGTTATGTTAGATAGCCAGGAAGATGAAGAATCTTCAAATAATGATGAATTAGCAGCCATAGGTGCTGATCCAAGGTTAGTTATATATGGAACACCAATTGCATTTGGAAGTAATCAAGCTGAAATCATAAAAGGTAAAGCTTATGTAAATCCAAATTATATAACTATGTACTTAGGTGGAAGCTATGATTCAGCTTCAATGAAATTGACTATAGATAAGCAAACCTATAGTTTCAATGCCAAAGATCTTTCTCCTAGTAAAAATGTGAGTTTAGATGCTTTATCTAAAGCAGGTTTTAATTGCAGCTATAATACCCAATTTAACATGATTATGATAGATAAGTAGTTAAACTTTTAGATTTTCTGTGACATCAGAAAATCATCCTTAATTGTGAATTGTGCATTATATAATTTCTAAATAGAATTTCTAACTAAAAAATAAACTTATGCGTAGAAATATTCGGAGCATAAGTTTATTTTTCGTTTAAAATTCTCAGAAACTTTTTTATTTTACACGAATCTTGACACTTGCATTAGTTCCTAAAACCAATCCCTTAGTCTTATTGAACTGAATTTTAACTGGCACTTTTTGATTTACTTTTTTAAACTCACCATTTTTATCTTTAGAAGATTGATTTAAACCATTTTGTGATACTAATCCAATGGATTTTACTTTTCCATTAAACTTTTTACCATTAAATTCATCCAACTTAACAGTAACAGCTTGACCAACTTTCACATTTTGAATTTCTTTTTCATCTATATTTGCAGTTACATAAACATTATCTTCATCTGCTACAGTAGCTATAGTTTGACCAGCTAATTTAAATTCTCCCTGAGTACTCTGCTTTTTCACAATTATACCACTTATAGGAGCTCTCACTAAAGATGAATCTATACTTGAATCCGGGGTATTTGTAACTTCCTGTCTGGCCAATATCTCATCTTTATTAACTTCATCGCCCTCATTTATATCAAACTCTAGTAATTTACCTTGAATTTGAGTATTTACATTAACTACATCTGCACCCACTACTGCATCATTTGTTGAAATATAATAAGTGTTTTCATACCAGAAATAAGATATTATACCGCACAATATTACTGCAATTCCTACTAATATTCCAATAGCTGCTATTTTATATTTCTTGATTATACTAACTATTTTATTAACCACGCTGTATCCCCCCTTTTCACTACTCTAATCCTATTTCCGCAAACATACCTGGTTTCAAAGATGGATTTTTACCATTTATACTAACCTGTACTAAAATATCTGAACTTTGCGGCTCTACCTTAGAATTTATGACAGTTACTTTTCCTTGAAAATCCTGATCTGGAAGGTCAGGTACTCTAATAATTACATTTTGACCAACGTTAATCTTATTTAAAATGTAAGATGGTGCATATGCATTTACATATAATTTATCAGAATTAACTATTGAGATAAGCGGTTTACCTGGATAAGCCATATCTCCAACATTTACATTTTTAGCACTAACTGTTCCTGCAATAGGCGATGTAATAGTAGCATTATTAAGCGAATTTTGAGCAGATTTTAATGCAGCCTGTGCCTGATTTACCTGACTTTGATAAGTACTTATATTGGACGATGTAGAACTACCTGTTAAGCTTGTACTATTATACGTACTACTTTGTGCACTAGTTAAATTTGAATTTGCAGCATTTAATGCATTTTGTGCTTGATCAACTTGATTCTGAAGATCTTGGGTATCCAATTTTATAACAACTTGTCCATCTGTTACTTTTGTCCCTATGTCTACAGATACTTCTGAAACCCTTGCTGAAATGTTTGAAGTTATTTGAGTATCTTCATTTGTTGCAATCTTTCCTCCCATTATAAATGAACCTTTATCATTCTGCTCATTAGAATTTGTAATCGTCTTGGTAGGAGCTGAATTTTTATTATAACTACAGCCACCTAAAAACACTCCCATAACTACTAAACAAACTAAAATAATTTTTTTCATTTCCATCCTCCTCTTATGTAGGCACTGTAAAATAACTTTTTAACATTTTTATTATAAGCTTAATGTTGTTTAAAATAAAGGACTTTAGTCTAAAACTTTAAAATAAATTTAGTAAGCATTTCCTCCAATATCCAGAAAATCTTCAACTTTATTTATATGAGGGTTTCTAAGTAAAAAATCAACTTATACTTCGAATGTTTTTACAACCTTCAGCTCGTTAAATTGCTAATTGTAGAGTAAGGTATATAATTGTATCAACAGAACTATACAATTTCATAATACTATTCAAAAAAATTTCTGAAAGGGGATTCGTATATGATTAAAATAGGTAATAACACAATTGAAATCAAAAAAGGATATATAACACAAGAGCACAGTGATGCCATTGTAAATCCTGCAAACAGCAAACTACAACATGGAGGCGGCGCAGCTCTAGCCATAGTCTCTGCCGGTGGATTTGAAATACAAAATGATAGCAATAAGCTTATATCAATAATTGGAAATGTTCCTGTTGGAAAAGCAGTTATAACATATGGACATAAGTTACCTGCTAAATTTGTTATACACACTGTAGGCCCTGTAATGGGTGAAGGCAATGAAAACGAGAAGCTAAAAAAAGCTGTAACAAGTGTGCTCAATCTGGCAGAGTGCTATAATTTACATTCTATATCCATGCCCGCCATAAGTTCCGGTATATTCGGCTTTCCAAAAGATAAATGTGCTGAAATACTTCTTGAAACTACCATAAAGTTTTTCACAAATAAAGACACGAGTTTAAATAAAGTTGTAATGTGCAATTTCGACGAAAAAACCTATAACATTTTCCTTGAAAAATCAAAAAAATACCTGCTTAAATGAAATTAGGCTTCCTTTTTGTCTTGATTTTATTTTATGAACCAAGTAATAAATTGTGTAAAAAATAAAAATTCCAATCAAGCTTCCCAAAAAATCTATGAGTACATCACTTACAAGAGAACTTCTACCAGGCACAAACGCTTGGTGAAATTCATCCATAACAGCATAAAAAAGACATACAAACATTATGTATATTAAAGCTTTTGCCCCTTTTACATTAAATTCAAATAACACTCCACTGACTAAAATAGCAAGTATAAAATACTCAAATGCATGGGCATTTTTCCTTATAATTAAATTCAGCTTCTCTTCTCTATTATCTGTAGGATTCACATATGCACTTTTAGCTTGATCTTTTTGAGTTTTAATTTGAACATTGCTATTTACATCCTTACTTACAATTTTGTTTTCCTTAATTTGTCTGTACTCTTTTCTTAAATTGTCTAATATGTTATAACTTCTTTGGTTAGAGATATCACCATTATTTGATGAGTTATAAAATATAAATCCCATCCAAAGAATACATAAAATAATCAAAATTATCTTTTTAATACTTGTCACCTTCTTTGTTTTAATGCAATTATTATACCTCAAATTTAGGTAACAAGCACCTTCTATTTTATATTTAAATGAGGTATAATTTGCTATAGTAACACTATTATGTATTAAAGTAAATTTGCTAAATGGAGGAATAATATGTCATACACCAAAGTTAAATATGAAGATATAAAAAAGCTGTGTAATTTGGTTTTTGAGAAATTTGGATTCAACCGGGAAGATAGTGAAACCATAACTAGCGTTTTGCTTTTATCAGATCTATATGGAATTGAATCCCATGGTATTCAAAGGCTGGTCAAGTACTACAGTGAAATAAAAAGTGGTCTTATAAATATCAATTCTAAAATAAAAATAGTAAAGGAAACACCTGTATCTGCAACAATAGATGGCATGGGCGGTATGGGACAGCTAATTGGTAAAAAAGCTATGAATCTCGCAATTAAAAAAGCTAAAACTTCAGGAATGGGTATGGTAGTAGTTAGAAATTCAAATCACTATGGTATTGCAGGCTACTATGCCAAAATGGCTGAGGAGGAAGGACTTCTTGGAATTTCAATGACCAACTCTCCAGCTGTAATGGTACCAACCTTTGGAAAAGATGCTATGCTTGGCACAAATCCTATTGCCATATCTTTTCCAGCTAAACCCTACCCATTTTTAATGGATATGGCTACTAGCGTAGTTACTAGGGGAAAAATTGAAGTTTATAACAAAAGGCATGAACCTCTTCCCCTTGGTCTAGCTTTAAATAGTGATGGTGAAGATACTACAGATCCCTTAGATGTACTTCTTAATGTACGAAAAAATTCTGGAGGAGGACTGCTTCCTCTTGGAGGATCAAAAGAATCAACTGGAGGACATAAAGGTTATGGATTTGCACTTGCAGTTGAAATGTTTACAGCAATTTTATCTGGAGGATTTACTGCAAATAAAGTTAGCTTAGATAGGGAAAATGGATCTGGAACATGTCATTATTTCTTTGCAGTGGATTATGGTATATTTGGGGATAAACAATCCATTGAAGAGAACTTTTCCAGCTACCTAAATGAACTTAGAAATTCAAAGAAAGCAAAAGGCGCCACAAGAATATATACTCATGGTGAGAAAGAAGTAGAATCCTATAAGGATAAAATGAAAAATGGAATTCCAGTAAACGACACTACTCTTAAAGAAATATACGACATATGTGACTACTTTAGCATAAAAGCTAGTGACTATGTAACTAAAGTAGTATAATTGTAAATTATTAAAAAGGGGGCAATATTTTTGAATTCACAAATAGTTGAAAATCTAAGAAAAATTACCGGAGCAGACTGGGTTACGGATGATCTATCTCAGATGCAAAGTTACTTGCAGGATGAAACAGAAGCTTTAATTCGCGTTGAATCCTCAAAAGATTGTGTAGTAGTTAAACCCAGTTCACCAGAAGAAATATCCAAAATACTAACATATGCAAATGAAATCATGATACCTGTAATTGCTAGGGGCGGTGGTACAGGTGTATGTGGTGCAGCAGTTCCCATAAAACCAAGTATAATCTTATCTCTGGAAAGATTAAATAAGATCGTGGAATTTGATAAAAAGAATCTAATGATTACAGTGGAGTCTGGCGTAACTTTAGCAAATTTACTTGAAGAATTAAATAAACAGGATAAGTTATTCTTCCCAATACATCCCGGCGATGAAGGGGCACAAATTGGAGGAATGGTAGCTGTAAATGCAGGAGGTACAAAGGCTGTAAAACATGGAATTATGCGAAATCATGTTAAAGCTTTAGAAGTAGTTCTTCCTACAGGAGAAATAGCCACTTTAGGTGGAAAATTAATAAAAAACAACATGGGTTATGATTTGCTTCAGATGATGATTGGGAGCGAAGGGACTCTTGGTGTGATTACAAAAGTAACTTTAAAATTGTATGCAAAAAATAAATACACAGGTACACTCATAGTTTCCTTTGATTCAAGAAGGGATGCCTGCGACTGCGTTCCTAAAATACTTCAAGAAGGAATTACACCTTTAGCTATTGAATACATGGACAGACCTATTTCAGAAAAAGCTGCAGAGCACCTTGGTACTAAATGGCCTGCAACCAAAGGCTCTGTGGATTTAATGCTCATGCTGGACGCTAAAACTGAAGATGAACTTTATGATACTAGTGAACAAATCGTAGGAATATGTGAGGAACATAATGCAGTAGACAGCATTATAGCTGAAACTTCAAAGGATCAGAAGGAAATCTTAGCCATAAGGAGCAATGCCTACACTCCTTTTAAAGACCATGTAGCTGATGGACTTGACATGGCAGTTCCACCATCCGCAGTACCTGATTTCTTTGACGATATATCTGCTTTATCTGAAAAATACCATACTGAAATCCCAGCAGTTGGCCATATAGGCGATGGGAATATTCATAATTTCATACTAAGTGACAATGGTAAATTGCCTTCTTACTATGAAGAATTTAAACAGGAAATGTACAAAATTGCATTGAAATATGGTGGAACAATAACTGCAGAACATGGAACTGGAAAAACCAGAAAAGAATATATGCCTCTTCAATTTACCAAAAGAGAAATTCAAATTATGGAAGGCATTAAGAAAGCATTTGATCCTAATGGAATTTTAAATCCAGGTACTATAGTAGATTAAGAATTATGGAATAAATCTATATACATTTCCAAATAAACCAAGAAATTCTCCATGCAACATATGGAGAATTTCTCTTTTCTTTATTTACTTATAAGTTTGGAAACTTCATCTTCAATTTCACTGCTTACAGCACCTATTCCTCCTAAAATAGAGGCACCTTTCAGTTTCATGCCCTGTAAAAATGATTTTTCATCATCTGTTAAACTGTTATTTACAAGTATTATAGGTTCGCCCATATTTGCTGCATAACTGCTTCCTGAAAGTGCATCTGCAAAGTCATTTCCCGATGCTATACATACCTTGTTTCCCTGGGAGTTAAAATACTGTGCTGCTTTAAGGGATGTATCAAATCTATTCTGCCCGCCTATTCGTACAATATCTTTGCTGTCTATTTTAGCTAGCTTTGAAATATCATCCTGAACTTTTTCACTTACAGCTCCTTCCATTCCCATTATAAATACCTTAGTAGGTTTTATTGTTGAGATTTCATTCTTTATAGCATCCGGTATTTCATCTTTCTTTACCATAAGTACAGGATACTGCTTAATTGCTGCTGCACTGCTTATAGAAAGTGCATCTGCATAATTTTCACCTGATGCTATGATTACCGGAGTTCCTTCTTTTACTCCAGCTTCATCTACTATTTTTGCTGCTGTTTCATATCTGTCACTGCCCTTTAGCCTGTTTATATTTTTAAAACCTGCATTAACTATCTTTTCTTCCATGCCATCCTCTACAGAAGAACTTCCCCCGAGAATATATACAGTTCCATCTTGATTCATATTTGACTTCATGTACTGAAGTACTTTATCTTCATCGTCTTCATTATTTCTGACAAGGACTACTGGACCCTTGAATTTATAAGAAAGTATACTTCCTGAAAGTGCATCTGGATAGTTGTCTCCTGATGCTATTATAACTTTTGATACTTTATCCTTGTAGGCTGCCTTTGCAATTGCAAGAGAAGTATCTATTCTGCTCTGTCCCCACAGCCTTTCTATGTCTTCCTTTGCAGGGGATGGTGTTCCACCGCCACTGCCTCCAGAGCCGCCGCTTGAGCTGGATGAAGCTGCATTCATTCTAAAGCTATATTTTACAATTGTCTTATCTACAGATATGGTAGTACTTGTATATTTGTCATATCCACTTTTGTCTGCTTCTATATAGTAATCTGTATCAGGATACACCATAAATCCATAGGCACCATTTGAATCACTTGTCTGTGGATTGCTGTTATCTGCAGGCTTAAATCCAGCTATAACTGGAAGTTTTACTGCAGTACCAGTAGTTTTTCCAGAAGCCTTGTTTCTTGCAGTGTCAGCATAATACAAAGTTACATTTGCACCTGAAATAACTTTTCCCGTAGAAACATCTGTTATAATTCCATAAGGATCAATAAGACTGCTTGCAAGACTTACATCTCCATTTTGAGAAACCTTAACATCAATGGTTCCAATTATTATTTTCTGGCCATTGCCCATGTCAAAGGTTACATCAATTTTTGAATCCGTGCTGTCTTTCAAATTTGTTATTTTAATGGTTCCATCTTGAGAAATTGAAACCCCTGCATTTCCTTCAGAAGAAAAGCCAATCTTTGATAAATCACTTATCGGACTTTCTGTTCCATCAGGTTCCTTTACAAGTAAAATATCCTGTGCTTTCACAGAAAGCATCCTGGTTTTATCAGCTTCAGTAGTTATTTCAGTATCTATCGTCTTAACTGCTTTCCCTGTTTCATCTACTACAGTACCTGTCCCCTTTGTTTCTACCGGAGTCGTATCTTCCACTGTTATGGACAGCGTCTGTGAATTTCCTGCACTGAAGTTAAAGGTTAATACTGTTGTTCCTGCTGTTTGTTTTGCAAGATAAGCTTTGCTTATGGTTACTGTATCCCCGCTTACTGTATAGTCTGTCCCTGAAGTAAGCTTTGATATTCCATTATATATACTGCTCAATGTATTTCCTTTTAGTGTCATGGTTACTGGAATGTCCTTGTAATTTGATGAACTAGTATATTTGTCAAAACTTGCAACTGTTGGATTTATGTTTGAAAAGGTTAAATCAAAATTACTGTCTGTACTGCCTGGTGTCATTTTTAAAATTGCTATATATTGTCCTGGGCTGATATTGTTATTTGCTCCCACAGTGACTAAAACTGTTATCCCATTTTCCAGATCTGCATCAGTTATACTTGAGATTTCAGGAAATGTTACATCAATGCTTTTACTTTCTACACTTATGACTGCCTCACTAGCTTTTGTATCATTTACTGCTTTTACTATATTGTCTTTTACTGTATTGGGAAGTTTAAACTCGTATCCACTTGACCCATATGAGTTTATAACTAAATTATTAACATTTACATTTTCGCTTCCATTTCCCCCTAAAAACTTCACCATAGCCATACCTATACCATTTACATCAACAACCTGAACCGTTCCATTTCCTGCTCCATCCTCAGCATAAATTGAATATTCTCCATTTGCATTCACAGAAAAACTATTTCCATTAATAGTTTGCACTGCAGCTCCTGCAGTTTTAAAATAGCTTATATCCTTCATTCCCGGGGCATAAAGCTTTTTTGCTACACCGCTAGTTGCATCTGAGAAATTAGCTGTTACTATAGCCTGATTAGTCCATGCTTGCGGCGTAACACTTACATTTTTAATACTCGGGGGAGTTTTGTCCAATATTATGGATATTGTTGTAGCTATTATTAGATCTCCTGCACTAACAGTAGAGATAGATCCATATATATTTATATATTTGATTCCATCACCTATGGGTAAAGTACATGGAGTACTCCAGTCTGATGCACTGTAATTTTCTTGCTGACCCCATGTTTGTCCGCCATCAGTAGAAAGACTAACAGGTCCACATTTAACATTTTCTATTCCATCGATATTATATCCATATATGCTATCTCCTTTAAAATTAACTGTTACATTTTCACTATTGGTATACATATCTCCCCCATTTATCTTTGTATAGTCAATAATTTCTGTACCAGTACTATCTATTGTCTGGGAAACACCGCCAGATTCCTTTCCTGACGAATCTTTAAATTTAATATATACACGTCTTAGATTACTACTATGATCCCAGTTATTATCACTTATCCAATTGCCATCAGCTAACTTCCAATTATCAACTTCCATATAGTTATGTCCTGATACTAATGTATAATTTATCCACTTTCCATCATTGCTATTTCCCCTATTCTGAATGCCTGTTTCATTGTTAAAAAAATCTCCACTGTTTGAAATCATTACTTGTTGAGGTTGTGTTAAAATACCATCACTATTAAATCGTAAAGTTACACTTACATCAGCTGCATAAACTAGTGATGAACTTCTTATCCACATTATAACTAAAATACATAGCATACCAAAAATCAAATTCTTTATTTTATTCATTTTTCCTCCCCTTTATTGAGTTTGTTTAGAAATTTTCCGATGGAGAAACTGTAGCAAAAATCATTATAGGCTGCGTGATAATTAATATACAGGCTGGCATAAAATTATTTTGTCCTCCACTTTTATATTTTTAAAGCGTTCAATATCTTTTAGACTTGAGTAAAGCATTGTTTTTATTATCCTCTGCATATTAAACAGAATTTTATTGCCGTGTTCCAATTCTATGAGAAGTGTGTAATCATTATTTAGAATCACATTTACTATACTGATCACCTGATGTTCCTCCTTTCATTTCATTTTTAATCCAAATATTTTACAAAACTATGAAGAAATTCTCCATACAACTCCGATTGTAGCAGGTAATTTTTTTTTGCATATACTCCTTTTGGCGTATTTTTTATATAGATTTTATCAATTTTATGTATAATATCTACATTAATTGCATATGCAAAAGGTTATACATATTGCATTAATCATGTATAACCTTCTTTATATTATGCTATTTATTTTTCAAGCCTATCAATGTTTTGCAGATGTTGTTTATATCTTCATTAGACAAACTATCAAAGTCATCTAACTCTTCCTTAATGGTATCCAAAACCTTGTATTTAAAATTTTTACGTACCTTTTTAGCCTTCCTATCTATAAAGTATGCAGAAATGGTACTTGTAAGCGTTCCTATAAATCCTATACCCGTAAGCATTAAAATGGATGCTATTATCCTTCCTGCTGTGGTTGAGGGAGAAATATCACCGTATCCCACTGTAGTTGTAGTTACAAAACTCAGCCAAATTGAATCTCCAAGTGTCCTGCCTTCTGCAAAATGCATCCCCACTCCTCCCATAAGTATAGTGACTATGGTAAGTTGAAGTATATAATTAAATTTATTAGTTTTTATAAATTCATTTAAACATTTTTGAAACTTAAAGAAGAATGCCAGAGCCCGTAAAGATCTTAAAAAATTTATTAATTTTAAAGTTTTAAATAATTTTGTACTTTCAACTATCCTTAAACTTTGAAATATCATATTAAATGGTATTATGGCAATTAAGTCTATAATATTTTTCTTTATGAAAGTCTTTTTATTGTCTGAAATTATAAGTCGTGTAAAATAGTCGACTACAAAAATCATCCATATTATATTATCTATTTTGTGAACTGTATCCAGGTCTCTAGCTGTAAGATTCCCTGCATCTTCAAATATAAGTATAATTATAATGCTTAAAGACAGTATTCCTATAAAAACATTGTAAATTAATTTTAAGCTTTTTTTAGAAATTTTATGGATCATAACTTTCCCCCAGATAAGTTTCTCCGATGACTACCTGCTCTAATACTCCCACGCACTCTGTGAAAGCGACTATCACCAAATCAAAGATTTGGGATATCTGCTTTTCTCCAAGTGGGAGTAAAAGAACAGCTGCGTCCCTGGATAACGATTTTCCCTAAAGGATAACGTCTTCTAAGTGCTGAAGCACTAAGAATACTGTTAATAAGCATCAGGTGGAGTCAAAACTCCATCTGATGCCAAGAACTCTGTTTATCTTCTGTAAAAATATTTTTAATCCAGTGTATTCAAAATATCCTTTATTTTTACTATCGCAAGTCCAATAGAATTATCACATATTCCATAATATATATATAATTCATCTTTCCGCAAAACAGATCCACAAGGGAAAATAACATCTGAAAAGAACCCCGATTTTTCATAATTTTCTTCAGGTCTAAGAATGGGCTCTTTACTTCGTCCAATAACTTTTTCCGGGCAATTTGTATCAAGTAAAAGTGCTCCCATAGAATAATGTTCCATATCATCTACCCCATGGTATAATTCAAGCCATCCTTCATCTGTTTTTATAGGAGGTATACCTGCCCCTACTTTAGAAGAGTCCCAGGAGCTTTCTCTAGTACATGCCAATATTTTATGATTCCCCCAGTTGATCAAGTTATCCGATTCAGATATCCATATTACAGGATTGCCGGTACTCTTTGATACCGGCCTATTTAGTGCAAAATACTTTTCACCTATTTTTTCTGGAAAAATCACTGCGTCTTTATTCTCAGTATTAAAAATATTACCTAATTTTTTATAACTTTTAAAATCATTAGTTACAGCTAACTCCACTACAATACCATACTTGGATACTGCGCTATAAGTCATATAATAATTATCGTCTATTTTAGTTATTCTTGGATCTTCAACTCCAAAACTTTCATATTTATTTTCCGGGAAAATAAAAGGAACCTCGTCTATTTTAAAGTTTACACCATCGCAGCTTCTTGCAATTCTTATATGTGACATAGAAGTAAGATAGTCAAAATCAACATTGCTGCCTACCTTTTTTATAACTCTTGAATCACTAAAATCATAGTTTTCATCTTTTTTATTTATTGTCACAAATTTAAGCTTATTATTTTCATCTAAAAGGGGGACTCTCATATAATCTTCCGTTTCCTGCTCAACTCTTTCAGCTATTCTCAAAGCTAAAACCACTTCTCCATTATACTCTGCTGCCCCTGGATTAAACACCCCTATAACCTGAAAGTCTTTACTAGAGGGAGTTATATCACTGCATGTTATAATTGGATTACCTTTATATCTTCTTATATCCATTTTTCCTCCTATAAATTATCGAAGTATAATTCTGGATTTTTATTCATATAATCATAAAATGGATTATCTATTTCGAGTGTTTGTGCTTCAATGTCACTTATTCCTGCATACAAAATGGCTTTCTTACCCTTAAATGTGAGCCCTCCACTAAAGACTACATCATAAAGCGTTTCATTTTTACTAGGTCCCGGCAAGAAATCATTTCTGCTTGCAATTATCTGTACGTCTTTATATGCCATAGAATTTATATCAAGTACAAAAGTCATGGAATAATAGTGCTTCATTCCCTTCTCGTCTACTTTTGCTATATGCCCTAAAAGTCCTATATTATTTTGATCAATAGGATATATGCTGTTGATTCCTCCCCATTCATCATCATTAAAAAAATCATTTAAAATAGGAGCATCTTCAATAACTCCCATGCTCAAATCATTTAATCTTTTAATCTTTGCAAATCCTATCTTTCCTCTTCCACCTTTAGCTCCTTGAGGACGGGTTAATACACCTATGGTACCATCTTTTAGCTCAGTTATGCGTAAATCCTTCATTCCCTCAGGTCCTACAAAAAAAAGCTTAAGATGAAAAATGTCCTTACCTTTATATATCATAGTTCTCCATATAAGATTATTAGGATCATTTATATCATTAAACACTTCAACTCCGCCTACTACCATTTCATTACCTATCTTTGTGAAAAATGGGTCTTCCAAATTCATAATAGGTGATTCTATTATATGACACCATGCATCTTCATATTTTTCAAAAAAAAGAACCATGGAATCGTTACTTCTCTTTGATTCAACTCTACCAGCTATTACTGTTCTACCATTGCTTAAAAAAGGAGCTGTTATATTATAAACATCCTTGTTAAATATTCCTATAAATTTAACTCTCTTGGCTATTTTTTTTGCTTTTTTATTATCATACTCCTTCAATAATTTATCACAAGTAACAAGCATATTTTCACCTTCTTAGTTTTAGTTAACCTAATTATATTATAATTCTTATTTTTTCAATTTTCTATATTTTTACCAAAATAAAACCAGAAAGCATAATTTCACTTTCTGGCTTTATTGGGTTTCTAATCGAAAAATCAACTTATACTCCGGATATTTTTTACAACCTTCAGTTCGTTAAATATTTTGATAAGGCTGAGCAAAAAATTTTAAAAAATACTGAGAACTTTTGAAAACTCGTACCTCAAACAATTCAAAAGTTCTAGATTTTCTAAAAATTTTTTACTAAGACTTATACATAAAATATACTAACAAAATTGAAATTACACTTAAAAACTTTTTTCATAAGTCTTAGCGAGGTATTTTAGAAGATCTTAGAAACTTATATATGTCTGAGGTACGAGTTTATCCGATGACTACCTGCTCTAATACTCCCACGCACTCTGTGAAAGCGACTATCACCAAATCAAAGATTTGGGATATCTGCTTTTCTCCAAGTGGGAGTATTAGAGCAGCTACGTCCCTGGATAACGATTTCTAAGCGTCAGATGGAGTCAAAACTCCATCTGACGCTTAGAACTCTGTTTATATAAGCTTCTTTAGATTTTCAAAATACCAAGCTTTAGATTTATAAAAAGTTTTTAGTGTGATGAATTTTGTTAGTATATGGCTGGTATAAGTAAACTTTCTACTTAGAAACTCTATAAGTTAATTATTAAACTTGCTTCCCATATCATTTATATATTGGACAAAGGTTTGTCCTATATCATCCAAAGACCAAAGACCTGTAGCTTTATAGCCATATTTACTATATGCAGTATAATCTTCATAATTTATACTGTAAGTTTGTATTATAGGATATATTGGCTTGTCCAATCCATATGCTTTATAATCTGCAGCCATTTGATCCAAACATCTATTTACGGACCACTGCATTTCTCCCCAATAACATTGAGGTGCTGAAAAGTCACAGTATTTGTTAAAAACTGAATAAGCTATATCCTGGTGATAACTGGCTATTGGAAAAGATGTATACCCAATTATTGCATTAGGGCACTGGCTTCTTATAAGCTCACATATCTCCTCTGTCTGCTCAGCTTTATTTTCTACAGCATCTTCTGCATCAAATACATAGTAATCACTGTTATTTAATGCTTCTATAATTAAATTACCCTCACCTTGAACATCATCAAAATGATTGTAACCCCATGTTCCTACTTTAAATCCTGCCTCTTTGAAATATCCAACATACTTTAAAAAATCATCTCTAAAATTGGTGCCTCCACCTGAAGGACTGGAACCTTCGTTGTATTTAATACACACATTGTTTATCCCCATAGATTTTAATTTTGCTATTAAATTATCTATGCCTCCATAAGCATCCACTTGATTTTGAAGTTCCCATATCCACATGGAAGTAGAAGCTATACTATCCACATCTTTAGTGGAAGGGTTTATAGTTAAGGACAAATCAACTTCCTTACTATATCCTTTTACCTGTCCTTGATAAACATACTTTCCTGGTGAAGCTAAAGTATTTACTTTCTCATTCCATTCAACTCCTACCTGCACTTTTCCTCCATCAGACATAACTGCTGTTACCTCATCAGGCAGCTTATAACTATCACCTTGGTTTATTGACACACTGATATCATCTATATTCTCTATTTTTGCCCCAGTTTTAAAATTCATGGTAAGAGCAGTTTTTAAAACTTTATTATATCTACCCATTAGGTTATTATCAATTTTCAATATATAATAACTTTCAGGATCATAAGCTGAAACTGTAGATACAGTCATATAGCTATCGTAATTACTTAAAGATATATTTATCGGCACTTCTGCATTAGTTTTTTTGTTTATAATTTTTACATTTTCTTTAGCTGAAGACAAATCTATAGGTTGGTTAAAGTGAATTATCCAGCTTTTATCCACAGGAACGTTGTCCACATTATCTGCATTTGCTGGCAAGAGATTACCACTGCTTTCACTTACTGAAGAACTAGAATTACTTTCCGATATGTATTTAGATTCCTCTTGTGATGCTAAAATTTTGGATGTGTCTTGTAATGTTTGGGACTTTGAATTGTCTTGAGTTGATACTACTTGAGTCTGGGGTTTGGTTGTATTAGTAGAAACATCACTCGCTAATACAATATTACACGGATTTAGCTGATACATTACAACAATTGATGCAAACATTAAAAGATTCTTTAAATTTTTAATCAATTTTTTCTCTCCCTTCATATAAGCTAAAAAATATTTTCTATTTTTTGCAAATTTCTATTGACTTTTAATATACCAGTATATTACCATATTATCTCCCCAAAATCAACAATAGGTGGGCGATGTACATTATTCCATCTGTTCCATATTATCTTTACAAATACATAATTAGATACATCTTCAAAGCAAAAGTAAATAGTGGTAGCATTGTATCTTATTATGAATATACTATAGAAGTAACCATACTATAGGAGGAACATAATGCACTTATTGCCTTCATTTTTATTTGCCTTATCCGCAAATATAGACAGTTTCACTGTAGGAATATCCTATGGTATTAAAAAAATGAAAATTAGTCCATTAAGTACTATTCTAATAGCTTTAATTGCTACTGCAGGAACATTTCTATCTATGGTTCTAGGTAAATTTCTAATTAAGTTTATGTCTGAAAATATAGCCAATATCATTGGAAGCGGTTTTTTGATATTAATGGGCATATGGTTTATAATTGACGCTGTTATAAAAAATCACTGTAATGAAAATAAAAAACTGTGTAATGCTGAAAATAATCTTTTACCCTATAAAAATCTTTTGGACAATCCAGAAATAGCCGACGCTGATAATTCAGGCTATATAGATGTTAAAGAATCTATATTTCTAGCCTTCGCTCTCACAATAAATAATGTTGGAGTAGGTATAGGCGCAAGTATAACTGGTATCAATATATTACTTGCCACTATATTTACCTTCATTCTCAGTACAACAGGCCTAGTTGCAGGATGTGTTATAGGCAGCAGCTGTTTGTCTAAATTTTTCGGTAAATATGCTCCTTTTGTATCTGGCATTAGTATTATAATTTTAGGTATCTATGAACTAATCATCTAAATTTCCGTTTTTCATATTGGGGCAGTCCCTTTCCTGTCCTATAGGTATTATATATGGCTTGCCGGTAACTGGATTTTTTATTATGCATACATTTATTTTATACACCTTTTTTATGTTTTTTTCTGTGAGTACTTCCCGAGGAGTTCCCTGCATTACAACTCTTCCACTATTTACAAGTATCACATGGTCACTGTACTGTGCTGCAAAATTTAAATCGTGAAGTACCATTATAACTGTTATCTTTTTGCTAAGTGATTTAACATTATCCAAAATTTCAATCTGATGGTATATGTCAAGATTAGATATGGGTTCATCCAGTAGTATTATATCCGTATCTTGGGTAAGTGCCCGTGCTATAAGAACTCTTTGTTTTTCACCACCGCTTAACTGATTTATAAATTTGTCACGGAATCTCCAGGTATTAGTAACCTCCATAGCCTGTTTAGCAATATTATAATCACTTTCTGATTCACTTTGAAGTTTCGAAAAATAAGGCGCCCTTCCCATCAAAACTATATCCTGTACGGAAAAATCCATATCCAAGTTGCTATTTTGGGGAACTACCGCAAGTTTTCTTGCCAGTGCCTTACTTTTTAAATCCAGTATATCCTTATCTTTTATAAAAACTGTGCTCTTATAAGGCTTCAAGGTTTTAGCAATATTTTTTAGTAAAGTAGTTTTACCAGAACCATTAGGCCCTATAATCGAATAAAATTTATTTTTTTTAAAATCTATGTTTATATCATGAAGTATATTAACTTCATCAAAACTGTAATTTAAATTTTTAACTTCAATTGCACACAAATTTGAATTATTCATTATATCACTCTCTTTTTAGATTTTATTAAAAGATAAATAAAGTATGGAGATCCAAATAAAGCAGTTACAGCACCCACAGGTATTTCAGAAGGAGCAGCTACAGTTCTTGCCACTGTATCGCAAATAATCATAAACACAGCTCCAATTATCAATGAGAAAGGCAATAGCACCCTATGGTCAGGTCCAAATACCATACGTACTGCATGGGGAATTATTAGTCCTACAAACCCTATTACACCACTTATAGACACACAAGCTGCAACAATTATCGAGGAAACAGCAAGTACTATTTTTTTTACATTTTCAACTTCTATGCCTAAACTTTTAGCAGTATCATCCCCTGTAAGCATTATATTTAGATCTCTTGAAAATAAAAGTATTATAATTACACCCAAGAATATGAAAGGCATCAGCATCAATATTTGATTATAGGTTGCTGCAGAAACACTTCCCATTGTCCAAAAAACAATTTTTTCAACCTGCTGCCTGTTGAATACCATTATTATAGATATTATTGAAGATAGAAGAAAGCTCACAGAAACACCTGCCAGAAGCAGTGTAGTTGGTGGTATCTTGTTTTTTACCCTGGCTATGTTATAAACCAAAACAGTAGTTGCAATAGATCCTACAAAAGCCATCATAGTAATAGCTGTAGATCCTAAAAGCAAAGTATCCAGCTGCAACATAAATCCAATTGCAGCTCCAAGAGCAGCTCCTGAAGATACTCCAAGTACGTAAGGATCTGCCATTGGATTTTTAAATATTGCCTGAAAGGATGCACCTACTACTGATAATCCCATTCCAACTAATGCTGAAGTTATTATCCTTGGTAAACGTATCTGTAATATTATGAGCATGTGATTTTGTGACATACTTGCTGTAGAAACTAAACCTCCCACAATAGGTATTTTACTTAGTATCACATATAGTGTTTCCTTGAAGGATATATCTGCAGAACCCAGCATAGCTGATATTACTGCCGAAAAAAATAATATTACTATGCAAATGCAAAAAAACAACTTAAAATGTTTTTTTCGGGAAAATTTCATAAGCATATTCCTCTCTTATATATACTTAAAATGCTTCAGGATGAATTATCTTTGCCAGAGCTTCTAACCCATCTGCAAGTCTAGGTCCCTGTCTGCTTATAATATCTTCATCAATTTCGAAAAGTTTATTTTTCTTTACAGCATCCAAATCTTTATAACCCTTTGTAGACTTAATGCCATTTTTGCTATTAAATTTATTGGAACATATAAGTATATCAGGATTTTTTTCAACAAGTTTTTCGAGACTGTAATTCCAACCTGTAACATCAGAAGCAGCATTTTTGCCTCCTGCCATTTCAATCATCTTGCCTACAAAAGTGTCTTTTCCCGCAGTAAAATCGCCGCTTGTACCATAGCTTACTACATAATATACTGTAGGGGTGCTCTTTCCTCTTACCTTTTCCTGTACAACTTTAACTTTTTCTTTCATATTTGAAACTATACTATATGCCTTTTTATTAGCATTCACTATTTTTCCTATATTTTCTATATTATTATAAGTATTTTCAAAGCTTTCATTTTTTGAAATAGTTAAAACCTTTATATTAAGCTGCTGCAGCTTTTTTAAAATGTCCGGTTTAGTTAAATTAGACGCTATTACAACATCAGGTTTAAGTTCAACAATTTTTTCAACACTTGGGTCAGTTATAGTACCCACAGCTGGTATTTTAGAAGCTTGTGTAGGATACGTGCAAAAATCAGTTCTACCTACCAAAATATTTTGTTTGTTTAATGCATAAATTGTTTCTGTAACATTAGGTGATAAGGATACCACCTTTTTAGGCTCACTTTGAATTGTAATTTCCGTATTAGTTGAATCTTTTAATTTTAAAGGATAAGCGGTATTTTTAGTAGATTCACTTTTGCTGCTGCTGTCTGTAGTAGAATTGCTTGTATTAGATGCTCCACATCCCGCCAAAAATACCGTAATCGTAATCATAATTAGTAAAACAAATTTTTTGCTACTCTTAAACATCAATACTTCCCCCATTCATATAATAATGTAAATAAAAAAACCATTATCATACAGACAATAGTTTTCAAGTAAATTAAAATTTACTTCAAAGCCTATCCGCGTAAGCTATCCGTAAATTTTAGGCAGGTCTCCTGGCTCTGATTCATTGTATATTTATACCTTCCCTGTTTCCAAGTGGCAATTCCATAAATATACTCCTCATTACAGTGGCGGGACCGCATAAGCTCTTCACTTATTTCCCTTTTAAACTTAAAAATCAAGTACCTAAAATTCAATATTAAATTATAGAATAAGTATATCATTTCTCCTATTTTATATCAAATTCTACTTTTTATACCCTATGCATTTTCAAAGAAATAGCAGCCAATGTGCTAGCCTATTTTTTATAATAATCTGCATCATATCCAGGTGATACATATTTTCCACGGCCTTCTGCTATCAATATCACCTTTACATTATGTCTCTCAAGCGCGGAAAGTTCCTTGCCATCATTAGTATAATTGGGATTAGGCTTATACCAGGACTTACTTGCAAAATAACTCTTATATGGTTCTGTAGGAAATGTGTAGCCATGCCTTGCAAATATTTCATTTCTAGCAAGTGCCAGCTGCTTTTTACTCATACCTTTCAGGTCATTACTAGTAAGTGCCCTTGTATTGCTGTAAGGTATCACGTATTCTCCTGAATTATTATCTGAATCATTTTCATCATTGTTATTCAAATCAGAAGAAACGTTTTGCTTGGATTCCACATTTGAAACATTTTTGCCGGGACCTTTATTTATAAGTGAGGATATCATCTTAAAGGCAACAACAAATACAATTATAGTTAAAATAGTTATACCTATCATTTTGAAATTAAATGGCCGCTTATCTTTAAGTTGAGTGTCATCTATCTCTCTGGTAAATTCATCTTTATCTTTTCTATCTGTCTTTTTTGTTTCATGAGATGAACTAAAATCAAAAGTATCGCTGTTCTTTAAGCTATCCTCATGCTTTTTATCTTCTTTTTTATAGTCATTATTTTCTTTTCCATAATACTTTGTATCATCATTTTTATCCTCTTCTCTTTCACGTTCCTTTTCCTGTTTTGCACCGCAGTATACACAAAACTTATCATTTTCATCCAGCTCTGTACCACATTCTCTACATTTAGGCATCTACTTGTCACCTCTAATCTTTATTTAAAAATAACTTCTTTAAAAAATACACTAGATTATGTTTATGTTCAACTTGTTCATTTTCCTCCATACACATAGTACTTTCTTTAACTTCTTCATTTTTAGAAGATGGGCATAAAATATTATCATACATATCAATGGTAAATTTTTCTCTAGAGCAAACATTATCTGCCTGAATAAAGAATTCATTTAAAGCCTGCTCATTTTCTATATTATTCATAACAAAGTCTATAAAAATATGATGTCTTTCATCAATTCCTTCAAGATAGAAATTATTATCTGCTATATCAAAAACATATCCTGCTTTTACATCTTGAGTAAGCCTTTTTATGCTTCCTTCAAGTAGAAATTCAATATTTATAGACTCCTTTATTTCAGGCTGCTTCACATAAGTTGTGAAACCAACCTTTCTCCTTACTGCAAAAGGAAGTGCCCTATACAGGTATTTTAGTATTCCTTTTATAACTTTATCCATATTTTCATTATAAGGAACCACAATATATATCTTTTTATTAAAAGCAGCTGCATCAAAACAAGCTTTTACCATATTTATAAACGTATTTTTATCTATAGAAGCAGCTAAAAACAAATCTTCTATAGAGTTAAACACATCACAGACTCTATCAACTTTCACTTCTCTCAAACTTTCTATAGAATTTCCCTTTTCCATATCATAATTTTCTACAAATCCTGAGGCATATATTATTTTTTCAGGATTTTCTATGTATAACTTTCTTTCATTCTCAGATATTACATAGCAGTGAGTAAAATACCTGTTTCTTTTTAAGGTATAGTCCTCCCCTGCAAAAACTGATTGCCCTATTATAATTTTTCCATCTCCAGTATTTGCATAAAAAAGTGCCTTTGGATATTTACTTAAATCTTTTTCTCCGGCTAAAAATGCAGGAGCAGTATAAGAGCATAAACTGTGAATAGTGTCTTTTATGAATTCATCCTCAAGTCCACTGCTTTTTGCAATAGTATCATAACCTGGAGTACTGCTAAATATTCCTCTTTTTTCCCTAGTATAATACTGCTGCTCTATCATATCTATTCCCTGCCCCCATCCAAATAATTCATTTTATAAAGCAGCCACAAAAAAGGCTCATCCACTCTAATAGGATTTATACTGCTGCTTCTATCTATTTCAAGATGATTGGAATTAGAACCCAAAGAAGATACTGCAAAATAACCTGCAGTTTTAAAGCAAGCATCCACGGCACCTTTAAATGGGGCATCAGCTTTCAATAAAAACTTTCTAACTTCACCATCAATATTTTCAAATTCATTTAAATTAAAAAATCCCTCATGATTGTAATTTTTAAATATATTACTGTTCTCTCCTATATATTCTTCATCCTTTAAATTCTTAAGCATATCACTTTTAGTAACTACTACTGCCGTAGGTATGTGCGTTTTTTCTTTAGATTCCTTGGATATAAAATTTTCAAACAAATACACTATTATATCCTTCGGTTCCTGATACTTTTCCGTAAAGTCACCTTTTTCCCTATTCACAATACTTAACTTTTTCCTCAAAGTCCTCATTTGAAGTGGATCCACAAGAAATATTATTCCATCTGAATTTTTTATATGTTCTGCATGATTTTCCATATAGGCCTTATCTGTCATACCCTCACCTGGTATATCGTAAAAAATAAGAGTCAAAGGTGGAATTTTATCTTCTTTAAATTTTAAATTTTCTATTAAAGGTTCTACATGCTGTTTGGGAGTAGGATCGAGCATTAAATTTTTTTCAAAAATTCTCTCTTGATTTTCTCTTATCTCATCATTGTAACCAGAGTTTCCTGCAATAAGAGATGCCCCTATTCTTTCACAAGTATACTTTTCAAGCACATAAAGAAGAGTTGTCATATATACAGACTTTCCTACTTGAGAAGCTCCTATAACAGATATAATTTTAGAAGGTCCTCTTCCTGAAGTTATAGGCAAATCATTATGACAGTAAGGACATAATCTTTCATCTGTACTTGCATCGTATTTGTCTTTAATTTCAACTAGTACTTTGTCCACTCTCGTCTTATTTCTTTCAGGAAGTGCTTGAGCCTTAACAACGGGATTCATTGGCCCTAATGTTCCTTTTCCTATCTTTTTATAGTATCTATTAAGAAGCTCATCCTCTACCTTTTCATATTCAGGATCTCCCTTTTCCGAGTGAGAAGCCCTGAATACCACATGATCTGATTTAAATTTTTTAAAGCAAAAAGGACATGTTATCATAAAAGGTCCTCTTTCATAAGTTGCCTTCTCATAAGTATTTCTAGGTTCACTATTACCACTCCTGAAAAATTTAAAGATTCCCATACTCTCACTCCTCCATTCTATTAATTAATCAAAAAAATCTTTATGAGAAATATCTATATTATTACTGGCACTTACGTTTATGGCAAAATTACCACTTGCATTTGCCCCGATAATTCTAATAGAATATTTTCCATCATTAGGCGTAGTAAAATTTATATTACCTTTGTTAGATGTAAACTGCATTAAAGACCACTTTCCATCAAATTTTTTGAAATCAAAACTTTCACTATTTTTATCACTTTTGTGAGTCCCATCATAGTCAATGCTCTTATCTTCATTTATGCTTGATAAATATCTATTTGAGTCAATATTATGGAAATAATTATTATATAATGCCATTCCTCCTCCAATTATTATAACTATTAAGGCAAAAATATTTAATTTTTTCTTCTTT
The DNA here is from genome assembly GCF_000143685.1 of Clostridium ljungdahlii DSM 13528. Classification (NCBI taxonomy): domain Bacteria; kingdom Bacillati; phylum Bacillota; class Clostridia; order Eubacteriales; family Clostridiaceae; genus Clostridium; species Clostridium ljungdahlii. The sequence continues at coordinate 632,152 of NC_014328.1, read as the reverse complement.
CTCATTTTACTAATCCTCCACTTTAAAGTGTTTGCCACTTTTTATCCACTTTAATTTTACAACTATTTTATACTATTTAATTAAAGCACACTAATTTAGACATATAATTTTACGAGTGTGAATTAAATTCTCTAAAACATAAATTCAGTTATAAACTTTACGATCTATATGTGATTTTAAGTAAAATTTGAACTTATACGCAGCGATATTTTACAATAATGAAGCACATTTAAATATTTTTTGCTTAGACTTATCAAAATATTTGACGAGCTGAAGGTTGTAAAGATATCCAAAGAATAAGTCAAATTTTACTTACAACCTACAAAGCTTTTAAAAATAACAAAGAACATATATAGAATTTATAATAATGTCTGGAACCTAATCCTCCTATTTATTCACCAGTAAAAAAAATAAATTTTAATTCATATCTTACTTTGTATTGAATTTAAAACCTTCTAATTAAGACACCTTTCATATTTGCTGAATCATTATGAATATGATAAATCTTTTCTTTTTCTTCCTCAGTACATCCAATTAATATTTTAATTTCTGAATCCTTTTTTATTAAATCTATAGTACACATTATCGCATCTATTTTTTGTTCCTTGTCTGTTCCTTTCCAAATATCAATTCCACTACCATCCATTGATGAAGTACCTCTTAGATAACCATAATCTATTTCATAAAGGAAATCTGGATATTTGGGATGAACTGTTCCCTTGGGTCTATCAATAACAACCTCCGATTCTTGCACAAGACTATCTAATACATTCCAAAATTCTATGTTATATTCCATAAACCATTTTCCCCCAAATTCAAATAATCTTCAGTTCACGATATTTTACCATTGTTCAATAATAAAAGAATATTACACATTTATATTATTTAATAAATGTTTATTGGACTATTGGGTATATTTCCTTATAAACATACTATTCCCCCTACACGATTACCAATTTTAGTTCATCATAATTTACTTTTAAGTCACATAATAAGAATATTATGAACTAAGTCAAAGTATCTTTTAATCAATTAATTATCCCCTTTGTGTACTAAAATTTTTTATGAATGTTGTAAGTTAAAAATTAATATTAATGTGACTTAGCATTGTTTTCTATATTGATTTTTGCTTAAATAAGTCCACTTGTTTTTAATACCTTTCTCATACTTAGGAATTGCTAAATAAAATTTTTCAGGAATAATTTCATCCTTATAAATCCTATATCTTACATAAGAACCTTGCTTAAAGTCATAAACTTTCTTAACTCCTATTGCTTCAAATTTATGTCTATATTTCTTACCATCTATACTAAAGACAACTGAATATTTGCTTTTAAATAGTGTATATTTAACTACAGGTGCAGTATAAGAAGGTAGGTATTTTATTTTACATTCCATAGCCCTAATTTTCTTTTTTAAGACAATGCAGATAACTATGAATAGTATCGCTATAACTATTCCAATTAATGAAACCCTGAAATACATAGTTTTGTTATAATGAAAAAGAGAGTCTGTACCTCTCCTACCTTTTAGCAAGCCCATGAACGGCATCCCAAATCCAATACAAACTATGATAGTAAAAAAACTGAGTAAATTATTTATTGTCTTGTACATTTACCATGCCCCCATTACTGACAGTTATAATTCCTTCAAAATTGTCTCAGAGTATTAACATTTCCTCTTGCATCGTTCGTAATATTTTACAAATGTGAACTCTCTCATAAATCGCTAATAAAAATGTCTTAGAGTACTTGAGAATTGAAAGTGGAAAATTTTATTTTTTTCCCCTTTCTAACAAAGATTACTCATTTTAAATTCAAATATTGCTAATTATCAAATAGTTTCGGGTATAAGTACAATAGACATCCATCTACTATTCCAAGTATAATATAATTAATTAGATTACTTTTTAGTTTGATAACCTCAAATCCTATAAAAAATGTTAAGAAAATAATTAAGAAATTTATTAATGCAAATAATTTATTCTTTTTCATGTTTTAGCACCTATCATCCATTATTAATAATATCTTACAAATGTGAGTTCTCTTATAAAGCTCTTAGATTTTCTAGAATTTTTTACTTAGACTTATCAAAATATTTAACGGGCTGAAGGTTGTAAAATATCCAGAGAATAAGTAAAATTTTACTTACAACCTACAAAGCTATATCTGTTTTAATCTATAACTACCACCGTATTTATCAATGTCCTTTATAAATACTTTCACATATTCATCTTTTTTTACTGTTATTTCTGGCATCTCATTTATGCCAACATGAATGTCACAGATAAAGTCAAAACTTATACCATCCTTATTGTTCACAGGATAAGAATCTCTCTTTTTTACATAACACAGTACATCCTTGTGGAGAGGAATTTCTGACTTTATTGTTATCTGCAATTTTTTATCCTTGGAAAATAACCCTTTTAGAGATTTTACTTCTTTTATGTCATAGTATATGTCAGGTTTTCCCGTACTCACTACAATTTGGTTCTTACCATTATTCTGCTTTACAAGCAGTATATCATCATCACTTTCAACAGCTGGAAAAACATAGTACCTATACTGATTTATTTCTTTAATGCTCTCACAATACCCATTGAATTCCTTATACTCTTCCATAGTATATAATTTTGCACTTTTCAACTCTGCATCATTCAAGGAAAGATCATCTAAGTTGTCAGTTTTCATTACATACACTATATCTGTATTTTTAGGCCACTTCCATCTTATATAAAGCCTGTCTTTCTCAACTTCGCAGCTAATTTCACATATTTCACTAGAGCCATCTTCAAATTCAATTATCTTCATTAACCTACCACCCAATTCTAAATATAATTACCTAAAAGTATTACCTTTAGTTTTGTCAAAACTAGTCCTCTGATTTCCTCTCAAATAACTGCTTTTAGAATAATCCTTTATATCAACTATAACTGGAATTAGCGTAAATATAAGTGCAATCATAATAACTAAAAGTGCCCTATAAAGAGAACCATGATCTGGAGAATTTAAAAATCCTACTTCCATGATAAGTCCTCCTAAAAATCCAGCTGCAATTCCACCTATTAAAAATCTCTTAAGTAAATTCTTATTATCAAATACAAAACTTATAGACATTGTTATAAGTCCAGATATAATTGTAATTAAAAGTACTCTAAGTATCATATATAAAGTAGAAGATTCAGTTAATCCATCTCTTCTGTCTACTAATAACCTCTGCTGAGTTGCATAATATATCTTACTAAAGGTTCCCTTTAAATCACTGGCATTTTTTACATTATAATATTCTCCATGAGTATCTTTTGCAATTTTCTTTAAGGTAGTAAAGTTATTTTCATTAGACATACCTATTGTGTAAATAGAAATATTTGAGTCTTTAAAAGGTTTAAGAGTCTCATCAAATTTTTTATTTAATCCAAAATTGTCTTCACCATCTGAAAGCAAAATTACCGCAGCCTTTCTTCCAGGTCTTTTAGTTGAATTTATTTCATTATAAGCACTGTCAATGGCTTCTCCCATGTTAGTATTCCCAGCTGGAATTTCATATTGTTTCAACTCTTCCTCAGCATTTTTCTTAAGAGACTCTGAAACCTCTGTCATAGGTATTATTCTCTTTGAAGTATCGTCAAACTTATATATTGAAACCCTATTTTGTGTGTTCATATTATCCATAAGATTTAAAACCGAAGAAAATCTTTCATTTTGAGGGTCAGTATTTGCCATACTTCCTGACGTATCTATTACAAAAACTATATCGTTCACCTTTTGAAACTTCAATCCGCTGCTTTCATATATAAATTGAAAAAGCATGCCAAATACAAAAATTGCAATAAAAGTACAGGGAATCAAAAATTTAAAAGAAGTCTTTAAATAATTGTTTTTCCACCCAACTCCATTCAGCCTTGGATTTATCATCTCTCCTACAAGACAAAAAGTACCTATGCAAAGTGCTATGATTCCAAAGTAAAACCCCATAAGCAAACTTCCACTCATCTTGTACTTATAAGCATTTATAAAAATTTCCCCTGCAATAAATCCTATGATGCCTCCTATTAAACTCATAACGGTCATAGTTAAATTTATTCTTTTTTCTACCAACTGGATACCTCCTACTTGCTATATAAATATTCTAAGTAAAATTAGATTTATATATAAAAATCTTTTACTCTTAATGGATAAAAATACAGTTAAAAGTTAAGAATTAATAGTTATGGATGATTTTCTTCCGTTAACACTTCAGAAAATCTAAAATATAATGCCATTAAAGCTTCGCTTCAATGAGCTTTAAGTTTAAGATTTTTCATAATATAGTGTAAAAAATTCTCATTAACTCACCACTTTGAACTATCAACTCATAAGTTGAAACTTCTCCAGAAATACTACTGTATAGAACTTTTACCTTAAATTTGAACTTATATATAACATATAATGATAAAATTGAAATCACATTTAAAAAATTTTTTATAAGTCTTAGTGAGATATTTTAGAAAATCTTAGAAGCTTAGATATTGTTTGAGGTACGAGTTTAGCTAAGATTCTTAGATTTTCAAAATATCGAACTTTAGACTTATTAAAAGTTTTTATAGTGATGAAATTTATCATTATATGATCTATAAGTCAAATTTTAAGTTAAAATCCTCTATTCTAGTTTATTTCTGGCAGCAATTTCTCATCTACTCCATGGATCAAATATCCATTTTCCATACAATAATTATAAAATTCCATTGAATTTCTTACATAAATAATATCCTTTGCTCCAAAACCACCCATTAAATTCAATTTTTCAATACCACTGCTCTTTATTTCATCTATGTATCCTATTTTATAATTTCTGGTTTTTCTGTCAAAATCAAAAGCATACTTTATAAAGTCACTGCTGTAATCTCCAAAAAAGTATTTTTCCATGTAGGGCTTTACATCATAATTCATTATATAAATTTTTAAAGCTGAATTTTTATCCAACATGTCGTAGAGTTTTCGATATAGTTCTTCTTTTGAAAGCACCTTAGTTTCCAAATTAGGAACATTCACATTGGCCCTTTCATTAAATTCTTCTTCAAAAGATTTTTTAAACTGATCCTCACTTAAAATATATTTAGTGCAAAAATATATTATCTTCCCCAGAAATTTTTCATCCGATTCCTTTAAATTCTCTACTGTATTTCCCAGGTATTTATCTTCTAAATAAAAAGCTTTTCCAAAATTTTTCTCAAGTTTATCCAATATATCATTTACTACATTTTTATAATAAGCCCTTACATTTTGAGCTGTATATTTATCCTGTTTTTCTATAACTTTATTTTCACAACTTTTTATTGTCTGTCCTATATCCTTTACCCTATTTATGTAACTTGAAATTTCACTGTGAACTTTTAAAAGTATATCCTCGTAAATATCAAGAATTTTCTTTGATATATTTAATTTCAGTATTTCTAGTTTTCTACCGTATATATCTAAAAATATTTTCTCCTGAGCTTCCTTTACCTGGGCACCTTTTGAAAAAAAACTTTTAATACCAAAGCTAGGAGCAAATCTTGTCTCATATATATCCTTAATTTCATCATTTAACTTACTTACAAATTTCAAAATAGAATCTCTTCTATTTCTTATATAATTTACAGTTTCTCCTTCCTCCGAGGTCCAGTTAAAGGCACAATATAAATTAAGCTTATTGTCCTCAAGTATATTTTTTCTAATCAAAGTCCTCATATTATTTTCTAAATCACAGTTTTTCACCGATTCCTCAGAAGGCTTTTGAAAGTTTTCAAAGAAAAACTTTTCGCATCTATCGTCATATAACTTTTCTTCTATCTCCCTTAAGTTAAAACTTGATATTTTTTTCTCTACCTGTTTTAAATTATCTGTCATAATCCCCTGCATGTCTTCTATTGTTACTCCCTCAGGAAGTATTTCTTCAACTTGCAGTTCAATACTTGCCTCATCAATTTTTAAAATTTCATTTATAAATTCCTGCTGCTTTTTAGAAAGTGTATTCATTTCCTTTAACATTCTTTCATAAAATGCTCCAAGCACAGAAATAGCAATGGCACTATTAGGTCTTTTCACCTGTGAAAGTCCTGCTGAAATATACCTATTCATAGAATTATCATAACTTATGTTTGATTTAAATATATTGTTGTCGTAGTACTGATTTTCCGTATCCGAATAGGCATTGGATGATGCCTCCCTATTTTTTATAAGATTTATATAGGAAATTATTTCATAGTTGTTATCCATGGAACCTTTAGGAATTATGCCCTTCTCATTTTTTTCTTCCAGAACATAGGTAAGATAAAATAAAGGTCCTTCCCAGGTAACATTAAGCTGTGTCTCATCCCCATAAACAGCTATGTCTTCTTTAAACCTAAAGCTATCTTTTTGAAAATATTCCACTTCCCTAAAAAATCCTACTGTAACTGCCCCTTCATAGACCTCATCTCCTAAATTTTGACTTTTAATCAAAACATAGAGATCTGCAGAGCTGAGCTTAAATACCTCCAGCATCCTCTTTTTTAAAAGTACAGTTACTTCTGTAAGTATTACATTCAATGGATCTTTAGATGTAGTAATTACAGAAATATTTATGCTGTCAAAGGAGTTAAACATGTCCCCCTCTGACAACAATTTATCTCTAGCTTCTGTAATTTTTCGATTTAAATTTTTAAGATCTTCCTTATCACTATAAAATCTATCTCTTATATCTTTTCTCAACGTCTTTTTATTTTTAAAATCTTCATGGAGCTGGATGTTAAAAGAATTATCCGTGTCTTTAACAGATTTTGTGGAAACATTTATAAAAACTGCACCTCTGCCATTATCCCATTTTTTATCTATACTATTTCTAATATACTCATAGGCATCTTCAGTACTATCTCCTATAAAGAGGAAAAGTATGGGGTTATTCACATTTCTTTTAGTGTCACCGTCGTATATTGTTTTTTCCACCTTTAAATCATACTTTTCCACAAAATTTTTTAAAACTTCTTCCATGAAAATTCCTCCCAATTACAGATCCATATTATCTAAGCCAGCAATTTTTGTACTTCTTGAAGTCTTGAAAGTATGTCAGTATAAAAAGCATACAATTTATCACCCTCTACCATCTGATACTTTCTAGTGTCCAGTTCACCAACAGATGATTTCACTTCTTCTATAATAGAACTTACTTTCAATTTTAGAATTTCAACTCCATCTCCTGTGGAAAGTTGTTCTAACTTTCTATCTGAAGTTTTATCTACAATAGTCTTTTCTCCCTTATCTAAAGTCTCATATTTATCAAATATAGCCTTATACTGATATTCCTTTTGCTTTAATACATTTATAAAAGGTTCTATATCTACTTTGCTGTCTTCACTTCCATTATAGACATAAAGCAAACCCTTCTTTATTATAGTTTCCGTATAAAGTGCCCTTAAAAAACTATCTACATTAGCTTCAGCTTTGCTCAAATCTGATATTATATTTTCAAGCTCCTTTTTCTTATCTATTATTTTTTCATACTTTTCCACCTCTTTTTTTACAAGCTCTGTAAGTTCTGGAGTTCTTATCAGATCAATTTTAGCCTTTTCGCTGCTGCTGCTTTCATAAATATAATATTTCTGGCTGTCACTATCTTGCACAGGGGTCAGCTTATCCTGAATAAGTTTGTTCATATCCCCTATGGCCCTTTTTACCTCTCCTATATTTATTTTGTCACCTTTCATATCCATATTATAATTTTTCATAAAATCATCTATATCAAATTCTTCAGTAATAATACACTTGTATCTTTCATTGCTTCCCTTTTGGGTATCTACTATACATCCAAGTTCTAAGGCTCTGTCAAAGAGATTCCTTACTTTTTCATTATATTCTTTCACTCTATCATTTACATAAGTTGTACCCCAAGCTTCTTCTGGAATAGGTGATGGAAGGTATACCCAATTTTTCTCTCCGTTTTGATATAAATGCCTTCCTATTCCATCCCGTTCAAACATAGTCTTTTCATAAATCTCTTCGTAATGTTTTATAGGAGCATAAGAATACAATGGAACTCCATTTTTAGTATTAAGCCAGAATATCCTATTTGTAACCATACTCTCCTTAATGTTAATGGCATTGCCTTTATTGGAATTTTTCTTATATTCCTTAATTCCTTCAAGAATTTTCTTTGCATTTCTAGGCACTGAAACCATACTCCACGCTGGGAAATTCAATGCCTCCGTATTACTTAAATGGAAAATAGGCACTGCATCCCTATCAAGCTTTGGTGCAATTTCATCTTTAACTATATTTATTATGGATTTATCTTCTCCGTATTCTAAAGCAAGGAAATCTTCCATGGACTTTGTTATTACATCTCCGTATTCTTCTGAGACAAAACTTGAAATTGAGCCAACTACATCAATATGCATTTCGTCAATCCATTTCTCAGATTCCTCTAAAAGTCTCTCAGAAAATCTCCTTACAATATCATCTGCTTCTTCTTTATTCACAACTTTTTCAATATAATCCACTAAATCCGGCACTTTTACTACTGTCCAGGAATAAGTTCTTCCAAGAGCTCCTTCTATTTCCTCTCCCTTTACAAGTACGTCTCCATCTTCTTTAAATATCCTGTTCAATTCATTTAATATTTCAGTATATACCCTATAAATACTGTTATTCAGTTTGCTAAGCTCTTCAATTACACTGCTGTAAAAATCAGCCATCCTCATTATTCTCTGTTCTTCAGATTTTAATAAATACTCTTCACTTTTAGCCTCTATGTAATCATTTTTTTTGCCTTCTTTAGTAAACAATAGGGCTTTTCTAGCTTCTACAAACTTATCCTCAGCTAGTTCTTCTGCAGACTTTATTTCCGTAGAAATATTCATAAGTCTTTCATTTAAAGAAGTTACCTGTGCCTCTAGAGTTCTTACAACACAAAATCCATCTGAAAACAACACCCTGGATGCATAAAAAGGTCCTTTTTTAGGGTCTTTAAAAATTTGATTCACCATATCCTTAACCAGTTTTAAAATTTCGCCCGGATACTGTGTTTTTACTTTATCATATTCATTTGTGCAGTCCCTCAAGTACTCCTTCATCTCTTCATCTATATTCACGGACTGCTTTTTTATTACATTGTCATAATTAAACTTTTCCCTGTTTTTATAACCTGTTAGTGGCTTTCTATTTTGAAGATGCTCTTCAAATCTGTCTATTACAGCATCCTCATCTAATCTTGCCTTTCTTATAAACTGATCTATTTCCTGTTCTTTAGGCATGTTCTCAAACATATACTGTATTTTTTCAAAAAGTTTATATGCCATATAAGTAGTAATTTCTTCAAGAGGAAGTACTGCAGAGGAGGCACCTATCATTACATATTTGTAATTTGCCATATATGGTTTTGCCATATTATCCGTGTTCTGCTTCAAGTTGCTTATATAATCCTGTATTGCAAATACTCCTCCAGATTCTCTAACCTCATTTGACATGAAGTTTACAATATTTTCTGCAGTTACATTCATGCAGTAGTCATAGGCATTGCTCATAGGTCTGCCGTCTACATTTGTAGCAGAAATAAGATGGCACAGATTAAAAGGAGGCATAGGTGAATCCACTGTAATCCTGTTTCTGTATTTTTGAGTAAACCTCTCATGCCTATCACCAATACCCATAAGATAATCCAACTCTTTAAGTGCTGCAAATCCATTTTTTATAATATAGGATTGTGCAGATTGGTTGTCAGAAGTCTTAGATAAGTTAACATCTGGCATAAATAAATAGCTCATAATATTTACCTTGTCATCGCCTTTTGCTCCGTAAATATTATTCATTATTCCCCTTACTATATAGGCAATATCTATGAAGGTTCCACTTCCAGTTCCTCCTGAAAGTCCAGAAAGTACAAACACATGTAAAATTTCCTCTGTGTCTTCCTGAAGAAGTCTTATTTTCTTTTCTAAGCAATCCACAATCTCATTAATTTTTGTAAAAAGCAGCAGTCTGCCAACCTGTCTAACTCCACCTGCACCATCAGTACCACTTTCAGAAGACAACTCTGGTGCCAGCCACTCTTTTATACAATCATCTAGTATCTTACGATCGTTTAATATGGACCTAACTTCTGCATTTGAAAGCATGACAAGTTCACTTTGAGGATCAAGTCCTACCCCACCATTCATGGGATATCTTTTATTTTTTTCTCCCTGATTTGTTTCAAAACCTAAGAACTCAACTTTCTTGGGTTTATCTTTTCTTGTATTTGAAATACTGTCCTGTTCTAGCACAAATCTTTTATTTATTTGATATTTTAATCTCAGCATAGCATCTATACCTGTTCCTCCAAGTCCTATTACAAGAACTGGATTAGGTATGGTTTCTATACGTATCTTATCACTTATTATTCCTCCACCTTTGCTAACTTCAAGGTCTTCCAGGTGTTCCCTAACTCTAGTATTCATATTCTACCTCCCTTTGACACTATTTTGAGTGAAATTCTAATGTTATACTCTTTGTTACTTTATTTAAAAACACTGTTACTTTATCCCTGTTATAAAGGAGTAGCTTAGAACCCTCCTCAAGCTTTCTACCAGACTTTTGCAGTACACAGCCTGACTTATTTACAAGTTCTATGCTGTCATCTTCTTTAAATATGAATTTTATATTTTCTGTTTCTGCATACTCTTCTTTTAATCCTAAGACTTCAAAAAGTGTAAAACTTCCGCTGTAATTATCCAAATTTCTAAATTGAGGTGAAAGAACCTCACTAGTACTTTCATCCTTAATGTGAATTTCTAGTCTTCCAAATCCCTGTACACGTCTTTTCTTCATCAGTACAAAGGCTGCAAGACCTATAATAATTAGTGCTGCAGCCGCAGCTGCTCCTATGACCTTTGGACTTTTAAATACAGACTTATCGCCTTGAATGTTTTTATCTACAGAACTTTGGTTTCCCTGATTTTTATAGTTAAATACATAACTTATCTTTATATTACTTCCGCTTACACCTTTCACCTTTAGATTCCACTGACCGCTCGCAGGTTTTACAATCTTAAGTACTGAATACTTCTTTGATTTTGTAAAAACCACATCACTTGAAGGTATCTGTATTTCCTTACCTGAAGGGTTTATAAGCTTTAATTCTAAAGGGTTGTCTGTAACCATAGATATATTGGCTTCCAAAACATTTGACCCTGGTACATTTATTTTAAAATCCTGAAAGGTTCCATCAGCCACAATATTTCCCTGATCCTGAACTTTTACATTTGCACTGTCTCCATATATATCCTTTAGTATATCTGTAAGGTCTGATGCCTTATTGGTTATGTAGTTTTTTCCCTTTGTTTCACTGGCTATTTGAGTTAACTGTGCTTTATCTACAGTTCCATCATAGTTGAGTCCTATAGTATACACAGGATAACCTTTGCTTTTGCATGTGCTTATTGCACTATTTAAATCCTTTAAAGATTCACTGGCACTCCTTTGAGAATCATTTTTGCCATCGGACAGCAGTATTATAAGTGGTCTATTATTGCTGTCATGTCCACTATCTAATACCTTTGCACCTTCCAAAAGACCTCTTCCAATATCGGTTTTCTGCCCAAGAGGTATATTAGAAGCCATTTCCTCTATTCTCTCTTTATCCGATTCAGAATTTATTGCATCCAGGTTATGTTCTTTTATTATAGTATCTGAATAAGCCACAAGTCCTGCCTTGTTTCCCTGTACCTGTCCCATATCCAAAAACATCTTTATAGCTTCTGTCCTTATCTCCTCTGGATCACTTTGTTTCATAGACCCACTTGAATCAAGCACAAAAACTACATCTACATTTGGAGATGATGTACTGGCATATACCTTTTGTGAAGGTATAAAACCCAATTGGAGAACATACACAAAAACTGCAATGAGAACCATCTTAGCTCTAGTTTTCACAGTAAATAACACCTCTCTAAATCATTTTTTAAAAAGATCAAGTATACCCTTTTTCTTGCCCTTTTCCTCTGCTTCTTTTTCAATTTCAAGCCACTTTTCTCTAATGTAAACTTGATTTTTTAATTTACTCGTCTTATCAACAATATAGGCAGTATACTCTTTTAACTTTTTTTGAGAAATTTTTATAAGTATTTCTATTACTCTATTATATATAATATTTTCCCTTTCTTCACTTAAATTTTTCTTATTTTTATATAAGGTTATGAAAAAATCTAAAAATATTTTATACCTATCATTGTATCGAGAACCCATTAAGTTTTTATATTTTTTTGTAAAAAGTATATCCTCTATACCATTAACATATACATCGTAAAAGGTATCTTCATATTTGGAACAAAAAAAAGTCTTTTTTACCTTTATATGGCCTGCAGAGCCAGAAGACTGCACTAATATATTAGGTAAAAGCCAGCTTAAGTATTCTCTATACTTTTCCTCACTCATATGTGAAAAGTTATATTTAACCTTCTTAAGAAGTTTTTCATTGTAGTCCATATCTGGATTTTCAATTCTCTTACCAATATACAAAAGTTCTGATATATTACAGATAGTTGTAATATTATACTTTCTTTTTAATTTTAAAATTGTTTCAATAAGTCCATTTTCTTCTACTGCATTATCTATACTTAATTTTTCTTCTACATCCGTTATAAACTTCTCCATTACTTTTTTATCCACAATGTGCATATTTAAGTTATCAATTATATAATTCAATATTCCCTTGTAACTTTCAAGGGCTGCGTCATCTCCATGATAAAATTCCAAATACAATTTAAAAGCATCTGAAAATTTTTCACTTCTGTACTCTTCAAAAGAGTTGAATATTTCACTGCAGTAATTTGTAAAAAAGTCCTGATTTTCAATATTTTTCTTTAACTGAAAAACATATAGAGAAAATAAAAAATTATAGGAGTTTGGAAGGTTGTACATATTTGAATAGACTTTTTTCTTCCAATTACCATCCCTGTTTCCCTCATCTACAACAAATTTCGCAAGCAAATCCAAAATAGTTTCGTTTCTACCTAAATAATAGTTTATGCAGTAAATTCTAATAATAATTTTTGAGATACACTCACAATCATTTTTAAAATAATTGAGCACATATAAAGTGTTGTCTTCAGATGCTATTAAAAATTTTATACAGTTATTTAAAAGCAAAGTAACATTTTTATCTTTAAAAGTGTACCCGGAGTAAATTATATCTGATATTGTAGAAATTGAATAATAAACTGGATTTTCTTTAATATCCTTTTGAATACTTTTTATTCTATCTGGACTCAGCGAAGCTTCTAAAAATTGACCCATATTATCCATTTCATCCTGTGCCATTCTTTTACGCAAATTCAACATTTCATAAATATCCGTATCTTTGCTATAAACTGCAATATAATCAAGAGAGTCAAAGAAAAATTTATAAGCCTTTACTATATAATTATCATCACCTATGTCTCTAGACACTTTAAGTAAAAATGTAGTTATCATATAGCAAAGCTGGACATCCACCTGTGTACTTATCTTTTCAAGTCTTGCATCAATCTGATGAAAGAGTTCCTCATAGGCCTCTTCCGATTTATATTTAATTGCAAAGCTGAGGGCTTTTTTCACATCTTCTATACTGCATTTTTCAAGTCCCTTTTTTACTATATTATAAAGGGTTACACAATTATCCACTTCTTCATCCAGTTTATTGTACTCAAACTGATCTAAAAATTTTAGAAAAGGCAGGAACACTTCTTTTGAAACAGTGTATCCTACTTCAGCCCGCTTTGAAAAACTGCTTTTGCTCCTTGGACAATCTTCTGAAAAATTCATAGCACTGTACTCATACATCTTTCGATTGTCTGCAAAATTAAATTTGCTACCATTTTTACTTATACCGCAGAGTATATAGTCTGTATTATCTGGGTTATAGCTGTAAGTAGTAAAACTAAATTGCAGTGCCAGCTTTTTAGGTAGTGACATACAAACTGACCCAATCCAAAAAGGAATGTTTTCTTTTACATCTGCAAGTATAATTCTTTTTTTGGAACTATTATACGTCACAACACGTTCTAAAAGACTTGTAAATTTCTTACCCCTATCTCCTCCACTGCCTTTTAAAAAATTACTTATTTCATCAAAATCAACTACATTTCCTAGTGGAATCTCCGTAATTTCAGGAAGATAATCTATTTCAACAGCATTTTTTTCTTCTTCACTCAAACAATCTCTAAAAACAGGCGATTCATAAAGCTCTATAGGATAAAACTCCCAAGCATTATTCGATATAAGTACATGGCAAAAGTAATTTCCATATCTCTCTGAATAATCTTTTCCCACATATTTAATTTGTGAAATACAGTACTTTCCACTTTCAAGTCTAAAATAAGAAAAAGATATAGGAAACAACCTGTCTATCTCTTCTTTGGTAGGTTGTGTTGGAAGATTAGAAGGCGGTATGTATATGCAGTGGCTTTCTATTTCCATTCTCTCTTTGTCTGTAATACCTTTTGACATGGAATAAGTTTGAAATCCCATTCCAGAGGACAAGCCCTTTTTACAGGACGTATAAAAAAGCTGCTGAACTGCCATTATCTATCACTTCCTCTTTTCTCCCTTAATAAATTTGTATTTATAGAGAAGCCACAAAAAAGGATCTTCTACCCTATGTGGTCTAAGCTTAGCTATCCTGTTACTTTCAGGATTACATCCAAGAGCTGTCAATCCAAAATAAGCGTACTCTTTAAAATTTGAACTAAGCTGATTTGCAAAATTTTCTCCACCCCAGTTCCTGACTAAAGATTCCATTGTTCCATTTACATCCTCAAAATCTGCCAAATCAAAATATCCCTTACTTACATGGCTGCTTGGATAATTTATGCAGCTTGATGGATCAATCAGTGATTCCACTGCATCAATTTTTGAAAAAGCCACAGCCACAGGTATGTCTATAAGCTTATCCATTCCTATATCATTTGCTTTTCTAATAAGGTTTGCCGTTCTAGAAAGCAAGTCTTCTATTTCTGTATTTTGCTGCGGCAATTTAATATTTTTAGGCAGCTTTCTCCTGACTTCCTCCAGCTGAAGAGGGTCAAGCAAAAATATTATACCTGAAGAATTATATATGTACTTATTTACAGTTTTCATAGTATTTTCAGAATCTAAATCCTCACCTGCAGTATCAAAAAAAGCAATAGTAACTGCATTGCTTATCTTCTTACTTTTTAAAAAGCTTCCAAATATTCCGTTATCCTTAAAAACAAGATTATATATAAGAGGCTGCTTTACAGAAGCATCAGTTTTAGCAGAATGAGTTACTCCTATAATTTCATTTCTCTTAAAAATAGGATTATAAAAATCATTTCTATATCTATTCATAGTAGCATCATCAACTGCTGAAAGACTATAATTGAAGGCTGAAGCTATCTCGTTCATTATCTTTTGAATCAAAACTGCAATATAATGGCTTTTTCCTGCCTCCTTTGCACCAATTACTGCAAATATTAAATTATCATATTCTCCAATTGAATATGGGAGTTCCTGATTACAGGTTGGACATACTTTTATATTGGTTTTCTGTCCACACTCATTGCAAAACACATAATCCGGCATTTCATTTTTGTCCTCAACGTTCTTTGGCTTTATGGGCGTTAGGTTTCTTGCATTTTCACATAAATCAGGATCATTTCTGCATATAAAATTCACTTCATTTAAAGCATGTTTAGAAAAACAATAGGGACATATATAATCATCTTTTTTTCTAAAGTTAAGTTTCACAGTTAATCCTCCCCTCTTTACTTAAAGTACAGTTTTTCCTTAGCTGGCGAAACTATCCTGTATAACTTGCTGTTAGAGTCATCTACAAAAAATAATTTCACATACATATTTTTTCTTATATTTTCAATAGGCAAATCAAAGTCCATGATTTCATCATTTTTTAAGGTTTCATAATCTATATTAAACAAAATTTCTCCATCAGATTTTTGGACAGGCATATTTCCTATCTTACTGATTAAAACAAGCTGTGGCAATTCTATTTCTCCCTTTGAAAAAGATTTAGAAGATGCTGAAGATAAGCTTATCCTAGCAGATTTTAATTTACCCAAGAGACTTCTTTTTAAGTCTATTTCATAAAATATTTCCTGGGGTACTTTATTTACTACAAGCCTTCTCTGACCTTCAGAATATAACGTCTTGTTTTCATATTCCACCACAGTATAAATACAGAAATAATAATTTCCTTCTTCTATTTTACTTATGGTGTAATCTCCTGTTTCAAAATCTTCCTCTCTCTCTATAATTGCATGAGAAGCACTGGAATCTGAAGGTGACTCTGGAAATCTATCCATCCTGCAGCATAAAAGTACTTTGTCTATACCTTCTGGCCATCCCCATTCCAGAGACAGTTGCCCATATTTTATTTCTGCTCTTACAAAGGGTACATCCGGAATGTTTCCATCATCAAAAATAGGTTTAATTTTATTATCCTCTGATTTCTCAGGTAATTCATCTATATGTAATTGTAAATCATCATTTACATTTTCAATTTTATCTTCATCCAGCTCTTCTGGAGAATCTTCAACCTTTACTTCACTGCAGCTTTCAGAATCTATATTCTCTGTGGAGTTTTTATCGTTTTGATCTGAAGACGAATTTTCTATATAGGAATTATCTCCAGTAATTTCTGATATTTTTTTTCGTATATCATCTTCCGATAACTCAGTAAATTTATTTAGGAAGTTATTTATTTCACTCTGAGAAATATTATCTTTAACTGAAAATATTATGTCAATTTCCTCAGCTAATTCTTCCATTTCTCTCTCCTTTTTTTCGTCCATTTTACTCATACTCCCTTCAATATTAGTATATACCATTGTATTAGGAGTTCAAAATTAAAATTTTGTAAATATAAAAGAACAAGTGAAGGTTAATCCCGCACTTGTCCATCTTTTATCTGTATTATCCTATCAGTTTTATTAGCTATATTTACATCGTGAGTTACAATAATAAAGGTAGTACTAAACTTATCATTTATTTGTCGAAAGAGTTTATAAATACTCTCTGCATTTGTAGAATCAAGATTTCCAGTGGGCTCGTCCGCAAGAACTATGCTGGGATCGTTCATAAGTGCCCTAGCTATAGCAATTCTTTGCTGCTGTCCCCCTGATAAGTCATATACCTTCTTTTTCTTGCACTCAGAAAGTCCAACTAGTTCCAAAAGTTCTTCTGCCTTTCTCTTAGCACTTCTACCGCAAAAAAAATGCTTTATTCTGTAAGGCATAAGTACATTTTGTATTGCATTAAACTCGGGTAGAAGATAATGAAACTGAAAAACAAATCCTATGCTTTTATTTCTCACTGCAGCTCTTGAATTTCTCCCTATACTTTTTATACTTTTACCCTGTATGTACACTTCTCCTGTTGTTGGCTTATCCAACATCCCCATTATATTTAAAAGAGTGGTCTTTCCACTTCCCGATGCCCCTATAATGGAATTAAAAGATCCTTTTTCTACGGATATATTTACTTCCGATAAAACCTTATTTTTAACTCTTCTTCCATATATCTTATTCACGTTTTCAAGTTGAATGATATTATCCATTTTTTATTACCTCCACAGGATTAAGTCTAAATGACTTAAATGCTGGAAAGAGTGCCGCAAAAGTTGACGCAGCTACATCAATAATAGATGATGCTAAAATAAATTTATGGTTCACAACTATATTAACTAGAGGCAATCCTTCGGAATTAACTATATATCTATTAAACCCTTTTATGTACAACCATGTAAAAAGCAATCCCAAAGCCGTTCCCAATACTCCAAGTATAAAAGCTTGTACAAAAAATATAAAAGCTGCACTTCCATCTTTTATACCCATGGCCTTTAATATACCTATCTGTTTATATTTTTGAACTACACTTATACCAAGTATACTTATGATACTGAGGACTGCTGCAAGAAGTACAAAAAACTGAATTATTATTGTACAAATTTTTTCTCCAACCATCCCACTGGCTAAAAATTTATTCTGATCTTTCCAATTCTGCACATTAAGACTATTATCAGAAATTATTTTAGTTACTTTCTTTCCTTCCAAGTCCGCATTATATATATCCTTAACTGCAATTTCTATAGAAGTAGCCTTATTGCCAAAATCAATTAAATTTTGAACATCACCTAAATCCGTAATAACCCAGGCTCCATTTACTTTAGCAGCTCCAAGATCAAAGAAGCCAACTATGTTTAAAGTCAACTTTTTCCCGCCCATGGTAAACAAATCTATATTATCTCCAAGTTTTAAGTCAAGCTTCTTCTTCAAGTCCTTTCCTATAATAACTTGTCCACTATTTTCATACATTTTTCCTTCATATATACTGCCTTTTATGTTATAAAGTGAATTTACATCTTCAGGCATAAATCCTCTAATCTGAACAGGTTGGTTAGTATCCTTTAATTTAATAAATACCTGGGAATCAACTACAGGTGCCGTAGCTTTCACATTTTTATCTTCTTTTACAATCTTATTTTTTATATCACTCCAATTTTCTATGCTGCCGTTATTAGAATAAACCGTAACCTGAGCTGAATTTCCTGCAATTTTATTTAAAATAGTATTTTCAAGTCCACTGCTTAAAAGCCCTATAAATATTTGCACAGAAACTCCTACTGCAATTCCCAGTATTATGACAAAGGTTTGCAATTTACTGTGTTTTAAAAACTGAAGAGCTACTTTTGATGATATAAACAATAACTATCTCCTCCTTAGAACATATTATTCATAAATTTTATATTATTACTAATTTTTATTAAAGACAAGATAATTATTGCTTTCTATATAATTAATAAACGTTAGTACAAATAGGTGCCTTTTTTAAATATTTATAAAGTCCATTCTCCATACTTAAATCCAGCATACCTTTTTCATTAAGATATCTCACATAGGATACTAAAATTGTTTCTGTTAATCCATATTTTACCCTGTTATCCAGACTAATGTTAAAATTTTTAGTTACTGATCTAAAAATTTCTTCCATTGTCATGCTTCCATTTTTATCTATTACATCATATATGCTATTTGCCGTATCTTTATAAAATTTTATATTATCCTTTATGAGCTTTGTAATATCATCATATATGTCTTTATGTGCCACAATATATTTACTACAATTTAAGTCATAAAGTTTCTCTTTGCTTTTCAAATCATCCGTCAGAGAATAGGAATAAGGCATTTTAGCTTGCTCCATTAATTCATATCCAACAAGGGCATCCCCTAAATATGCCACATCATCAGGAGTAATGACACATATATGGGCAGCACTATGTCCTGGTGTATGAATAATTTTAAATTTGACACCACAAACATATATACTTTCTTGATCAGGTGTAATCATAATATCTGTTTTACAAACCATCTGTCCAAAATGTTTTGCAATTTCAGCCATGTTATAATTATTATGATAAAATTTCAAGTTAATAATTGAACTGCAAGTAACAGCTTCACATTCCGGCATAGCAATAATACAATTATACTTTTCTTTCAAATATTCAGCATTACCTATATGATCCATATGAGCATGAGTGCATATTATAGCAGTTACTTTTAAATTATTCGTTTTTAAAACTTCAGCTATACCTTCCCTTTCTCCTCCTCTTGGCCATCCAGAATCCA
Source organism: Clostridium ljungdahlii DSM 13528 (assembly GCF_000143685.1). NCBI lineage: Bacteria > Bacillati > Bacillota > Clostridia > Eubacteriales > Clostridiaceae > Clostridium > Clostridium ljungdahlii. Next base: position 612,543 of record NC_014328.1, on the reverse strand, counting down.
TCATAATTATTTCTCTATAATTGATCTTATAAAAAGGTATGCATGCCATTTTAGTATCAATACAAAATGTATTTCCCTTTATATTTTTTATTTCCATATGCTATTTTAGCAGCAAAATTACTTAACATGAAACTGCTAAATGTTCGCTTCCCTTCTTTATGATATTTTTCATTCAAAATTATATAAAGAACCTTCCTAACATATAAAACCAATTTCATACATTAAGAAGGTTCTATTTGCAAATTAATAATTACACATAGCCCTATTCTTCTTTTATCCGATGACTACCTGCTCTAATACTCCAACTTTTCCAAGTTGGAGTAAAAAGCAGCTACGTCCCTGGATAACGATTTCTAAGTATCAGGTGGAGTCAAAACTCCATCTGATGCCAAGAACTCTGTTTATGGTCTAAACTGCTGATCCATTTTCATTACTTTACCATCTTTAATGAATAAATTAAATACAGGCCTATCTTCATATTTACCATTGACCATATCAGTGAAATTAGGTTGATTATAGGATATATTTCCATCACTATCAAAATGAATTAGTTTTATACTCACATCACTATCTACCTCTAATTTTACCTTATCGCTTATGGTCATGTCAAAGCCATCATCTAATATAAACCACTGTCCATTATCTTCTTCAACTACACTGCTATCTCCCGTTCTTTTTACATAATCTAAAGCTTCATTTATATCTGTAACATATTTTAAATAATTACCTTCTATATAATACTTTCCATCTTCACCTACATACTCATTAGTTACTTCAAACAGCTTCTTTTCTATTCCTTTTAACTCATTCTCCGCATCTTCGCTTACAGCACCACTTCCCCCAAGTATAATTTCATCTGTATACTTTGTGGTATCTATATACTCTTTTTGAGTTGAAATATTCTTTCCATCAGTAAGTAAAATAGGCGCTTGAAGTTTTGCTGCTAAAGCACTTCCAGATAAAGCATCCGGGAAATTTTCTCCATTTGCAATAACTACAGTACTGCTGTCCAAATTAAAATATTTACATATGTTTAATGAGGTTTCATATCTATTCTTTCCCCATATTCTTATAATATTTCCATCCTCTATAGTTGTGTCCAATTTCTTTATTTCAGAAATAATATTATCACTTAATGCACCTTGTCCTCCTATTATGTAAACAGAAGAAGGGCTTATTTCGCTTATCTTTTCCTTTACTTCATCCGGCAGTGTATCTGTATTACTTAAAATTATTGGATAACCTTTCATACCTGCTATGCTTGATATACTCAGTGCATCAGGAAAATTACTGCCATTAACTATAACTAGAGGCGTTCCCTTACCTACATTCATATTTTCTACTATTACTTTATTAGTGTCAAATCTATTTTTTCCGCCAAGCCTTTTAATATTGTTAAACCCTAAAGATTTAATATAATTTATATATTCATCACTTACAGAAGCATATCCACCTAGAACGTATACAGTTCCACTTGCATCCAAATGATCTTTTATATAATTAATAGAATCCTGACTGTCACTTAAAGACTTGTCTACCAAAAGAATAGGGGCATTTAATTGTTTTGAAAGCACACTACCAGCTAAGGCGTCGGGGAAATTGTTTCCACTGGTTACAATAACATTTTGTACTTTCCCGCTGCTAAAGTTGTTACAAATATTTATTGAGGTTTGGTATCTACTTGATCCGTAAATTCTGCTCACATTATGGCTGGAAGCAGCAGATACAGTTCCAGGGAAAGCGAGTCCTAAAATTATTGCTTGCCCTAAAGCCAGTTTAAATATTTTTTTCATATGTTTTCCTCCAATATTATATTATAGTTTGCTAATGCTCAACTTCCTCACATATAAAATTTTGACTTAATATAAAAAAATTTATTCTATGTTTACGTCCCTTACGTAAGGAATTTTCAGAAGATTTACCATCATATCCTTTATTTCATTTTGATTTCTGGTATAAACTTTAAAGGTAATCCTCACTTCTAAATCCTTATTACTTTTATTATGATGCCTATTAACCTGAATATTAGATATTTTCATTTTTGAATTTTTTAATATATCCAGTGCAGAATTAATACCTTCTTCTGATAAATTTGCCCTTCCTATAGAATATACCTCGTTTTTTTGAAGTTTGTTGAATATTTCAAGTCCTATAACTATAAGCACTGTAGCTCCCACACCAGGTATATACATGCCTGCACCAATTGCTATACCAATACCTGCTGTAGCCCACAATCCAGCTGCAGTAGTCAGTCCTCTTACAAACTGGTGCTCCACAATAATAGTTCCTGCTCCCAAGAAACCAACACCACTTACAACCTGAGCAGCTACCCTACTTGGATCTAGTGAAACCGAATTCATACCAACTAAATCCCAAAATCCATATTTAGACACAAGCATAATAAGGGCACTTCCAACTGCTACGACAAAATGAGTTCTAAGTCCTGCTTGCTTAGAGTGGCTTCTTCTTTCAAATCCTATTAAAGCCCCAAGTACTCCCGAGAGTACTAGCCTGAGTAACATTTCCCATTCTCCCATAGTATCCCTCCGCTTTTAACATTATAGATTTAATTATAATATATATGGCAAATAAAATACATATTTTTATAAAAACTTTTATAGCATTTGTAAACAAAAAATCAACTTATTCTCCGTATATTTCTTACAAACTTCAGCTCATTAAATATTTTGATAAGTCTAAGTAAAAAATTCTAAAAAAGCTAAGAACTTTTGAAAACTCGTACCTCAAACAATTCAAAAGTTCTAAGTTTTTACGAATTTTTTTCTAAGACTTATATACAAAATATTTAAAAGAGCTTCATTATTGTAAAAATATGCCTGCGTATAAGTTGATTTTTAAGTTAGAAACCCTATATATAGATAGTTAACTCTACAATTAAACTTATCCAAATTGTCAGTTTGATTTAAATGCTAAAGGTATAAATTCAACCAAGATTTATACCTTTAGCAATTTTAAGTGATTATAGATTTAGTTTTAAACTTTACAATCTATAGGATTTTCAATTGAAACTTAAGCTTATGCATAAAATGTAATGACAAAATTGAAAACACCTTCAAAAACTTTTCCATAAGTCTTAGTGAGGTATTTTAGAAAATCTTAGGGGCTTAGATACTGTTTGAGGCACGAGTTTAGCTAAGCTTCTTAGATTTTCAAAATACCGAGCTCTAGACTTGTCAAAAGTTTTTATGGTGTTGAAATTTGTCATTACATGGCCTGTATAAGTTAACTTTCTATATTGAAACTCTAATCAGTCTTCTACTTGCCTAGAATTTATTGTATAATACGTATACTTGTTATAAATACCAACTTAAAATATTTTGTCCACAAAATACTGTAATAACAGATGCTGCTGTAATAAATGGACCAAAAGGTATATAATCTTTTTTTGATTTCTTTCCCGACAAAATAAGTATTACTCCTATAATTGCCCCTATAATAAAAGATAAAAATAGCATTACAAAAGTGAACTTAAGTCCAAGAAACAAGCCGCATATAAGACAAATTTCCGCATCTCCCCATCCCATACCACCTTTTGTTATGAGAATAATAAGTACTAAAAGTCCACCGCCTGCTATACCTCCGTAAATATAAGTCCTTATAGGCAGTCCATTATAATAATATATTCCTAAAAATACAAATGCTGAAATCAAACCTACTATTGTAGTCTTAAAATAAATGTCTGTTGTATCAAAATCTATTATTCCTATGACAATCAAAATACTTATAAATACAACATACTTCACAATATCTATACTAATTCCAAACTTAATATAAAGCATAAGATACAATAAACCCGTAATAAATTCCACAATAGGATATTTTTTAGATATCTTTTCTCCACAATTTCTACACTTTCCCCTTAAAATAACATAACTCACTATAGGAATTAAATCATACCATTTAATTCTATTGCCGCAATTTGTACAATGGGAAGATGGATACACAATAGATTCCTGCATTGGTATTCTATATATGCATACATTTAAAAAACTTCCTATTATAGTTCCAAAAATAAAAATAATAATACCATAATAAATATACATATAAACTCCATTTTTTAGGGTAAAATTAAACCTTATTTTTAAAGGGAGGCTATTACCCTGCTTGTTTCAAACTTTGCTGTTTTCATAAAACTTGTAAGTTCATTTGGATTAAGTGGTTTTCCAAAGAGGAATCCCTGCACATTTCTGCAATTAGCTCTCTCTAAGTATCTCAACTGTTCCACTGTTTCCATTCCTTCTGCCACTACCTCCAAATTTAAGTCATTTGCAAGTTTAATAAGATTTTTTACAATAATAAATTTTTTTTCACATCTATCTATGCCATTAATAAAAGATCTATCTATTTTTATACCATCTATAGGTACGGTATATAGATAATTTAAAAAAGAATATTGAGTTCCAAAATCATCTACAAATATTTTTATTCCTATATCTTTTATATTTCTCAAGGCAGATGTGATTTTTTCAGTAGAATTAATAGCCGTCCTCTCAGTTATTTCAAAATTAATATATTCAGGCTTAACCTGCGTTATTTCCAATATATTTTTAATAAAAGTAATAAAAAAATCATCTTCAAATTGTCTTATAGATAAATTGACAGACATAATTAAATCAGAGTATCCAAGTTTATGAAGCCTTTTTGCCTCAAGACACGCCATATAAAAGACAATTCTGCCTACTTTCTTTATTTCGCCGCTTCTCTCTATTCCATCAATAAAATATGACGGTGTTAGTATCCCAAACTCTGGATGATTCCACCTAATAAGAGCTTCAACTCCATACACCTTACCGCTGTCAACGTTTACCTGTGGTTGATAATACAATATGAACTCATGATTAATGAAAGCATCCTGTATATCAGTTCCAATTTTTTCTTCCATAGCATTATTTTCATACATATTAGCATTAAAAAACTCATATGTACTACCACATTTCTTATTTACACAATTTAAAGCTATACTTGCATATTTAAATACATCATGTAATTCAACATTGTCATAGGGATACAGGGCTACACCAAGTTTTATCTCTATCCTAATTTTTTTACCAGCCAATAGAAATATATCATTATTTATACTTATTATTCTTTTAATAATCTTCACAGCATTATCTCTGCACTTTATATTAGGTATTATAAGCAGCAAAACATCTCCACCAAATTTATAAATATATGCCTTTTGATTGATACAGTATCTTACTTTATTTATAACATTATGTAATAAGACATTCCCATATTTATACTCTAATATATAATTGCATAACCCCAAATTAGTCATATTGAGAAAACATATTGCAAAACTATCTTTTTCCTTTACATACTTATGCATAAATTCATCAAAATTGTGGATAGAATAATTGAAATCATACGCATAACAATCTTTTTTTATTGGCATGTCTCACCACTCCTATATTTTGATAAATATTATAGAATATAACAAATTATATATGAAGATTAAATATTTTAATAATTCATTATATCATAATTTCAACTTAAATTCAAATTAATAGGATAATTGTATAAAATTAACTCACAGCTTTAAAGTGATTATTTAAATATATTTTCAACTTTTCTAAATAAAATTAAAACCACCAATTAGCTATCATATAACTAACTGGTGGTTAAGCAAATCCTAACTCTTTTGAGTACTTTGATCTTACCTGAATATTCATCACCCTTTTTCAATTACCATTACAATGTATTAATACACTATAAAAATTTAATTTATTATTTTTCTTCAAACACACTTTTTAAAAACTTCAATTAACTTTCTAACAAAATACTTACCTTTAAAACTACACTTCTTTATTACATAACACTTTAATTTAAACTTACCAAATTTCATACATTCTTGTTGAACATTCTTACAAATTAAATATTCACAAGTATTTTTCAGATATTCCTTATAACTTACTCCAGTGAATATTTAATCATATTTACTTTCGTTCTAAATAAGTGTATTAATATCTGATTTTTTAAACTTTCTACTCCTTTAAAACAATTTCCTTAGTACTCTCTTTGAGTTAGGATTGCTAGAAGAAGTTATATCTTTCTTCTTGACTTTATTATATAGTAAACGTTTATATAAGTCAACACTTTTTTATATTATTTTTGCACTCCTTTAGTGTAGGCCATAACTTATCTCTTTCAGAAAAAATAATATTGTCAATTCCCTCAAGAGGCCATTTTATATTTATATCAGGATCATTCCATATAATACCACCTTCATCTTCAGGATGATAAAACTCCGTACATTTATAACAAAATTCTGCCTCGTCTGAAATAACTAGAAATCCATGGGCAAATCCCTTTGGAATATAAAATTGTTTCCTGTTTTCTTCAGATAGTGTAACCCCTATCCATTTTCCATAGGTACTGGATCCATCTCTTAAATCCACGGCAACATCAAATACCTTACCTTTTACCACTCTCACCAGTTTTCCTTGAGAATAGTTTTTTTGAAAGTGAAGTCCTCTTAAGACTCCTTTTTTTGATTTGGACTGATTATCCTGGACAAATACCATATCAAGTCCCACTGCCTTAAAATCACTATAATTATAAGTTTCCATGAAGTACCCACGGTTATCTCCAAAAATACCTGTTTCTATTATGTATACTCCCTCTATTTCTGTTTTTACGAAATTAAACTTACCCATTTTAATCATGTCCCTTCCTATTCAATTCACAATGCACAATTGAAAGTTCAAATATAAATTAAAGCTTAAAGTTCAAATAACAAATATCAAATTAGGAAAATTTTCTTCCTGTGTCAGAAAATAATTATATTGATTTTGCCTATGGCAAAATTTCATTATTTGTTATTTGATATTTCATCTTTGTTATTTATTTTTTGTTCAGTTTTTTAATAAAGGATTTAAGTGCATCTTTCCAGTGCCTCATGTTATCACCAATAGTACATCGGAGCATCATATTATCAAGAGAAGAAAATTCCGGTCTTTTAGCTGCCCTGTTGAGTTTTTCCGAAGTCATAGGAGATACAGTGCAGTCTATGCCCGCATATTCCACAATCTTGCAAGCAAAATCATACCAGCTGCATTCGCCCTTACCACTGCAGTGGTATATACCATATTCACAAGTAAGAGCAAGCTTTAAAAGATGGTAGGCCAGATCCTCTGCATTAGTAGGATTACCTCTCTGATCATTTACCACATCTAAATGCCCTTTTTCCTTTGCAACTTTCAATATAGTGTATACAAAATTTTTACCGTATAAACCATATAGCCAGGACGTCCTTACTATAAAATACCTGCTGCAATTTTCTCTAATATACTGTTCTCCTAAAAGTTTAGTCTTTCCGTAAACACTAATAGGATCAGGCAAGTCACATTCCCTAAAAGGTATAGCACCTCTGCCGTTAAAAACATAATCAGTAGAAATATGTACAAGTTTTGTTTTTGTATTTTGCGAAGCTAATGCTAAATTTCTAGCTCCTAGGGAATTTACCTTAAAAGCATTTTCAAAATCAATTTCGCACTTATCCACATTTGTGTAGGCAGCACAATTTACAATTATATCTGGTGTATAATCAGCCATAAAGTCTCTGACATCATTTAATTTGGTTATGTCCAATTCTTCCCTACTGGTGAATTTTACTTCAGCATCAGAGTAAATTTTATCAAGTGCTCTTATTTTAGATTTTCCCATAACCAAAATTTCTCGGAGCTGCCCAGCAAGCTGTCCTTTTCCTCCTGTAATCAATATCTTCAATTGTATTCACTCCTAAAATATGAATGATGATTTTTATCAAGTAAGCCTAAAATATATTTCCCATAAGCAACTTTTTTAAGAGGCTCTGCCAACTTTATCAGTTGATTGTCATCTATATATCCTTCTCTATAAGCAATTTCCTCTATACAAGCTATATAAAGTCCCTGCCTTGTCTGAACAGCCTCTACAAAATTAGCGGCATTTAAAAGTCCCTGGGGGGTTCCAGTATCAAGCCAGGCCATTCCTCTTCCAAAGAGCTCTACTTTAAGTTTGCCTCTTTTTAAATACTCATTATTTATATCTGTAATTTCAAGTTCTCCCCTTGAAGAAGGTTTTATATTCTTTGCTATGTCCACCACATCATTTGTGTAAAAGTAAAGTCCCGGTACTGCATAATGTGATTTTGGCTTTGAAGGTTTTTCCTCTATGGAAATAACATTAAAATTCTCATCAAACTCCACTACGCCAAAATTCTCAGGGTTGCTTACATGATATCCAAAAATGGTTGAACAGTTATGCCTGTCTGAAGCGGCCCTTAACCTTTCCGTAAAACCATATCCATGAAATATATTATCTCCTAAAACAAGAACTACATCGTCATTTCCAATAAATTTTTCTCCAACTATAAAAGCCTCAGCAAGTCCCTTTGGCTCATATTGAACTTCGTACTGAAAGTGAAGTCCAAGCTGACTTCCATCACCAAAAAGTTCTTTAAAAGCACCTGTATCCCTTGGTGTGGATATAATAAGAATATTGCGTATCCCAGCTAGCATAAGTACAGAAATTGGATAATAAATCATAGGTTTATCATATATTGGAACAATCTGCTTAGATATTGCCTTAGTCATTGGGTAAAGCCTGGTTCCAGAACCACCAGCCAGTATTACGCCCTTTCTCAAAGTTAACACCTCCTTTTTTTAGTTGAGAATTAATAGTTAAGAGTTCTACTTTCGCAGTTTAAAAACTTTGCGAAGCAATATTTTTAAGAGGACAGAGGACAATTGACAGAGGACAATGAAGGAATATTTTTCTCCGCTACACTACGAAAAATCTTTAATTTAAAAGAAACTTACGTTTTTTTGTTCCTAAGAAGTACTTTCTGAGCAAGCAATTATCTGAAAATCACAGATTTTAGAGCCTGCTTAAGCGATGTTTTGCTAATGAAAAACATCGCTTAAAAATAAATTAGTTTTCTGACGTAAGGAGGAAAGCTCACCTTCATTGTCCTCTGTCCTCTGTCCTCTGTCAATTGTCAATTGTCCTATAAAAAGTGCTTCGCAATTTTCTTATATTAAATCAAAATTCTATTATTTGTTCTTTGTTATTTGTTTTTGTACATTCTGTCATAGTACTTCTTATAATCCCCAGAAGTCACATTATTCATCCAATCTTTATTATCTAAGTACCACTTTATAGTTTTTATTATGCCATCCTCAAATTCTGTTTCAGGATACCATCCAAGTTCGTCTTTGATCTTTGTAGGATCAATGCCATATCTCCTATCATGTCCTTTTCGGTCTTCGACATATTTTATAAGATTTTCATCTACATAAGGATCTACATTGTCGTGTATATATGAAATTATTGTTTTAACTATATAGATGTTTGTTCTCTCATTATGCCCACCTATGTTATAAGCCTCTCCTAGTTTCCCATTATTGATAACCATGTCTATAGCTTTACAGTGATCTTCTACATAAAGCCAATCTCTTATGTTAAGTCCATCACCGTATACTGGAATATCTCTTTTATTTGCACAATTGTTTATGACAAGTGGAATAAGTTTTTCAGGAAATTGATAGGGACCATAATTGTTTGAACAGCGGGTTATATTTACAGGCATTTTATAAGTATCAAAATATGCCTTTACCATCAAATCAGCAGACGCTTTACTTGAAGAATAAGGGCTGTGAGAATCCAGTGGAGTTTTTTCCGTAAAATATCCTTCTTTCCCAAGTGACCCATAAACCTCATCTGTGGAAACTTGAAGATATTTTTTGCCCTGTTTAAATTCACCTTCTAAAGTCCATGCATTTTTTGCAGTATCTAAAAGTGCCACAGTGCCCAGAACATTTGTCTTTACAAATACTTCAGGATCTCTTATGCTCCTGTCTACATGAGATTCTGCTGCAAAGTTTATCACATAGTCTATATCATATTTTTCAAATAGCTGTTGAAGTTTTTCTCTGTCACATATGTCTCCCTGGACGAAGATGTAGTTAGGATTTTTAGATATAAACTTTAAGTTTTCAAGGTTACCTGCATAGGTTAGTTTGTCGTAGTTTATTATTTTTATATTTAAGTATTTTTTTAACATGTAATGAATAAAGTTAGAGCCAATAAAGCCTGCTCCTCCTGTTACCAGATATGTTTTCATATAGGTATCCCTCACTTTTTTAAAGAACAAAGTACAAAGTTCAAATATCAAATTTAGTCATCATCAAATCTTACAATATCATCTTCTTCTAAATAATCACCCATCTGAACTTCAATAATTTCAAGAGGTATCTTCCCTGGATTCTCAAGTCTGTGTTTTTGTCCAGGTTTTATAAAAATACTTTCTCCTGCAGATACCAACTTTTCTATATCATCTATTGTAACTTTTGCCATACCCTTAACAACTATCCAATGCTCACTTCTATAATAATGCATCTGATAACTTAACTTTTTACCCTGACTTAATTTAATCCTTTTAATTTTAAATGAATTTTTCTCTTCTTCTAGAACTTTATAGTTCCCCCAGGGTCTGTAATCTTGAACATGATATTCTACCCTACTATCATTTCTTTCTTTTAAAGTTTCTACAATTTTCTTTACCTTTTGTGACTTGTCTTTTTTACAAATAAGCAAGGCATCTCTATTATCAACTACAATTAAATCATTAATGCCTACAGCTGCAACTAACTTGCCTTTTCCCGAATATATGTAATTATCCTTTGAATCAATAATTATACTATCAGCATGAGATATGTTACTATTTTCATCTTTATCAAAAACTTCATAAAAAGAATCAAAACTTCCAAGATCATTCCAACCTATATCTACGGGTTTAACCGCAATATTTTTACTTTTTTCCATAATGCCATAGTCCATTGAAATTTTTTCATCTATTTTGCTAAAAGCTTCCTTTATGGTATTACTACTTTTAAAAGCATTATATATATTCTCAGCATAAAGCTTTACTTCATTTATAAATATCTCAGTATTAAACATAAATATTCCTGCATTCCAATAATATCCCCCATTAACATATGTAACAGCTGTCTCATAATCGGGTTTTTCTTTAAACTCTTTTATTTCATATCCATTTAGTTTTTTATTTCCCGGCGCAATGTACCCATATCCGGTATTCGGACTATTCGGTTTAATTCCAAAAGTTATAATTGAATCTTTAGTTAACGCTTCTGAACTTTTAATAATATTTGCAAATTCCTGACCTTTTATAATCATATGATCAGAAGGAAAAACAACTACTGTATCATTACCCTTTTTAGCTATTTCATGAACACCTGCGTAAATTGCAGGGAGAGTATTTTTAACTTCAGGTTCAACAATTATATTATATTCATTATATTTATAATCTAATTCTTCAACTTCACCCATTACTAAAAATTTATACTTTTCATTCGTTACTACATATATATCATCTAAGCCTGCCAATAATAAGCTTCTCTTAAAGGTTTCCTGAAATAAGGATGGTTTACTACCTTGCAATTTAATAAATTGTTTTGGATATCTGCTGCGGCTCAGCGGCCATAGTCTTGTTCCACTTCCACCTGCCAGGATTATTACTTTCATTACATCAACCCTCCCTTTAATTCAGCTGCTTAATCTAATACATTTGTTACTACTATAACTTTCCCATATCAATTATCATATTTCTTAAATTACTATAATATAAAATAAACGTTATAATACTAAGAATCACAATATATAATATAAAATTTATATTTATAAAGCCAAGAGCTATACATATAACTGTAAATGATGTAAATTTTAGATATACCTTTAGGGTATTCCTTATGAAGCTTATTTTTAAGTTTAATATCCTCAGATATATCAAATGCTGCATTATGGAATACAATATATTGGTCATCAAGGTTGCTAAGGAAACTCCAATTATCCCCATGCCTGATTTAATGAAAATATAATTAAGAATGACTGCTGCTGCAGTTGCTAAACATTGCAGATACACTGAATATATCTGTTTTTTATTTGATACGGTAAAAACATTGGCAAAATAGGATATTTCGCTGAAAACTCCACCAAAAACTAATATTCGATATATATCAATACTTACAGAATATTTAGGTAAAATCATATTGGTAAAAGGTTTTATTAATATTATACCTGCTAAACATAAAACTACTCCTAAGACTTCTACATACCTAGTATACTGTTCTATTCTTTTTAAAATTTGCCTTCTGTCATTATTTCCATTAATGTACAAGTTCTTTATGACTTTAGGATAATATAAAAACAAAACCGAAGATATGAATACCATAGTCCCATTCACAAGCTGATTTGAAAATGTGTAGTATCCTAAATCCCTGTATCCTAAAAAATTAATTGTCATCAACCTATCAACTGTTGTTAGAATATAAAATCCCAAATTATATATAAGTAATGGAACCCCAACTATTATTAAATCTTTTAAAACTTTTTTATCTATACTCAGTTTAATCCTTTCACTATTTTTATAACCATAGATAAAAACTATAATATCCGCTATGAACATAGCTATTAATACAGAATATATTTTAAAATATTTTATAGATATGATTATTAACACAAATGATAATACATTATTGATAAGCTCTATAAAATTTATCTTTCTAACCTTATTAACCAATCTATAATAATTAATATAGAAACTTCTATACTGCTCCAAAATTCCTATAATAAAAACCAACAAAATATAATTGCCTAAATTATCTTTATATATGAATTTAGCAATTATACCAGCTGCTATTAATAATATTGACAATATGAATAATGCCGTAAAAGATGTACTAATAACTTTACCCGCTTTATCTTTCTCATCAGTTGATTCATATATAACATATTCTCTATTCATGGAATACAATATTCCCAGATTAGAATAGGATAGATAGCTTAAAACAAGCAGCAGATTGCCAAGTACACCTAATAATTCAGGTCCAAGTGCCCCAGCATTAATTATTCCTTTTAAAAATGCAATAATTAATGCTATATATTTAATAGAAGAATACTTTAATAAGATATTTATTCTACCATTACTAAAAATTTTCTTAAGTTTCATTACTATATATACCGCCTTAACTATTTTATCCGATTGCTACCATAATATTTTTACAAAGCTTTTCAGCTCCATTTTTATCAATAACTATACTCTGGTTATAATTCATCTGTTCTCTCCTATTTAAGTCACTGCACAATTCTTCTACTGTATTTACTAACTTTTCCTTATTTAATTTATCTATAGGACCTAAATTGATTATTAATTTTTCTTGTTCCATTTTTTTAGCTATTTCCTTTTGGTTTTCTGCAATTATCAATCCTAATGCAGGCACTCCGCAGGCTGCCAATTCATACAGCGTGCTCCCACAAGCTGATATAGCTATATCACACCTATCCATTAAAGCTTTCATATTTGTGTTAAAATGTAATTTAATGTTACTGTTCATTTTCTCATAGTTACTAAGCTCATCTATATATTTGAAAGATGGTCCAACTACAACATGAAAATTGTATCTTAATTCTTTTATAAGTTGTAAAATTTTTGCTGTATAATTATTAAAATCTGCCCCCCCTAGAGTTATTAAAATATCTTTTACAACTTCATTTACCTTCTTAATTTTTGATTTTCTAAATTCATCTCTCAATAAAGCAAAACCAGGTCCTAAAAATAATATTGTCCTTTTGTCAGTATTATAATTTAAATCTTCTGCATTTATATTTTGATTTATTATAAAATCCACATCAAAATGATATAAATTCATATCATCAAAATATCCGGTCTTTTTAAATAACTCTTTTGTTTTAGTAAAATAATGTTCATCTACATCATAACTGTCTGTTATCAGACAATCACACTGAATCCTTTCTAATTCCCCTAATACATTATTTTCATCTATAGTAATTACTTTAAAGCCTTCATTTTTAACTTTTTCTATGCCATAACTATACCTGCCACTTAAGGGTTTATCTATTCTGCATAAATAAAAAACATCATTAGTTTTCGCCAGTTCCTTAGCTAAAACCAATGTTCTCATAATATGCCCCATGCCTATTTGAGAGCCACCATCCGCTCTTATTGCAATTGTAGCCATATAATCACCCTATTTAACATATTTCCAATGCAGTGGAGTACCTTTTAGTAAATTTTCACCAGCAGTTCTTCCTAAAATATTATCTATGTATTTAGGAGGTAATCCAAATCCCGGTCTTATTGATCTAACATTTTCCTCTGTAAAAATTTCCCCTGCTTTAATATCTTTTACTGCAAATAAAGATCTGGTGAATGCTCTGTTTTTCATCTGCTTTTCTGTTAGTTCATAGCTAACTTTTCCAATAGCTTTCTCAGTATTTCGAATTGATTGAACCATACTTTTTAATTCATGTGGTTCTAAAGAAAATGCAGCATCCGGTCCTCCATCTGCCCTTGAGAGTGTTATGTGTTTTTCAATAACTTTTGCTCCAAGTGTTACAGCTGATATAGGAACTTCTATTCCTAATGTATGGTCGGAAAGGCCTGCTATTACGTCAAAAGTTTCTCTCATATTAGGAATAGTTTTTAAATTAACTTCTTCAAATGGAGCAGGATAGGCACTAGTACATTTAAGAAGAATTATCTGATCATTGCCAACTTTTTTACATGCATCTATAGCTAATTGAATATCTGAGATTTCTGCTATACCTGCTGCTATTATCATAGGTTTTCCCTTGGAAGCCATATATGTAATCAATGGTATATCAGTGATTTCAAAAGAAGCTACTTTATATGCCGGTACATCCATATCTTCCAAAAAATCTACTGCTGTTTTATCAAATGGTGAAGAAAAGCAAGCAAGACCATTTTCTTCGGCTATTTTCTTTAATTCAGGCTGCCATTTCCAGGGCATATATGCCTCTTCGTACAGGTCATGGAGAGTTTTTCCATCCCATAAAGTACCCTGTTTTATTTGAAAATATTTATTATAACAATCTATAGTTATAGTGTCTGCAGTATATGTCTGCAATTTGACAGCATCTGCTCCTGCATCTTTTGCAGCATGTATAAGCTTTACTGCATTATCAAAACTGCCATTATGATTAGCTGAGATTTCTCCTATAATAAATGTTTTACTAGTTTCATTAATTTCAAAATTTTTAATTTTTATATTTTTGTTCATTAAAATCTCACCTACTTAAATTTTTCTCAAACTTCATATTATAATCATCATTTTCTACCAAATTATAATGTAACTTTTCAAATATTTTTACAGAGTATATGTTTTCTTTTTTAACATAAGCTGTCAGTATAATATTCTTGTTTTCTTTCATAAGCTTATCCTGAAGCTTTTCCAAAATCTTATATCCATAACCTTTTCCACGAAATTGCTTTGATATGCTATAACTTACTACATTTTCATTTCCCTTTTTCTCAACTCTAACTATTCCTATGTTTTTATTGGAATCGGCCAATAAATAGATAAAACAATCCGGATCCTTCAATTTCTTAAAATACCAATTTACATGCTCCTCATATGGTATTTCACTATTATTAAAAGAATTTTTTCTTACCTCATCCTCATTTACCCATTCATATATTAAATCACAATGGCCTTCACCAGCAGGTATCAAAAATAAGCTGTCATCAATTTTTTTCTGTTCTATATACTTATTGATTTCTTTTACTTCAGGGTTTTTCTCTAAAAATTTTACTATTTCATTCATACCAAAATAATCTCTATCTTCAAACTGTTCATATATTATTGATATTAACTTAAAATCCTCTTCTGTATCTAGTGTCCATCTTAAATCTGAATAATCTATTTTATTTTTATATTGAAAAATATTGAAAATATTATCGTTATCCCAAATATAGGGTGTTACATGTTCCCTGTCTCTTTGAGATGTTGATTCATTAAAAGCTTTCTCCAATGCGCAAAAACTAAATACCTCCGTATCTAATCCTCTTGGATAAGTCCTGTCTATAGTATTGCTTAAATAATCGTATTTTTCTCTATTTTCCATATAGCACTGAATTATACTTTCAGTAACTTCACTATCTATGAGCGGGCAGTCAGATGTAACCCTAACAACCACATCCGCACTATTTTCTTTAGCAGCATAATAATATCTAGATAGTACATCATCCTCCGAACCCCTAAAACATTTTATCTTTAATTTTTCACATTCTTTTACAATAACATTATCCTTTTCTAATGTGGTTGTAGCTATTACTATTTCATCTACATTTTTTATTCTTCTTAATCTATCTACATCGTGCTCCAGAACAGTTTTACCACAAATCTCTTTTAATACTTTCCCTGGAAACCTTGTAGAACTAATCCTTGCCTGTACAATACAAACTACCTTCATTTCAGTCACTACCTCTTATAATAGTTTATTACTTTTTTAACTCCATCTATAACATCTGATACATCTTCATCTGTCATCTTAGGAAATAGCGGTATAGTTATCATTCTTTCATATAATTCTTCTGCATTTTTGCACAGGCCCTTTTGATAGCCTAGCTTTTGGTAATAAGGATGTAAGTATACGGGAAGGTAATGTACATTCACTCCTATATTTTCAGCCTGCAAGGCTTCAAAAATTTCTTTTCTTGTACAAGTTAATTTTTCCAAGTTCAACTTAATTACATATAGATGCCACCCTGAGTTAGAAAATTCAGCTTCACAAGGAGTAGTAATTTCAGCTACATCTTTAAAAGCTTCATTATATGTTTTAGCTATGTCTCTTCTTCTGCTTATGAATTTATCTATTTTATTCATCTGACTTGCACCTAAAGCACATTGAATATCCGTAATTCTATAGTTATAACCTAAGTCTATCTGTTCATAGTACCATGGACCTTCATTATGAGTTATCAAATCTTTATCTCTGGTTATTCCATGACTTCTAAAAAGAATCATTTTTTTATACAATTCATCATCATCCGTAACTACCATACCACCTTCGCCGCTGGTTACAGGTTTTACCGGATGAAAACTGAATTCTGTCATTTGTGCCTTTGTACCTACTTTTTTACCTTTATATTCACTTCCTAAGGCATGCGCAGAATCTTCTATTATTATGAGATTATTTTTACCTGCTATTCTTCTTATTTCATCTATATCAACAGATTGTCCTGTAAAATCTACTGGAATTATTGCTTTAGTTTTACTTGTTACTTTCTTTTCAATTTCTTTTGGATCTATGTTATATGTCTTAGGATCTATATCTGCAAATACAGGTGTACCTCCACAATATAGAACACAATTAGCTGAAGCTGCAAAAGTTATAGGTGATACTATTACTTCATCACCTTCTTTTATTCCTGCTGCAAAACAAGCCATATGCAGTGCTGCAGTACCACTAGCAACTGCCACCGCATGCTTTGCCCCTACATAGTCTGAAACTTTTTTTTCAAACTCTCTCACAGAAGGACCAGTGGTTAGAAAATCACCTTTTAGAACTTTTACTACTGATTCTATATCTTCTTCATCTATATCCTGCCTTCCATAAGATAAATATGTTTTCCTTATTGGTCTTCCACCATTGATTGCCAATTCATTCATTAATTATCTTCCCTTTCTATTTAGTGGGCATTACTTCATCATAATGTATATCATTAACTTTATATGCATCAAATATACCTAATCTATACATTTCCTGTCTTAGCTCATTTACTGTAAGCCACTGCGTGTTATTCCCAGAATTATATTCAAATCCTTCTTCTATTAGCTTTCCACCAGATGTAAAGTGTTTATCAAAACTCCACCAATCAAAATGAGGATAGATAATATAATGTTTTTCATATTCATAAGTAGTTCTTGAATCATCTCTTGTTATCATAATTTCATGCAGCTTTTCGCCTTCTCTAATTCCTATTTCTTTTATAACAACATCATCAAGCATTGCTTTAGCTAAGTCAGTTATAGTGAAAGAAGGTATCTTAGATATATAAGTTTCTCCACCTTTTGATTCATCTAATGCCTTAAATACTAATTCAACACCCTCCTCTAAGGTTATCCAGAATCTCGTCATTCTGCAATCAGTTATAGGTAATTCTTTTATCCCTTTTTCAATTAAAGACTGAAAGAAAGGGATAACTGAACCTCTGCTTCCTGCTACATTACCATATCTAACTACAGAAAATACAGTCTCATTTCCTCCTGAATAAGCATTGGCAGAAATAAATAACTTATCTGAAACAAGTTTCGTACCTCCATATAAATTAATGGGATTAACAGCCTTATCTGTTGAAAGTGCAACTACCTTCTGAACCCCTCTGTCTAAAGCTGCATCTATTATATTTTGTGCTCCATCAATATTAGTTTTTATTGCTTCGAAAGGATTGTATTCACAAGCCGGAACTTGCTTCATTGCTGCAGCATGTATAACATAGTCTACACCATTAAATGCTCTATAAAGCCTATCTCTATCTCTAATATCACCTATAAAAAACCTAATCTTATTTATTTTATCAGGGCACCTTAGCATAAAATCCTTTTTCATTAAATCTTGCTTAAATTCGTCTCTTGAGTAAATAATTATTTTCTTAGGATTATATCTTTTTAAAATCATCTCAGTAAACTTTTTTCCAAAAGAACCAGTTCCTCCAGTAATTAAAATGGATTTATCATTAAGCATTTATTGTCCTCCTATTATTTCATCTTTTATGCTGTTAACTATATTTTTAATGTTTTCATCTTTAAAAAAGTTTTTATCAAGCAAGTGGCTATTTAAATTCCCTTTTCTTAAGCTTCTTATACAAGCTAATATAAAACAATTTCTATTATTTATTCTCTCACCCTCGCATCTATCCCAATCTCTTAATGCAGTTATTATATTATCTCTAAATTCCTCAAAATTATTACATTTAAAACTGTAATCGTATTCATTATAAAACACATTTCCAAATACAAACACCGGCTTATCTTTCACTATAGCCTCATATCCTGTTGTATTGGTCAAGGTTACTACTCCCATAGATTTTTCTATTAACGCATTCATACTGAATTCAGGATGAACTAACTTTATATTAGGTACTTTTTTTAGCTCCTTGTAAAATGACAATTTCCTATTTGCAAACATTGCAGGATGTTCTTTGACGTAAATATAAGTTCCACCAGGTATGGACTTGGCTAGATTTTCTATAAATGCAAGCTGATTTAAATAGTATGGTGCAAAAGTCATTGTGGAGGATTCAGGTTGATAATGCAGTGGTGTTAAATAATATCTTTTATTTAAGTTCACATTATCGTAGTATCTCTTAAGCAATAGTGACTTTATTGGAAACACAACTTTCTTAAGTTTTTTGTTTATTTTTTCAGATATTTTGGGAGATTGATCTGCTGAATATTTTAAATCTATGTGATAGGACTTCATATATTTTTTTAATCTAATTACAAAACTTTGCATATATAACTTTCTAAACAAATTTTTGAACTTAGTTTGTTTGCTAAATTTCATGTAATCAGGTGCAGCTTGTTTTTTAAATTTCTCCAAATATTTATTAAGATATTCTCTTTCCTCTTGTGAAAAGCCATTCTTTTTATAATTAATATAAAGCTCTTTCAATCCATGACGTCTGCCCAATACATCTGAAAATTCCATCTTGTTACTGATTCTGCCATGCCAAAAAAACAGGTACTTTATTTTAAAATGCTTACTAAGATAGTAAAATATCAAATCACTTGAACTAGACAGCTCACCTATAATAACATCGTATTGTGTTTTTTCAAGCAGCATTAAAGAAAACTTAACAAGCATATATATAATTTGTTTTCTATGATTTTCACTGTAATTTATCACAAGCCTATCTGCATATAAAATCTTATTTACTGGTAAATTATAATTTAATTCAAATTTATACAGTTCATCATCTATATTTACACTTTCCCCTATGGATGTCTTACAAAATTCCGTAAAGTCATATATGTTTCTAAATACCTTTTCTTTCTTATTTAATTCATAAACATCTAAATAGTTGCGGTAACTAAACACACAACTGTCAGCAAAGCTGTTCTCATTATCAGACAATATTTCTTTAGAAATAGTGTATTCTCTTTTGGGTGCCTGCTTAGTTAAATATAAAATTTTCAATTTACTCACATCCATCTATTCTATATAACTTTTCAAAACATCTAAAACAAATACATTATATATTTTTATCAAATAGCTATAATCCATATCACCATAAATCCTATTTTCACTACAAAATTGATTTATTAATTTATCTAGTCCTAAATTGATGATTGTCGAATTATTTAATAGTGTGCTATCATTTAACCTACCTTTTACTATCTTTCCAAATTGATCGTTAAAATATAAATGAATTGTACTGGAAACTGCTTTTTTTCTTCCTGCTAAATTAATAGGTACATTTTCATCTTTTAACATTCTCATCAGTAAATATTTATTATTTATTGTAAATCCATTTCCGAACCCTGATTTGCCAATATATCTCTTGTTGGAATATTTAAATGGTATGGAAGCACTGACTTCTGCCAACTTAATATCATAAAAGGGAAATTGGCATGTATTATAGTAGTGATTGCATAGACTATCCATATATTTAATGTCATCTGTGTACTGCTGACCCCATCTTAACCATGTAATTTCATTAAATAACTCTTGATAGCTTAACTTTTCATATTCTATATTCTCTTTTATCTCTTGTTTTAACATGCTGTTTACATTATTGTTATCTATTGAACAATGTAAAAAATATTTAATCAAATATTTCTCCATATGTTCAGCATCCTTACATCTCTCCAGAGCTCTTGTAATTTTTTTATTGAACTTTAAAGCTGCAAGCTTTTTACCTAAAAAAGGAAGTACTTTAGAACTAATTTTATTTCTAAATATCATATCATCTAAAATATTAACGTATGGAGTGTGCAGCCTTGTGTCCTGACCTGTAAATATATTGT
The DNA here is from genome assembly GCF_000143685.1 of Clostridium ljungdahlii DSM 13528. NCBI lineage: Bacteria > Bacillati > Bacillota > Clostridia > Eubacteriales > Clostridiaceae > Clostridium > Clostridium ljungdahlii. The sequence goes on along the minus strand of NC_014328.1, from coordinate 591,670 downwards.
ATCCATTTAGCTTTAATGATTTGAAAATACTTCCTATATACATCACACCCCAGTAAGGAAAATTCAGGTTTATTATATCTTCCAATATTTTTTCATTAATATCAGATGGATCTATTAACACTTCCCTATGCTTTAATCCAAAATAATCTGCCACTTTTTTCGCATATGGAGCTTCACTATTTTTTTGGTTTTTCACTGATACATTAAATGATTCCAGCGAACTGGTTGTGCAATTTTTTAAGGCATAACACATAACATTAGAATCTATACCACCTGACAACATTATTCCATTAATTGAACCTACTCGTTTTTGATGAGATTTTATTATTTTATTTTTTAAAGTTGATATTGATTCTTCCAAACTCATATTATTGTTAATTTCATACTTGAAACTATACACTTTTTCTTTTTTTAAAGAATTGTTATTTAAGTTAAATTCATAAATATATACTCTGCCTATTTCATAAACACCTTCGTATAACGTATATGGCTCCATTAAACAGTCCATCACATACAGCTGTTCAATTGCAAAATTACTAATTTCAACCTTTTTAATAGCTTTTGCAATACTATGAACATGCATTGACATAACCAATGTGCCATCTTTATAAAAATAATACATAGGTACAACACCATTTGGTGTTCTGAAACTATATATTTTATCTTCTACTTTATCTATAATAATAATTGCATAGTCAACTTTATATAATAAATAATTAAATAACTCTTTGCAGACACTAATATCTATAAAGCTTAAATTTTCAAATAATTTTCTTATATCATACTTGCTCTTGGAAAAAAACAGGATTTCATATCTATCCTTATGTTTAAAATATTCAACTGTTTTAGTGAAATATATATTGTACCTATCTTTTTTTATATTACTAAAATTATATTGCTCTCCAATAAATTTGCCATTTAACTCTACATTACTATCATAAGAATTTAGAAAAAATAAATTATCCTGTAATCCTATATCCAAGTTATCTCCTCCATTAATCAACTATTTTTCTATATACCTTCTTATTATTAATAGTGCCTATTTCTTTGTAACCAATTTTGTCATTATTCAATTTTGATATTGGTTTTGCCGGAATGCCACCTATTAAATATCCTTCACAATTAATTGATTTAGTTAATATACTGCCCATTCCTACAACATTGTTACTATTTACTTTTAAGCCAAAGTTAAATTTTACACCTGCCCCAATATATATATTGTTCAGTAACTTAATTTCACCTTGAACTCTATTATTTTCCAGATCAAATCCATGTGTCCAAAATTCAGTGCCATTACCTGCAATTGTGCACTTATCACCAATATAAATATCATCTGTTAAGTCAAAATAATGCTTATTAACAATAGTAGTAAAACTTCCAATAACAATATTGCCCCCAAATCCAAGTCCTACATTATTATTGTGTAAGAATTTATTATCTCTTACAATTACTGTATTACTTCCAACAATTACATTCTTACAACTTTTGAAAAAATTATACTTCAATATTGTAGAGTTTTCTTTGATTACTATTCTGCTGCAATTCTTAATTAAATTGAAGTTTCCTATAACACTTCCTCTTCCTAATTCAAAATAAACAGCATCAATATAAGAAAATCCAATTTTGCAGCTTTTATCTATTTTATAATGCAATAATTTATTGTATAAATATATTTTTAGCCTACTTATTGGAACAAGCATTAATAAGAAATTTTTTATTTTCATCATGACACCTCTGATCTTTCTTTAGCACTATTACTTAATATTACTCCATAAATAATCCAATTAATTGGATTGGTAAAATATCCTCCTCCTATTTGATATAAAAATATGAATATTAATAGTGCATATTTAAAAGTATCCTTATTAATATGTTTCCACATATAAACAAAAAGGCAGCCCAGATAAAATAAAAGTAATAATCCTCCTTCTGCTATTGCATACATAAAGGAGTTCGCTATCTTACTTACTAATCCATATGAAAGCAACATATATTCATAATAATCCGTGTTTAGATTTCCAAAGCCAATTCCTAAAAATGGATTAGACTCTAAACATGCTTTCATTCCATTAAATCCTTTAAATACCCTATAGTTAAAAGAAGAATCCGATCCGCTCATAATAGCTTGAAGCCTTAATACTATAGAACTCTGAAAATAGTTAACGAAAATAAAAATTATTGGAATCATACATAGGATTACATATATATATATAATTTTTCTTCCAACTGTAGATTTTTTTAAATTATCACGACCCAATATAAATATAACTGTAAATAAAACTAGTACAATTCCACCTAAACCACCTGAATATGCCATAATTACTAAAAGGATAACTAAATATAATAAATTCTCATAGTTTATAAAAAGCTTCTCGCAATTATTATTGTAAAATAAGATAAATAAGGCTAAAACTGCAGCATGAAATGATAATTCACTAGGCTCTATATATAAAAGTTTTAATCTGGTTGTAAGGAATTTATTAGTTAAATCATTAAATATCCAAAAAACATCTGTTTTCACAAATAAGCTGATAACAAATAGTAACATCAATAGTAACACAGCATATTTATATAGTTTAGTAACATCAATTCTGCTAAAATTATTTTTTACTGTATTTAATAAATATAAACATAAGAACATCTTACCTACAGATGCTATTCCTTTTTCAACATTCAAATCATGCAGCATAAGAATTTGGAGTATATATATAATGATTATGGGCAGTAAAAATATAAATGTAGTTGATATATTACGATATCTAAAAAAAAGGATATCTTTTAATATCAATAACGAAGCCATTATATAAAAGAGGTCAAAATTACCCCCGAAAAATTGATGTGTAACAAATAAAATACTAAGTAACCATTCCATGGTATGCCTCCAATGTTATTTGGGCAGTTTTTTTCCAAGAAAAATCCAGTGATCTTTTTAATCCCAGTTCACTTAATTTATTGATCATATCCTTATTATTTATTGTAGTAACAATTTTTTCTTCCATATCTTCCACATTCCATGGATTAAATAAAACTGCTGCATTTCCTGTTACTTCAGGTATAGAAGTAATATTTGAAGTAACAACAGGGGTTCCACATGACATTGCTTCTAAAGGCGGCAGTCCAAAGCCTTCGAATACAGACGGATATACAAATAATTTAGCTGCATTATAAAGTAATGCTAAATCTTCTTCTGACACATAATCCGTAAAAATTATATCATCCTTATATTTTGATTCATTGACAAACTTGAAAATATCGTTAAATAACCAGGCTTTTTTACCAACAACAACAAGTTTTTCATCAATCATTTTTTTATTTCTCAAGTTGATATAAGCAGTAAATAATCTGCTTAAATTTTTTCTTGGCTGAAGATTTCCTACAGTTAAAAGAAATTCTCCATTAATGTTGAATTTTTTCCTGACTTGTGATAATAATTCATAATTCTTTATAACCTTATATTTTTCACTGGCAGCTAAATACGTAACAACAATTTTATCAGGATCAATTCCATATTTATTGCTAATATCCTGCTTTGAAAAATTGGAAACAGTTAAAATTTTATCAGCCTGTTTTGCCAAAGCAGGTATCAAAATCTTATTCATCAATAAATTTTTTTTAGTAAAATACTGTGGATAATGTTCAAAAGAAATATCATGTATAGTGCCTATAATCTTGCACTTTTTCCTTATTGCCGGAAAATACTGTAAGTGAAGTACATCAAGTTTATCCTTTTGCACATAATCCGGTAAATACTTCATATATCTCTTAACTGCATTAGAAGTCTTAAAACTTTTTATTTTAATATTATTTTCATTGTCAATATTAATAAGTGATGATTTTTTTAAATCATTGAAATATAAATAAATTTCTTCATCTGTAATTAATTTAGTTATTTGCTCTATCAAATTTCTATAATATGTTTCATTACCTCCGGATTTATCACCTATAACATGTGCATCAATTCCTATTTTCATAAATTCCCCCTAATAAGACATTTTCAAAGAAATAACTAGTCAATATGCTAGCCTACTTTCTTTCAAATGCCTAAATACCAAATAATTCTTCATAGTCGTTTACAATCTTATTCCATGAGTAACTACTAATTATTCTATTTTTAGCATTTTCAGATAATTTATTAATATTACTTATATCCAATTTATCTATTTCTTTAATTAAGGTTGACAAGTCACCCCTACTTTTCTTAAAGTAAATAGCTCCATCCCTGCCAACTTCCCTATTAAAATTAACATCTACAAGTAAATTTAACTGAGTACTTGCTAAAGCTTCTAATAAGGAAGGATTTGTTCCCCCTACTTCATGGCCGTGTATATAAGCATAGGCATTTTCTCTGATTTTTTTAATTAACTCCTGATCATAAACTGTACCAACAAACTTTATACGTTTATCTTTATCAAAGTGGGTTTTTAATAATAACTCATCATAAAACTTATTTTTTTCAACATTAGTTATAATAACTAAATCTTTATCAGTTTTTGATGCCATAATTTCTCTAATCATAACTTCATAATTATTTTCAGGAACAAATCTTCCAACAATCAAATAGTATTGTTTAGATTTAATACCATTTTTATAAAACCAATTTAATAGCTTTGGATCACCATCTGGTAAAGTTGATTTTTTGATATCTGCACCATAAGCTATAAATGTAGTATTAGGATTATACTCTTTATACTCTTCCTTTACATATTCTTCAATTCCAAGTGAATCACATACTAAAAAATCTGCATGCCTTACCATTAGTCTTTCAGAATATTTCCAGTATGCTTTTACTGCTTTGTTCCACTTGCTCCTTTTCCATTCATGTCCATCAGGATTAACATATACTTTAATGCCCTGCTTCTCTAATTTTTTTTTATAAAAAGCTAAAAAGGGACCTATTCTACAAGCTAGTATATAAATAATAGAATCTTTTAAATTATTTTTCTTTATATATTTTTCAGCCATTTTTAATGCCTTTATATCATATAGAACGGCCCTAGCACTTCCTATATTCTTTACTTTAACATTGAAGCATCGTGCATTATTATATTCAAACTCTTTTTCATCTTCTGCCAAACATGCTACATGATACTTAATATCAATATTTTTTTTATGAAAAGTAAGTTTATCAACAAATGTCTCAAAACCACCATATCTTGCAGGTATGCCTTTTGAACCTATAATAAAAATATTTTTCATTTTTTTGTATCCACCTTAGCAAATTTTATCTAATATTTTTAGTTCTTAACTTGCATTTTTATCTCCAAAAAATACACCTAAAGTTTTAAATATTAACTTTATATCTAAAAGCGTGCTCCTGTCCTTTATGTATTTCAAATCTAGTTTCATCCATTCATCAAAATCAATGCTGCTTCTGCCCATAACTTGCCAGTAACATGTAAGACCTGGCTTTGCTAAAAGTTTAATTTTCTGCTGAGAAGTAAATTTTGCAACTTCTTTCGGAAGATTAGGTCTCGGACCTACCAGTGACATTTCACCTTTTATCACATTAAACAACTGTGGAAGCTCATCAATACTGGTTTTTCTTATAAACCTTCCCACTCTTGTAATCCTTGGATCTTGTTTTATTTTAAATATAGGTCCTGTCATTTCATTCTTATGTTGAAGGTTGTCCAAAAGTTGTTCTGCATCATGGGTCATAGACCTTAGCTTGTACATTTTGAAAATTTTACCGTTTTTTCCCACCCTAGCCTGTGAAAATATAATAGGGCCTTTAGAATCAAGCTTAATTGTAACTGCCACTACAAACATAATAGGAAAAAAGGCAATAATTCCAATAAAAGACAAAATTATATCCATAATTCTCTTAAGAAAATGATAGCCAGCACTTTTTTCATATTTCTCCATACTTTTCACCATTATTTTAATAGATTCGATTTGCAGCCCATTCAATGGAAAATCCCCACCTTTTTTTACTAATTAGGTCTACATAACCCCCTCATATCTAATAATAATGTGATATTTGAGTATAAACAAGTTTAAAATATAAGCAGTTTTGTCAAGTTTAATGAAAAAATACTAAACTATGATTTTTTGTCAAATTGGGGTAGATATATACTGCAATTTGTCTAGAAAAGTATGAAATCTTAGGCAAAAAATAACCACCAATTAGCAGTAATTCTAAACAAAAAATCAACTTATATAAGCCATATACTAACAAATTTCATCACCTTAAAAACTTTAATAAGTCTAAAGCTCGGTATTTCCAAAATCTAAGGTAAGCGTCAAATAAGAAGTTGGATAGAAAGTGTTTAAAAAATGTGAGATAATCTTCTAAAATAAGTTTTAAAGTTTTTAAAGTTAACTTGAAAAACTTTAATAGGAGATTTTAAATGGATGTACAAAAAACAACACAGGATTATAGAATGAATAAATGGATTAAGACTATACGTGAATGCATGGACAGTGGAGAAAATGTATCTTCTTGGTGCAGGAATAATGGAATTAAGACAAACAGTTATTACTACTGGTTAAGGAAAATACGTGCGGCTGCCTGTAAAGCACTGCCTTCAATAAACCATCAGGAACAAATAGTTCCAATGGATATGTCCAAAATATCTAATGCCATCTCTACAGATACAGATTATGTTTCTTCAGAAACATCTCAAGCTGATGTTATTGTCCATTTAGGCTCTGCAGTACTTGAAATTCACAACAGTGCCTCGGAGAGTTTAATTCAGAATGTTATAAAGGTGCTCAAAAATGTTGGGTGATATTTCAAAAGCAGAGAAGGTATATATTGCAACTGGATATACAGATATGAGAAAATCCATTGATGGACTTGCTGCAATTGTACAGCAGAATTTTGAGCTGAATCCATTCCAAAATAGCTTATTTTTGTTCTGTGGTCGGAAAAGAGACAGAATGAAGGCATTATATTGGGAGGGTGATGGCTTTGTACTTCTTTATAAAAGATTAGAAAATGGACGTTTTCAGTGGCCCCAGGATGCACAGGCAGTAAAATGCATAACTCCCCGGGAATTTCGGTGGCTCCTGGAAGGACTGTCATTGAATCAGCCGAAGGCTGTAAAAAAGGTAGATGTACAAAATGCCCTCTAGTGTCAGAGAAATCTGAAATCATGCGGTTTTATAGAAATTCATGGTATAATAATAGATATAAAAAATAGTAAAGGAACTGTCTCAATTATGTATACCAAAAATGAAATTTTAGAGCTTAAAAATCGCATAATACAACTGGAGAAGGAGAATAAAACTCTCCATGAGACAGTTGAATTTTTAACACACAAGTTATTTGGCAGGAGCAGTGAAAAAACATCTGTAATTGCAGGTCAGATAAACCTTTTTAATGAAGTAGAAACAGAAAGCAAGCCGTCTGCGCCAGAACCAACATTACAAGAAGTAGCAAACTACCGACGTAAGAAATTCAATGGACAACGGGCAGAACTTCTAAAAGATATTCCCCATGATACAGTAATTTGTGGTCTTGAAGAAGACGAACGTTTCTGTGAAAAATGTGGAACATCTCTAGTAAGCATTGGCAGCGAATTTATTCGCACAGAATTAGAATTTATTCCAGCAAAAGTTCGTGTTATTGACTATTACCGGGAATCTTACGAATGTAGGAAATGCAGAAAAGAAGGATTGCCTTATATAGAGAAATCACCAATGCCGTACCCTGTAGTACAGCATTCAATGGCTTCACCATCTACGGTTGCCCATATCATGTATGAGAAATTTGTAGATGCCCTTCCACTATACCGTCAGGAGAAAGAATGGGAGTCACTGGGGGTAAAGCTAAGCCGTGCAACAATGAGTAACTGGATTATGGTTGCAGCTAGAGATTGGCTGATACCACTTACAAAATTGATGCACCAGAAACTTATTGAAGAAAAATATGTGCATGCAGATGAGACACCTGTACAGGTACTTATGGAACCTGGAAGGAAAAACGCATCTGAATCCTATATGTGGGTATACAGTACGTATGCAGGTAGTCAGACACCTATAAGGTTGTTTGATTACAAGCCTTCAAGAAGTGGAAATTGTCCACAAAAATTTTTAAAAGGTTTTAAAGGATACCTTCATACCGACTGTTATAGTGGGTACAATAAAGTACCTGAAGTAATAAGATGCCTGTGCTGGACACATCTTAGAAGGTATTTTGTTGAAGCACTTCCGAAAGACATAAAAAGTCCAGAAGCTACACTTCCGGCAATAGGAATTGACTTTTGCAATAAACTCTTTTCAGAAGAAAAACTACTTGTGAATCTTACACCTGAGGAGCGAAAAACGAAGCGTCTTGAAACGGAAAAACCGATTCTTGAGGCCTTTTGGAGCTGGGCTAATTCTATAAAACAGAGCTGTCTTCCAAAATCAAGGCTCGGTAAGGCAGTAGATTATGCAGTAAAGAATAAAGAAGGATTTATGAACTATCTGATGGATGGAAATTGTGCTATTTCAAACAACCTATCAGAAAATAGCATAAGACCATTTACGATAGGAAGAAAAAACTGGCTTTTCAGTGGAAGTCCAAGGGGAGCTGAAGCCAGTGCAGCAGTTTATAGTATAATTGAAACTGCTAAAGCTAACGGCCTTGAGCCCTATAGTTATCTCAAGTTTTTGTTTAAAAATTTACCAGGTGTTCAATTTGAAGCACATCCAGAATTCCTGGATGAATACCTGCCATGGGACCAATGGGTTCAATCTTCATGCAAAAAGAAAGCATAATAAATTACGACCATTTTAATGAATGGTCGTTTATTTTTTATGCTTATACACCGGGTAGTTTATCGCTTACTATATTTAGTGCTTGACGTCTGGTAATGCTCCCCTGATTTCTCATCACATCTAATATTGCTTGAAACTGAGGATTATAAGAATTGGAAGCTCCGGCCCCTTTCTCAATATTATCTTTATTAGATGTATAATTTAAATTGGGAAGCATAACTTGAAATGCACCATCTGCTGCTCTAATTGTAGGCTGAATATTGCTCTCTTTATAGCTTGATACTATTTTAGCAATACCTGTACCATATGCCTCGATGAGTTTTAAGCGGTAAAATAAATTTGCAAGTTTTTCATTTCTAGGTTGTGACACACCAAGCATGATGGATTCAATTGATAATCCAGGAACAAGTCCTCCAAGAGATATAAATTCCATACGATCATCATAAATATTAATAAGCGTACTTCCACTAAATGAGTACTCTCTATGTACAATACTATTTAACAAGGCCTCACGGATAGCTCCTGGTGGATAATCTCTTTTATCAATTCTATCTAATCCTACAAAAGTTGCCTTTGTTTTATTCAATAAATCAATATATTCATAGGAATCAGAGAGCTGCTTTAACAATGAACCATAATATTCTCTACGGTCTTTAAAAACACTTTTATCCGAACCTTCAAAGTAAGCAATTTTTATAGAATGTACACATTGATCAGAGAATTTCATTAGCTGCATATTGAAATATCAAATCCTGGTTAAAAGAACGAACCTTTTCATAATTATCTCCATCTTAATTATCAGATAGTTAACTATCTCAAATATTTGTCGCTACTCGATATGCGACTAATAAAAGGTCGAGTTCAAATGTTTTTTAAGCTCTGTCCTATAGGATGGAGCTTTTATTTTATAGGGGGACATAGTAAAAATGAAGCCAGGAAACTTTTACTTTTTAAGAAACGATTATTTTGCTGACTTTCCAGATGATAAACTAATGGGGAATAAAGAAATGGTACAAGGTGTTTCACATGATCGCCATTGTTTTTATGCTTTTTATGATGATTCTACTTCTTTATATTGGTTAATTCCATTCTCTTCACGAGTGTCAAAATTTAAATCAATAAAGGAATAAAATTAATTTTCCCTAATGTACTACAAATAGAAAAAGAACTAATTAAAGAAATAAATGGGTAAAAATAACTTTGGGCATTTATCTTCAGTTGTTATCAATTCTAGTTGTTTAGGCAATTAGTTATTTAAAAAAGTAGCTATACCAATTGCGTGGGTGGGCTACTTTTTTATTTTATCCGATGACTACCTACTTATACTCTTTAAGTGTAGGCCACAACTTATCCTTTTCAGAGAAAATAATATTATCAATTCCTTCAAGAGGCCATTTTATGTTTATGTCAGTATCATTCCATATAATGCCCCCCTCATCTTCAGGATGATAAAACTCAGTGCATTTATAGCAAAATTCCGCTTCATCTGAAAGTACCAAAAAACCGTGGGCAAATCCCTTTGGAATGTAAAACTGTTTCTTATTTTCCTCAGACAGTGTAACTCCTACCCACTTTCCATAGGTACTAGATCCATCTCGTAAATCTACAGCAACATCAAATACCTTTCCTTTTACCACTCTCACCAATTTTCCCTGAGAATAATTCTTTTGGAAATGAAGTCCTCTTAAAACCCCTTTTTTTGATTTGGACTGATTATCTTGGACAAAGACCATATCAAGACCTGATGCCTTAAATTCATTATAATTATATGTTTCCATAAAATAGCCGCGGTTATCTCCAAAAATTCCTGTTTCTATTACATATACTCCCTTTATTTCTGTTTTTACGAAATTAAATTTACCTATTTTAATCATGTCCCTTCATATTTCAATTCACAATGCAAAATTTATAGTTATCAATATAAATTAAAGTTTAAAGTTCAAATAACAAATATCAAATGTGCAAAATCTTCTTTCTGTGTCAGAAAATAATTATATTCATTTCGCCTATTGCAAAATCTCATTATTTGTTCTTTGATATTTGATTTTTGTTATTCATTCTTATACAATTTTTGTATAAATGATTTAAGTGCATCTTTCCAGTGCCTCATGTTATCACCAATAGTACATCGGAGCATCATATTATCAAGTGAAGAAAATTCCGGTCTTTTAGCTGCTCTATTGAGATTCTCCGAAGTCATAGGAGATACAGTGCAGTCTATACCAGCATAGTCCACAATTTTACAGGCAAAATCATACCAGCTGCACTCCCCATTACCAGTGCAGTGATATACACCATATTCATCAGTAAGAGCAAGCTTTAAAATGTGGTAGGCTAAATCTTCAGCATTAGTAGGATTACCTCTCTGGTCATTTACCACATCTAAATGTCCTCTTTCTTTTGCAGCTTTTAATATAGTGTATACAAAATTTTTCCCATATAAGCCATATAGCCAGGACGTCCTTACTATAAAATACCTGCTGCAATTTTCTTTAATATACTGCTCCCCCAAAAGTTTAGTCTTTCCGTAAACACTAACAGGATCAGGTAGATCGTATTCCCTAAAAGGAACAGTACCTCTGCCGTTAAAAACATAATCAGTAGAAATATGTATAAGTCTTATTTTTGTATTCTGTGAAGCTAATGCTAAATTTCTAGCTCCTAAAGAATTCACCTTAAGGGCACTTTCAAAATCAGTTTCGCACTTATCCACATTGGTATAGGCAGCACAATTTATAATTATGCTCGGTGCATAATCAGTTACAAAATTTCTGACATCAGCTAATTTAGTTATATCCAATTCTCTCTTGTTGGGAAATCGCACTTCAGCATCAGAATAAACTTTATCAAGTGCTCCTATTTCAGATTTTCCACTAACCAAAATTTTTCGAAGCTGCCCAGCAAGCTGACCTTTTCCTCCTGTAATCAATACTTTCAATTGTATTCACTCCTAAAATATCAATAATGTTTTCTATCAAGTAAACTTAAAATATATTTTCCGTAAGCAACTTTTTTAAGAGGCTCTGCCAGCTTTATCAGCTGCTTATCATCTATGTATCCTTGTCTATATGCAATTTCCTCTATGCAAGCTATGTAAAGTCCCTGTCTTGTCTGAACAGCTTCCACAAAATTAGCAGCATTTAAAAGTCCCTGGGGAGTTCCAGTATCAAGCCAGGCCATTCCTCTTCCAAAGAGTTCTACTTTAAGTTTACCTCTTTTTAAATACTCATTATTTACATCTGTAATTTCAAGTTCTCCCCTTGGAGAAGGCTCTATATTCTTTGCTATATCCACCACATCATTATTGTAGAAATAGAGTCCCGGCACTGCATAATCGGATTTTGGCTTTGAAGGTTTTTCCTCTATGGAAATAACATTAAAATCTTTATCAAATTCCACTACACCAAAATCTTTAGGATTGCTTACATGATATCCAAAAATAGTTGAACAATCCTGCCTGTCTGAAGCAGCCTTCAATCTTTCAGTAAAGCCATATCCATGAAATACATTATCCCCTAAAACAAGAACTACATCGTCATTTCCAATAAATTTTTCTCCAACTATAAATGCTTCCGCAAGTCCTTTTGGCTCATACTGCACTTCATACTGAAAGTGAAGTCCAAGCTGACTTCCATCACCAAAAAGTTCTTTAAATGTACCCATATCCCTTGGTGTTGATATAATAAGTATATCACGTATTCCTGCTAGCATAAGCACAGAAAGTGGATAATAAATCATAGGTTTATCATATATTGGAACAATCTGTTTTGATATTGCCTTAGTCATAGGATAAAGCCTGGTTCCAGATCCTCCCGCCAGTATTATACCTTTTCTCATAATTAACAATTCACCTCAATTTAAAGTTCAGATAACAAATATCAAATTAGGAAAATTTTCTTCCTGCGTCAGAAAATCATTATATTTATTTTTCCTATGGCAAAATTTCACTATTTGTTCTTTGATATTTGATCTTTGTTATTTGTTTTTATACATTTTCTCATAGTATTTCTTATAATCTCCAGAGGTTACATTATCCATCCAATCTTTATTATCCAAATACCACTTTATAGTTTTCACTATACCATCTTCAAATTTAGTTTCAGGATACCAACCAAGTTCATCCTTAATCTTTGTAGGATCAATGCCATATCTCCTGTCATGTCCTTTTCTATCTTCTACATACTTTATAAGATTTTCACCTACAGAAGAATCTACATTGTCATGTATATATGAAATTATTGTTTTAACTATATGAATGTTTGTTCTCTCATTATGTCCGCCTATGTTATAAACTTCACCGCACTGGCCACTATTTATAACCATGTCTATAGCTTTGCAGTGATCTTCTACATAAAGCCAATCTCTTATGTTAAGTCCATCACCGTACACGGGAATATCTCTTTTATTTAAGCAGTTATTTATAACAAGGGGAATGAGTTTTTCTGGGAATTGATAGGCACCATAGTTATTGGAGCACCTGGTTATATTTACAGGCATTTTATAGGTGTCGAAATATGCCTTTACCATCAAATCAGCAGAAGCTTTGCTTGAAGAATAAGGGCTGTGAGAATCAAGAGGGGTTTTTTCCGTAAAATATCCTTCTTTCCCAAGGGAACCATAGACTTCATCTGTAGAAACCTGAAGATATTTTTTACCTTCTTTAAAACCATCTTCTACAGTCCACGCATTTTTAGCAGTATCTAAAAGTGCCACAGTACCTAGAACATTTGTTTTTACAAATACTTCAGGATCTCTTATGCTCCTGTCTACATGAGATTCTGCTGCAAAATTTATTACATAATCTATATCATATTTTTGAAATAGCTGTTGAAGTTTTTCCCTGTCACATATGTCTCCTTGAATGAAGATATAGTTAGAGTTTTTAGATATAGATTTTAAGTTTTCAAGATTACCTGCATAGGTTAGCTTGTCATAGTTTATTATTTTTATATCTGAATACTTTTTAAGCATATAGTGAATAAAGTTGGAGCCAATAAAGCCTGCTCCTCCCGTTACTAAATATGTTTTCATATTGGCATACCTCTCTTTTTCCGTATAAGTTATATAATTAATTCATCATATAATCAAACTTATTTTCTTCCATAATCATCTTCAAATCTTACAATATCATCTTCCTCTAGATAGTTGCCCATCTGAACTTCAATAATCTCAAGAGGTACCTTCCCTGGATTCTCAAGTCTGTGCTTTTGACCAGGTTTTATGAAAATACTTTCTCCTGCAGGTACCAGCCTTTCTACATCATCTATTGTCATTTTGGCCATTCCTTTAACAACTATCCAATGCTCACTTCTATGATAATGCATCTGATAGCTTAACTTTTTACCCTGACTCACTTTGATTCTCTTGATTTTAAAGGAATTTTTCTCTTCCTCTAGAACTTTATAACTACCCCAAGGCCTATAATCTTGAACATGATATTCTACTCTACTATCATTTCTCTCTTTTAAGGTTTGTACAATTTTCTTTACCTTTTGTGACTGGTCTTTTTTGCAAATGAGCAAAGCATCCCTATTATCTACTACAATTAAATCATTGACACCTACTGCTGTTACTAGCTTGCCTTTTTCTGAATATATGTAATTGTCCTTTGAATCAATGAGTACATTATCACCATCGGATATGTTATTATTTTCATCTTTATCAAAGACTTCATAAAAGGAATCAAAGCTGCCAAGATCATTCCAACCTATATCCACAGGTGCAACAGCAACATTTTTACTTTTTTCCATAATACCATAGTCTATTGAAATTTTTTCATCTATTTTACTAAAAGCTTCTTTTACATTATTGCTGCTGTCAAAAGCATTGTATATGTTTGGAGCATAATGCTTTACTTCGTTTATAAAAATCTCAGTGTTAAACATAAATATTCCTGCATTCCAATAATACCCTTCATCCACATAGGTTGCAGCAATTTCAGCTTCCGGTTTTTCTTTAAATTCTTTTACTTCATAGCCATTTAATTTTTGATTTCCCGGTGCAATGTATCCATAGCCAGTGTTTGGATTATCAGGTTTAATGCCAAAGGTTATAATTGAATCAATGGTTAACGGTTCTGAATTTTTAATAATATTTGCAAATTCCTGACCTTTTGTAATCATATGGTCAGAAGGAAAAACAACTACTGTATCACTACTCTTTTTAGCTATTTCATAAACACCTGCATAAATTGCAGGCAGAGTATTTTTAGCTTCAGGTTCAACAATGATGTTAGTTTTACTATATTCATAACCTAGTTCTTCAACAGAACCCATTACTAAAAATTTATACTTTTCGTTTGTTACTATATATATATCATTCAATTGTGCTAATAATAAACTTCTCTTAAAGGTTTCCTGAAACAAGGATGGCTTATCACCTTGCAATTTAATAAATTGTTTTGGATATCTATCACGACTAAGGGGCCACAGCCTTGTCCCACTTCCACCTGCTAGAATTATTATTTTCATTTGTTTCACCCTCTAATCTTTTATAATGGGATTATTATACACATGTAGTGATTAAAAATCTGACTCATTCTAATGCAATTTCTACAACACTAGCTCTAAATTATTTAGCTATCCTTTAACTGTTATATTACATTTTTATCTCCCTTATATAACTTATTGCATTTAGTTGATATGTATTTATCAAATATAATGTAATTTAAGAGCAGTATTCACGTGATCAATAGATTTTTGAATAAAATTGAAGCTACTAAAACTTATAATTTTATTCTACCTCATTATTTTTCCTATATGAACAAAACTGTATCTTTCATCAACCCTATTTAATAAACCATCTATATAATATTTTAAAATATTTAAGCTTTGCTTTTTTAATACAATTTTATATATTGTTTGTAAAAATAAATATACATAAAAGCAAATTAACTGAATTAAATTAGCATTTCTTTTTTCAAAAACAACTCTATTTCTATGCATAAAATATTCACTTAAACCTGATACTTTATTAATTGATGCTGATCCTTTATGATTAACCTTTGCATTACAATAACATACAATATCATAGCCCATTTTTTTTGCTTTTAGGCACCATTCAGTCTCTTCAAAAAATAGAAAATAATTCTCAGGAATTAATCCTATTTCATCTAATATTTCTTTTCTAACTAAAATACATGCCCCACCTATATAATCGCATTTTATTACTTTTTGATTTACCACATCTTCCATCTTACCAGAATTTAAAGATGGTACACTCCCCTTATAAAGATTAACTATAGCACCTGTAGATTGAATAACTCTTTTATTACTATATTCACAAATCATTGGTCCAACCATAGCTGTATTATGATTGCTATACAAATATTTAACAAGTTCTTCTAAAAAGCACTTCTCAACTATAACATCATTATTTAAAATACATATATAATCAGAATTATTTTTTACTGCATACCTTATACCAACATTATTACCACCAGCATAACCTAGATTTTTTCCAGTTTGTATAATTATACATTGATTAAACTTTTCTTTTAATATCTTCTCTGATTCATCAGTGGAATTATTATCAACTATTACAATCTTATAATTTTTATAATTTATTTTTTTTAAACTGTTAACACACTCAATGGTATCTTTATATCCATTATAATTTAATATGATTATATAAACTAACGGTTCAATCTCCATTTTTTCACCCTATCTTCTAAGTAATATATCTATTTGCTTACATATAGTTGGCCAATAAAATTTTTCATAAGCATAATTTTGAACCTTATCACAATTTTCTTTAATTTTATTTTCATAAGTACACATTTTAGAAAAGCATTGTGTCAATTCAAATGCATTATCTATAGAAAATATATCTCCATACTTTTTATTATTTGTTATATCAAATGATGCTTCAAAATCAGAAGAAATAATATAGCAACCATTTTTAATTGCTTCTAAAAATACTAATGGAAAACCCTCATACCTTGATGTTAAGCAAAATATTTTTGATTTTCTATATTCACTTTCTAACACTTTTTTGTCATAAATAGGTCCTGTAAATATTACTTTTTCTTTTAAGTCAAGATTGTTCTCATAAAATTTATTTATATAATTTTTAAATTCAGCTTCTATAGGTCCAATAATCTTTAATTTCCATCCCCCTATTTTACTAGCAGCCATTTTGAAGCCTTCTAATAAAACTTCTGTTGCCTTTTGATTAGTACCTATTCTTCCAACTGTGCAAATAATATTTTCTTTTTCATTATAACTAACTTTATTTCTTATGCCATTATCATAAAACCCATTAGGAATATACTCAATATTAATTCCCCAGTTATTATTTACATATTCATATAAAACTTTTGTTTCTATACTTACTAATTTACATTTTTTTATCAACCATCTTTTTATAAATCCCTTTAAACCTTTTTTATTAAAATCAAATTTCTTTATTCTATAATCTGCATCAAGCTTTAAGTAAACTCTTCCCTTGGGATTTAAAAGTTTATAAATTAATATCCAATAAAAATTTCTATTAGATGTTATATGAAACATGTGTAATATATCTATTTTTTTCGCATTTTTTATTAGATATATCAGCACATCTTTGGTTGGACTACCTGTTATCTTTTTTATAAAATCAATTTTTAATCCTTTTACTTCATTATCCAAATAATCATAGCTTTCACTATTTTTATAGCAAACTATTTTAGAATTATACCCATAATACCTGTACAAAATATACCCTATCATCCCTACATCTTTCGTTAAATGAAAGTTTTCTGTTTCTGGAAAAATTGTTACAAAATTCATTTTTTGCCTCCTATTAAGCCTTTGATTTCCTGTATTGTAACAACTTTAAGTTTTAATATAGAAATACAATACACAATTCCAGCAGTAATAATAAGTACAAATATGTTAGTAGCAGCAATTTTCGTAACATAAATTATAATTGCCATAAATATTGCCGATATAATTATATGAAATATATATTTATTGTCATATTTGATATGTAAGGTTTTTCTACTTAATCTATACATAAGTACAATATTAATAACCTCGCTTATAAGTGTGTTTATGGCAGCACCATTAATACCATATTTAGGTATAAAAATTAAATTAGATATTACATTAAACATTGAGGAGATTAATACTATTTTCATATATTTTTTTTGAAGTCCCCACGCTGTTAACTCATATCCATATATCTCTCTTATATAAAAAATAGACACATAAGCAATTAAAATAGTGAAAACTTTAGATGCTCCTATATATTTATTCCCATATAATATTCTAATAGTTTCTTGATTAAGTGTAAACGCAACTACTAATATTGGTATTGCAATTATATACATTAATTTTCTTACTTTATTTATAACAATACTAATGTCATCAAATTTTTTATTGTTATAATATTCTATGAATACTGGATATAAAGGTACAAAAATAAAACTAACAAATAATGTTAAAACATTTACCAATTTATAAACAGAATTATATAATCCAACTTCATAGTTATTTCTCATAAATCCCAACATTAAAGTATCAATATTACAATTTATTGTTGCAAATATACCTGAAAAGAAAAAAGGCCAGGCAGCACTTATTAGATCTTTATACTGCTCAAAATCAACCACAAAATTTATCTTATGTTTTCCCTTTTTCTTATAAATATTTATTAAATAAATATTCGATATTATAGATGATATTGCTGATGCAATTGGAACAATATATATTTTAGTATACATATTTAAGTATAAAGGAATAAATACAAGTATAAAAGATAAAAAACTACTAATCATTATAGAATATGATATGTATTTCATCTCTTGTAAAGCGTTAAAAACCCAATCTAAACAGAATGAATTTATTAATATTGAAATACCCGTAATAACTATCATTTTTTTTGTATTAATATCTTTATTTATGCAAATTGTTACTATTAATAAAACAATAAAAGCTATTATTGATAGAATTGTTCTAAGACTTAATATGATATCAACATCTTTTTTCATATTTTCTTTATCTTTTGCTATTTTTACTATTCCTAATGACTGCAGCCCCATACTTGCAATCATTGAAAAATAAGTTATAAATGCATTTGAAAAATTTATAATTCCAAAATAGCTTGGTCCAAATTTTCTTGCTAAATAAACTGTTAACAAGACTCCGATTATTCTACTAAAAACATTTCCGAATAGCATAAAGTTGAAATTTTTTACAATTTTATTCATTTATTTTTCATACCTTCATTTATAAATTTTTCTATTTGATTCGTTCTACATTTCCAACTATTTTGTTTTGCAAATCTTTTTCTTTTATCCATTACTGATTTTTCTTCTTGCTGATGTAATATTTTATTTAAACAATTTTCAAATTCTTTTTGAGTTTCATACGTATAAATTAAATCACCAAATTTTTCAGTTTCATCGTATCTTAAAGCTATAACAGGTTTCCCCATAGCCAAATATTCATATATCTTTACTGGATTTACCGATTTAACTAAATCAGTTTTCTTAAAGGGCATAATGCAAACATCTAGATCATTTAATATATTGGGAATACTATAATATGGCTGTGAACCAGTAAATATAATATTTTCTATATCAGAATATTTCTCTAAATTAGTTCCTTTTTCCACTGGTCCTATTATATAAAAATCTATATTACTATTTTTTAAAGCAACATTTTTAATTAAATCTAAATCCATCCATATACTTATAGTTCCTATATATCCAACTTTTTTTTTATTATTTTGTTTAAATATATCAACATCATCAACCTTGTTAATTTTATTAATATCGAAAGTTTCAATATCTACACCATTGTTTACAACATGAATTTTTGATATTAAATGTGGATTACATTTAATAATTTCATTATACAAATCTTGACTAGTAGTAATTACATATTTACTACTCTCTACTATCTTCTTTTCATTATTAATTAACTTATTCTTATTGAAATTAGGCCAACATTTGTAATTATCCATACAATCATATATAAATAGTTTACTATTAAAAAAATTTTTAGGTATTATATCATATTGCTTAGGATGGGTTATTATTATAACATCATAATTATTTTCTTTATCTAACCTCTTTAAAATATTTGACATAATTTTATCATTAATATTTTTTATATATTTACAACTATTTTCTTTAGGAATAAGTCTCTTTCTTATTATATTCATATTTGGATTTACATTAAAGTTACTTTTATTTATATTATAATCATTTTTAGAATGTGCTATATTTACATTAGTATTATTTCTCCAGCTTCTTATTGAAACATATGTAATCTTATTATTTCTACTTAAAAATTCAGAAATATGTTGAGGTCTTTGCTTTATCCAAAACCAATCTATTAACGATATATATAATATATTTTTCAATTTAAATCCTCCCATTAATACTTCCGTACATATTTTTGTATATTTGGAAAAATATCCGTTTCTTTCAGGCAAATAACATTATCCTCATAATAATTATATTTCAATCCATCTTCAAAATTTTTTACTATTATATATTTACGGTCTTTTTCATTACTCCTTAAATCATTTATTTTCATTTTTTCTAAATTCATATAATGTAAATGATAAATTCTAATCTCAGAACATTGTAATAACTTAAAGTTTTCAATAACATTCATATACAATTTTGTTATAATATTTTTTATTTTACTTTGGCTAGCACCCAAATGTATTTTTAGCCTTTTTTTTGTAAATAGCAATGTAACCCATTTTTATCTACCGTATTAAATTTTACCAAATCATTTCTTTTAATGATTCTTAACTGTGCTTGATTTGACCATACCATATCATTAATATTATTAACCCTAACAGTTTTATTACTTCTCCAAAAATGATATGTATATGTAATTATCCCATCTACATCTATTAGAGATACAACTTTTTTAATATTAATATCAATTCTTTCATCCGCATCAATAAATAATATATAATCACCTGTACTAATACCTAACATTAAATTTCGTCTATCTTTTTCTCTCCATCCTTGCCTATATTGTGAAGATATAGGCTGATTCCATTTAACTAATACAATCTGAGGATAAATTTTTTCATACATCAACAATTTTTCATAAGTTCCATCAGTACTTCCACCATCCAAAAATATTATTTCATCAATTTTTGCATCAATCAAATTTTTAATTAATCCATCTATATATCCTTTTTCATTTAATACTAATGTATTTGAAGAAATTTTCATATTATCATAACCCCCCTTCTTATAAATTATTTCAAAATTTATTTTTTTGAAATGCTTTAATAATAGCATTTGCTTTATCATCTTGTCCTCTTACTTTGTATTGAATATACCTTATACACCGGGTAACATAAAATAAAATATTTGTAAGTGCAAAGCTTAATTTATTTACTCTATTCTTATACTTTTTCATAAACAAAAGTCTATTTCTAGTACTCCATTTAATAGAAAAGGCAGATTCTTCACCACCTGAAGAAAATCCAACCTTATGATAAATAATAGCTTTAGGGTTGTACCATATCTTATAACCAGCATCTTTTACCTTTACACAAAAATCTACATCTTCAAGATACATAAAATAATCTTCAGATAAAAACCCTGTCTTATCAAAAACTTCTCTTTTTATAAGCATACAGCAACCTGTCATAAAATCTATTTCTTTTTCTTGATCATACTGACCTTTATCAATTTGCTTTGCACCATAATGAATTCCTATAAATTTGAACCAATTTATATATCCTCCGCCATACCAAATAATATTCTTTTGAGGATAGTACATTATTTTGCATCCAACTAACCCTATACTTTTATTTACATTAAATGAATTAATCATATTAGTTAAAAAACTTGTTTCTACTAAAGTATCATTATTTAGCAATAATACATAATCTGCTTTATTATCAAGCGCATATTTAATTCCTAAATTATTTCCATATGCAAATCCTAAGTTTTTGTTCGATTCTATAATTTTACAATCATTTAATTCTTCTTTCAAAATTTTAACTGAATCGTCAGACGATGCATTATCAACTATTACTATTTTGTAATTGGAATAATTTAACTTTATTAAGCTATTTACACATTCTATTGTATCTTTGTATCCATTATAGTTAACCAAAATTATATATATTAGAGGTTGGATCATCTTCATCATCCTTTTATAAAACTATATTTTCATAATAAAGATTAATTTTTAACATATAAAAATGTTCATACATTTCCAAGACTATCTCAAAATTTATTTTTAAATTGCATTCATGTTGACTTATCTAATTTTTTAATATGTACTGAAATGTGTTGGCTTACGCAATCTTTTTTATCATACATATTTTCAATATATAACAACATTGCTAAAACGCCCCAAAAATAATATTGATTCGAATAGTCATATGCTATATTGCTTACTAAAAATCCAATTATAGAATATACACATGGAACAACACTTTGAATACTACTTTTTAACTTAATACCGTCCATTAATAGCTTTTTGATTATATTAAAAAATAGCAATGTACCTAATATACCAGTTTCGCAAATTAAACTTAAATACATACTATGAGTCATTCCATATTCTTCTACGAAATCGCTAAAATTTCCTAATCCAATTCCAATTATTGGACTTGTTTTAAAGCCTTGTATTGCTAATTTTGCAAAATTTTCATGTCCACTTGTTGAAATATTTGTTGAATCAAAAGTTTGATTCATTCTATTTAATAAAACATCTAACTTTATAACACCTGAATTTTGCATAACAACAATAAGTGTTAAACAAAGCAATATACCAATTGATATTTCTTTTATATGTTTTTTTATATTAAACAGACTATATACCATTAACATAAATATAAAACCTATCCAACCACTTCTTGAAAAAGTAAATCCTAATGCTATTACCGAAAATAATAGATATAGTAAAAAAACATATTTTTTTTCATTTATTATTTTATATAAAATAAACATACATATTATAGTTAAAAAGCCGCATAACATTGAAGGATCTCCAAAAAAGCTATTCATCCTAGGAAATACATTTCCATTTATCTCAACCACCCATGTTCCATAATAAAAATTAGGATTATTAAATTTACTTAGTAATGAATATGTATCTATACCTAAGTAATAACCTATTATCTGAAAGTATCCATAAGCCAATATAATTATGCCAGATAGTAGATAATAATTAATTAATTTTTCAATTTTTATTTTATTATAATTTAATAGACAAAATGAAAACAATAAACCATAAAGTGTTAAATTTTGTATGATTCTCGAAAAACTTTTTAATGGATTTACCGCCATTACACTTGAAATTATATTTATAATTATCATACTAATTAAATTTATAAATATGAATTTAATATTTTTACTTTTAATTTTATATACTTTTAACGCTTTAAATATTATTTTTAAATATAATAAAATAATTAAAATAATTGTAGGCTTTAGTGTAAAAAAACCTAAATACCATGAAGTTTTTTCAAATGGAAAACTTAATATAAGTGATCCAATTGCAAATTCATCACTTATAAAAAAAGCTATTAAAAAGGCTATAATTAAAATTAAACAAATAAGAATAATCAACACTTTACCTCACTTTATACTCTATTTATGTATATTACATTACTAATTATTTTTTAAGTGAATATTACGCTCCATTAGAACCGTAGGTTCATATTATTGAAACTATTGGTTCACAATAAAGAAACCACCTATTCACTTATAAGCACCGCCCTGTTTTCGGCAATTATAAACTGCATAATTTGGCGACCTAGTATATACCAAATATACATAACTAAATTATTGAAAATAAAATTCATATACTATTAGTATGCAATATTCTTTGAGCCTTAATTACCTAAATCATATTATCCAAAATATGTCAATGATATGATAGTACCTGGAAGACTTGCCATTGATCGATTTTAGATAATATGACACAATCTTGTAAGACTCAAAGAAATGCAGGATTGTCGCGGTAAAATTTGTTAAATGGATATTTTATACATTAATGTATTTTGACGAAAACAACTACGAGTTTCTTCAATAATTCTTGTCAAAAAAGGTGGTTTTTAAGCCTGAATTGATGGTTTTACAAGGCGAATTTATATAAATTTATTAATAGCATTTGAATACAAAAACTAAATATTAATAATATTTGTATATTAAAATAGTTTCATTAACACATATTTCTTACTAATTACAACTAATTTAAAAATAATTTTTTTAAATCAAATAAAAAACAATCTCATTTAGATTTGTCTTAATATTCTCTTAAATGTCATTTTCGATTATTTACTTCATAAATGATAATAAACTTTTATTGTATCTTGACCAGATTTTTTCCAAGAAAAACATTCTAATCTTTTATTAGAATTTGCTCTCAAAAAATCACATAGTTTTCCATTACTAATAACTTTAAAAATCTTATTACCCAATTCATTTAAATTATCAGGATTAACTTTAATGGCAGCATCACCTACAACTTCAGGAATGGATGTTCTGTTTGAAACTACACATGGTATGCCATAACTCATTGCCTCAAGTGGCGGCAATCCAAACCCTTCATAAAATGACGGATATACAAATAAGCTGGCATTTTTATATAAAAACTTTAACTCATCATCGTTTATGCTGCCAGTAAATATAATCCTATCATTCAATCCTAAATTGCTAACCACTTTATAAACATTTTCATATAACCAACCATTTTTTCCTGCTATAACTAATTTGTAATCACAAATTTTATCCTTTATTAAACCAAATGCCTTTATAAGTCCATCTATATTTTTTCGTGGTGATATAGTACTAACTGTCAAAATATACTTGCCATTTTTTAAATCTAAAATTTTTTGATTAATATTACTAACATCAATAGGTTCTTTAGAAAAATTATTAAATCCATTATAAACAACACTTATCTTATCATTAACCATAGGATAATACTTTAATATTTCATTCTTAGCAAATTCAGTTATAGCTATTATCTTATGTGCTTTCTTTATAGATAAATCTGTAATAAAATTCTTCCACAAGGTTGTTTTCCATGTAAATGCGTCTTTAAGACTTTTAAAAGCTAAATCGTGTACTGTTATAATTACCTTATTCTTTGCAAAAATTGGAGCCATAGTGTCAGGATAATGTATAATTGCATCAGGATATTTTTTATAAATTAATTTCGGCAATTT
Organism: Clostridium ljungdahlii DSM 13528; assembly: GCF_000143685.1. Taxonomy (NCBI): domain Bacteria; kingdom Bacillati; phylum Bacillota; class Clostridia; order Eubacteriales; family Clostridiaceae; genus Clostridium; species Clostridium ljungdahlii. The sequence continues at coordinate 566,818 of NC_014328.1, read as the reverse complement.
AAATTGTTCATAAAAATTTCTCTGTTTAGCATTTTTTATACCTTCAACAATTATTAAGTCTTCTATGTCCGCAAAACTAAATAAACCTTTATCTTCTTCTCTTATGACAATTTTAAAGTCAATCTTATGTTGTTTATATATAGCTTTTGATACTTCATAGCAATACCTTCCTATTCCTCCACTTAAAGATGTTTGTAGAGCATTAAATACTACTTGACTCATCTATAATACCTTCCACTTCTTAGTACCTAAAAATTCATCATATTTTTCATCAACAAAATTTCTTATTTTTCCTTTAAATATTTCCTCATCAAACTCTTCTGCATGTTTTCTTATAAGTTCCTTATCAAAACTCAAGCTTTCAAATACCTTTACTGCATTTTTCAAAGCTTCAACAGTTTGCTCTTCAAAAAAAACTCCAGTTTTTTCACTCACTACAGTTTCAAGTGCCCCACCCTTTCCAAAAGCTATAACAGGTCTTCCACTTGCCTGAGCTTCTAGTGGAGTTATTCCAAAATCCTCTTCTCCTGGAAATACAAAAGCTCTGCATTTGGAATAATATTCTTTTATGACCTCATCAGGCTGTCTACCCAAAAACTTTATATTATCTTTAGCTTTTAACTCTAATTTTTGCCGTTCAGCACCATCACCTATGATAACTAATGGTAAACCTAATTCATTAAAAGCCTCTACAGCCAAATCAATTCTTTTATACTCTACAAGTCTTGATACAATTAAAAAATAATCCTGATCTTCATTGCTTATATTAAACAAGCTACACCTTACAGGTGGATGGATAACCACACTTTCACGTCTATAATGTTCCCATATTCTTCTAGCCACATTTTCAGAGTTAGCTATAAAATAATCCACTCTATTAGATGAAACATTATCCCAAACTCTCATATAATCCATAAAATACTTTAAAAGATTCTTCTTAAGTTTCTTCATATTGGAATTATTAGCATATTCATAATAAAATTCCCATCCATACCTCATTGGTGAATGACAATAACACACATGCATAGCATTTGGATTTGTTATAACCCCCTTAGCACAGGATGAACTGCTGCTTAGCACTATATCATATTCATTTAAGTCAAAACTTTCAAATGCTGCAGGCATAAATGGAAAATATTTTTGGTGATTTTTCTTTGCTCCCTTTTTATTTTGCAAAAAAGATGTTCGTACATCTATATTCTTCAATTCATCATCTAAATTATCTGGATTATATATAGTTGTATATATTGGAGCATTTTTATAAATTTGTTTAAAGTTTATAACTACTCTCTCTGCTCCACCCATATTAGTAAGCCAATCATGTACTAATGCTACTTTCATTAAAAATACCTCATTTAATCCTATTCTTCTTTATTTTTCATATAAATCGTACACATCATATAAAATACCTACTATTTTGTCTTTTGCTTTGTATTATAGAATTACACATACTTTATATCTATGCAGCTCCGTCATCTCCAAAAAATACCCAAAAAGTCTTAAATATTAGCTTTAAATCAAGCAATGTATTTCTATCTTCTATGTACTTAATATCAAGCTTCATCCAATGTTCAAAATCAATATTACTTCTGCCCATTACCTGCCAGTAGCACGTAAGTCCAGGCTTTACAAGAAGCTTAGCCTTTTGACATTCAGTAAACTTTGCTACCTCATGTGGAAGGTTAGGTCTTGGACCAACAAGTGACATATCCCCTTTAATTACATTAAACAATTGAGGAAGCTCATCAATGCTGGTTCTTCTTATAAACTTACCAACCCTTGTAATTCTAGGATCTTCTTTTATCTTAAACATAGGTCCAGTCATTTCATTTTTACTTCGAAGGTTGTCCAAAAGTTCTTCTGCATCATCTACCATAGAGCGAAATTTATACATTTTAAATAGTTTTCCGTTTTTTCCAACTCTCATTTGAGAAAATATAACAGATCCCTTGGAATCCAGTTTAATCGCAGCAGTCACTATGAGCATAATAGGAGAAAATACAATAATACCTATAAAAGACAAAATTAAATCTATACATCTTTTAATAAAGTAATAAGTATCACTTTTTTCATACTTTTCCATATTCTCTACTGTTACTTCTATAGGTCTGCTTTGCATCTCTGTCATATAATCCCCCCTACTTATACAATAAGCAAACTTGCATAACATTTTTCAAACAAAATCTTTATATCTATATGACACTTTCTTCAAATCTGGAACTAATTTTATATATTATATTAACGTCATCAATTTTAATCATTACAAAAAATAAACCCAACATCAAGCGCCTTATGAGAAATTCACTTCAGCTAAACTTCTCATAAAGTCTTTCATCTGATCTGAAGTCTATTAATTCTACATTAGTATCTTCGTTTATATCTTATTCAACTTTATGTAAAAAATCATATATGTTAACCAAGTTATCCACATTTTTCACCAATTAGATTAATATACCGTCCCCTTTTTTAATTATAGTACTCTACTTAAGCATAGACAACCTTTAAATATAACTCATTTATAAAATTTAATAAAAAAATTTATCTTTAATCTTAACTTTACTGGAATTAAAAATGGACAATTTTTAATTCATTATTTTTTAAAAATCTTGTTACATTATCCTCTCTTTTTAAACATAATTTTCATTTCAAAGTAAAAAAATAGCGTCTAGATTTGCCAGACGCTTCAACTTTTCTTTTAGACTTTCTAATTGAAATTTGAGCTTATCCACAAAATATACTAACAAAATTGAAAGCACATTTAAAAACTTTTTGCATAAGTCTTAGTGAGGTATTTTAGAAAACCTTAGAATCTTATATATGTCTGAGGTACGAGTTTATATAAGCTTCTTTAGATTTTCAAAATACCCAACTTTAGACTTATAAAAAGTTTTTAGTGTGATGAATTTTGTTAGTATATGGCTGGTATAAGTCAACTTTCAAACTAGAAAGCTCTTTAAACTCTCCAGGGCTTTTCTCTTTCTATATACCGCAGTCCTATAAGAGATCCCCTCTTTTTCAGCATACTCATTTAAACTTCTATTTTGAATATAGTACCAATCTATTAAATTTCTTTTATCCTCGGAAAGCTTGTCTATAGATTTATTCAGCTGAATTATAAGCTTTCTTTTTATCAAATCCTCTTCAATATTTTCATCTGAAGCTATCATATTTATGAACTCGCACCCTTCCTCATTTTTGCTGTAGAGGCTGCAGCAGCTTACCTTCTTTATATTGGTTCTTATCATATTATAGAAGTTCTTTTTAACAGAACTTTTCACATAGGCAGCAAATGGATATTTGGAATTTATATCATACATTCCAATTGCCTTTATCACAGAATACCGCCCTTCCTGAATCAAGTCCTCCATATCATATCCTTTTATGTAGGTGCATTTTGCCATATTAATTACCATACCATTGAATTTGATGCATATACTCTCTACTGCATTTTTGTCTCCACTTTGGGCTCTTTCAAGTAAAATTTCAAGCTGTAGATTTTCCATACTCTTATCCTCCTATTTTTAAATTTCATCAAGTCCGATTTTTAAGTAATAGTTTTTTCTAAGCTTGTTCAACTTTTTCCTGAGCCTATACACTCTCTGCTTAAGTGCATCATAATTGCAATTGCTTTTTCTAGAATATTCCTTCAAATTGTCATAGTGAATAATTAGGTGCATAGTTTTTCTTTCTTTTTCACTTAGCTTTCCATTAAAATATTCAAACATTTCCTCTAAAATAATTCTATTCAATATCTCATCTTCCATAGTCATACTTCCTTTATGCCTAATACGCATATAGTCCATTGCATTTTCTTGGTTGAGATCGTTTTCTAAATTTAGAGTAATATTTTTTACTTTAGAAGTACTATTTATAGCATTTACTATTACACTGCTTATTATCTTTATGTTGTAGCTTGTAAATTCACTCCAGGTACTTCCCCTGAATTTTTTACAGGATACAATCATTTTGTGAAGACATTTATTTTTCACATCTTCCTCATAAATACTTCCACAGTGTTTAAACATCTTTTTATAATAAAGTGCTTTTATAATTTTTATAAAGTGTGTTTCTAGTCTAGCTATCCAGTAAGATTCTCCATTTTTAACTCCCTTTATAAGCTCCTTCAGGTGGATGTCATTTTCCATAGCCATTCCCCCAATACAGTATCTTTAAAGTAATCTTTACAATGTAACCTCTATACCATTTATAATTGAAATGTGTACTATGTAAATTAAGCTAAATTTGAAAATATATACCTTTTACTATATAAGACCACATTTTATTCATAAAAGTAACACTTTTTATCGAACTTTTTGTAATAAAACTAAAAAAATACAATTAGAGACTTTGAGAGCACCAAATTTTAGACTTTCTAACTTAAAAATCAACTTATATGTAGGAATATTTTTACAATGATGAAGTTCTTTCAAATATTTTGCTTAGCCTTATCAAAATATTTAACGAGCTGAAGTTTGTAAAAAATATCCAAAATATAAGTTGATTTTTTACTTATCAATGAATCTTACTTAGTGGGACTTTGTTTCTCCCAATAAGTTTAGATGAGTTATCTAGGGGCGTAGCTACTGTTATCTCCCATTTTGATAGAAGTGGGAGTGTTACAGTAGATAGCCATCAGATAAACCTAGCGGATTTAGACAATACTAGTCTAAATCCGCTGCTTTTTACTTACTTATGCCTATTTTACTTGAAGTTCTGTAGTTGAACTATCTAAAATATGTGCTGCATCTATGGATTTCAAATCTCCACTTTTTGAAGTAAATACGTTTTTTGCAATAATTGCAGTCATAGCATTTTTTACTTCCAGATCTGTGATACCCTCTTTTACATTTTCAACTTTTATGGAAGTTTTTTTGCCTTGCTCATTAAAAAAACTCATAACTAATGATTTACTCATATCTTTCCCACCCTTCTTTTCAATTTACAATTTTAAGTTTAAGCAGTTACTGTTATGGCATTCTGATCTTGTTTTACAAGTTCATTTAATGTTTTTCCAAGAAGCTTTTCTATTTCCTTTGCAACATCGTAGATATCCTGATCTGCAGCAGTTGTCTTGATGTTTGAAAACCTCTGTTGTTTAATTACCTCTTTCCCTTTGGCATCTAAACCATCCTTATACTTTAGTATTAATGAAGTTTGTAATGTTGTTGACTTTACAGCCATGTTTATCAACCCCTTTCAGGTAATATATATGCACCTTTTAAAAAAGAGGCAAAATTTTTTCAAAAAAATAAAAGAGGTCAGAATATCTAATTTCGAATTCCAACCACTTTTTAAAAATATGTTACTTTTTTCTTTTTTCTTTCTTTTTAATTTTAGTTCCATCACTGCCATAATAATAATGGTAGTAATAGCCATAGTAACCCTTTTCCTTTATCTCCAACTTATTTAAAACTACTCCTACTATATTGGCATTTACCTTTACAAGTAGTTCCTTAGCCTTTACTGCTGCTTCCTTTTCTACCTGGGAAGATGCTATTACAAGCAGACATCCATCTGCATAACGGGACAAAAGCTGGGCATCTGTTACTGCAACTACAGGAGGCGTATCTATTATTATGTATTCATATTTCTCCTTTAAGTCCTGCAAAAAATTTTCCATCTTCTTTGATGCCAAAAGCTCTGATGGATTTGGCGGTCTAGTACCGGAGGTTAACAAATTAAGATTTTCTATACCTGTTTCTTTTACAGCCTCTTCAAATTTAACTTTACCAACCAAAACATCCGATAATCCAACTTCATTTGTAGTCAAAAATATCTTATGAAGCCTTGGCTTTCTCTGATCACAATCTATTAGGATTGTCTTTGATCCGGACTCTGCCATAACCACTGCCAAATTTGAGCAGGTAGTTGACTTTCCTTCTCCAGGACCGGAACTTGTGAGCATTATAGTCTGTATCTTCTTGTCAAAAGAAGAAAACTGAATATTGGTTCTAAGTGTCCTATAAGCTTCAGCAATAGGATCTTTAGGATTTTTTACAGTAATTATATCTGGTTTTTCCATTGTCTTCACTCCATTTATCTCTCAGATGATACTTTTATCTATTTTCTTAAAAAACTAAAAATACCCTTTCTGTCTTTTATTCTTTCCCCTGGCAGCTGTATTATTTCATTTTTCAGCATTTTTTTGCAATTATCTAGTACTTGTACTTCTATATCCTTGTTAAATTGTAAAGCTTCTTCTAAAGCTTTACTGATACCCGGACACCTTCCTCCTGTGGAATGGGCATCTGAAGCTATAAAGCTGCATACTCCGCTTTCTATAAGAAGTTCTGCAGTTTTTTTTACTTTTTTCCCAAAGATACCTAAAACACTTCCCGTATTTATTTGAAGTAAACATTTTTCATTCATAAATTCATTTATTTTAGAAGGTGTGTCTATAATGTACTTATACCTTTCAGGATGAGCCAAAATTGGATGCACACCTCTTATTTCAAGTTCATATATAATATCCAGGGCATCTTTGGGTACATTCATCATTGGAAGTTCTACTAGCATATAATTAGTTCCTTCAATACATCCTATTTTACCTGACTTAAAATTTTCAACAGTATGTCTGTCCAAAAACACTTCCTGGGCTGAAACAATATTTACACATATATTTTCCTGCTTAGCTTCATTCCTCACCTTATCTACCAATTCAATCACATCTTCATAGCTGTTTTCATAATATTCTTTATAAAAATGGGGGGTTGCCACTATAGTTTCCACTCCATCTTCTTCTGTGAGCCTCAGCATCTTTATAGTATCTTCCATGGATTTTGATCCATCATCTATACCTGGAAGTATATGACTGTGTATATCTATCATGCTATACCTCTTTTCAACTCTCAACTCTCAATTCTCAACTAACTATTAACTACTAATTCTTAGCTATTTACATGTTGCCTTTTGGTATTATTCCTATTACAGGTATTCCCAAAATTTTGTTTACATCTTCTTCTGTCTTTATAGTATTGTCCATGTACTCCAACATAAATGAAAAACCAACAGATGCCATAAGTCCAACAAAGAACGCAATTGCCATATTAAGCACTTTTTTAGGCTTTACTGGTTTATTCGGAAACTGAGGTGTATCCATAACCTGTATGTCTCCGCCTGTTGGAAATACTCTTTTGGATTCAGTTATAAAAGAATTTGATACTGCATTTACCATGTTTACAGCCTGAGCTGGATCTTTGCTCTGTCCTTTTATTTCTAAAATTTGTGTACCTTGCTGTGGTGTAACTGTAATAATCTTTTGAAGTTGGCCTGCACTTACAGAGCCATTCATCTTATTAGAAGCACCCTCCATAACAGCATTTGATCCTGCAATTTGTGCATAAGTTTTTACCAAGTTTTGGTACATCATAACATCATTATATTGAGTATTAGACTTTTGGCTGTTTTGAGGTTTTCCAACTATTATAGTAGTACCTGCTTCATAGGTTGGTTTTATTACAAAAAAGCTTAAAATACCAGCCAGCAAAGTACACGCTAATGTTACTATAACTATAAGTTTAAGTCTCTTTTTCAATATATAATAAAAGTCTCTAAGATCTAGTGTTGTTTCTTCTTCCATTAAAACAATCCTCCTTGAATTTTACACAAACTAATTTCCCATTATTATACCTAACGTACCTGCATCAGATGAATTGACATTAGAAAGTACGGCAGATCTTAGTCCTGCCTTTTCTTCAGCAGACAATTTATCATAGGCAGCCCTAACACTTCCCTCTGCTGAAGATGGATTATATGAAGAATCTTTCATATTATTTACGATAGATATCAACTGTGATATAACTGCTTGTTGGCCTCCCGTACTTACAGCGCCTGAAGCAGCATTAAGACCACTTGATAACCTATTTAATGCCTGTTGTCTTTCCTGTGATACGGGAGTTTTGCTGCTACTTGACTGAGTATTGCTGACAGATGGAGTACCATTATCATTTGATTTTGCACCTGTGCTCTCACCATTAGTTTTCGTAGAAGGGTCTAATTTCTTTATATTAGAAAAATCTTTTATAAAATTTTGTAACGAACTACTTATTTTTCCTTTAAGCATATCTTCAATATTAAGCTGTTTCTTTTCAAGGGTGACTAAAAGTTTCTGGTCTTTTACACTTATATTCTTAATGCTTATTGGAAGTCCACTAGTACTAACAGTTATAGAATCTCCTTCAAGAGCCATTCCATTTTTCAACTTAGGTTGTAATTTCTTTAATACATAGGACTTTGGTAAAGTAATCTTACCTAATTTAAAATATTCAGGGTTATATATTATCTTTCCCTTTTGAAAAGAAACATCGCCTTGAGATGACAACAACAGATTAAAATTTTTATAGGTAATAGGTATCAAAAATACCATCTTATCATCTTCAAAATCTGCTTCCACCGACTTTACTACAAGGTCACTAGTTTTATATTGCTTAAAATAAAGGGATATAACGCCATTTACCTCATCTTTTGAAAGTTCTACAGTTCCACCGCTCTCCTGAGCTTTTAATACTTTTGTCAAAAGATCCGCCGAAAACTTGTATTTAGGCGAACTGTAAGATGAATTCCAAAAAACAAGTTTAGCAAAGACTGCTACTGCCACAACCAATAAGGCAATTATAATTAAAATCACCGGTTTTTTTCTACTTTTCAATTTACCCATACTATTTTCTCCTAAAATTTAAAAATGATTTAATAAGTTATCCTTAAATACATCACCTATTATAACATATTTAAAGATAACTTATTTACAAAAAAATTTTATTTAATTGATGTAAATTAAAACTTTATAATCCAAATTTGTTTCTAATATAATCCAAACTTATTAGCAAGCGTCATGCCTTCTGAAATACTAACTCCGGCATTTACCACAGCAGTTTGAAGGCTGCTCTTTTCATCATGCGTAAGGTTATTATAAAGCTGTTTTACATTCTGAGCGTCTGTATTATAGTTATAACTTGAATCTGCCTCGTATTTATCTAAAGCAGTTATAATATCTGAAATTACGGTTTTTTGATTAGTATCTAGTTTAGAAGTATCCATAGCTTTAAGTTTACTTAATACTGAACTCAAGTTGGCATCGTCAGAAGAAGATGATCCTCCTCCAGATGTTGAAGGATTTTGTGTGCTGGTTCCAGACACAACCTGATCCATGGTATTTATCAAACTATCAGGGACTGCCCCAGTTCCACCTATAACTGTAACACTTGCAGTTTTAGGCACATTTGATTTTATAAAATCTTCCATTCCAGAATAAAGTGTATTGTAAGTCAAAATTATAGGTGAAGATTTTTTCGCTGCAGCTGCAGATCCAGAAAGAGCATCTGCAAATTCATTTCCAGTAGGACCGTCTCCTTCTACTACATATAAATTGCTAAAATCAATACTGCCTTTAAAATAAGACAATACCTTTACATTGGTATCAAATCTATTTTGACCACTTATTCTAGCAGCTGTAGGAAGTCCTGAAATAGCACTGTCGCTTATAACTCCTTGTCCACCTATTACATAGGAGTTCTTTATAGAATCTTTATTCTGATTTATATAATTCTGCACAGCATCAGACAGTGAATCCTTTCCTGTCAAAAGTATAGGCATACCTTGATTTGAAGCTATAGGGGCAATGGAGAGGGCATCTGCAAATCCATATCCCGAAGTTACAACTACTTTAGTAACATTTCCCAGAAAATTTGCCACAACTACAGAAGTTTCAAATCTATTTTGTCCTCCTAAACGCTGTACATTAAGTTTCATGGACTTCAACTCATTTTCTATATCACTTGAAATAGAAGCTTCTCCACCTATTTCTATTACATGAGTTGCCTTAAGCCTTGTTATTTCACTTTTCACACCTTCATTTAACTCTTTGCTTCCAGTCAAGAGTATAGGTGCATTATATTTTTTTGCAACAGGTGCTGCACAGAGAGCATCTGCATAGCCTTCACCGCTGGCAAGTATTACGTAGTCAGAGGATGTCCAATTATTTTTAGATACAGCAGTAGAAGTTGCATATCTATCCTGTCCCCATAATCTACTAGATGCTGCAAAAACATTTTGACCTGCAGCAAACACTGTAGAGGACGCAAGAAAAACGCCAAGTATTAGTTTTGAAATTATTTTATTTCTTCGTAACATAAGTATCCCCCTTATTCAATTCTCAATTTAATAGTAAATCTTAAAATTTATTTTGTCTACCAATATTGTTTTGCATGTTGTGGTAATTTTAAGAATTTATATAAACAGTAGTCATCGGATTAATATTTATACTTATTAATAAAACTCAGGTTTTAGGCCTGAGTTTTATTGAAATTTTCAATTTTAGTTAATATTAGATACATTTATTATAAAGTGTCCATCATTATTAGCAAGATTAATAGTATATGTCCCACCAACTTTACTGCTTGGGAAAACTATATTCACTAAATTATCTGCATTAGTTTCATGTGATAATTGATAATCAAACATTTTCGTACTATCATCATATATATTACCTATAGTATATCCGTGATATTTAACAATTGTATCTGTAGAAGAATCATTCTTAAAATAGTTACTTATTTTCGTAGTTAAATCATCTTTAAATGCTTCATATTCACTAGCAGAGTTATATTTAGGTAAATCTGTAGTTATCTTATTCACTATATAATCCTTATCTAAATGTCCCGAACCATCATTAAGTATATATTTTGATCCTAGACTTGATAAAAATGTTTTTAAGTCTTTATTGCTATTTCCTATAGTTAAGCTTCCTAATAATTGTTTATTATATACCAAATCTAATTTAGCATTAACTTTATCCACATTATCCTTTATAGCCTGGATATCACTATCAGTAAGTTTTCCGTCAACTAGATATTTATTTTGTGCATCTACAAATATGTCTTCAACACTTCTATCACTTTTCTTTAATTGTACATTTATAGACTTATCATTAGTAGTATCATCAATTTGTTTTATTGTAAAATATTCATTGTAATACTTACCTGTAGGTGTATTTAAACTTTGTACGAAGTTTTTATAATCGTTATTATCAACTATAAGATTATTTAACAAACTACCACTAAGAGGTACACTATTACTGCCTGATCCACCGCTGCTTCCACCCCCTGGTGTTGACGAATTTCCAATATCACCTTTAATATCACTAGCAACTGAATCAGGTATACTAGCTGTTCCGCCTAATACCGTAAGAGTACTATTTGTAAGTCCCTTCTCCTTAAGGAAACTTGCTGTAGCAGAGCTTATTGTTTTTCCTGTTATTACAAGAGGATTCCTGTTCTTAGCAGCAAGTGCTCCACCTGTAAGTGCATCTGCAAATTCGTTACCTAAAGGTCCATCTCCAAGTGCTGCATATATATTGCTGAAATTAAAGCTTGAAGCAAATTCTTGCAAAACAGCTACATTTGTATCATATCTAGTTTGTCCACCTAATCTTTTTGCTGATGGAAGTGAGTTTAAAATAGAATCACTTATAGATGCTGTACCACCTATTACGTAGGTTTGAGTTATTTGTGAATGTGCCTTAAGATAGTTTGATATTGTATCTGGTAAGCTACCTGCTCTACTTAAAAGTATAGGCATTCCATTTATAGCTGCAGCAGGACCTGCTGAAAGAGCATCTGCATAGCCTTCGCCGCTGGCAATAACTGCTTTTGCAGGTGTTCCAAGCTTTTCTGCTATTTTTACAGAAGTTTCATATCTGTCTTGTCCACCTATTCTTTCTACATCAGTTACCTGTGCTTTTATGCTATTTAAAACACTGTCAGGTACTACTCCTGTTCCTCCAATTACAATTACATGTTTTACGTTTAATTTTTTAAGTTCATTTAATTGATTTTGCTCTAAACTGTTACTGCTGTTACCTGTAGTTAAAAGTATAGGTGCATTGTTGGCTTTTGCAAGAGGTGTAGCACAAAGTGCATCTGCATAACCTTCTCCATTTGCCACTATAGCATAATCTGATGAAGTCCAACCTGAATCAGCCACTTTTGCAGCTGTTTCATATCTGTTAGCCCCACCTACTCTGTTCACACCAGAATCTGCAGCCTTTACACCTGTGGAAACTGCCGTAGTCGTAACAAGTAAAGATGCTATACTGCAGGCTGACAGAACTTTTTTGCTCTTTTTTTGCATAAGTAATCCCTCCAATTATTATATATTGTTCATAAATTATTTAACACAGCACTAAATAATTCACTGCCTTACAACTTATTACATATACATTATACTACAAATTCATTTTTTTCCAAATACCATGTAAAAATTATGCACATATATTATATTCGTACAATTTACAATTTTCTATAGGAAATTGTAAAAATTATTTTCTTTTTACATTAACTTTACCGTTTATCTTAACCAACTTATATGCCACAGACCATCCATCTAGAGGCTGATCTTGTTCTGGATGTACATCTGTAGGAAATGCAAAATTACATATCTTTGCCCTATAAGGACTTACTGTAAAATCTTTCAATTCAAAACTTTCAGATTTAACAGCCCTCTTTTTAGCATCCAATACAGTCATAGGCATTTTATTTATAGTAATAGGCTGATTTGATCCATTTCTCATAACTGCAGTTACTAAAATATTACCATTTGTTTGAATTCCAATACTAAAAGTTGATATACTAAATTGTCCTTCTTCCATTTCAGGAAGTTCAGCTAAAAACTTATTAAAAACAAGTTTGTCCTCATCACTTATTCCTTCAGGAAGACCTTCATATATAGGTCTTACAGTAGATGTAACATTAAATTCTCCATTTAAGGCAACTTCCCAGTCATCCTGAGGTATCTTGTCTACTTTAACATTTTTTTTGTCAAAATAAAGTTTTATAGGTCTTGCAGAATGAGGTGGCAGTTCTCCAAGACAAGATAAATTAAATTGCTGTGCTGCTAAAATATCCCCTTTAGAGTTCTTAATTACAAAAGGTATCATCTTTAAATTCAATTTATCTGAAAGACCATTTCTTACATATATTTTAACTTCAAGCTTGTCTCCTTCATCATAGGCATATATACCTGATACATTAAGTTGTCCTTCTTTTATAGGCGGCAATTCTTTTATTTCATCTTCAAAAATTTCTTTCTGCACATCTGAAACTACATTTTCTTCTTCATCTAAAAGTGAAAGAACTGTTGAAACATATTCTTCACCGTCTTGTGCGCTATTTTTCTGTGCTTTTTTAACCATATTATACCTCCAAATTAATATATTAAATTATATATTAAATAGTTTTTATTCATTTTAATAATACCTTAATTAAATATATCATTACCATTTTCAGTTGTCAATTTTAAGCCTCCAGTAAAATCACGGTAAATTTTCCATAGGTAAACTGTAACTGGATAAATTTTATTGGTCTTAATTCTAATAACATAATATAAATGATATAATAAGCTAAAAATATATTTAAGGAGGAAAGAACTTTGAAAAAAATCTCTAAAAAGTATTTAAGCTTAATGTTTACTTTTATGCTTTCAACCAGTGCTGGATTTATCTTTAACTCACCAAAAGTGTTAGCATCAAACAACTTAAATCATTCAATTACAGATTTAAATATATCCTGTACAAATGTATATGCCTTTGAAGGAAACCTTGCAAAATTTCAAAATAACAATTTTTATGGATTGATTGGTAAAGACGGTATTGTAAAAACACCAGCTGAATTTACCTCCATATCTACTTTTAAAAATGGATATGCAAAAGTCGCCAAGGGTTCTAAATTTGGATTTGTCAATGGAAATGGATCCGTTGTAGTAGAACCACAATTTGAAGAAGTTTCAGACTTCTTCACAAATGGACTAGCTGCTGTAAAACAAAATTCCAAATGGGGTTTAATAAATAATTCCAGTAAAATTGTAACTGAGCCACAGTTTGATGCCGTTTATGGATTCTTTAACGGACTTATGAGAGTTAGGAAAGGCGGTAGTTATGGATTTTTAAAAAGTGATGGCAATTTACTTTCTGGATGTAACTATAATAATGCCTATGATTTTAGCGATGGATACGCTGCTGTGGAAGAAGGAAATACCTGGGGACTTATAGACAAATCTGGTAATTTTAAATCCTTTGATTTTGATGAAATAAAATCTCCTATTCTTGGGCTTGTTCCTATAAAAAAGGATAAACACTGGGGTCTTTCAGATATGAGTGGAAAAATGGTTTTAGAACCTAAATACACTGACATATCATATTTGAACAGTAACTTAATAAAAATATCAAGTGGAGACAAACGTGGTGCCATAGATAAAAAAGGGAACTTGATTCTAGATTTAAATTATGACAGCATAATACCTGCAGATGATGGAATGTGCCAAATAGTTGAAAACGGCCAATATGGTCTTATTGACCCTACAGGTAAAATAATTGTTCAACCTCAATTTAGCTGGATAGACACTTTTCAGGAAGGAAAAGCTATTGTATGTTCCCAGGATCAGTATGGTTTCATAGATACTAAAGGAGAACTAACTCGCGAAACTCAATTTGACAAAGTATATGCTTTTAAAGAAGGTATGGCAATGGTGAAAAAAGACGGAAAATATGGATTTATAAATTCAAAAGGTGACGTGGTAATAAGTCCTATATTTGATAATGCTTCAGATTTTAATGAAGGATATGCTGTGGTAAAGAAAAATACTGGTTCTTCTTCTGTTGAAAATTCTGATGACTCAGAACTTAAAGAAAAATATATAAAATGGGGTTATGTTGACAGACTTGGCTCTACCTTTATCTCTTATGATTTTGATAGTGCCTCCAGTTTTAATGACGGCTGTTCCCTTGCTGTAAAAGATGGGAAATGTAATATGATAAAAGTTCCTGGTATAAAATCCATACCAAGCACTGCTATAAGTGATCCTTTTAAAACCTGGAAAATAAAATTTTCTAAAGCCATAGATGGAAGACACACTCTTTCAAACAAAGATGATACAGTTTTAAATGACATAGACATGACCATGACAGACAATATCAAAGTTACTAACAGTAACGGAGAATATGCCAACGTTTCTTTTACTTTTGAAAGTCCTGATACTATAGTGATAAATCCACCTTCTAATGGCTATACTCCTGGAGAAACATATACCATTACAGTCTTAAGTAACGGCAAATACAACATACAGGATATGTCAGGTAATAAATTAAAACCTGATGTTACAGAAATGAGCTTTCAAGTATTAGATAACTAATATGGAATTTTTTTGAGTTGAGAATTGAAAATTGAGAGTTGAAAGTGAAGGTTGATTTTTTTCCGTTATACTACAAAAAATAAAAATTTTGCGAAGCAAAGCTTTTGAAAATAACAAAGTTCAAATAACAAAGAACAGATAAAGATGATTTCCATCGTACCTCAGAAAATCTATAATTTTAATATTTTCTGACGTTAGGAAGAAAATTATCCTTATTTGATATTTGAACTTTGTTCTTTGTTCTTTAAAAAAATTGTTTCGCAATTTTTTTATATTAAGTTAAAAACCTTATATTGCCTTATTATAATATACTTCATTACTTTACGGTCAAATTAACTATATTTTTATTATCTCTTACAGCCATTACATTTACCTGCATATTCTTATATTTTTTCTTCAAATCCTGGGCATATTTTTGTGCAAGATCTTTAGCTTCCTGGTCACTAACTCCACTTTTAATTATCATTGTAGCTATAGCTCTGTTATTTTGTACATATACTTGGCCATTAAATATAGCTTTTTCCTTTTTAAGCTGAGCTGTTTTATCAGTGTCTGTTGTTATCTTGGCTGCTTCTTTTTGTTTTGCCACTTCTTTCTGCTTTTCTGCCGTACTTTTTGCAGCATCATTTTGAGAAGATTGTTTTCCAAAGGAACATCCCGATAGAGATACAAACAGTGTTAATATCAAGGCAAGTATTCCTAATTTTTTAAAATTGTGTTTCACATTATCACTCTCCATATAATTATTTCAAATCTCATTTTATCATATATTATTCTATTTTATAGTATTTCTATTTTTTTTAATAAAAATTTAATTTTCTTCAAAAATTAAACTATGCTAAATACTATCTAGCATAGTCTTTAAATATTGGCTGTTAAATTATTGTGTTAAATTATATTCAAACTGCTCTACTGCTACCATATAATTGTTTATGGCATTTTTTAAATTAATTTTTTCACTCTTAAGTGCAAGAGCTGCAGAATCCGCTTGAAGCTGTATGGCGACCCCCTGCTGAACTTTTGCTTCAGTACTATCATAAGTTGACTGAGCACTTGCCACTTTTGCTTGTTCAGTTTCTACAGTATCTTCTAAAGCTTTTAATTCATAATAGCCATTCCATAAATTAGTTTTAATAGTCAATATAGTATTGTTTCGGCTATTTTCAAGATCTTCAATACTAAGTCCCGTACTTACCTCACCCGATTCATCATTAAAAGAGTAACGTTTATATATATCTTCCTTTACCCTGAGTATATCAAGATTATTATTTATCTTTCCAATATTATAATTATTATCTACTGCTTTATTAATCTTATCTTCTATATTACTGTCATCATATTTTACAAAAGATTTTTCCGCTGGAACCAGAGTCAAATCCCCATCAAGATCCATATTTATTGTCTGTTTAATAGATAATAAATTTTGTTGAAGCTGTGCTTTGGGTTGGTTTAAAGAAGCCTGAAGCTGACTTTCCTGAACTAGTAAAGACTGCAAGTCATTATTTGTAAGTTGTCCATTTGCTATTTTTACCTTAGTCTGGGCAATTTGCTCCTCAACATTTTTTATCTGGTCATTTATTGTATTTATCTGATCTTCATTGGTAAGAGCATTTAAATATTCCTGCTCTGTAGAAAATTTAAGATTTTGCAGTGAATCATCCTTATCATGTTCTGCATCCTTTATGTTCTGCTCATCTGCCTTTGGAATTACATCTGTAGTAAGTTTTATATTCACATATTGTCCAGCTGGATAATTGGCCTCACTTGTCCCACTTTCGTGTATAAGAGCTGCATTCATATTGTCCCTGTCAAATTGTCTCTGATATAAAAGTATCTTTTGCTCTTTAGTTTGAATAGATACACTATTTTTTTCTATATCATTAAGTACCTGATCCAAACTTAAAGTTGCATTACCAGTGATACTATTTACAGGTGTTATAGTACTATTATTTGCTGCAAAACATGTACTACTTACGCTTAAGGCTAATGTTAATCCAATTGCTATACTTAATTTACCTTTCATACTTTTTCCTCCCTTCAATATGAAAACTTCTAATTAATTAGATAGATTTGAAGTATCACTTCCTGCTCCACAAGCTAATTCTAACTTAGTCTGTGCCATCCATATGCTTCTCTCTGCAGATTTCAAATCATTTTGGGCACTCTTCAAATTAGCAGCCTGTGTGTCAAAGTCTATTCTACTTATCACACCTACATTATATTTTATTTGGGCGGTATTATAATTTGTCTGTGCTAAGTTTAAAGCATCCTTTTTTGATCCAAGTATTCTTGTCTTAACTTGAAGATCATTATATAAGCTATTCACCTCTGAAGTTATATTCAATTTTTGAATTTCCAAGCTATCTGAAGCATTGTCTACATTAGCCTGGGCAAGTCTGTTTGGTACACTTTGCTTATCAGAGAACACCCCATTTACAACATCATATTTAAATTTTTGCAGTTCTATATTTTTTTGTCCGATCAAAATTTCTGCTCTATTTTTAAGGGCATCGTTTAAATACTCATTGTAACTTCTTATATAAGGTGATTCCGTAAGCTTATCTTTAAGAAGTACATCATATTGTGTATATATATCAATTCCTGCAATTTTATTTAAACTCTGAATATCTGAATTATACTGTCTCTGGCATTTTCTAAGTTGATTTTTTTCTGCCGTATAATCTGCTTCAGCCTTTTTCTCATCTGAAGGAGATATAGTGCCAAGGCTCAATTTAAGCTGTGCACTGTTATATTGTTCCTGGGCATTTTTAAAATTTTGATTTTCCAAATCTACTGTATCCCTGTCATTCATAATGGTCGTATATTGATTATAAGCAGATAACTTAACTTGATTTTCAGCTACACTTTTTATTTGTGTATATTCATATTCAGAAAATTTGTCCTGCTGTTGATTGCTGCTGATATTCTCCATCAACTGTAATCGAGTATATTGATCTAACGTTGCTCCACCCTGATCCAATTGATCAGAATAAGAGGCTGCATTTTTTGTATCACTATTATAAGAATTTTGGGCTTGTTTTATGGAAATATCTGCACTTTTAACATCATAGGAATTTTGAATTGCAGTATTAATAAAGCTATCTATATCTAATGTATTTCCATCTGCAAAAACTGCAGTGCTTGTACAAAGTGTCATTACTGCTGTTAAAGCTAATATTTTAATTTTATTCATTTTTTCCTCCTTCCATATATTAAATTATCTTCTTCCAAAATATAATATTTCAATGATAACTAATTCTATCACAATTATATTTATATTTCCATGGTAAAGTTAACCTAAGATTTTGTTTAAAATTGCATAAATTTATCCGATGACTACTCGCTCTAATACTCTCACGCACTCTGTGAAAGCGACTATCACCAAATCAAAGATTTGGGATATCTGCTTGCACACAGCGAAAGCGACTATCACCAAATCAAAGATTTGGGATATCTGCTTTTCTCCAAGTGGGGGTAAAGAGCGACTACGTCCCTGGATAACGATTTCTAAGCATCAGGTGGAGTAAAACTCCATCTGATGCCAAGAACTCTGTTTATACTTTGTTTATATTTGGTTTATATAAATTAGATACACTCCATTTATAATTAAATTATGAAAGTCTTTCATAAATAACCATAAAGGAGCAATAGAAAATGAAAATGAATAAAAAAGCAGCAATGCTTATAAGTTTTACTATTGGAACACTTATGTTTGCAACTACAGCATTTGCTGAAGTCAATTCAAAAAGTGGATATGATGAACTTAAAGATTCTCTCAAACACACTGCGGAAAACTGCACAAATAAATTTTCAAGCTTTACTGTAGATAGTTCATTTGTAATGAGAGATAATGGTGCAGTTATATATTCTAAAAACATATTGAATAAATACGACGCATCTAAAAAATCTATAGAAAATACAAGTGAGGTAAATAATGGAACAACTAAATCAGAAGAACTATATTATAAAGATAAAAATGTTACTATAGCTCATAATACTTCAGATAGCAATATCTATCATGTAACTAACATAACTGATAAAGACAAAACCAATTCATTTCTTTCAAATCCATTTAAGGAAAGTCAAGCATCTGATATTGAAAAAATAGTAGATACTGCTATTGGAAATTTAAAGGACTCCATTTCAGTAGCTAGGAAAACTGATGGTACAAGAGAACTGTCTACTTCCTTAAGTGAAAATCAAATACCCTCACTTATAAATGCAGTAACATCTTTTAAATTAAAGCAGGATATAAATAATCAAATTCAGCAAACTTCACGCTTAAACACATCAACTACAAAGCTTCCCCAGATTTCAAAGGATGTATTTGTTAAAGATGTTCAATTAAAAGTAATTACAGATAAAGATGATTCAATACAAAGTGTACTTGCCTCTGGAGCAATTTCTGGAAAAGACAATAGTGGAAACAGCCACCTTTTGGTTTTTGAATTATCTCTAAAAATTAAAGATGTTAACTCTACAATAGTAAATAAGCCAGATCTTTCTGGTAAAAAGGTACAGGAAAGTACTGAAAAAGACTATACTAAATTATCTAATCCAACTGCATACCTTGGTAAGTACAAAAATGATATTACAATAGAAAAAGATTCTAAATTTGAAAAAATAGGTGAAAGATTTATAGAAATTCAAGAAATAGATAGTAACCATGTAAAAGGAAAATACTATGAAGAATATTTAGAAGGATATAAAGATTACTCTTCCAATGCAAAAAGCTTTAATTTCGAGGGCAAGTTCCAAAAAAATAATACTTCAGCATCTTTTAATACTTCATCTTCCGGTAATGTTATTAAGGGAAATATATATTTTTCTCCTGATTCTGCCAATATAAACTTTAATGTAAGTAATGAAGAGATTTCAAACCCTACATTGAATAAAGTCTTTAACTGATTAAGTAAAATTTGATCATATCAATGAATATGCTGACGGACTTCATCTTTAAAATTTTGTCAGCATATTTTCTGAGTATACAAGGAGGAACGTAAATTGGAAACAGTTATTGAAATAAATAATTTAACCAAGCTATATAAAAATGATAGAGGTATAAGAAATATAAATTTAAAAATAAATAAAGGTGACATTTTTGGATTTCTAGGACCTAACGGAGCTGGTAAATCAACTACTATGAAAATTATGACTGGACTTATAAAACCGGACAGTGGAGATGTAAAAATTTTTGATCATAGTATTGTAGATGATTTTCAAAAAGCAATGCAAAGTGTGTCCTGCATCATAGAAACTGCCAATTCCTATGAATATTTAACTGCATTTGAAAATCTAAGACAAGCTTCCAGGTATTATGAAGATGTGGACAATTCAAGAATTGATGAAGTTTTAGATTTACTTGGTCTTTCAAAATATAAAAATGAAAAAACTAAAAAATTCTCTCTTGGAATGAAGCAAAGACTTGGAATTGCCGCTGCAATTTTGGCAAAGCCTAAAATAATTATTTTAGATGAACCATTAAACGGTCTTGACATAGAAGGAATGATTGATATAAGAAATATTATAAAAGACATGGCTCAAAGTTATCAAACTACATTTTTTATATCAAGCCATCTCATACATGATATTGAAATGACCTGCAGTAAAATAGGTTTATTATATAATGGCACCTTAGTTGATGTTGATACTACTAAAAATATTTTAAAAAATTATGTTTCACTTGAAAACTACTTTGTTAGCGAGGTAAATAGAAATGATGGAATTTAAAGCTGCTCTAATCAATGAAATTGAAAGATTGTATAAAAAGAAAAAGATACTAGTTTCTGCTGTAATGTCGTTTATAGTTATTGTCCTAGGTCAAATAGTAATTATTGCAATGAGAAATGGCTTTGGACTTATGGGAGTTTCAAACATGGAATTTCCTATACTAGTGCTGTCCATTATAGCAAATATTATTCTTCCATTGTTCACTGTTTTAATTACAATAGATAGCTTCTCGGGAGAATTTTCACATAACACAATAAAGCTTTCTCTCACAAAGCCAATCACGAGGTTGAAGTTATTTACTGCAAAACTAACCGCCATAATTGTATTTATATTATCAAATCTCATTTTTGTAATGATTTTTTCAATAACAGCAGGTTTCATCTTTAATTCAAATACAATAAGTTTGTTAAGTTTCTCTAGAATAGTTCTTTCTTATTTAATAACATTATTTCCTATGATTGTTTTTTCATTAATTATCGTATTTTTAGTAAATATTTTTAAGAATGGTATAAGTGTATTCTTTTTATCCATTCTAATTTTTATCATATTTAAATTCTTAAGTATCATTTTTTATAAGTACTCAGGATTATTTTTTACAAGTATGTTTGACTGGTACAAATTATGGATTATGAACAAGCTTCCTCTTTACAAAATATTTTGTGAATTCATGATGATGTTAAGCTATGATATACTATTCTTTACAGGAAGTTATTACTTATTTGATAAAAAAGATTTTTAAGGTGAGAAAATGGATATTAAAAAACGTCTTATAATTTACAACAGTGTAACACTTATAACACCATTTATTGCTACAACTTTAACTGCATTTATATTTATAGTTGTGTGTTCAAAATTTTTAAATACAAACATAGGATATGATAGTAATTTATTTAAAATATTTATTATAACCATAACAAGCACTTTTATATTTTCTTTTATAATAGCAAATATTATTATTTCTTATTTATTTTCAAAGAGAATACTTACTCCTATAGCACGTTTAAAAAAGGCAACTTCAGAAATCAGTCATGGAGATTTAAGCTTTGAAATTGTTGAAGATGGTGATAGTGAAATAAAAGATTTGTGTTCTGATTTTGAAAAAATGAGAATACAATTGAAAAATTCTATACATATGAAGATGAAATATGATGATAACAGAAAAATGTTAGTTTCAAGCATATCACATGACTTAAAAACTCCAATTACATCCATAAAAGGATATGTTGAGGGAATCTTAGATGGAGTGGCAAATACTCCTGAAAAACTTCAACACTATTTAAGAACAATATACTCTAAATCACAGCAAATTGACAAGATGATTGACGACCTGCTTTTATACTCAAAGCTTGATTTAAATCAAATACCCTTTAACTTTGAAAAGACTGATATAATTAGCTACTTTACAGACTGCACTCAAGAATGTTCTTTTGAACTAAATAAATCAAATATAACTATTTCTCTTAAAAATAACTTAAATAAATCCAAATATGTGATGATTGACCGTGAAAGATTTATGAGAGTTGTACTTAATATTATCAATAATTCTAAAAAATATATGGGTGATACTAAAAATGGAAGCATCCTAATTGACCTTAGGGAAAATAATGCAAGTATAATAATTGAAATAAAGGATACCGGCTGTGGAATAGACAAGAATCATATAAATAAGATATTTGACAGATTTTATCGAACAGATTCTGCAAGAACAGAAACTAAAGGCAGTGGTCTTGGTCTTGCAATCGCCAAACAGATTGTTGAAGGCCATAAAGGTAAAATATGGGCTGTAAGTGAAGAAGGGAGCGGTACAAGCATAACTATATCATTACCTAAATTACATGAAAGGCAGATAATTTATGATGAAAAAGATTTTAATAATTGAAGATGATTTAAGCATTGCTGAACTCATAAGAGACTATTTGGAACTTGAAAACTTTGAAGTTGTAATATGTACTGATGGAATAGAAGGTTTAAATAATTTTAAAGAAAACAAATTTGATCTGTTAATTTTAGATATAATGCTTCCTCAAATAGATGGTTTTAGTATTTTACATAGTATACAGGAAGAAAAAGACATCCCTGTACTGCTAGTTTCTGCAAAAAAAGAAGAAATTGATAAAATAAAAGGATTAACCCTCGGTGCTGACGATTATATAACTAAACCCTTTAGCCCAAGTGAACTAGTTGCAAGAGTCAAATCCCACATTAAAAATTATGAAAAAATAAAAGGTAAATTTGTTAAGCCTCCAAAAAATAATATTATTATACGAGGTTTGGAAATAAATCAAGATTGTAGACAAGTTTTTGTAAATGGTAGAGAAGTAAATTTAGCTCAAAAAGAATTTGAAATACTATCATTCTTGGCTCAAAACCCCAATAGAGTTTTTAGTAAAGAAGATTTATTTGAAAAAATTTGGGGATTAGATGCAATAGGTGATACTTCCACTGTTACTGTACATATAGGACGAATAAGAGAAAAAATAGAATCCTCACCTTCAAATCCCCAATATATTGAAACTGTATGGGGCGCTGGATACAGACTTCGAGTATAATTGGGGACTTGCTTATACATCTATTAAATTAATAGTTAAGCTATGACATTAAATGAATATTTCCTCCTCAATTCCCTCCATTACAAATCTAGTCAAATTTTTCTTATAGGTTTTTTTGTAACTTTATGTTAGAATTAATGTATATATACTTTAAAGGGAGATGGAAGGATAGTGAAGAAAATACTAGGAATAGCTGCAGCAGCGGCTATAGTATTAGGTATGTCAAATAGTACCTATGCTAAAACTACGTATAATGTAACACGACTTGCAGGGAACAACAGATATGAAACTTCGGAAAACATTGCAAATAATTTTGAAAGTGGAACAGTTCAAAGTGTAATAATAGCTAATGGAAATAATTTTCCCGATGCTCTAGGTGGAAGTGTATTGTCAAAAATATACAATGCACCAATACTTTTATTAAACGATGACTTTAAAAATTCTTCAAATGCAGTAGATTATATACAAAACCATTTAAGTAAGAGCGGAAATATCTACATATTAGGAGGTACTTCTTCAGTAAGTGATGATTTTGTAAGCTACATAAAAGGACTTGGCTATGGAAATGTAACACGATTTGGTGGCAGCAACAGGTTTGAGACCAACAAATCTATTATTAATTCTATGAATGTTCAAAAAGGTACTCCTATGGTAATTACAAATGGTTGGGGATTTGCAGATGCCCTCAGCGTATCAAGTGTAGCTGCATGTTACAAATATCCTATATTTATGATAGATAATGGAAAGCTTTCTGAAAGTAATAAAGATGTTATTTCCAGCATACAGCCATCCAAAATATTTGTAATAGGTGGACAAAGTTCTGTAAGTGATGATGTAGTAAATGAAATAAAAAGTCTTCAGCCAGCCTTAACGGATAGTAACATAGTAAGAATAGGCGGACAAACTAGATACGATACTTCGCTCAGCATATGCAAGTACTTTAATTCGAATTCAAATTTTGCAGTGCTGGCAAATGGTGCAAACTTTCCGGATGCACTATCTGGAAGTGCTCTAGCTTCCAAATTAAGTGCACCTATAATGTTGACTGACGGAAAAGATATATCCAGTCAAAAAAATTATATAGATGAGAAAGGATATAAGGATATATATCTTTTAGGAGGACTTAACTCTATAGATTTATCTGTAGAATATTTGATGGAGCCTACTTCATCAATACCACAAGCTGAAATAGACTATATAACTGCTCTAAAAGGCTATTGTGATTCTTATGAAGATAAGACAGGCACTGTTTCAACGCAGATGGAGGATATATACAACAAGACAACTGATATAAGAGTAGCTATTACCTCTGCATCAACAGCACAGGAACTGTCATCAGACATAGAACAATTAATTACTTTGTTCAACCAGGGTAATTCTTGTTTATCCTCTTACAAAAGTGATCTTACAACACTCAAAAGTGAAGCTTCAAATCTTTCAGTACCTAGTGGATTAGACACTTACAGTACACAATACTTAGATAGTATAAATACACAAATTAATTATGTAGATACAACTATGAAATATACAACTAGCTGCCTTAATATATTCACTGAAATGAAAGATGCACTTGACAATATGGATATGGACAAATTAGAAAAATCCACTGCAGAACTTCAAGATATCGGCACCGACGGAAATAGTATTTCCAATATTGAAAATGGAAATAAAGGAATAGACGATTTGGATACAAGACTTGGAAATGCTTTAACAAGTTATCAGCAAAAGTAATTTAAGAAAAGATAATAAGCCCCCTGATATTAAATATTAGGGGGCTTATATTTTATTCTCCTACCGTTACAATTTTACCTGAAATATCACTATCAGATGGAGAATAAATTGTATATCCTGAAGTATTGTGATTTTCACTTCTTACATTTATCTTAGAACTATCACTATTAGCTCTTACTAAAATGCGATCACCTTTATTTAAGGTACCATTATTAAATCTGTAAACAAGAGTTCTATTATCTACCCAAACTGATGTAGGCGTTAATTGCTGTCCTGTTTCTTCATCTGTAAACAAGAAGTCATCATTATAAGAAGTAACAATATCATCATCTATTTCTTGATTAAATACCACATTTATAACATTCATACCAGAATTAGGACTGGCAGACCACATATCCTGATTAGTTATAGGGGGAATATACACTGCAGTAGAACCAGACTTTATGTTACGTCCTGCTGCATCTACAGAACTTGTATTTTCTATGCTTACATTAGTCATACTACCTGCATTTTTTATGGCATTTATTTTCTGATTATTTTTAATTCCAGATTTAAATATAAGTGTTACATCATTTCCACTTGTAGACCCAGTATCCGGTGCATAACCTGCTACTCGAAAATCATTAAAGGATAATACATCTAATGGTTTTGAAAGGGATACCTTGACATATATATCATTACTTATGAAAGTCATCTGGGCAGTACCTGCTACAAGTCCTGGTCCATCATTATTATCATCTATAGTTATATCTCCCATATATGATCCAAGATCCAGTGGATTTCCATCTACATCCTTAAGATTTTTTACTCCCATTTGAATTACACTGGAGCCGCTACTTCCTGAGCCTATAGTATAGTCAGAATTAAATTCTATCGTTACACTTTTGCCATCAATACTTGGAGTAACTGTAGCACTGGATGGTAAGCTTCTTGTATATCCCTGACCGTCTTTATACATATAATTAGATGAATTTTCTAAAGAAGATTGATCCATAGCCTTGCTAAAGAATAGTGCAACAGCATGAGGATTATCTACCCTTCTCAATATCTCAGTTACATTTGTACCTTCATTGTCCATTCCAGATAATGTAGTAGTATAATTATCCATTATATTGGGATTTGCTTCTGTATCAATTATATTTTTTACAGTCAAAGTATATTTTGAACCTTTAAGATCATTTTCTTTAAATTTTATGTCAAAAGTCCTTTTACTGTTTCCATCTATAGTTATAGCATTTATTTGATCAATTTCATAACTAATATTCGCTCCTGTGGAGTCAAGTACAGTATAATTTCCCTTATTTTGAGCATAACTTGTAGAAACATCTTTGTTAAACTTAATTCTCATTGTTTTTTCATCAAAAATACTAGCTGTAGATATTGTAGGTTTAGTGGTATCTCCTCCAACATAAAGGTTCATATTAGATTCATTTATGTAGTTTCCAAAAGTATCTGTAACGTTTCCCTTTACAGTAACTGTATTTTCTCCCTGCTTAAGTTTATCTCCAAGTTTTGTAATCTTTACTATAGTGTCACCAGAACCCGTATCAAAAGTTACATAAGAATCATCCACATCTACTGTAGTTCCATTTAGTTTGTAATTGCTTGGTTCAAGAGCTGTCTGTTGATCCATAGGTCTATTGTACTTTATATAAATAGTATCTACATTGTTACTTGTAACACTTTGAACTTGTGGGTTTCCAGATACAGAATTTACAGTAAAATCTTTTGAAGTACTGCTTATTGGTAAATTGGCTGCATCACTAAATTTGCTTCCAGCTTCTCCATTTGGCACAGTAAAGGTATTTTTGCCTACTGGAAGTGGAGAATTGAAATATAAGTCTACACCATCAGCCCACACCCCATCTAAGGATTTATTCCTAAATTTAGTAACAGAATCAGAAGTATTTATTCCAAAAGCAGTTATACTCTGCCTATTTATTTTGAAAGAAGACAAATTACTGCTGTCCATTCTAATTGGTTCTGAAAATTTCACCCTTAACTTGTTTCCACCTATAGCTGTTATAGAATCAAGGGTTGGAGTCTCTATAGATGAAAAGGTGATTTGTTTGTCATATTTAGGTATAGTACTTCCTAAATTCTTTGTATTTATAGCACTTTTAACAGTAAAAGTCACACTCTTGTTTAAAGTAAAGGGATGAGAAAATGTAATAAAAACCGTTCTATTGTCCTCCTGAAGTGTTGCTGTAGATTGATTTTGCACAGTTGATCCAAGATCTCCACCATCTATTTGATAGTTTGCAGCCCTCTCTGCAGAGTTTTTATCCACATCCGTGTTGAATACAATCTTTATCTGATTAAGTCCATTTGTAGATACAGATCCAACTGTTGCACTTTCAACTCCGCTTCCTGATGCTGCTGCATTTATATCAGAGATAGTTTTGTCAGAAACTATTCCATTTTCCTCTATAAGATTTAAATCCGTAGTTTTTCCTGCTTTATTTTTAATATAATTCATTGCATTTGCAGTGCCACTGTCATCCTGACCATCAATAAGTACAAGAGGTGCATCACTTATTCCAGCTATAGAAGCTGCAATTAGTGCATCTGCATATTTATCACCGGAAGCATTTGCAATATAAAGTTTATCTGCCTTCAGTTCACTGTCAAATTGGTTTAATATATTTAAGTTAGTGGCAAATCTATCTGATCCTCCAGATATCCTGTTTACAGCACCCACACTTTTATATGTATCGTCATTTATTAAAGCTTGTGTACCTACAACAGTAACTTTAGAATTGTTACTCTTTATAAAATTCTCTATAGAACTCATAGCCTGAGTACTATTAACTCCAAGTAAAAGTATCTCACCTTTAGCAGCTGCTACAGGTGCAGCAGATAGAGCATCTGCAAATCCTTCTCCACCTACCATCATTATATTATCTGTACTTACCCCTAGCTTTACAAGCTCTTTAGCTACTGCAAGGTTAGTTTCATATCTATTTTTCCCACTTAACTCAATTAAATTATAACCTTGACTCTTTAGATCATCTCTTGTTTTCTGGCATATTGATGCCGTTCCACCTATTATATATATATTCTTTGGTTTTAACTTATCCAGTGCAGATTTTGCATTAGAATTAAGAGATCCTGCCTCAGTTAAAAGCACAGGCGCATTCAACTGTTTCGCAAGTACTGCAGAACTTATAGCATCTGCATATCCTTCACCTGAGGCTAGTATTACATTGTCAGTACTTGTCCAATTTTGTTCAGCAACTGCAGCTGCTGTTTCATAACAATCTGCTCCAGATAATTTTGTAACTTCCCCTGCTGCCGCTTTAGCAGAAGTAACAGGAAGTGCTGGTGAAAGCAGCAACGATAGTACAGCCGTGGTGCTTATTGCCTTTATAGCATTTCTTTTCATATACTTATTACCTCCTACCTTATTTAGCAATATATGAATATTGTACCATACATTTTTGCTTTAATGATAGGATTTATTTATTTTACTGCAATTACATTATCTGGTTGCAGGCACCGAAAGGGAGCAAAAGTATCTCACTATGGTGACAGGCACCGAATGGGGACATAAATGTTCCACTACAGTGACAGGCACCTAAGTATTTGTTCTGTTTCTAATAAATCATTGATATTTAGGGGACATATTTTTTCGCCTTCAAACATATCTAGAGTTCTGGCAAATTTGATAAAGTCACAGTTACCTGCCCTTTCTCCTACGCCTGAAATTGTACAGTTTGCAAACTTAGCTCCTGCTTCTACAGCTGCAAGAGAATTTGCTAATGCCATTCCGAAATCATTATGAGCATGAATTTCTATTTCTATAGGTACTTCCTGAAGTAACTTTTTTATGCTATAAAAAACTTTCCTTGGATAAGATATACCTACAGTATCAGAATATCTTATTCTTTTGATACCAATTTCAGAAACAGCTGTGCAAAATTCAATTAAAAAATTTATATCAGACCTTGTGGCATCCTCCATACCTACGGTTACTTCATACCCTTTTTCTAAAGCATAGGTTGTACATTTTTTTATACGCTCTAAAACCCAAGCTTTATCTTTTCCAAGTTTAGATTTAATCTGTAAATCAGATGTAGGAATAGATATATGAACTATATCTACACCACAGTCTATGGAAGCATCTATATCTTTAATATTTGCCCTGTTCCATGATGATATTTTACTTTTCAAATTCAACGCTGCAACTTTTTCAATACTTGCTTTTTCTTCTCCACCCATAGCTGCCGAACCCACTTCTATCTGATAAATACCCATATCATTTAAAATTTTGGCAATTTTAACTTTTTCATTTATTCCAAGGGCTATGCCTGCTTTCTGTTCACCATCCCTTAAAGTAGTGTCTACAACATTAACATCCATATGAAGCACCTCCTTTTTTAGTTAAGAATTAATAATTAATAGTGAATAGTTACTGAATATTTTTAAAATTATTAAACATTGCAATCAGTTCCTTATCAAAAATATTTCTTTTAAGTTTAATGCTATTTTTTCTTATTTCTTTCAAAAATTCTCCAATATCTACATCCTGATAGTTTATATTAAGTTCCTTCAGTTTTATCATCACTGCTTTTTTCCCGGAATGTTTCCCTATATACATGATTCTCTTCTTTCCAATATCATAGGGACTATAAGGTTCATAATTATCTGGATTTTTCTCTATACCATCGACATGAATACCGGATTCATATTTAAAAATATCTTCTCCTATTACAGCTTTCATAGGATGCACTTTTTCACAAGTAAGTTTTGTATACACTTCTGCTAGCTGTTCCATAAATTCTAAGT
Organism: Clostridium ljungdahlii DSM 13528; assembly: GCF_000143685.1. Classification (NCBI taxonomy): domain Bacteria; kingdom Bacillati; phylum Bacillota; class Clostridia; order Eubacteriales; family Clostridiaceae; genus Clostridium; species Clostridium ljungdahlii. The sequence continues at coordinate 536,840 of NC_014328.1, read as the reverse complement.
CTCCACATACTTTGCCATTTTTTATAATCTTTAATCCTAAAATAACTTCTTCTAAAGATGCAAATCCATAAACCTGTCCATTAAAAGCTGCAGTTACAGCATCGGCACCATCAACACAGGATTCAATGCTTACGGAAGTTGCCATATAAAATTTATCATCTGCACAAAAATCCACATATACTGAAAACCTATTTTTTATATTTTCTATAAGTCTGTTCCACCCAGCTATGTTATACTTTACAATGCCTTTTATTCTAATGCATATTATATTAAGTTTACTAAAAATTTTACAGTTATCTTCTACATTAAACTGCTCTAAAACTTTAATATCTACTTCTAATATTATCTTTTTATTTCTTAGCTTATTTAAAAATTCCTTTGGTAATGTTTCAGCTTTTTTGTAATCTATAATTAAATGTTCAAATTCGTACACATCTAATAGATCTCCCACCCTGTATATGTAATCTACATTTTCAGGAAGGTCTTTTATTTTTTGAAGTACTTCACCATTAATTTCTACAAAATCTACACCTATATTTTTAATAAGTGCTATAAATTGACCCACTAAATCCTGGTCAACTATCTCAGTCCTTTTTACAACTTCAGGTAAAGTTCTATCTACAATAAATTTTTTTCTTTTCCTAATATAATGGACATACATACACCACCTTTCAATGCACAGTTAAAGTTCAAAGTTCAAATATCAGAGTTCAAATAATGATGACTTCCTTCGTACCTCAGGAAATCTATAATTTTAATATTTTCTGACGCTAGGAAGAAAAATTATCATTATCTGTTATTTACTCTTTGATATTTGCTCTTTGACAAATTGTATATTACGAATTGCTTCAATAGACTTGAATTTTATCGTCTTCCAATAATTTTACAGCTTTTACTATACCTTTGTTTATAGAATCATACATTTCAATAACTTTAATTCCTCTTTTTTCTAACTTTTCTGTGGGATCAACACCTGCCCTAAGTGCAAGAACCGCATTACAGTCACCTATGGCTTTCATGGTTTTTTCCATTTTATCCTCATGTTCATCACATTCGTACACTCCTGTGCAGTATTTATCCACATTCCTCTTTTCTAAAAACTTTGTAGTTCCATCATTATAAGTATAAATATAAAATTCATTAGCGTGTCCAAAATGCTGATCTATATTAATACCTGATTTAGAGGATACTGCAAACTTATATTTTTTACTTTTAGCTGCATTTTTAAGGAGCTTCTCTTCTTCTACTTTTTTATCATCAGAACATTTGCCCAAACAGCCTCCGCAGCCTACATTTCTAAAATCTATAGAATGATCTTCTGAAAGTGTTCCTATGGCATCTGCCCTGCACTGTCTACAGTGGTACATTTGTTTCATACTCACTTCACATTTTTTTCTCATTTCATTTAATTCTATATTGGAAACAAGAGGCAGATCTTCAAATACACTTCCCGAAACTGGTATCATCTGCATTATATTTGTCATATATGCTCCACATTCCTTAACTTTCTTAACTACTTCTTTTATGTGATTATCATTTATACCCTTGAGCATAACTATATTCACCTTGCATATTATACCTTTGGAGCACAGATACCTTAGTCCTGTAAGTTGGTTGTCTAAAAGTATTTTTGCTCCTTCTTCTCCAATATATTTGTGTCCTAAATAATTTACCTCTTTATATATTCTCAATCCTATTTTGCTGTCTACTGTGTTTATTGTAACTGTGACATGTGATACACCAAGCTGTACCAGTTCATTTGCATAGAATGGGAGCATAAGTCCATTAGTAGATAAGCAAAAAGTTGTTTCAGGAGAATACTCTCTTATAAGCTTCAGCGACTCTCTAACCTGATCAAAATTTGCAAGGGCATCTCCAGGACCTGCTATACCTACTACAGTCAAATTTTTCATTTTACTCTTAACAATTTTGAACTTTTCAAGAGCTTCTTTTGGACTCAAAACCTCACTTGTTACTCCCGGCCTGCTTTCATTTGCACAATCATATTTTCTACTGCAGTAATTACAACTTACATTACATTTTGGAGCTATTGGTATATGCATTCTAGCAAATTCATGCGCATTATCCCCAAAACAGGGATGTGTACAGATTTTATCAGCAGGAGATTGTATACTTTCTTTTTCTGCCATTTTTGCAAAAGGCGCATAAAAGTCATTATAAGCTTTTTCCCTGTAAGTATTTTGAGTATGAGAAAGCATAACATTTGCCACAGAATCTATTAAAAATGCAGACCCACTATATGATGTTATTACCTGCCTCTGTCCTCCAACTCTATCATGGATAGGAAACCCTATTCTTATTATTTCAAGCTTCAATTTTTGTGCCATTCTTCTACCATCTGAATTTCCTATAATCAAATTTATTTTAAGCTTTTCAGCATAATCTTCCATAGTTTTAAAATCAGTATCATCTAAAACGATACATTCCTCTTTTTGAACCTTTAATTCTTCCTTTAACTTTTCTCTAAGCATTTCATTTTTAGATCCCATACCTATCATTTTTATTAATATTCCATTTTCTTCGCAAAGCCTTGACACTGCATATACAAGTTCCGGCTCTCCGTATAAAAGTACCCTTGCCTCACCTGTATACTTATGGTTGTCAACCATGGCATCAAGATATCTTCCCCTTTGAACTACGTATTTATGGGGTATTAAAATACCAGTTATTTTAGATATGAGTTCAATAAATTTATTTGTATTTCTAAAACCTATTGGTATGGGACATTTGTAAAGAGGCACTTTGAATTTATCTTTTAAATATGTGCCAGGAGATTTATCATCCGAAATAGTCATGCCCATTTCAATAGTGCCTACTGCTCCAGACATTTTTCTAATATCTTCTATTTTAGTTCCTCCAGCTGGAATTCTCTTATATTTTTCATTATGAGCAGAATCAAGGGTATTAGATACATCCGGTAAAATCGTATATTCTACTTTAAAATCATCTAATATTTGTTTTATATTTCTCACATCACCCGGATTTAAGTTGGCACATATTATATTTAATTTTCCTGTACTCTCAGATTTTTCACATGCTTGTTCAACAATACTTCTTAAAACTTGAAAGTAACCTTCTGCCTGGGTAGCACCATATCCCGGTGTAGATGCTGTTATTATCTTTATATTTTTAATTTTCTCATTATCCTTTTCTTCATTATAGAATTCTTCTACTATCCTCTTTGTATCCTCTCCTATGGTCTCTGCAAGACAGGTTGTCATTACACCAATAGTAGTAGGTTCATACATTTTAATCATATTTCTAAGGCCTTTTTTCAAATTTTCACTTCCACCATATACAGTTCCCTGTTCCGTAAGAGCAGATGATGCTATATCCACAGGCTCATTATAGTGGGTGGCCATATGTCTTCTGATATAAGTGCTGCAGCCTTGAGAACCATGTAAAATTACCATATTATTTTCTATTCCCTTAAAGGCCATTACTCCTCCCATAGGCATGCACATTTTACATGGATTTATATCTACATTTACCAATTTTTTATTGCTCATCTCCATCATCCCTCCATAAAATTTATATATATTGCCAAACAGGACTATTTACAGTCAAATCTATTTCCTTAGCAAAATTTATAGCTCCCTGAAATCCTCCAAGTATGTGTTTTCTCTCATGATTGTGGTCACAAAAAGCAACTCCAAGTTTATATGCAAGGGGTCTTTCTTTAACTCCTCCTACAAGGACATCTGCTCCCTTTTCAACCATGAATCTTTCAAGTTCATAAGGATTTGCATCATCAAGTATTACAGTACCCTCATTTGTAATTTGCCTTATTATTTCATAATCTTCTGGTTTTCCAGTTTGAGTTCCAACCATTACAGTTTCAATTCCAAGGTCCCTAAATTGTTTTATAAGTGATATGGCCTTATAGCCACCTCCTACATATATTGCAGCCTTTTTGCCTTTAAGCCTTCCCCTATAATATTCAAGTTCAGGTTGTATCTTTTCTTCTTCTTCTTTTATAAGCTTTTCTGCCTTTTTTACAGTTTCTTCATTTCCTACAAGATGTGCCACCTGCAAAAGTGAATTTTCAGTATCCTCAAGACCTACAAAACTTGTCTTTATAAACGGAATATCATATAGTTCTTCCATTTTTTTAGCTAAGTATCCCATAGAACCGGCACACTGAACTATGTTAAGTTTTGCCCCAGGTGCTTTCACTATTTCATCAACTTTTCCATCACCTGTAAGTTTTGAAACAATGTTAATTCCTATCCTCTTCAAGTAGTTTTCTACTACCCATACTTCTCCTGCCAGATTAAAGTCACCAAGATAATTGATTCCATTTAGCCTTTTTTCACTTTTTTTATTTCCTATGAGTTTCAATATGGCATTACAGGCAGCTCTATAACCAGTAGACTTATTCCCCGAAAATCCAGGAGACTTCACAGGTATTACTCTTATTTTGTATTTTTCTTCGGCCATCTTGCAGACTGCATCTACATCATCTCCGATAACTCCTACAATACAGGTTGCATATATGAATATAACCTTTGGGTGAAATTTATTTACTATTTCATCTACAGCTGCTCTCAATTTTTTTTCGCCACCAAATATAACATCAGTTTCACTTAAATCCGTAGAAAAACTATTTCTAAATAATTCGGAACCACTTGATAAACTTCCACGAAGATCCCACGTATAAGCAGCGCAGCCTATTGGCCCATGTATTAAATGAAAAGCATCTGTTATAGGATTTAAAACTACCCTTGCTCCACAATACACACATGCTCTCTGACTGACAGCTCCAGAAACACTATTTTCCTCACATCTGATTTTTGTATCTTTGTCCTTGGAGTTATAACAGACAAATTCTTTTCTATCTTCTAGGATTTCTGACTTTCTAGCTTCCAATTTTAAAAATCTATCTCTATTTTTTTCGTGAAGGTCATGATAAAAATCTTCTTTTATTTTTTCCATAAACAACCCACCCCTTTTTAATTAATAGTTGAGAATTAATAGTTAAAAGTTATGGATGATTTTCTTCCGCTAAAGCTTCAGAAAATCTAAAATGTACTCAGTATTGTAGCTTCGCTTCAATAGGCTTTAGTTTTATTTATTTAAAAGTTCAAAGTTTAAATAATAGTTATTTTATTCGTACCTCAGAAAAATTATCATTATTTGTTATTTAACCAATTTCCACTATAGAAATCTAAATAAGATTTGAACTTATACTTGAGAATATGATGACAAAATTCACTTTGATTCTTGTTACACGATTCTTAGATTAAAATTTAATTTATACTATAGAGATATTTTTACAATAATGAAGTGCATTTAAATATTTTGTATATAAGTCTCAGTGAAAAATTTTGAAAAGCTTAGAATTTTTGAATTGTTTGAGGTACGAGTTTTCAAAAATTCTTAGTCTTTTCTTAAATTTTTCTCCTAGACTTATCAAAATATTTAACAGTACTGAAGGTTGTAAAAATATCCTATGGTCAATTTAATATTTAACTTAGAAGCTTTATCTTACTGTTTCAAAATCTTCTTCCGCACATTCTCTCTCTTCTTTATCAAGCATGGCGTTTAACATTGACTCAACTAATTTTATTGCACCGTAATATCCAACTTTTGGAGTATATTGATGTCCATATCTGTCCATTACAGGGAATCCAAATCTAACAAACGGGATATCTTCTGCCCTAGCAATAAACTTACCATACGTATTTGAAATGAGAAGATCTACTCCTTCATTTTTTATAAGCTGGTGCATTTCAAAGAAATCACTGTTGGCTTTCGCAATTCCTTCTAAACCTGCTTCATCCATCATAGCTTTAATTTCCTTCTCAAATAATGATCCTGGAGTACCAGTTATGACATATTTAGGAATCATGCCCAAGGTTATGACAAATTGGGTAAGGGAAATGACCACATCTGGATCTCCAACTATAGCTACTTTTTTACCATTAAAGTACTGGGCACTATCAATCATCATGTCAAGAAGCTGTCCTCTTTCCTCCTCAAGTTCTGCTGATACTTCCTTACCTGTCAACCTAACTAAATTCATAAGTAAATCGTCCATGGCATCTATTCCAATAGGTGCCCTCAAGGTTTTATATGGAACCTTACACTTATTTTCAAGAGATTTTGCCGCAAGTTCTGAAGCATAATTTCCAAAGGCTACAGTAAAATCTGAATTTCCAGCATCAACTATGTCTTCAATTTTTGTTCCACCTTTAGGGTACATCTTATAATCCCCTGTATTTGGAGTATCAAATACTCCATTTGTATCAGGAAAAATTATATATGGAATATCCATAAGTTTAAAAATTCTCTTCATTTCTTTCATATCTGCAGGGCCTACAAATCCCGGTATTATATTAAATTTTCCATTTTTCTCTCCGTTACTTTTAGAAAGATATTGAACCATACCATTTACCATATTGGAAAATCCAGTAACATGGGAGCCAACATAACTGGGTGTATTGGCATGAATGACAAGTTTACCTTCAGGTATCTCCATCTCTCTTATATAAGTAGGTAAATCATCTCCTATAGTTTCTGACAAACATGTCGTATGAATAGCTATAATATCTGGATTATACATGGCAAATATATTTTTAACAGCTTTTTTTACATTAGCTCCTCCACCAAACACGCTAGCTCCTTCAGTAAATGAGCTTGTAGAAGCCATAGCAGGTTCTTTGAAATGTCTTGAAAGTACAGTTCTGTGATAAGAACAACATCCTTGTGAACCATGGCTGTGTGGAAGGCAATTATGAATTCCGAGAGCCGCATACATAGCACCAACAGGTTGACAGGTTTTAGCCGGATTTATTCGCAGCTGCTTTCTTTCTACTAATTCTTTTGGTGTTGCATCTAACATTACTGTTCACCTCCTACAACTTTTCCTTCCAATAAGGATTCTTTTTTCCAAGGTGGAGTTAAATACTTCCATGCCGGAGTATATATACCTCCTGCAAGTTCCCTTGCAAATATTATTGCTCCCTTAAATCCTGCATAAGGACCTGTATAATCATAAGAATGAAGCTGTCTTGACAAAACTCCCATTTTTTCAATAGCATATTTCTCTTTTATTCCTGTGAGGAACATATCAGGGTGAAGTTCCTTTATCAATTTTTCCATTTCATGTGCGTTCATGTCATCTATTATTACCGTATTTTCATCCATTTCTTTTTCCATTCCACCATAGTAAGCAAGAGGTACACCTTCTGACTTGAGGGCTTCTACCCTCTCTTTAGGTAAAGCCACATGATATTTTTCCTTGTCAGGATGTACAGTCAATTGGGGAATATTTTTGCTATCAGCATCAATCTTTATTGTAGGAATGACCTCCCTGCCTTCATAATCATCACGGTGGGCAAATTCATATCCTGCAAGAATGGTTTTTACCCCAAAATCTTTCAAAAGCACCTGATAAGTATGTGACCTTGATCCACCAACAAATAAACAAGCAAGTCTACCTTCAAGTTTTTCCCTATAATACTGCATATCTACTTGAATATCTGCAAGTTCTTCTTCAATGACTTCTTCAGTTTTTTTATACAAATATGGATCATCAAAAACTTTAGCTAAATCTCTTAAAGTATCAACAGTACCCTGTATACCTATAAAGTTACACTTAATCCACGGTATACCATACTTGGTCTCCATCATCTCTGCTATATAGTTTATGGATCTATGACACTGCACTAAGTTTACATCGGCGGTGTGGGCATTTTGAATACGTTCGTAACTCCCATCACCAGTAAGAGTTGCCACTACGTTATATCCTATTTTGTTTAAAATTCTTTCAATTTCCCAAGCATCTCCACCAATATTGTATTCACCTAATATATTTATGGAATATTTTTTATGCTCACCTTTTCCAGTACCAATGATCTCACTCATAACAGTATTGTTTGCTATATGATGTCCTGCAGATTGGGTTACTCCCTTATATCCTTCACAGCTAAAGGCAAGCACATTGATTCCATAAAGTTTTTTAGCTTCCTGTGCCACTGCATTTATATCATCACCTATAAGTCCAACAGGACATGTAGCATATATACCTATAGCTTTAGGATGAAAAATTTCAACTGCTTCTTTTATTGCCTGTCTAAGCTTTCCAACCCCACCAAAAACTATATCTTTTTCTTCCATATCTGTACCAAAAACATATTCCATGAAATTTTGGCTGCCTTTTTCACTTTTAGCTTTGTTTCTTCTTCCACCCCAGCTATAAAAAGAGCACCCTACAGGTCCGTGGGTTATATGAATCATATCTTTAATAGGACCCATGACAACACCCTTGCAGCCTGCATAACAGCATCCTCTAGATGTAATTACTCCAGGCACTGTCCTTATATTCGCTTCAATAACAGGTTTTGGATCTTCCTTTGTTTTTATAACTATATGTTTTTTTCGATTTTTATAGGTTTTAGCTGGATATGGCTCCAAAACTTCATCTACTATTTTATTTAGTTCTTTTCTCATAAAATCACATCCTTCCATAAAGATTAAACAGCTTCATCTCCAGTTTCTTCTGTCCTTATTCTCACAACATCAGTTACATCTATTACAAATATTTTTCCATCTCCAGGATTTCCTGTCCTATTTGCCTCTATTAAAGCATCAACAACCTTTTTTACTTCTTTATCTTTAGCCAGTACAATAATTAACCTCTTTGAAATTAATCTGTGCACTTCAGATATCTGCTCTGCAACTTTTTTATCTGAAAAATCCACCATATCGCTTCCAGATATATAATCTTGAATTATAGAAAAATCCACCTTTTTCTTACCACGCCCAACAACTTTTTTGCATGTAATAGATGGAAATCCAGCTGCAGCAAGGGCATCTTTTGTCTTGCCCACCATATCCATTCTAATAATAGCCATAACTTCTTTCACCTTACATGCCTCCTTATAATTCATTTGTACCCGAACTTATTGTATATACTTCCTCCACAGGAGTTACAAATATTTTTCCGTCTCCAAAAGCTCCTTTATTACCGGTTTTTGCACTTCTAGTAATGATTTTTATAATATCATCCTTATATTCATCTTTTACTACTATGAGCAGCATTTGTTTTGGTATTTCATCGTAAAATATTTCGCCTACTTTCACGCCTCTTTGTTTACCTCTGCCTACTACATCAAATTTGGTAACTGCCGGAAACCCAGCATCGCATAATTCTGATAGAACTTCTGGTGCTTTTTCAGGTCTAATAATAGCTTTTATCAATAACATATTGAATACCCTCCCCTTTTGTGTTACACTATAAAAAGTTAGAATTTGACCGATTCTGACTTATTTTTTGGGTATATCTCTTGGCGTTTCCATTCACAAACTAAGAGGTATACTCTAGTGTTTTTTGTTTTATTTTTAATATTCATTTTAATCCATCAACCCATGTTCCATAAGTATAGCTTCTAAATCGTCTTGTGCCATTGGCTTTGGTATTACAAACATGTCGTTTCCATCTATAGCTTTTGCAAGTGCCCTATATTCATCTGCTTGTTCAACTTCAGGACTAAACTCTATAACAGTCTGCTTATTTATTTCTGCTTTTTGAACATCATGACTTCTTGGTACAAAATAGATAAGTTGAGTTCCAAGTTTTTTTGCAAAAGCTTCAAGTAATTCCCTCTCATTTTCAACTTTTCTACTGTTGCATATAATGCCTCCTAATCTAACTCCACCACTGTTTGCAAATTTACTTATACCTTTTGATATGTTATTTGCCGCATACATGGCCATCATCTCACCACTAGCTACTATATATATTTCCTGTGCCTTGCCTTCACGTATTGGCATTGCAAAACCACCGCAGACAACATCACCTAGTACATCATAAAAAACATAATCCAAATCATCATCATAAGCGCCGAGTTGTTCAAGCATGTTAATTGAAGTTATAATACCTCTTCCAGCACATCCAACTCCAGGTTCAGGCCCACCTGATTCAACACATTTTATTCCACCATATCCTTTTTTTAATATTTCATCTAAGTCTACATCTTCTCCTTCTTCTCTCAAAGTATCAAGAACTGTCTTTTGTGCAAGTCCTCCTAGAAGTAATCTGGTTGAATCTGCTTTAGGGTCACATCCTACTACCATTATTTTTTTACCCATTTCTGCTAATCCTGCAGTTAAGTTTTGTGTAGTAGTAGATTTTCCAATACCACCTTTTCCATAAATAGCTACCTGTCTCATTTTACACTCACTCCTCACTTATAATTTTTTTATGACAATTATTGTTTAATAATTTATAAAAAATATATCATACCTTTTTAGAAAAATCAACATTTAAATTACTAATTTATTAAAAAATATACGTTGTAACCGATAACATTTTAAAATATAAGCATAAAAATTATGATTTTAATAATTACCCACTGATTGTTGTCAATAACTTATCATTTATGCTATATTTGTTTATACTATGTTATATAACTCTTCCCAATTAATTTTACTTCTTTAATATGTAGTTATATTATATAATGTTTGTATAAGGTGACAGGCACCGAATGGGGGCAAAAATATCCCACTATGGTGACAGGCACCATTGAAAGGAAGGATAATTTATGTTAGAAAATACGACCTTAACTCCACAGGAAGTTGCCGATATGCTAAAAATAGCTAAAAATACAGTATATGAATTGATTAAAAGAGGAGAATTAAACGGCTATAAAGTTGGCAAAAAAATTAGAGTTGATTTAAATGATGTAGAAAATTATAAAAATAAGACAAAACACACTACACAAAATGAATCCAGTGATGTTAAAGAAAATGATCTATCTTCTCCTGATATTTTTTATCCTACAAGAGATAATACAAATGGAGGCTTTATAATATGCGGACAGGATGTACTTCTCGATATTTTATCCAGGTACATAGAAATTCGCTGCCCCGGTACTAGAACTTTCCGCTCCTACGTAGGAAGTTACAGTGGACTTTTATCACTTTATATGGGAAAAATACAGGTAGCCACCGCTCATCTTTGGGATGGTGATTCCGATCAATATAATATACCCTTTGTAAGAAGATTAATTCCCGGAATTCCAACTGTAATAATTCATCTTGCTTGCAGAATGCAAGGCTTTTATGTAGCCAAAGGTAATCCTAAAAAATTTAAAGGTTTTGAGGATTTAAAGAGACCTGATATTACTATGATAAATAGGGAAAAAGGCTGTGGTACAAGAATCCTCTTAGATGAGCATCTTAGATTATTAAACATAAGTGGTAGTGATATAAAAGGTTATGCAAAAGAACATTTTTCTCACCTAGAAATAGCTAGTACTGTGGCTAGGGGTGATGCTGATGTAGGACTCGGAAATGAAAAAACAGCCCTTCAAGTTAATAATGTGGATTTTATACCTATTCAAAAAGAAAGATATGAATTGGTAATGAAGAAGGAAGACATAAATAAAGCTCCCTTTAACTCAATACTTGAAATACTCCGTTCAAATCAATTTAAATCAGAACTCCTAGGAATAGGCGGATATGATCTTACTGAAATGGGAAATATAATAGCAGAACTTTAAGGTTTACCGGCTGCAAATTATGCTTGTTCCCCTTAATTTTAAAATGGCACTGCTTCATTTATTATAATTGTGAACAAATTATAAATAATTTATAAAATTAATAAATTTTCTTTAAAAGAATATATAATAGCATTAACACTATAGGAAATAATTGGTGAATCGTCTATAGTATAGACATAAAATATAATACGGGGGGACATGTATAATGAAAATATCTTTGAAAAAAGCAACAACTGTTATTGTAGCATTTTTCATGCTGTTTTCTTCTTGTAATGTGGCATTTTCTAATGAAACTGCCTATGCAGCAGATACAAATGTTACAAGCTGTAACGAGATTGGAAAGACCTATTATGGATTCCAACTTACTTCAGTGAAGGATATGCCAAAAGTTAATTCTACTGTTATGCAGTTTACTCATGTAAAAACAGGTGCAAAACTAATGTATCTTAAAAACGATGATACCCAGAGAGTTTTTGATATCAGTTTTCGCACCCCTACTTCAGACAACAGTGGTGTAAATCATATTATTGAACACTCAGTTCTTGATGGCTCCAAAAATTATCCTGTAAAATCTCCATTTCAGCAAATGCTTAAGAGCTCCTTGGGTTCTTTCATCAATGCCATGACAGGTGCTGATTATACTACATTTCCTGCAGCAAGTACGAATGAGCAGGATCTTAAAAACCTTATGGGAGTATATTTGGATGCAGTATTTCTCCCAAATGTTACTACTGATCCTAATATATTTAAGCAGGAAGGTTGGAGGTATGATCTACCATCTAAGGACTCAGCTCTTTCAATTAACGGTGTTGTGTATAATGAAATGAAGGGTGACTATTCAAATCCTCAGTGGCTTTTACGTAATGCAGTAAATCAATCACTGTTTCCTGATACTTCTTATAAGTGGGATTCAGGTGGAAATCCAGAGAATATTCCTTCTCTTACAAGAGATCAGTTAATTTCAACTTACAAGAAAAACTATACACCATCAAACAGCTACATATATTTATATGGTAAATTAGATATAGGACAATATCTTCAATATATTGATCAAAATTACTTAAGCAAATTTGACAAAGTTAATGTAGATACTTCCGTTAAGGCCGAAAAATCATTGTCTAATATTCCTGATAAAATAGCTTCTTATCCTGTTCCTAAAGATGGAGACACAAAAAAGAAAACTTATCTCTCTTTAAATTTTGTTACAGGCGATATAGGCGATAAGGAAACAAATACAGCATTAACATTTTTGAATTATTTACTTATGGGAACAGACAATGCTCCTCTTAAAAAAGCACTTACAGAAAAGGGTATTGCAGAAAATGTAAGTTCTTCATTTAGTATGAATGGTATTCAGCCAGTATTTTCAATTAATGCAACTAATTCTGATGAATCTTCAAAAGAAGTTTTTGAAAAAACTATTTTTGATACTCTAAAGAATATTTCAAAAAATGGATTTGATAAAGATTTTCTTAAATCTGCCCTTGAGTCCTATGACATAAGCGATCGATCTGAAAAACTTACAACACCTATGCTTGGTGGAAACGGTCTTGTATTATCCCAGACTGCATTGTCCACATGGGTATATGATAAAGATCCTACCATGTACTTTGATACAAGTGACATAATGGAAAAGATAAAGAAATCGGATTCCAATAAATATTTTACAAGTTTAATTGACAAGTACCTGATTTCAAACAACTATCACTCAATGGTTGTATTAAAGCCTGAAGCCGGTCTTGAAAGTAAGACTACTGAAGCTACGGCTAAAAAACTTGCAGATTATAAAAATCAAATAGGAGAAACAGGTGTTAATTCACTTTTAAAAAATACCCAGGATTTTAATGCATGGCAAAAAAGTGGGGATTCAAAAGAAGCACTGGAAACTTTACCAAAGCTTTCACTTAAGGATATCAAACCCGAATTACCAAATTTAAGCTATAAGGTTGAAAGTCAATCAGGTATGAAAGTTCTTACCCATAATGCAGATTTAAATGGGCTTTCAAACATAAGCCTTTACTTTGATACGTCAAAGGTTCCACAAGATAAATTACATTATTTGAGCCTACTTTCATCTTTGCTTGGAAATGTAGATACTAAGGAACATAGTTATGATCAGCTTTCAAATGAAATGCTGCAGTATGTAGGAAGCACTATTTCTTTTACACCTTCAGCAGTATCAAGCAACAAGGATCCAAATAATTATAGTCCTAAACTAACTGTATCTCTATTAGCACCTGACGAGAATATTTCAAAATCTCTTGATTTAACTGAAGAAATTATAAATGACAGCCAGTTTACCAATAAGCAGAGAATAAAACAAATTATTGAGCAAAATAAGTCAGCCCTACAGGCAACTTTGACTTCAGGATCAGGTGCAGCTGCAATTATGCGAATGAGTTCCTATATGAGTGAAAGTGGAAGATACAGTGAAGAGCTTACAGGACTTTCCTATTATAAGTTCTTGCAAGACTTGGACAGCAACTTTGATTCAAAATGGGATGAGATCTCTAAAAACCTAAATGATATACGCAAACTTGCATTTAACAGAGATGATCTTATAGCAACTTATAGTGGAAATGAAAATACTTCTGAAACATTTAAAAATGAGTTAAGTAGTATAAGTCCTAAAATTAATTCTCAGGTACTTCCACAGCAAAAATATACTTTTGCACAGCCTGATAAAAATACAGCTTTTTCTTCTACTGCAAAAGTACAAACAATAATACAGGTTGGAGATTTTAAAAAAGCTGGCTATACCTATAGTGGAAAGATGATGGTACTGCAAAACGTATTAGACAACGGATATCTTTGGAATAAGGTAAGAACAACCGGCGGCGCCTATGGAGTCCAATCTGCATTATCACCTAATGGTGAAGTTATACTTGCATCAATGAGAGATCCAAACCTTAAAGAGACATTAGACGCCTTTCAAGGTACGGTAAACTACCTTAAAAACTTTCAGGCAACAGACAGCGAAATGACAAATTACATCATAGGAGCTATTAAAAGTTTTGTAAATTTAAAATCCAGTGGACCTCTCGAGGAAAGTTCTCTTTGTGATTCAATGTATCTTACAAATTCTTCTGTAAATGATCTTTTGAACTATGAGAAAGAGGCACTTTCAACTACACCAGATGATATAAGAAATTATGGAAATATGCTGGATCAAGTTCTAAAACAAAATATATACTTTGCAGAAGGTTCCGCAGATAAGATTGAACAAAACAAACAATTATTTAATGAGATTATAGATATGCAGAAATAAACTAAGGTGCCTGGCATCGAATGGGGTTGTAAATGTCCCACTCGGTGCCTGGCACCAATTTATTCTATTCCAGTTTTTATATTTTTTATGCAGGCTCTGTGTATGCCTTCTTTCTCCATGGCCTTCACTGTTTTTTCATAGTCATAAGTAAATTCTACAATAGAACTTTTTACATCCTCGCCCGGTTCCATTATGAGATAAGTTCCATTAGGTCTGCCTATCTTAGGTTTTCCAATACTTCCATCATTTAAGAGAATTTTATCACCATACTTCTTTCTATAAGGAATATGGGTGTGAGCACATATTAGAACATCTTCTTCTAGCACATCCATTGCTTCTTCTGCTTCTTTTGAATTTTCCTTTAAATATTCGTTTATGGATCTATTGCTTCCATGTACAAAATGAAATTTTTTACTTCCAAAATTAAGTACTATTTCTCCAGGAAGTGAGTTTAAATAATCCCTGTTTTCCTCTGATAGTTCTTCTGCCGCCCAAGGCATACAAAATTTATTGACTTCATTGTCTCTTATGTAATTAAATTTTTTCTCAAGCACTGCTGCATCGTAGTTGCCAAGTATATTTAATATGTGCTTTTCTCTTACAAGCTGAATTACTTCATTAGGATAAGGTCCATATCCTACCAAGTCTCCAAGACATATGATAGTGTCAATGCTTTTTTTTTCTATATCACAAAGTGCTGCTTTAAGTGCTTCCAGATTTCCGTGTATATCGGAAATAATTGCTATCTTCATAGTTCATCATTCCTTTCTCTTTGGTGCCTGGCACCGAATGGGGTTGTAAATGTCCCGCTCGGTGCCAGGCACCTAGTGGGATAAATTTTTATATCTATCACAAAATATACTGAGGTGATTTCATTGAAAAAAAGTTTTTTATCAAGTTTGATATTATGTTTTGTATTGTCTACAGGCGCAGTTCACGCACAATCGTCAACTTATACCGTAGTATCTGGAGATACCATGTGGAAAATTGCAGTAAAAAACCAAGTGGGAATAAGTGAGCTCATATCTGCCAATCCGCAGATTGCAAATCCTGCCATGATAATACCAGGACAAAAGATATCTATTCCAAATATAGATGTGAAAACAATGGAAAATCAAGTTATAAGCCTGGTAAATCAAGCAAGAGTAAATGCAGGATTACAACCATTTACAACAAATTGGGAACTATCAAGAGTGGCCAGATACAAATCTCAAGATATGGCTAACAAAGGATATTTTGACCACACATCTCCTACCTACGGTTCACCTTTTACCATGATGCAAAATTTCGGCATAAAATTTACTGCTGCTGGCGAAAATATTGCCATGGGACAAAGAACTGCACAGGAGGTAATGAATTCCTGGATGAACTCTCCAGGACATAGATCCAATATTTTAAACCCAAGTTTTAATCAAATAGGAGTTGGTCTCGCTAAAAATTCTAATGGAACATGTTATTGGACCCAGCAATTTATAAAGTCCTATTAAGCAATAGATGCCTGTCACCGCATTGGAATATTTTTATCCCGCTTGGCGGCAGGCACTTATTCCTAAATCACTTATTAAATTATAAAGAGCATCAGATTTATGTTTATTTAATCCAAATTGTTTCGATAAAGTATCTACTATATCTTGTTTTCTAGCTGGATCAAGTAAATCTTTAGGATCTATATGCAAGTACTTCAATATAGCAGCCATTAAATGTTTTCCAATTCCAAAGAAACCTGCCAATCTTTCAACAGCAACGTCAACTCTTTTGTCTAAGTCTTCCTTTAAACTTTCATTCAATTCTTCAACAGAACAAATATTAGATGAACAAGTATTGCACTTAATAGCTCTGTTAAAAATATTAGCAAAAGATTCTCCATTTGATTTTGACACAGCATTCGATACCCTATTTCTGTTAACTTCATTATTTAAAGATAAAATATTAATGTAATTTTTCATATATCAAAGCCTTCTTTTTTCAAAATAAACATCAAATAATATATGTTTAATATATATTATATCATATATGTTATCAGAAATTGTTATACTATTCCATATAGTCGTTTAAATTTATGCATCCATATCTAAACTATCACCTGTCACCCTAGTGGGATTTATACTTCACCAAAATTTCTGTCACCTTATTGCACTTTCCACGTACATTCTATATAATTCTCTCTTTCCGCTCTGAATGAAATAAGAAAGTATTCTATCCGAATTAATTAGTTTTTCTTTTCTTTTACCTAATATATTTCATCTTGTCTTTTTCCCATATTATCTAATTTTTCCAAAACAAATTGAAACATTTGCTTTGTTTCATTATCCAAGTTTCTCACCGACAATAAGGATACTGTTTTTATATTATGACATCTATAATTTTATATTTCAACCTCTAAAATATAATATAAGATCTTTATCAGATATTTGCTACAAAAAAGAGAATACCCTCAAGGGATACTCTCCATATTGATTTGACTATTTAATTTTTCAGCCAGAGTAGGACCCAGCAATTTTTATGACTTAAAGACATTTTAAGATATGTCAGTACAATTTTATCCGTTCATTTATTTAGTAAAGAGAACAAGTAATACCTGTCCTCTTTACCTTATTTACATATATTAAGTAAGATTAGTTAGTACCAACTCCATCGAAATTAATTGTTCTAATATTTATATCATCACTTGATGGTTTATAAGTAGCATAATTATCATCTTGATCTTGTATTGTTCTAACTGTAACTGTATCCTTAGCATTTACTGTAAATACGCTACCAGTTTTGAAGTACTTTTGATACATATCTTTAGAAACATTGTCAGCACTAGTATCAAAAGTAAATCTAATAGTATTGCCACTAACATATACTGCCTTAGCCTTCAAAGGTTGGCCATCAACATTTGATGTGAATGTAAAACCATCCTTACTTATTCCACTCTGAGGATCAATTGGGGTATCAAACGTAACATCAATAAATCCATCACCAGCAGTACCAACACCAGTAAGATTATCATTAGTATCACCAACAACACCTGTTCTCCAATCCTTAGCTATAGTCTTTGGTGCAGCATTATAATCATAAGCAACAACAGCAGTACCACCTGCAACAGTCATTGAAGCTATTGATTGACCAGCCACATCTATTGTATTAGTAGAAACTGTAGTAATTTTTGCACCTAATCCTGCATATTTAACAGCATTAATTTTAGTTGTATCACGTCCTGCATAACCATATCCAGTATCAGTAGCAGCAACTATAGGATCATTTTTAGTAAATCTTAATACTACATTATCTCCACTAAGTGATCCTGTGCTTGGCTCTACACCATTTACTCTGAAGTCCGTATAATCTAACTTATCTATAGTATCAGTATAAGTACTGCCATCTACATTAGTACCTATATATTTAAATTTAACTGTTAAATCATTTCCATCATAATCGAATGAAACTGATTTAGAATCAATAGTAGGAAGGTTAGTATTTACTGCCAATGTACCTGATTGATAAGATACACTTAAAGCATTACCATTAACATCTTTAACCCCAACTACTGCTAATTCCTTAATTTTATTCTCATTACTAGCAGGATCACTAAGGTTAGTTGTATAACTACTTGGGAATTTTATAGTAGCACTCTTATTATTAGAGCCTGCTGAAATAGTAGTTCCACTTGGTAATGCTATAAAATCAGCATCTGAGGAATTATCCTTAAATTTATAGTTAGAAACATCATCTATTGAACTTGAATCCATTTCTTTATTAAAATATACAACAACTTTTCTTTGTGGGTCTTCTCCAGCAGCTGCTTTGTATGCTCCTGTGACAGTTGGTGCTACATCACCATATCCATCAAACGTAGTAGTGTAATCAGGCATAGTATTTGGTGTTGATGCTATATCTCTAATATTTTTAATTGTTATACTATACTTAGAATCACTTAACTTATTTGCCATATGAATGTCAAATACACTTGCTGAAGTATCACTAGATGACCCACCTGGTACAGTAATTGTTCCATCACTATTTCCTATTTGGCTAGATATATCAGTACCACTGTTATCTTTTATTTTGTAATTAGATGTATTTTTACCTGACTGAATGTTTATATCCTTATTGTATTTAACACGAATCGTCTTATCATCTAATGTAGCTACTGATGATACAGCAGGCTTAACAGTATCTTGAGTTAAAGTAACATCTTTTCTTGTATCATCAGGAATATAATTTCCATATGCATCTTTTACATTATTATCAATATATACTGTATTTGAACCTGTTTTAAGTGTAACATTGCTTATTTTAACTTGAGTATCATCTTTCTTAAGCTCTACAGAATTAGCTGGCGGATTATTATTATCGCCATTTATTCCATAATTAGATACATCAGTAGCTGTTTTAGCATCCATTGGTCTATCAAAATTAATATATATTTTTCCACTATCTTCTGCAGTTATGCTTGTAATTTGTGGTGCAGTGGTTAAAGTATCAACATTGAAATTCTGTGTAGAATCTTTAAATGGAAATCCAGCAACATCGGATAATTTCCCTGTAACACCATTACTAGCTTGGTCACCATCTGATACCTCTAGTGTATTATTTCCTGTTGGAAGTGATGATGTAAAATAAAACTCAATCTTATTTGCCCAAACTTCTCCAGCATTTATTCCTGTAACATAGTCATCAATTTTGCTTATACTTGTATCTAATCCAAAACTAGTTATATTTTTACCATTTATTTTAAACTTACTTGCTATTTGACTTACGCTCGTACTTGAAAAATTAACTGGTTCTGAAAACTCAACTGTTAATTTATTATTTCCTCTAGCTTGTACTGAGGATATTGTAGGAGCTGTAGTATCATTAAAGCTTACTTTTTGAGTGCACTCAGGAATAGTGGTAGACTTATCACTAGACAATATTCCTTTTTTTACCGTTAAATCTAAGTTATCCCCTTGTTTCTTTGATTTTGCAAGAGTAATTAAAACTGTCTTGTTATCATCCTGGAGTGTTGCTTTTGCACTATTTGCATCCGCAGTACCACCACCATCTTTTGTTCCTTTATTATTTAACTGTACATTATCAATTTTATAGTTAGATACTTCCTCAGCTGTATCTGAATCAACTTCCTGATTGAATACAACTTTAACTTGATTTAAATCAACATCACTTACAGAAGAAACTTCTGGATCGACAGGACCAACTGGAGTTCCAGTAATTTCGCTGATTATTGAATCAGGAACAACGCTTGTTCCACCTATTACATCTATTTCCTTTGCATTTTCACTCTTAATATAAGCTACAGCATTATTAGTTGCATCTGTACCATCTTTGTCAACTAATACTAATGGTGCAGTATATTTTCCAGCTACTGCGGAAGCAACTAATGCATCTGCATAAAGATTATCTGGATCTGCTGCGCTTGCGTTTGCTATATATAATTTGTCAGCCTTTAAATCACTGCTGAATGCCTTTAATACAGCTAAGTTAGTGTCAAATCTGCTTGATCCACCATTTACTCTAGTTGCTGTTGATCCAAAAGCATTCTTTATTGCATCGCTTATAACATTTGAAGTTCCAACAATTGTAGCTGTTGACTTATTGTCTTTTACAAAATCAATTGCTCCTTGAGATGAAGCTTGATCATTATTTGCTAATAATAAGATTTGTCCCTTTGCTGCTGCTACTGGTGCTACAGAAAGTGCATCTGCAAATCCTTGTCCACCAACTACCATAACGTTGCTAGGGCTAACTCCTAATGTAACTAATTCTTTAGCTACTGCTATGTTAGTTTCATATCTGTTTTGTCCGCCTAACTCTGTTAAAGTATAGTTAGCTTTAAGACCATCTCTTATGCTCTGTGAAATTGAAGCAGTTCCTCCAATAACATATACATTCTTTGGCTTTAATGTGTTTAATGCACTTTGTGCATCTGAGTTAAGTGTATTTCCTGTAGTTAAAAGTATAGGTGCGTTTAATTTTTTAGCTAATGCGGAAGCACTTACTGCATCTGCATATCCTTCACCTGATACTAATACAACACTGTCTGAAGTTGTCCAGTTTGTTGTAGCAACCTTTGCAGCTGTTGCATATCTGTCTCCACCACTTACCCTTGTTGGCTGTACTTGTGATGCTGCTTTAACAGGACCTGCTGATAAAGCTGTAGTTAACACTAAGGACATAAGTGTAGCACTTGCAAGTGCCTTTGTACTTTTCTTACTCATATTGTAATACCCTCCTCGATTAAGTGAATTTTAATTAAAATTCTTTATATATATATATATATTTTAAATATATACTTTCTTAAAATGTATTTCCATGCGGTTAAGTGCTATTTAAGTAATTTTTACAATTATGTATGCATTCTTTTACAATCCCATTCCTTTACACTTATACTGCTTGGTCAACATTTATGAAACAGACCTTATTATACCACATATAAACTACACATTCTACTAATTTTGTGCAATCTTACGCGATTTTTCATAAAATTTTAATACTTATATAACAATAGTAACAAATTCATCCTCTATTATATCATAATAAATCCATAATTTCTACGGTTTACACCTTATGATAAAGGATTTATGAATTACTATTAATAAGATATGATTCAATTATACAACATCATTTCTAGTTTTTCCATACTTTATGTCGTAGTAATTTACGGCTATATGGGAAATATATTCCTATTATATGTTTGGAAATTAATAATCTCGTTTAATTATACTTCTAGCACTTATATATTATTCTACACAATCTATAAAAATCCTTTTTTTCAATTTATAATTCACAATTCACAGTTCACAACTTTTTTGAGTGAAGGTTTCTAAAAAAGGTTCAGGGTTCAAATACAAATAAACATAGTCATTTACTATACAAATGACCATGTTTATAAATAAATGCCTATATAAAAAAAAGAGCCCAAAGGCTCTTTTTTACTCAATTCCTATGATTTGCAAATCATCAGTGCTTTGAAGAGTATTTTGTATGTCCTGGGAAACAACATCTGTTCCACCAACTATTACTACATTTGAATTATCCTTAGCATTTGCAAATATATAACTATTAGCATCTATTACCTGTGACTGTCCTGCTCCTAAACCTGTTAAAATAACTGGTGAACCAGTTTTTGCTGCTGCAGCGGATGCTACAAGGGCATCTGCAAATTGATCTTCTGCCGCTCCACCTGCTGCTACATATATAGTACTGAAATCCAAACCACCATTATTTTTAAAGTAATTTAGAACAGCTAAGTTTGTAGCAAATCTATTGGCACAATCTGCATCGCTTGTAACTTTAGTTCCACCTACGGAAGTTACTACATCTTGTGGTAAAACCCCACTACCACCTACTGCTTGTATAGTTAATCCTTTGGAAGTTATTACATCTTTAACTATAGGTGCTACTTGAGTTTTAGATGCAAACAATACAGGATATCCCTTTTGAGCTGCAATTGAAGCTACTGAAAGTGAATCTGCATATCCATCCTGTCCATTTACCAGTATTGCATTTTTCTGATTGCTCATACTAAGAACTTTTTTTGCAACTTCCGCATTAGTTCCCATTCTAGTATTGTCTGTAACACCAGCTATACGTTCTACATCATATTTATTTTTTAAAGTATTCTCTACATCTGTAGATACAACTCCTGTACCTCCAACTATATATACCTTTGTTGCTCCCAAACTGCTTATAGTTGAATCAACTTCAGATTCCAAAGTATCTCCATGAGTTAAAAGTATTGGGGCATTAAGCTGCTTTGCAAGCGGCGTAGCACTTACTGCATCTGCATATCCGTATCCATTTACCAATATTACATTTTGAGATTTACTAAACAAATCTAAAGCTACTTTATTGGCAGTACCTATTCTTCCTCCGGTCCCACCATCTGTTCTCTTTACTGTAGCAGCTTGTACATTTGCAGTGCCTAAAGTGACTGATAGTACAAGGGCAGTCAATATAGGGCTTAAAAACCTTCTCTTTTTCAACATTAGTTTACCTCTCCTTCAATTAATTATTAACATATATAAATTAATTATATAACAATAGCAGCTTTTTTTATAGACAATATAAAACTTTTTGGCAGATATATTACTATTCCTAAATACTGGTTGTAACTTTTTAGTGCCTTTTTAAATACACTAATATTGTAAGCAAAATATACGAGGTGAAATCATGGCATTTTCATATAGAGAGCTGCTGGCTAGGATTATAAAATGTGAAGCAGGTGGTGAAGGGGAAAATGGTATGAAAGCAGTGGCAACTACCATTATGAATAGAGTTAGAGTTCCCTATGGGGAATATCAGAGAATTGGTCAAGGCGACCTTAGAAAAGTACTTTATCAAAAAGGACAATTTGACTGTATGCGTACTGAACTAGGGGGCGCTCCCAATCCTCAAAATATCTGGTCAACAGTGCCTGAAGAAATACACTATGACATAGCAGACTGGGCACTTGCAGGCAACAGATTATTTACTGCAGGCTACTCTCTCTGGTACTTCAATCCCTTTGCCCCATGCCCGTGGACTTTCCCTTACACTGGCACAGGAAGTTTTCAAGTAAAAGTAGGAAATCACTGCTTTTACAATCCAACAGAACTATATGCTAAAACTTGATTATTAATAAATATGGAGGTATTTTAATGATTTCAAATTATCCCAATTACTTTAGAACTATGCCCATGACTCCTGAACCCGAACCAGAAATGCCTGAATTTGACTCCAGTGATGAAATTCGACAAACACCAATGCCATCTCCTCCACCAACGCCATCCCCTAGTCCTTTTGAAATGGCTCCAGGTTCTCCAGTACAGCAGGACACTAATTACACTCAAGGTTACTTAAGAACCCAAATAGGTAAAAGAGTAAGAGTAACTTTCCTTTTGGGTACAGGAACACTCCAGGATCGTGCAGGAACATTGGACAGTGTGGGAATTAGCTATATAATAATAAGAAATGAAGAGACAAATACAAGAGAGCTAGCAGACATATATTCTGTAAAATTTGTGACTATTTTTGACTAGAATTTCTTCAATTCACAGTTCACAATTTTTTAGTGTAAAAAATAAAGAGTTCCTTTTCATAGGATCTCTTTATTTTTCATCATCAATTTCTTCTATTTCAAATTTATCAAATTCAAATTCATCTATAAAATTATCTGAATTAAAAGATGTCTTACTTCTCCTATTATATTCTTCCAAGTTAGCAGGAAGCCAGTAAGGCTTTTCAATGTCAAATTTCCTGCATAATTCCAGAATACAACTTTTTAAATTTTCCTGATAATTTTCTCCGCCCTCTAATGCAACTACTTCATCTTTTACTATTTTATTGTGCTTAACTAACTTTCCCCATATTTTCAGCATTTTACACACCCTTCAATAACTGACAATTGACAGTTGATAGCTCACAATTTTTTTAATTTTCGTCTTTCAATTATTAACTATTTCTTTCATAAGATTCTATAAATGAATGTTTTTCTCCATCTTTTTCCCAGCCTAATATAGAATCTATATTTACATTTTCAGTGGCATGGAAAATTAATTTATCTATATCCTTATTAAAATCCTTTTTCAACTTCTTTATCATATCCTTAATTTCATAACGCTTATTTCCTATTCTTTTTGCTGCAACCATACAGGCACAATTGAGAGGCCATATACCACTTGATTGTATAAAGCGTTCAATATAAGATTCTTCTACATAATAAAGAGGTCTTATAAGTTCTATTCCTTCATAATTTTGAGATCTTAGCTTTGGCATCATGGTTTTAAAACTTCCCGAATAAAATATATTTAAAAGAGTTGTTTCTATAACATCATTAAAGTGGTGCCCAAGTGCAAGCTTATTGCAGCCAAGTTCTTTTGCTTTAGAATACAGTGCACCTCTACGCATTTTTGCACACATATAACAAGGATAATCTTTTGCGATATTATCTACTACATTAAATATACCGGATTCAAAAATGTGCACTGGAATATTTAAATACTCACAATTACTAATTAAAAGCTTTTTTATATCTTCATGATACCCTGGGTCCATAGCAATAAATTCTAAATTAAAATTTACTTTCCAATGCTTTTGAAGTTCTTGGAACAATTTAGCCATTGTCAAGCTATCTTTTCCACCAGACACTGCTACTGCAACTTTATCTCCTTCTTCTACTAGCTTAAACTCACTTATTGCCCTTACAAATTTAGACCATATATGCTTTCTATATCTTTTTGTAATACTATGTTCTATCTCTTTTAAGGGCTTTCTTTCATTAAAAGGAACTAATATATCACATCCAGTTCCTGCAATTTCATCCATACTATCACCGCCTTTTTACCACAACAATTATAACATTTATAATTTGTAAAATAAACATTTCTATAGCATGGAATCAAAAGCTGCCTTATTAAATTTTAGGACATATATCTGAAAACTCTATGCTGAGCTGTTCATCCATATTTTCACTAGAAATTATATTATTGAATTTTTCTTCTATGACTTTAACAGGAAGTTTTACAGTAAATGTGCTTCCCTTTCCTACAGTACTTTTTACGCTAACTTTGCCTCCGTGCATTTCAGTAAAACATTTTACAAGATAAAGTCCTATACCGTTTCCAACTTTACCATTTATAGGTGACTTATCACACTGCTTGAATTTCTCAAATACAAATTTAAACTTGTCCTCAGGTATTCCTATACCTGTATCTTTGACACTTATATATACATTATCGTCTTTGTCTTCAACCCCTATGCATATAGTACCTTTTTCAGGTGTAAATTTAATTGCATTTGAAAGTAAATTTAGAATAATTCTCTCTATTTTATTGTAATCTAAAGCCATTGTCTTCTCTTCTACATTGGTATCAAAAATCAAATTTATGCCTTTTCCTTTAGCATAAGGAATTAAAGATAAAGTAATATCTTCAACAAAACTTACAATATTTCTATTGTGCAACTCCAATTTAGCGAATCCTGAATCCAATTTACTTAAATCCTGTAAGTTATTTATAAGCCGCATAAGTCTATAACAATTTTGCTCGATTATTTTAACATACTGACCCTGTTTCTCTAAAATTCCTCCATTTTTATATTCCGTACACAATGACATTACCTGTGCTGCAGAAAAAATAACATTTAAAGGTGTCTTAAGTTCATGAAATAACCCATATATAAACTGCAAAATTTTTTTATTGAGTTCCTGGCATTCATTTAATTTCTCACTATTTTTTTTCGCATCATTTTTGAGTTCCTTTATTTCTCTTTCCAAACTTAGAGTATAGTTCATCATAATTAAATTTTTTAGCTGGTTTTCATTAATTTCATTGTCTTCATTAAAATTCTTCATAAATTTCCACCCGTTTCCATATAATTAATAATTACATTTTATTACACTAACTTTGTTAAATGTATATATAAATTATATTAACAATTATTGTACTATATGAACGTTTATGAGAGACTATTCTTAATTATAGTAGAAAAAATACCATTTATGCTAATTATATCACCTATAAAATCAAAATGAAACAGTCCAAGTGGAAAATTTATGTAACTTTCTTACAAAAGATAATAATATTTTTCTACATACCAAATTAGCTCACAATTAAAGAAGTCAGTTCCATCTTCTTCGAAGTAGAACTGACTTCCTTTTGCATTTAAATTTTAAATTTCTGAACTAATTCGTTTAGGCTCTGAGCTATTTCTGCTTGATTTTGTGCTGTAATAGCTATCTGACTTACAGCTTTTACATTTTCCTCAATACTCTGCTGTATTGAATTTGAACTTTCTGAAGATTTTTGTGCACTAGATGCTACGCTTTGTGTTGTTTCATTTACCTGACCTATAATAGCAGTAAGTTGTTCTGACATAGCAGCTATTTCTTCCGACATCTTACTTACAAATTCAGAATCATCATAATATCGTTTTCCCATGTCCCCAAATGATTTAAATTCTGGATTTACTTTTTCATTGATAAATGCCAATACCTGCTGGCCACTTGCAGAAAGATTTTTAAATGCATCCTGTACCTTTACAATGGTCTCTTGAATTCCTGCAACTGATTCCGCAGATTGTTCTGCAAGTTCTCTTACTTCTTCTGCCACTACTGCAAAACCTTTTCCATGCTCACCTGCGCTGGCTGCCTCGATTGCTGCATTAAGTGCAAGTAAATTGGTTTGATCCGCTATCCCTGCAATAGTTTCTGCCATTTCCTTTATTTCTTCTACTACTTTCCCATCTTCAATAGCTTTTACCATATTCTCCTTTTTTTGTTCATATAATTCCTGCGTTTTTTCTATAGCTGCTTTTCCCTTACTTTGTACAACAACAGCATTTTTTTTAGATTCATTAGCTTTACCGCTTCCTTCTACAGCTTTTGCAGACAATTCATTTACACTTGAATCCACTTCTTCTACAGATGCAGTTATCTCCTCAAACGCTGCGCTTGTTTCCTGTATATTTCCTACTACAACTTTTACTGAACTATCCATATCTTCAGACTTTGCTGAAAGTTCTTCTGCCGTTGCAGATAATTCTTCACTAGAACTGCTCATTTCGTCAGAGCTTGCCATAATCGTTCTAATTAAGTCAGTTATATTCTTTTGTCCTTTGTTAAGTTCTAAAGCAGCTTCTCCCAATTCATCTTTTCTGTCTATTTCTATAGGTGAAGAAAAATCAAATTCAGCAAATTCATTTGCAAATTTTTTAATTTTTAAAATTGGAGCATTAATATCTTTTGCAACAATAAATCCAAGTAAAACAGAACAAACTATACTTACAATTATTCCAATAACCATCATGCTAAAGGAAGATTTATACTGGGTTACACTGTCTTTATAATCTTCTTGAGCCATTTTCATGCTTAAATTTATTTGATTATCAAGAACTTTAAATGCCTTTTCCCTATAACCTTCTGATTTAACAAATTGTTGTTTTGCACCTTCATAATTTCCCGCCTGAATTAAGCTAATAAAACTTTCTCGAGAAGTTCTCCAGCTCTGTAAATATTGTTCAAATTCTGCAAACCGCTGCTTTTGCTCGGCATTTGTAATAATAGTTTTATAATCTGATATAATCTGATTATTCTGAATTTTTGAGCTGCTAATTTCACTTGTTACATTCTTTAAGTTGTTCCTGTTTACAGGATCAGCAAGAGTAAGCATATCTGCTCTAATTAACACCACATTTGTCTTTAATTGTTGAAGATAATTTGTCCCCTTTAAATCTACATTATATATATTGTTCAAATTTCCATTTATTTTCCCCATCTTGATAATAGAGATCATTCCAACTATTCCTGTAAATACTGATACGATGATAAATGATGTCAGCAATTTTTTCAAAATTCTTATGTTTGAAAACCATTTCATGCAATAACCCTCCTATTTATAAATGTGAATTGTGATATTATTTATCTAATTATATCATAGTATATCGAAATCTCTACACTAAGTTTTTATTAAAATAAAGGGTCTATATTTACTTTGTTGCCTCTATTTCATATTAATTGTACACTTTTTAATTTTAACCATTTAACTTAAAAATAAAAGAGCCTACGGCTGCTGTAAAAAGT
The DNA here is from genome assembly GCF_000143685.1 of Clostridium ljungdahlii DSM 13528. Taxonomy (NCBI): domain Bacteria; kingdom Bacillati; phylum Bacillota; class Clostridia; order Eubacteriales; family Clostridiaceae; genus Clostridium; species Clostridium ljungdahlii. Next base: position 508,501 of record NC_014328.1, on the reverse strand, counting down.
ACCGTAGGTTATTTTATTTGTTAATTACTTACTTTTCAATTGGCGAAGCACTTGTTCTTCCTCTTTTTGAACAACGCTGTGGAATCTTCCATAAGCAAAGTAAACCACTATACCTATAACAAGCCATACGCAAAATCCTATCCAGGTTATTGCACGCATAGATACCAAAAGAGCCAAACAACACAATATAGTTACTATAGGTGTAAAGGGTACTCCCGGACATTTAAATCTTCTTTCAATTTCTGGCATAGCCTTTCTAAGATATATAACTCCAGCAGACACAACCATAAAGCTCAATAATGTACCTATACTTACAAATTCCATAATAATATCAAGAGGTAAAAAGCCTGCTATAGCAGCAGCTATACTACCTGCTATTATTGTAGCAATGTATGGAGTTTTATGGGTTTTGTGTATCTTGCAAAAAGCCTTAGGAATTAACCCATCTCTAGACATAACCATAAACACCCTAACTTGTCCATATAAAACAGCAATCATGGTGGAAATCATTCCAAGAATAGCCCCAACTCCTACAAGGGCTGATCCCCAGTTTATTCCGATTCTTTGGAGTGCAGCAGGCAGGGCATTTTCTGAAATTATCTCTTTATAAGGTACAATTCCCGTAAGCACTGCTGCTACTGAAACATAAAGAAAACAAACAACCATAAGACATAGTATAATTCCCCTTGATACACCTTTTTTAGGATCTTCTGCTTCTTCTGCAGATGTAGCAATTGCATCAAATCCTAAAAAAGAGAAAAATACTGTACTTGCTCCTGTAAAAACACCCTTCCAGTTATAAGGCATGAAAGGTTTATAATTAGCTATATGTATATGTGATAATCCTAAAACAATAAAAAGAAGTATTATAAATATTTTCACACCGACAATAATATCATTTACTTTTGCACTTTCACTCATTCCATAACATAGTAGTCCTGTTAAAATTAATATTATAAGAACAGCCGGCAGATCTATTATCCCACCTTTAGATGGAGATGCACTAATTGCCTGAGGAAGTGTAATTCCCACAGATTGCAAAATGCCTCTAAAGGTTCCAGACCATCCAGATGCAACTGCACTAGCTGCAACTGAATATTCAGCAGTTAAACACCATCCAATAATCATTGCCACAAATTCTCCAAATGCTATATAAGCATAAGAATAGGTACTTCCTGCTACTGGAAACATAGTTACAAGTTCACAATAGCACAGGCCGCATAGGCAAGCCACTATACCAGCTAAAATAAATGAAAGTATAATTGCAGGTCCAGCTGCATGAGCTCCTTCACCAGTTGCTACAAAAATTCCAACTCCAACAACAGCTCCAATTCCGAGTGCTGCTATATCCCTTGCTTTAAGATTTCTCTTTAAATCTGTTTTTTTTACACTATCCATCAATTGATCAATGGGTTTCTTTTTAAAAATATTCATAAGTTTCCTCATCCTTGTGCATTTAAAATGCAATATAAATAGGTATTAAAATTTAATTATGCGCTATGGGAACTTTCGTCCAAATTTTCATTTTGAACAACACTATGGGTTCTTCCATAAATAAAGTAAAACACTATACCTATAGCAAGCCATACACAAAATCCTATCCAGGTTATTGCACGCATTGATGCCAAAAGTACGATGCAGCACAATACAGTTATTACTGGTGTAAAAGGCACTCCCGGGCATTTAAACTTTCTTTCTATATCAGGCATTGCCTTTCTCAAATAAATAACACCTATAGATACAACTGCAAAACTCAGTAATGTACCTATACTCAAAAACTCTACAATAATATCAAGAGGTAAGAGCCCAGCTATTATGGCAGCTATAACACCTGTTAGTATAGTAGAAATATATGGAGTTTTATGTACGCTGTGGATTTTTGAAAATGCTTTAGGAAGTAATCCATCTCTAGACATAACCATAAATATTCTAATCTGACCATAAAGCATAGCTATCATAGTGGAAATCATTCCAAGAATAGCTCCAACACCTACAAGTGCTGATCCCCAGTTAATGCCAACCCTTGCAAGTGCAGCAGGCACAGCATTTTCTGAAACTATTTCCTTAAACGGAACCATTCCAGTAAGTACAACTGCAACGGAAATATACAGTATACTAACTACTATAAGACACATTATAATTCCACGTGATACATCTTTTTTAGGGTTTCTAGCTTCCTCTGCTGCAGTTGAAATAGAATCAAATCCTATATATGAGAAGAAGACTGTACTTGCCCCTGTAAAAACCCCTTTCCATCCAAAAGGCATAAAAGGTGTATAATTAGATGGCTTTATATGAGATACTCCAAGAAAAATAAATAAGAGTATTACAAATACTTTCACACCAACGATAATATTATTAACTTTTGCACTTTCCTGCATTCCATAGTACAAAAGACAAGCTAATACTAATATTATAAAAACAGCTGGCAAATCTATTATTCCGCCCTTGGCTGGAGATGCACTAATAGCATGAGGCAGTGTAACCCCTACATTTTGCAAAATACCTCTAAAGGTTCCAGACCATCCAGACGCAACTGCACTAACTGCAACTAAATATTCAGCAGTTAAACACCATCCAATAATCATTGCCACAAATTCTCCAAATGCTATATAAGCATAAGAATAGGTACTTCCTGCTACTGGAAACATGGTAGCAAGTTCACAATAACATAAGCCACAAAGACAAGCTACTATTCCACATAAGAAAAATGAAAGTATGATTCCTGGACCAGCTGCATGAGCTCCCTCACCAGTTGCTACAAAAATTCCAACTCCAACAACAGCCCCAATTCCTAAAGCCGCTATATCTGTTGCTTTAAGATTCTTCTTCAAACCTGTCTTTTTTACACTATCTCTAAGTTGTTCAAGCGACTTTTTCTTAAAAATGTTCATAAAATGCCCCCTTTATTAATGTTTAAAGTATCAATGAATCTTACTTAGTGGGAGGTTGTTTCTCCCACTAAGTTTAGATGAATTATCTAGGGGCGTATCTACTGTTAGCTCCTACTTTGATAGAAGTTTGAGCGTTACAGTAGATAGCCGTCAGATAAATTTCATTTATTTTTATGAAATGCATAAAAATATACCATATTGCAAAAGGGCATGCAGTTGGTGTAATTACTCAAACCTACATGCCCTTATATAATTTATACATTATTCATTATACCTTATAAAATGCCTAATTTCAATATAAAATGTATATTATTACAATAAAGTATTCATTTTTAAAACAATGTATTTTAAATAAATACATTGTTTTATTCATATTTATTTAAAATACATTATAAAAAATCATTTTAAATATAAAAGATTGCAGTTAATCAATTTTAACTGCAATCTCTCTCATTTTCTACTTATCTTTTAATATATTCTATCCATTTCAAACCTTTTCTTTCTTCTTCTAATATTTGTACAAACTTATCTAGAAGTCCCATGTTTTTAAGTTTTCTAAAAAAGGACTTAGGATAAGGTATATATTCTTCATAACTTTTTCTCGGGTCTATCAACATGAGCGTACCATCTTCTTGAACAAATAGGTGTGGAAATCTAACTTCCAATTTCGTAAATCCTAGTTTTTTCATATGATCAACTAAATCTACTACCTTTAGTACAAAGGATCTTTTCAATCCATATTTTTTTATATAATCATACACATTCATTCCACCTACATATTCTCTTATCATATAATGATCTCCCAATTCATAAGCCTTGGGAAAATGGGGACTTCCTTCTACAGATTTTAATATATCAAATTCAGCTTTGCAGCTAGTTGAACTTTTAAATATTTTAAGGACTTTTCCATCTGGCATAAGATAAACCATGCCGCTATGGCCTTTTCCCAAATATTTACAATCTTTTAATTCAACATCATGGAATTTAGAATGAGAATATTCTTTTTTCAAAATAACACCTCCTTTGTTTTTATGTAGCATAAAAACAAAGGGCTTCAACTACGAATTAAAAGCTTGTATACTATATAGTATTAAAAATTTTCAATTCTGCTACATCATTTCTATCATGCTTTCTCAAGATTTTTGGGTATCCCAGGTTCATAAGCTTCTGGATCTGCCTTTATCATAAAAACTGCAGTTACAAGAGAAAATATTAGTACTATGGTAAGGAGTATATAATAGTAAGGAAATTTATCTAGAACAAATCCATATATAATTGCCCCTAAAGGAATAGCTCCCTGACAAAATACACCTAGTATTGCAAAAAACCTTGAACGCATTTCATTTGGAACCATCTTTTGTAAATTTACATTCATAGGAGTATTGATTCCTGAATTAGATAAACCTATTAAAAATGTTACAATGCCCAAAATTGCAAATAACTTTAAACCGTGTCCTCCAAAATATCTTACTGAAGCTGGATACAAGGAAAATGCAAATATGAAAAATACACCTGCTTCAAATATAAGTGCCCTCTTTATAATTGTCTTTGTACTAAATTTATTTAAGTAAGTTCCAAGGGCTATATTTCCTAAAAGTATACCTAAAGTAAAGAACGAAATTAAATACCCATACTGCTGTGAACCAAATCCTATACATTTTTTCAATACAAAAGGGAGTACTATATCTGCAAAAGGAGCTACAAGTAAATTAGCTACCATAAAAAATATAGTTAACTGCATTAAAGCTCTACTTTTCCTTATAAAGCCTATTACTTCTCCATTTTCTGTAAAGAAAGATTTTACAGTTATTTTTCCCTTTTCTATATCTATATTTTTATAAATTATGAGCATAGAGCATACTGCTGATATTATAAAAGACAGACCATTTATGCAAAATACTGTCTTCATACCAACAAGCCCATATATTATACCTCCAAGAGCAGGTCCTATAATCATAGAAATTGCATCACTTCCTCCTCTTAAGGAAGTTGCTTTCATAAGTTCATCTTCACAAACAAGCTCTGGAAGAATTGCCGTAGATGAAGCTAAGAAGATTCCATCCATAATTGAAATGAAAGCCTGTAGTAAAAACAGCATATAAATACTTAAATTTTTCTCAGCAACCAAAAGTGCTAAAGCTAATACTAAAATTCCTCTTCCAAAGTCCGCTAGTACCATAATATTTTTTCTATTTTTTCTATCTCCTAAAATACCTGCAAAAGGTAAAGTTATAACATTAGGAATAAAATTAACTGCTGAAAATATACCCATCATAATTCCAGAATGAGTTATATCCAATATATACAGAGGTATTGCTACTTGTTGTATTCCCGTTCCAATATAAGATATAAACCTTCCCAACATATAAAATAGTAAATTTCTATTATTTTTCATTTCTATCGCCTACTTAATTAATATAATATTTAAAATATTGTGAATTTTATCTATACAATTATGGTAACATGGCTTCCGTCCCTGGATTTTACTTCAACAAGTTTTAATCCTCTATATTCTTTCAAAATATCCATACACTTTGAAAGTTTCTTAAAATCAATCATATTTACATATCTTTTATCCTTATCAGGAATATACTTTTGTATAAAGGAAGATCCTGCAATAGAAAGTCCAAACTTTAGAAAAGCTATAGGACAAGGTATTACAAATCTAATTTTACCTGACTTGATGTGAACTCTCATAAATTTTCTCCTTTACTCTATGCTAACTTCCACTATGTCACCATTTGCACTTTTTACGTCTACTATCTTTCCTGAAAGTCCATTGTCTATTGCTTCTGCAATAACATTCAAGTCCAAATTTTCCATACATTTTGCATTTTCTGGTATAGGAATTTTTCCTATAGTTTTAAGCATTGTCTTTACAAATTTAACAGGTAAATTCACATTTACATTATCTCCGTCATGAGAAATAACCTTTATTTTAAGCATTTTATTTATAATGTCAGCATCATTTGGAATATTGCTGGAGACATCCAGAGAAGTATTCTTATCATTTAGTGCCTCAATAAGCTCCTGAGCTTTGTCAGAGGTAATTTTTCCTTCTTCCACCATTTTCAAAATCTTTGATATTTCCTCATTCATTTTTTATTTCTCCTTTTCAATATATTTATTCATTTAACATTTTAATAGCCTGATCTGCAGTTATTTCACCTTTATCAAGCATATCTACTACTTTCTTTTTATCCACAGTGTTGGTTTTTGCCACATTATATCCAAGTGCTGTTATAACCTCATCTAGCTTTGCCCTCACAGTAGGGTAGGATATTCCTAGTTCTTTTTCTACATCCTTTATGTTCCCTCTGTTTTTCAAGAAAACTTCTATAAATTTCAGTTGGCTGTCTGTAAGATATTCAAACTTTGACATTTCAAAATCATTTTCAATTACAGTATTACATTTAGGGCATTTTATCTTTGAAATTAAAAGTTTAGAAGAACAAACAGGACATTTGCTAATAATTTTATATGTCAAATTACCACTCTCCTTTTCCATGTTTATAATATACCACTGTAAATTAAATAAATCAATATTAATATTAAATATTTTAATATTAATTTATTTGTATATTAATATTATTAAGTTTTATATTTGTAAAATTGAATAATGTGCTTTCTAACTTAAAAATCAGATTATATGCAGATATATTCTTACATTTAATAACATTTTAGCCTTTTAGAAATACTCAAAGTTAAAATTTGCTTGACATTTTTAATAGTCTAGCATATTATTAGTATGCTAACTATATGTAAATTAATTATATCTACATCATATATTTTAGGAGGCAAAAAGCTATGAGTTCTCTTGATAAGTCCATTGGTATGTATATAAACTCTATTAATAGAAAAATTTTAAGATTTTTATCTTTAAATCTTAAGAAATATAATATAACCACAGAACAGTGGTCAGTATTATTGTCTTTAACAGAAGAAGACGGTGTCAACCAAAAACAGCTAGCTAAAAAGGTTGACAAAGATCAGGCAACTTTAGTTCGAATACTAGATATTCTTGAAAGAAAAAAACTAGTAATACGCAAAAAAAGTACTGAAGACAGGCGCTCATTTTTAATTTACGTTACACCTGAAGGTAAAAAATTAAAACAGGAAGTATATCCATTCATTGAACACTTATTTACAAACATTACAAATGAAATTTCAAAAGATCAATTAGATTTGTTTATAGATACTTTAAATAAATTTGAAAAAAACATATCTATAGAAGAGAAGAAAATTAGCAAAAAATAATAAGCTATTTACCTTTTATAAAAACATGGTTAACCCTCCTCTATTATGATTTTTATTTTGTATTGTAACAATGTATTTTTCATAGTGGAGGATTTTTATATATTCTAATATCTGCACAGCTGTGCAAATGACTAATTTAATTATTAACTAGGAGGAAATTTTATGGAAGAACGTTTGGAAGAGTCAAATTATCAACAAAGGAATTATAATGTAGTACCAATAACTATTGCGCTAATCATGGCAGGGTTTTTGTGTATGTTAAATGAAACTTTACTAAATATGGCATTAAAAAATTTAATGGTCCAATTTAGTATATCTGCAAATACCGTACAATGGCTGAGTACAGGATACATGCTCATTATGGGAATAGCAATTCCTGTTTCTGCATTACTTATTCAAAGTTTTACAACAAGACAGCTATTTCTAACCTCTGTAACCATATTTTTGGTTGGAACAGTTATAAGTGGTTTCTCTACAGCTTTTTCAATTTTACTAGTAGGCCGACTAATTCAGGCTATTGGAACTGGTATTTTAATACCAAATATAGTAAACACTTTATTGATTATAAACCCTATAGAAAAACGTGGAAAAGCCCTTGGTATATTTAATCTTGTAATGTTTTGTGCACCAGCTATTGGACCAACTCTTTCTGGTTTAATTATTCAATCTCTCAACTGGAGATGGTTGTTCTTTATAATATTACCCTTTTCAGTTATATCTTTAGCTTTAGGTTACAAATTTATCGAAAATGTAACAGAACTTACAAAACCACCTATAGATTTTTTATCAATTGTACTGTCTACTATAGGATTCGGTGGATTTATATACGGTGTTAGTAACATTGGAAGCTCTTATACATATTTAATAGCAGCTCCTATTATTATTTCTTGTATAGCATTAGCCATATTTGTACTGCGTCAATTACATATGAGCCAACCTATGCTGGACATGCATCCTTTTAAAGAATCTATGTTTAGCCTTGGCTGTATACTTATGATAATTATGCACATGATTAACTTTGCTACTATGCTTATTTTACCAATGTTTCTTGAAGGTGCCCTAGGTTTATCCGCATTTACTGCTGGTCTTTTAATGTTACCTGGTGGATTTATCAACGGAATTATATCACCAATTTCAGGTCATTTATATGACAAATTTGGCCCTAAAGCATTAATTATACCTGGATATGCAATATCAACTATTACATTCTTTTTACTTTCACGTTTTGTATCTATGAGTATAACTATTCCTGTTATTATTGTGCTCCATTGTTTATCTCTAGTAGCTGTTGGACTTATAAATACTCCTGTACAAACTAATAGTTTAAATCAATTATCTCCAAAATACTATCCTCATGGAACTGCCATAATGAACACCTTACAGCAAATAGCAGGAGCATTCGGAACTTCTTTATTTGTTGCTATAATGAGTGCATCCCAAAAAAAATACTTATTTGCTGCAGGCAATCCATCTAATGCAAAGAGTCAAGCTTTAAGTTTAGTATTCGGAGTAAAGCACGCTTTTACAATTGAAACTTTCGTTCTTGTTATTGCCCTAATTTTATCTTTATTTATAGCAAATAATGCTATTAATAAAAAATCTAAAAGTATCAAAGCCTAATAGCTTTATATAAGGAACATCACATGTTTTCATCAACTTGCAAAATTTCAAACAACTTTTTGCAGTTGATATCTGTCTGTATTCCATTGTTATCCCAATGATTTTTGCATCCGCAATAATCAAGGATAACACATTGTGGGACAAGGTTTAGGCTTCTAGCCTTCAGCCCACCTTCTATTAGATTGAGTACACAAGCTACTCCTACAACGCCCACATCTCCATATCTAATATTTTTTGCATTTGAAAAGGCATCAGTTTCGTGGGGAACAATTAATACCTGAAAGTTATGGGATTTGCCAAGCTTCGTAAGCTCATTTACCCTGCAGCTTTTAGAACAATTTCTACACAAGAAACCATCTTTGACCCTTTTTCTCTTGCATACCCCCTCCGGTTTCAAGCAAATGCAAGCAGGAAGGAGTACTTTTCTTTCCTTTGTTTTAACAAATAACTTTCTAAATGCCTTACTTAATATCTCTGCTCCCACCATATTTAGATGGTACTCAACTTCCTTTCTACCACAGAAAACATTATCCTCTCTTATTCCGTATAACCTATAGTTGGTGTTTAAAAATTTTTGTACATTTGGAGTATATACTCCAAGTACCTCCATAGATCTTTTTTCAAACCACAGTGATATTTTAAAGGCACACTTGCTTACTTTTATAATATATTCTTCACTGCTATTTTTTAAAAATAGCAGCCATGTGTTCATTCTCTTACATTCATATTTGAATTCCCCTGAAGCAGTTAACCAAAGTAGTAATTTTTCAAAGTCACTTTCATCATAAGATACAGAAGAAGGCTCCACTTCTTTCTTTAAAAGATATTTACAAGCAAGCCTTCCCCTTAAATTGTCCACACTTTTTCTTAAAAATTTCGATTTTGTCCTCAAATTAAATAGAAGTTTTAAAAGATTCAAGGACAGTCTATCTGCATTTAAAGCTTTTGCTATATAGGTTTTCCACAAAACTCCAATGATTAAGAATTCAAGTTCATACTCTTCCCTACTTCTAAGTTCTTCTATGCTATTATTCTTAATAAAATTTATAAAATTTTCTATTATATTATTTGCTTCGATTTCAATTTTTTCGATAACTTCATTTGAAAAATTGGATATACACCTGTAGTATTCGTTTGAATTTTTAGATTCATCTCTAAGAAAATAGGTTATACAATTTTCCATAATATTCTCCTATTTAATCACATTTGAATTTTACTTATACAACTATATTATCACTTTTAATAACGAGAAGTCATGTTATGAATTTTTAACTTATTATCAAAATTTTGTAGATCAAAGCTTTTGAAGATAACAAAGTCCAAATAACAAAGAACAGATAAAGATGGTTTCCTTCGTACCTCAGGAAATCTACAATCTTAATATTTTCTGACATTAGGAAGAAATTTACCCTTATTTGATATTTGAACTTTAAACTTTGTTCTTTAAAAAAATTGCTTCCCAAGTTTTTTAACTGTGAAAGTTGAGTTAGGTTTCAAAGCAGTTGACAATTGGCAGTGAAAAATTACTATTGCAGCAATTTCTTCTATAGAAGTATTAAATTTATGTTTAAGTTTTTTTATGTCAATAGTCCCATCTATTTAATATGGATATACTCTGGAAATACTGTTAGAATAGCAAACATAGACAAGCCTAAATCTCAGGAATGAGATGCGGGGGATAATTATTTTTTGGGGTGAATCTTTTTACTAAAAAGTAGGGGTATCCCAATCCCGAACCCGTCAACTAACCTCGCAGGCAAAATTAAGGGGGATCTATATTTATGAATTTTAAAAAAATCAGGACAATGTTATTTGCCGCATTTCTATGCACATTATCTTTTACTCAAGTACATGCAGCTAGTTACACTGTAAAACCTGGTGACTCTCTATTTAAAATAGGAGTATTATTTAAAACAACTGCAACTACAATTATTAATGATAATGGCTTAAGTGGAAATAGCATATATCCAGGTCAAGCTCTATATGTTAATTCAAAGACCTATACTGTACAAGCCTCTGACACACTTTACTTGATAGCAAAAAAATTTGGCATATCTGTTGACACTTTAATTGCTGCCAATAGTAATGTAAGCAGTTATATCTACCCTGGACAAGTGCTAAATATTCCTGCAGGTTATGTTTTTAATGGGACAACCTCTTCAAAATATATAATTTCCTGTACTGACAGCGAAGTAGATTTGCTTGGAAGACTTGTAACTGCTGAAGCAGAAAGTGAACCTTACACAGCTAAAGTAGCTGTAGCTGCTTCAGTTATAAATAGAGTTCAAAGTCCTCAGTTTCCATCTACATTAAAAGGTGTAATATACCAAGTATCCAATGGATATTATCAATTTACTCCAGTATTAAATGGATGGATAAACAAACCTGCTTCTGATAGTTCTAGAAAGGCTGCTTTAGAAGCATTATATGGTTCTGATCCAACAAAAGGTGCTATTTATTATTTTGATGATTCCACTACAAATACTTGGCTCTGGTCAAAACCAATTGCTTTAAGAGTTGGGAAACTGGTATTCACATATTAGAATTTCTAGATTGAAATTCCACTTATACCAGTTCATATGCTGACAAATTTCATCATACTAAAAACTTTTTATAGGTCTAAAGTTCGGTATTTTGAAAATCTAAAGAAGCTTATATAAACTCGTACCTCAGACATATATAAGCTTCTAAGATTTTCTAAAATACCTCACTAAGACTTATAAAAAAAGTTTTTAAGTGTGCTTCAATTTTGTCAGCATTATTTTCTGGTATAAGTTCAAATTTCAAACTAGGATATCTCAATATAAATGGTAGAATTTAAAACCCAATTAGCAATTTAGAAGGGCTACGTTCTAGAGTTAACGATTTATGGATCGTAAAGTTTAAAGCTAAACTATAATTACTCAAAATTACTAATTATAAATCTTAGTTGAATTTATAACTTTATCATTTAAATGAAACTGGCAATTTGGATAAACTTAATTATAGAGTTATCCATCTATATATGGATTTATAACTTAAAAATCAACTTATACGTAGGCATATTTTTACAATAACGAAGCTCTTTTAAATATTTTGCATATAAGTCTTAGAAAAAAATTCATAAAAACTTAGAACTTTTGAATTGTCTGAGGTACGAGTTTTCAAAAGTTCTTAGCTTTTTTAGAATTTTTTTCTTAGACTTATCAAAATATTTAACGAGCTGAAGTTTGTAAAAAATATCCAGAGTATAAGTTGATTTTTTAGTTAGATACTCTATTCTAGAGGTATTTCTTTGCAAGCTTATCAAAACTGTCTAAAGATTTTTCTATTTTATCGTAAGAAATGCAATAGGAAAGTCTAAAGTGACCAGGGCATTTAAAGGATGAACCTGGAACTATTAGCAGGTTAAATTTCTTTGCTTCCTTTGCAAATTCAACGTCATCAGCAATTAATGACTTAGGAAATAAATAAAAAGCACCTTCAGGTTTAACACAAGAAAATCCTATTTTAACAAGATGATTGTATAGTAAGTCTCTGTTCTTCTTATATATATTCATATCTACGCTTGAATCCAAACATTTTGCAATTACCCTTTGAAATAAAGATGGTGCATTTACAAAACCTAAAATTCTATTTGCCACATTAAGGGCAGGCATTACATCTTTAAAATCATCCATATCACTACTGCAAACTACATATCCTATTCTCTCACCCGGGAGCGAAAGGGATTTGCTATAAGAATAGCCTACAATAGAATTTCTATAATAATTCAATATGTATGGAACCTTTACTCCATCATATGCTATTTCCCTGTAGGGTTCATCTGAAATTAAGTATATACTAGTACCAAGTTGTTCCTGTTTCTTGTCTAAAAGCTGTGATAAATCTTTAATAAGCTTTTCTGAATAAATTATTCCTGTAGGATTGTTTGGTGAATTTATGATTATTGCCTTTGTTTTAGCATTTATAGATTGCTCCAATGCATTTAAATCTGGCTCAAAAGTTTCTGTATCTGAAGGTACTATTACAAGCTTTCCACCAAAGTTATCTACATAATTCTCATATTCCCCAAAGAAAGGTGAAAATGTAATAACTTCATCTCTTGGATTTAAAAGGGTTTTGAAAATTATATTAAGTCCTCCTGCTGCACCACAAGTCATTACCAAGTTATTTTCAGTAAGCTTCAAATTGTATTTTTTATTTATGTTTTCTGCAATTTTAGCCCTTACATCCTCATAACCCGAATTGCTCATGTAACCATGAACCATATTGGGAGATTCCTCGGATATGATTTCATTTACTGCCTTTTTTATAGCCTCTGGCGGTTCTACATTTGGATTTCCCAAACTAAAGTCAAATACATTTTCTTCCCCATAAATTGAAGCTAGTCTCTTTCCTTCTTCAAACATAGCCCTTATTATAGAACTTTTAGATACGTGTTCTTTCATTTTATTGGATATCATAAAAATTGCCCCCTTTTTTCAATTCTTAATTATAGATTCTCAAAATTCAAAGTTAACTTATACATAAAGTTAAGAGCTGAAAGTAAAGGTCAATTTTCCAAAGTGTTAATAGAAGAAAATCATTCATAGCCCTCAACTTTCAATTTTTAACTATATTTTATCATTATATAAAATATTTTAGCACATCAACTTGCAAATGTGAAACTTTAAGCGATTTATAGTTTTAAGGTGAATTTATTCCAAAGTATATAATGATAATTTTCAATTAGAATATCCATGAATTTTCTAACTTAAAAAACAACTTATGCGTAGTCATATTTTTATAATAATCAAGCTCATTTAAATGTTTTGTCTATAAGCCTTGGAAAAAATTTTTAAAAAATCTAGAACTTTTGAATTGTCTGAGGTACGAGTTTTCAAAAGTTCTCAGTATTTTTTTAAGTTTTTTACTTAGGCTTATCAAAATATTTAATCGAGCTTGTGGTTGTAAAAATATCCGAAGTATAAGTTGTTTTTTACTTAGAATTCCTATAGATATTCTAATTATTATTTTCCACTAAATACAGCAAAAATTATAGTTACAATTATAATCACAATACTTCCTATATATATTGCCATTCCAAGTGGTCTGCCTGCATTTATGGTCCAGCCTATGCCAAATCTTTTTTCCACAAATAAGGATGGATCATTCTTGTTATAATATATACTATTTCCTAGTACCCAGCACTTATCATCATCTTTATCGCCAAAACCGGACTTTCCTTTTTCTTCATCATCACTTTTAAATTTTATATTGCTTCCACCCTGTCCAATCTTTAAGGATAAGGCTATACTTCCTAAAATTGTAATTAATACAAAAGCCAATATTATGATGATTGAAAAAGTATTACTCACATTAAATACTCTAAACATCTGAACAGTAGCAACAGTTAGTAAAAGATTGGTCACTACAGCAAAGACAACCATATATATGGACCAGCTTCTTCTAAATATACTATTTTTCTTTACGGATGCTTCTGGATCTATAGAACTAATCTGCTGTTTTGACCATCCAATTCCCTTATAGACTATAAAAAATATAAAAGTACTAAAAATCTGAGCAATTGGCATCTCCCAAATTAGAAACCTGGATTTAAATTGATATCCCGTTACATTACCGGAAAAATCCCAGTGTGTAGGGACTTTATAAGGTAAAGAGTTATAATTCATATATCCTAAAATTATATTTACTATAATGATAGCTGCAGGTATCAAGAAAAACCAAGCTGACACAAGCATATTGCTCTTGCTTCTAGAAAAACTAGTGTCTACAGTTACAACCTGTTTCTTACCTTGAAGCCACAACTTTTGTGACTTAAGATTTTTCATAGCTCTGTTTGATATAAGATATATTAAAAAGCTTATAAATACAAAGGCAAAAGTAGTAAACAAAATCATACCTACGTTTAAAAAACTATAATTTAGCACACTAAATAAAATAATAAAGGGAATTCCTATAATTAAATTATTCTTTACAAATTGTGCTTTTATATGCTTAATTTCATCTGAATCGATCTTATCTTCAGGGATTCTCACTCCAAATACAATTTCTTTTCTTGTAAATTTAGGAGTCAACATATTGATTACGAGTATTATCACAAAAATAAAAAATAAATATATACACATAAACAAATTATCTTTCATTTAATTTCACCCACCTTAGTAGTTATTTATCTTTTTTAATATACTGCTTAAATATATCAGAACACAGACTCAGAATATCTTCCATCTTTTTTCCCCTTAAATGAGCTTCGCATATCAAGTAAGTAAATTCTTCCTTAAGTTTTTTGTCAAACTCCTCCGTACTTTCAGGGAATGTTCCACTTACTACAGCTCCTGTTCTCCTATCTACATTCAAGTAACCATCTGACTTTAACGCATTATATGCTTTGTTTACTGTATGAAGATTTATTCCAATATCTTCTGCCAGTTGTCTTACAGAAGGAAGGCTCTCTCCTAATTTCAGATTACCAGAGGCTATTCCTTCTATTATTTGCCTCCTAAGCTGTTCATATATAGGCATTTCCGATTCAAAATCTATTTGAACTAACATAGCGTCCCTCCTTTTCTATTTGTTATATATAATATATAACAAATAGAAAACATGTGCAATAGTTTTTTTACATCTTTTTGCGGAAAATTAAGACTTAAAAGTTAATGAAATGCAAAAAAATAAAAGCTATTGTATAATGTATTTTTGTTCATTACACAATAACCTTTTTAAGTTTTTAGTCTACAATTACTCCTAGTCCGTCTGGTATAACCACAACCTTAGCATCTTTCCCCATAATACCATATGCCCTTTCTAGAGCTTCTTTAAAAGTATCTGCCTGCTGCATATGCATATTCTTTATTATTTTAGGGTCGCACATATCTGTTACAACAATTACTGTATGTTTTGAAAGTATACTCGCGAGCATCTGAGATGCCCACTGATCAGGCACAGTTCTATTTCTAGGAACTTTTGAGACTTTTTTCAAGAATTCTTCTGGAGTATTCAAATTAGCTAAATTGTTATAAAAGGTTTCGCCGCCATGGCCCTGGCTGCAAGCAGACACCATTATTATTACGCCGCCATCTCTGCAGTTGGCTTCAGCTGCTGCCATACCCTTAACAGATTGATATATATTTTGATCAAGCGGATACCCTCCGTTGGTAGAAATAGAAATGTCACCTACTAATTTACTCACTTTTGATAAATTATGTACAAATTCACAGCCCTTTACATGGGCATCATTCACATCTCCTGCAAAAGCATTTATTATCCTTTTATCTTCATCTAGTGCTACATTTATTATGAAAGCCAATTCTGCCTTTTTAGCTGCATATAGCATGTCCTTATGAACAGGATTGCCCTTTAAATTTCCAACTCTTGCAGAAGGATGTGCTACAAATTCCGCACAGTGATTTGCCAGGATGGTCTTGGCAGAGGCTATTCCAGGCAGCACACTCTTTCTACCTCCTGAAAAGCCAGCAAAACAATGTGATTCTATAAACCCCTCTGCAATTAAAAGATCTGCTTTAACTGCAAGTTTATTTACTATAAGTTCACCACCAGATGGCAATGTACCGATTTTTACCAGATTATCTTCATTCTGTGCATCATGTACTACTATCTTTTCATTTTTTACTATATCTTCTCCATATTTATCTATGAGTTCCTGCCTAGTAGTAGCCCTATGAAGGCCTGTGGCAATTAGTATAGTAATATTAGCATCAGAATTTATACTCCTTATTCTTCTCAAAAGTGCAGGCATAATAATTTTGCTAGGAACAGGTCTTGTATGATCGCTGCTTATTATAACTATACTTTTTTTATTCTCAGCCAATTGTTCAAGTTTAGGTGAGTTTATAGGATTGTCAAGAGCTTTTTCTACTATTTCCAATTGTCCTAGCTCTGCTTTATATTCGCTTGCTTTTGATTCAAGTATGCCAAGTAAGTTGTTGTCATTTATTTCAGCTTCTATTATTTTTTTATGGTATGGTAATTCTATTTTAGCCATTCTAATTTCCTCCGAGAAATGTATTTTTAAAGTGACTCTACAATAATTACTTTACCAAACAAATACGATCTCAACAAATAATTATTTGTTAAGCTTTTTATATATAAGATTTCCTATAGTTTGAAGTACCTGGACAAAAATTATGAGTATTATTACAGTGTATACCATTATGTCAGTCTGAAATCTATAATATCCATATTTTACTGCCACATCTCCAAGTCCACCTCCGCCTACTGTACCTGCCATAGCTGAACATCCAACTACACTTATTACAGTAAGAGTTATGCCAAGTACTATAGAAGGAAGTGCCTCTTTAATCATAACTTTAAATATTATCTGCATATTACTTGCACCAAACGATTTTGCAGCTTCTATTATTCCCGGATCTATCTCTTTAAGTGAAGATTCAATCACTCTCGATGCAAAAGGTGCTGCTGCTATTGTAATAGGAACTATTGCTGCTGTTGTACCTATGGTTTTTCCAACAATAAGCTTTGTAAAAGGAAAAATTGCTATCATAAGTATTATAAAAGGAAATGACCTCAATAAATTTACTATTGCATCCAGTATCTTGTATACTACTTTATTAGGCTTTAATCCACCAGGTTCAGTTACAACTAGTAAAATAGCAGGTATAAATCCTATAATTACTGCAAGTATTGTAGAAACTATAACCATATAAAATGTTTGTCCAATAGCAGGAAGTAGTATTTCCTGAAATGTTTCACTAAATCCCATGTTTACTCTACCTCCCAGTTAACATTTTTTGAAGAAAGATAATTACATATACTTTCTTTGTCTTTATCATTTACATTTATAACCAGACTTCCTAAAACATCACTGCGGAATCTTTCAAGTTTTCCCCATACTATAGAAAACTTTATATTCAAATCTATAGCCATAGAAGTTATCAAATTGTCCTGGCTTATTTCCTTAGGAAAGAATATTCTTATGTTTATACCTTCATCTGGAAGTAAACTATCATTTCCAAGCAGCTTCTTTAGATTTTTCCCTGGTTTTAAAAATATTTCCTCTACATTTCCAGAAGTTTTTATTTCGCCTTCATCTATAATGGCAATTTTACTACATATTTCTTTTATAACTTCCATTTGATGGGTTACAACTACTATGGTTATTTTAAATTCATTGTTTATTTTTCTCAAAAGCTCAAGTATTGACTTGGTAGTATTTGGGTCAAGTGCAGATGTGGCTTCATCACAAAGTAGTATACTTGGATTTAGCGCCAAAGCTCTTGCAATAGCTACTCTTTGTTTTTGTCCACCGCTTAATTCGGAGGGCATGCTCTTTGCTTTATCACTAAGGCCTACTAAATTTAACAATTCTTTTACCCTAGTTTTTATTTTACTTTTTTCTAATCCCCAGACTTCAAGTGGAAGTGAGATATTATCATATACATTTTTTCTGTTTAATAAATTAAAATTTTGAAATATCATTCCCAAGTTTTTTCTAAAAGTCCTTATTTCTTTACCTTTTAAATCTTTCACTTCTTTGCCCATTACCTTTATGCTTCCTGCGTCATAGCTTTCAAGACCATTCAAGCACCTTAAAAGTGTAGATTTTCCAGCACCACTGTGACCAACTATTCCAAATATTTCACCTTCTTGTATATGAAGATTTATACTTTTAAGCACACTTTTATTGTTAAAACTCTTGCCTACATTATTAATATCTATCAATATATTTAACCTCCCATATCAATTTTAAGAAAAAATAAAAGCCCGAGAAAAATCTCAGACTTAGTTAACTCAAAATTTCTCTCATCTTTCAGCTCTCGCTGCAGGATTTAGCACCATTATACACTGTACTGGTTGCTGGATTTCATAGGGCCCGTTCCCTCAATCACTCTTGATAAGTTCAAGATTTATATTCAATTATGCTTTTAATTATAGACGTGACGATTTATTATGTCAATACATCCTATCTAAAAATGTTATAATTGTCTTAACTCAAAAACTCTGGAGGAATACCTATGAACAAAAATATAAATATTTTAATAGTAGAAGATGATACAGATATAAATAAGTTATTGTGCAAGATACTAGAAAAAAATAATTACAATGTCCGCGGGGCTTTTTCAGGTACTGAAGCTGAAATGTGCATTGAAAAATATGACTTTCAGCTAGTTTTACTTGACTTGATGCTTCCTGGCATTACAGGCGAAAAACTTATAGAAAAAATACGAAAGGTTAAAACTATGCCTGTCATTGTAATATCTGCAAAAACAGCTCAAGAAACAAAAATTGAAGTTTTAAAGCTAGGTGCAGATGATTTCATATCGAAACCTTTCGATGTAGAAGAAGTATTGGCAAGAGTTTGTGCACAACTCAGAAGGTACATGATATTTTCAAACTCAAATGAAAAACAAAACATATTGACCTATAAAAATATGACCTTAGATCGAGAAAATCACAAAGTCTTTATACGTTCTCAGGAAGTACTATTAACTATAAGGGAATTTTGTATACTAGAACTTCTAATGTCTTACCCCAAAAAAGTATTTACAAAGGCTAATTTATTTGAACATGTGTGGAAAGATAAATTTATAAGCGATGATAACACCATAAATGTGCATATGAGCAACCTTCGCTCTAAAATAGCTAAAATTGATTCGAACACAGAATACATACATACCGTTTGGGGAATAGGGTTTAAGATGAAAGATTAAACTTAATCATTTCTTAAGTTTTTCTTTAGTGTATCTTGCTGATTTTGTTCTAATATAAAATCAACAAGAAAACGGAGGTTGATATCATGAATGATTTAGTGCTTCATACAAAAAATCTTACTAAAAAATACAAAAATCACAAGGCACTTGATAATGTAAATATTAAAATAAGTAAAGGTGACATATACGGTCTTGTAGGCAAAAATGGCGCTGGCAAGACAACCCTTATGAGAATAATAACAGGTCTTTCTTTGCAAGATAACGGTGAAATAGAATTATTTTCAAAAACTAGCAAAGACGAATTAAACAAAGAACGAATGAGAACAGGATGCATAATAGAAACACCCAGTTTCTTTCCTTATCTCTCAGGCAAAAAAAATCTTGAATACTATAGAATTCAAAAAGGAATTCCTGAAAAAGACTGTGTAGATAAAGTGCTTAATACAGTAGGCCTTTTAGATACAGGTAATAAAAAATTCAAACATTATTCTCTTGGCATGAAGCAACGTCTTGGCCTGGCTCTAGCTTTAATTGCAAGTCCAGATTTCTTAATTTTAGATGAGCCTATAAATGGTCTTGATCCTGTTGGTATAGTGATGTTCAGAGATATATTAAAAAAATTGAATAGAGAAAAAAATACAACTATATTGATTTCGAGCCACATTTTAGGAGAGCTTTCTCAGCTTGCTACTACTTATGGCTTTATAGATAATGGTAACCTCATAGAACAAATTTCTGCAAAGGATTTAGAGGAAAAATGCAGGGAATATTTATCCGTAAAAGTAGACGATGCAGCTCATGCTTCTCTTATACTTGAAAAGAATTTAAACTGTACTTCCTATCAAGTGCTTCCTGAGAACGAAATTAAGGTTTTTAAATACCTAGATAAGCCTGAAATGATAAGTGAAGCTTTTATAAAAAATGGTATTAAAGTATATTCCATAAGTAAGACATCTGCAAATCTAGAAAATTACTTCATGGATTTAATTGGAGGTGACATCAATGCTTAATTATATAAAAGCTGAACTTTACAAAGGTTTAAATAGACTTTCTTATAAAGTTACTCTATTAGTCCTAGTTTTACTATCAGTGAGCACAAATGCACTATTTACAGGTCCTAAAGTCACAGTTTTTGAATCCCTGGATATGGCTATGAGCTGCCTTCCTGCAGTAGTTTTTCTAGTTATGATGTATATTGATGTCACAGAAGAATTAAAGGATAAAACCTTAAGAAATGTAATGGTTTCAGGCTTATCAAGAGAAAAACTATATATTTCAAAAGTAATTATTCCTATAATTTTATCTTTTATAACCTGCTTATTAGTATTAATTTTTTTTGTAGGAAGCACCTTTTTATTTCTTAAACCTGGTAATTTAAGTCCTGCATTTTTAATAAACTTATCATTAAGGATTTTATGCGCCATACCACTTTATATAGCTGCAATTAGTTTTGGTGTATTCCTCAGCTTTATTTTAAAAAATCAATATGCATATGCCTATACTTATGCAGCTATATTTGCTTTAATGGGCAGTTTTATAAAATTGCTTTGTGCACTTGTATCCAATAAATTTTATGGAATTTACAACATTTTAATTACTACTAACATAAGTGCACTAACTCCAATAAAAAATCCAAACTTAACTTTGCTGCAAATGCTCCCTTCTGCAGGACTGGGATTTGCATATACTATTATTTTTACTATAATAGGTATTATAATATTTAGAAAGATGGAAATAAAGTAATTCTTAGACTCAGGTGGAATTTACTTAAGAGTATGGGAGCCATGGGATAAAATAAGTTGAAAGGGTGATATATATGTACTTGTTTATTATAATTTTATTAGGAATTTTAGCAGGTATAAGTATCACCCTGCTTTTTCTTACAAAAAGTGAAATCAAACATATAACTGGCAGCCTGAAGAAAATAAACGACATAGATACAAACCAAAAAGTGACATTATCCTTTCAAAACCGCAGTTTTCAAAATTTAGCCCTAGAAATAAACAAAAATATAGATAAAAAGCAGCAGACAGAAGTAAAATACAAACATATGGACATGGAACTCAGGCAGGCTATAGCAAATATTTCCCATGACCTGCGTACTCCCCTTACCTCCATTATAGGATATATTCAACTTATAAAAAGTGACGATCTATCAAAGGATGAAAAAAATGAATATATGGACATCATACTAAACCGTGCAAAATCTTTAAAAATGCTTATATCAGGTTTTTTTGACCTATCAAGACTTGAAGCTAATGAATATGCTTTTGAATTAGAGTCTATCTCACTTTCAAATATACTTTGTGAACTAATAGCATCTTTTTACAACGATTTTACAAATAAAGAAATTGAACCTCTAATTGAAATTGATGAAAATGCACCTGAAATTATAGGAGATGAAAATGCAGTAAGACGTATATTCTCAAATCTCATTCAAAATGCTTTAAAACACGGTGATAAGTTTATTTCCGTATCTTTAAAAAAAGATGGAAGTTACATTGTAACTACATTTGCAAATAATGCTAATAATTTAAATTCAGATGATATAGATCACCTATTTGAAAGATTTTTTACAGGAGACAGGACGAGAACGGGCAAAAACACTGGATTGGGCCTTGCTATAACAAAAGCTTTGGTTGAACAAATGGGACACAGCATTACTGCTAATTTTAAAGACAACAAACTAAGTATCATTATAAAGTGGAAAATTTCTTAATTTGAATTTGATGTAAGGGGATTCGCCCCCTTACAAGCATTTTTTCATCATTTCAAGAGCTTCTACATCAGTCTTATCATATATTTTTATAGATCGTACAAGCTCTTTATAAGCTAATTTAAAATATCCATTTTTATAATAAAGTTTTCCCAGATATAATAAAACGTCCTGATCCTCAATTAAGTTTAAGAGTTGAAGACCTTTTTCAAATTCATCAAAACAATTTATTTTTAACACAATGGCAAGCAGACTAAATATAAGCCCGCAGAAATCCTTTGAATCCTCAATATCTTCTGAGAGATCTGTACACTCCCTTCCTTCCAATAAATCCTTAAACTTCATATATATCATATACTTTTTATTGTCAGGTATATCCTTAGGCTCATCTGTCAATACATCTTTAGTGGATATAGTGTCATCAAAGGTATTGCAAAGCATAGTATAATAAAAAGCTTTATCTATAAATTCCTCTGAGCTTATCTTTTTTAAAAAACCATAAGCGTCCTTAAATTTTTTCTGATAAAACAAGCAAACTCCCTTATAGTAATATATTTTAGACCTGTCAATTTCATCTTTACATATTTTATCAGCTCTATCTGCATATTCATAGGCAATATCAAATTTATTTTGGCCATAAAATACATCTGATAAAACTAAATATATATTTGGATCTGAACTTTTATCAACATAACCGTCGAACTTAGATTTCATTTCATTTATAGAAGCTTTTTTAGCCG
Source organism: Clostridium ljungdahlii DSM 13528 (assembly GCF_000143685.1). Taxonomy (NCBI): domain Bacteria; kingdom Bacillati; phylum Bacillota; class Clostridia; order Eubacteriales; family Clostridiaceae; genus Clostridium; species Clostridium ljungdahlii. The sequence continues at coordinate 485,601 of NC_014328.1, read as the reverse complement.
CCATTATTTCACAAAATTTATAAATACCTTTAATATATCCTGGTTTCATCTTTAATAGCTTGTCACAATAATAAAGGGATGAGTCATTGTCTCCTAGATATAAATATATGCTGCACAAAACCATATAGCTTCTATAAGAACCCACTCCAACCAATTCATTTATCTGAATAGGAGGTTCCCCCATCTTAATACATTTTTTTAGTGAACTTATGGCCTTAAGATACTTTTTTTCAGTAATAAAAGTATTGCCTCTTATAAATTCTAAGTCTGTAAAATTAGGATAATATTTTAACCCTCGATCAACAAACTTATATTCTTCTGCAAAATTTTCAAGTATTTGATTACAGGAAACAATCCTCAATATGAGTTTAGAACTAAAGCCTTCCGTTGGATTAAACTGTTCATAGCTTTTCATATAATATTCTAATGCCTTTTTATAATCTTCTTTAGCATAGTACTCATTCCCCATATTAAATAGCATAAATCCATTGTGAGGATCCTTATCCAGCTCCTTTTGAATTATGGCCATATTTCTCTGCCTTTTATCTTTTGATTCTACAATTTCATTTAAATATCCATAGTGATAAAATCTTATATTTTCAATCTTTATATCATCCTTACTAATAATGTGCTCTGGTGGAGGTATAAGCTGTTCATGTATGTCACCTAGAAACTTGTACCCTTTTCTATTTCTCACAAGTCTTACATTCAAATTCAAAGTAATATCACCACTGCTTACATTATCTCCTGAATAGCTTAGAGTTTGCATAAAATATACATTAGTTTTGTTATTTTTATCGTTAGTTAATTTAAGAAGCTTATTTGTATCCTCTTTTTCAAATTCGTCGTCTGCATCCATTATAAGAATCCAATCTTTCTCAGCCTTCTCTAATGCACAATTTCTTGCATTAGAAAAACTGTTATCCCATTTATAATAAAAAATCTTTGCACCATATTTCTTAGCAATTTCTATAGTAGAATCAGTAGATCCCGTATCCACAATTATAATTTCATCTACAAAGTGTTTTACACTTGCCAGACATCTTCCAAGGACATCTTCTTCATTTTTAACTATCATACACAAACTTATGGGCACATCTACAAACCTCCTTTTTAGATTCCTATTAAAACATTTGAAAGAAAGTAACAAGCCAAACATATTAACTGGTTATTTCTTTGAAAATGGCTAACATGGTGCTGCCTAAAAGACAGCACCAATATAATTAAATTTTTCCATTAAAATAAGCCTCAAAATCAGCGGTATTAGTTCCCGTATCATAGTAAAGCCTTGTATAATTCATATAATACTTGGTAGTTAAAACCGTAGCACTATTTGCAGAAAGACTTATCGGATTAATATCATTTACAAAATAAGATGCTGTACTAGTTGGGGAAACTTGCAGCGCTACTGTAATTGCATTTGTAGTATCATTATTTTTAATATAATAAGAGTACATTGATTGCTGAGAAGTATCCTGCTGCAGCACTGATCCTATACCGGTACCTGTGGTTATAGCAGTGCTGGTTGCAGTAAATCCAACTCCAGTGGTTACTGAACTAACAGTACCTGCTACTGTTACTGTTCCTACTGTTACAGCTACTGTATTTCCTACACTTACGGTTCCTTCAACTGTTACTGTATTCCCTACAGTTACACTTCCTGCTACTGTTACTGTTCCTACTGTTACAGCTACTGTATTTCCTACGCTTACGGTTCCTTCAACTGTTACTGTGTTCCCTACAGTTACGCTTCCTGCTACTGTTACTGTTCCTACTGTTACAGCTACTGTATTTCCTACGCTTACGGTTCCTTCAACTGTTACCGTATTCCCTACAGTTACACTTCCTGCTACTGTTACTGTTCCTACTGTTACAGCTACTGTATTTCCTACGCTTACGGTTCCTTCAACTGTTACTGTATTCCCTACAGTTACGCTTCCTGCTACTGTTACTGTTCCTACTGTTACGGCTACTGTATTTCCTACTGTTACCGTTCCTGCTACTGCTAAATTACCACCTGATATAGTTAAAGCCTCAGCTTGATTTGTACCACTATTATAAGCATACATTTGGGTTTTTAAATCATTAGCTGTGCCATTAAATACTAAATTATTAGGCATGAATTCCCATCTCCTCTTTATGGTTTAATTCATTTGAATAGGCCTTATTTTTCAGGCCTACTAATATGTTATTCTTTCATCTATTAATTGTGATATATTTTACATTTTCTACAATTTTAATCTAGTAAGATGGATATATACCCCAAACTTTCTATTGATAAACCTGACATATAAAGCTAAGTTTTACATATGCAAATCCAGAACAATTGAACTTCACCCTATAATATTTTCCATAGTATTTAGCTATTAAAACTTGTGACTTATTGGCATTAACGACCACTCCTGTATCTTCAATCCAGTGTTTTGAATCTACACTTACTTCTACCACTGCCTTAATTTGCACACCGCTAGTATTTTCAATAAAAAACGTACCATTTATAATACGTTCTACATTTACTGTAGGCGAAAGTGCTGTATTAAAAATTTTTAACTCCCAATGCTTTTCTACAACATCTACAATCTTCTGGTCATGGTTTATTTTTGAAGAACAAATCACTAATTTAGGTGCACCTTCATAATTAGGGTCCAAACTTGAGGAAAAGCTAGCAAGTGCTCTATGTTTTTCTCCAGATTTTAAAACTAATCCATTGTTCTTTATAGAATTATCATGCCACTGATCAAATATATGAGTTATATCTACATGAATAATTCCATGAGAGTTTTTATTTAACTCAAACTTTACCTGTTTTTCATAATACTCAGGCTGATTTTCAAATGACGTATTTAGATCAAATTCCTCTTTAAGTGGATGTATATAAAAATTTGTTTTAGAATGTGGTATATTAATTTTATTTAAGTATATTTTTAGCTCTGCAGAATCTACAACTATATTTTTAGATATATCATCTATATTAAAATACATATAACTTCTGTAAGTATTTTTTCTTGTAAACCCAGCCTTTAAATCATTATGTTCTATGTTACTTTGAGAATTTGAATTTGTTATTGTAATACATTTTTTACATACAATTTGTGTTTTTTCACAAGGCATGCAATTCCCCCCTCATAACTAGAATATGTATAAAACTTAAAAAAAAGGCTTACAAAGTTTATCTTTTTTTAAGCCTTTTTTAAGTTTCATGACCGAAAATATAATTAACTTCTAAGAGAGGAGAGTGAAATGATGACAATATTTCTAAAAAAGAATCTATTTAAGATAGGTCTTATTTTTCTAATATTACTATCCGCATTTTTTTGTATTTACAGTATAAAAAATTACAAAGCAAATACTATTATATCTAAAAACAACATACAACAATTTAACAATAATAAAAGCAATAAAAATATTCCTGTTCCAAAAGATAATGCTAAATTTTCAAATGGAACCAGGTATAATCAAAAAAATAACATTCAAAATCAGCCAGGTAATAGTATGCATTTTGGCAAAGAAAACAGTAAGAGATCTAGAAATGGTACACATCAAATACCCGGTGGAGATATGAGAGGAGACTTTTCATCTACCAAAAGCAAATATGCACCTTTTTTAACCTTATATTTAATAGCCTTTTTAATTTTGTGTGCTGGAACTTTCTACTTTATAACTCATAGGGATTTAAAAATAAATAGAAATAATATAAAAATATTGATTTTTTCATTATTGTGTATAGGACTATTTTTAAGGATTTCACTGTCTACAGTTATGGAAGGCTATGGCGGAGACATAAATTTATTTAAAGATTGGGCATCAACTGCAGCAAATAGTTTCTCTCAATTTTATACAAATGCAAAATCTGGCGACTATCCACCTTTATATATGTATGTACTATTTTTAATTGGTAAAATTGCAAGTGCAAGTTCAATTAATCCATATTACACACTACTTTTGAAACTTCCATCAATAGTAACTGATGTGATTACAGCTTATTTTATATACAGATTAGCTAAAAAGTATTTATCACTAGAATTTAGCGTTTTCCTTAGTGCATTTTACATTTTTAACCCGGTTACTTTTATAGACTCTGCACTTTGGGGACAAGTAGATTCTTTCTTTACACTAATTATAGTACTGTCACTGTTTTTGTTATCAGAAGGGAAGACAGTCTTATCATCTATAGCATTTACCTGTGCAGTGCTTATGAAACCTCAGGGAATTATATTTTTGCCAGTTCTTCTATTTGAACTAGTACGAGAAAGGAATTTAGAAACATGTGTAAAATCAATAATTTCGGCCCTTATCACAGCTTTAGTTATAATACTACCTTTTTCTTACAATCAAAATGCCCTGTGGATATTTAAATTATATTCAAAAACTATATCAGAGTACCCTTATGCTTCTGTAAATGGATTTAACTTTTTTAATTTAATTGGAGCGAATTATAAAAAGAATTCAGAAGTGTTTTTCATATTTAACTATCAGATTTGGGGAATGATTGCAATAATTGCAATTACTTTATCTTGCTGGTACTTATATGCAAAGAACAAAAACAGAGCATTTGTCTTTGCTTCAGCATTTGTTCAAATTTCAGGTGTTTTCACATTTTCCACAGGAATGCATGAAAGATATTTATTTCCTGCTGCCGCATTATCAATTATAAGCTTTATATACCTAAAAGATAAAAGACTATTAACCTTAGCAGTTGGTTACACTATAACAATTTACACCAATATTTATTATATTTTGTTTGGTGGTTCAAGAGGAATGAATTCAGATTCTCACAGTTTAATAACTGATGGTGTTTCGATGCTAAACATAATTTTGTTTATATATCTTATGAAAATATTAATAGATTTAATGTTAAAAATGAAAGGACGTGTAACTTATGAAAATTAAAAAAGCAATAATTCCTGCTGCAGGACTAGGTACAAGATTTCTTCCTGCTACAAAAGCTCAACCTAAAGAAATGCTGCCTATAGTAGATAAGCCGACAATTCAATATATAGTAGAAGAAGCTGTATCTTCTGGAATTGAAGAAATATTAATAATAACGGGCAAAAATAAGAGATCTATTGAAGATCATTTTGACAAATCCGTAGAGCTTGAAGATCAACTTAAAAAAAATAATAAAACCACTTTATTAAAGTTAGTTCAAAACATATCCAACATGGTAGATATATATTATACGAGACAAAAAGAACCTAAAGGATTAGGTCATGCTATAAGTCTTGCTAAAAATTTTGTAGAAGATGAACCTTTTGCAGTTATGTTAGGCGATGACATAGTTGACAGCAAAATACCCTGTCTCAAGCAGCTTATAGATTGTTACGATAACTACAATACTTCTATTTTAGGTGTCCAGCCTGTAAAGGAAGAAGCTGTATCAAAATACGGTATTATAAGTGGCATTGAAGTTGAAAAGGGAACTTTTAAAGTCAAAGATATGGTAGAAAAGCCAACAGTCCAAGAAGCTCCTTCAAATATCGCAATTCTAGGGAGATATATTATAACTCCAAAAATATTTGAAATACTTGAAAAAAACAAATCAGATAAAAAAGGAGAAATACAGCTAACAGATGCCCTAAAAGAACTTGTAAAAACTGAAGCAATATATGGATATTATTTTGAAGGCCAAAGATATAATGCAGGAGATAAATTTGCTTTCCTTCAAGCAAATATACACTATGCGCTAAAAAATAATGTCTTAAAAGGTGAGCTTTTGGAATATTTATCTACAATTAAAACTGCACTTTAGGAAAGTTCTAAGTAGAAGTTTCAAGTCATATAAAAACATGCTGACAAATTTCATCACACTAAAAACTTTTTATAAGTCTAAAGCTCAGCATTTTGAAAATCTAAAGAAACTTATATAAACTCGTACCTCAGACATATATAAGTTTTTAAGATTTTCTAAAATGTCTCACTAAGACTTATAAAAAAAATTTTTAAGTGTGATTTCAATTTTGTCAGCATGTTTCCTTGTATGATCTAAAATCTTCATCTTATAAGTTCCTATCAAAATTAAAATTGTGATATAATTTGAATATACAAATTTATGAAATAAATATAAACTAATGAAGCCATAAGGTGGTAAGAAAAATGACAATACAGGTATATTTAGTTTTTATGCTAACTTTTATTATTTATGTTATAGGAACATTAGCATATTCTACTAGAATTGTGGGAATAAGAACTGGTAGAATTGCAGTATCTTTTGCTGTATTTAATGTTTTTTTACTTATACAAAGAACAGCTAATACTATTCAAGCTCCATTATTAGCAAAAACTATTGAAAATGGAATAAATACAGGTCATTCTAGTAACTTACTGTATATTTTTAGATGGATAGTTTTTTCTATTACTTTAGCCACAATAGCCGGTGCAATTTTAATGCCAACTTTTATAAAAGTGTTTAACAAATTGGTTATATCATTTAGTGTTTACAGGTCTTTACCTAGATTGATGATTCATGCATTTTCAAAATCAGGAATTGAGCAGTTTAAAAATAGTATTTCAATTCCTAAAAGAGAAAATTTATCTGAATTAAAGAACTTTAGAAAAACTCCTAAAAAGGTAATTTTACTAAATATTATTGCATTTTCTATATCAAGTATAAGTATTTTATCATCATTATATGCTGGATGCTTAAGTCCTAGTTTAAGAACTACTTGCAGCACTTTAGCATCTGTAATCAACAGTATTTCAACAATATTCATGTTTATATTTATTGATCCATATTTATCTATGATGACAGATGATGTGATAAGAGGAGAACGTACAGAATTGGAATTTAACCGCTGCATAATTTTTATTGTTGGTGGATTGATTATTGGAAGTATATTAGCACAATTAATATTAGTGCCTGCTTCACATCTAATAGTCCTTATAGCAAAGTTAATTTAGTTCATGTGAAAGTTTGTTTTAATTTCCAAACTATAAAGTTTAGTTTCTCACTTAAAAATAAACTTATGTGTAGAAATATTTTACAATAAGCAAACACATTTAAATATTTTGCATATAAGTCTTAGTAAAAAATTCCAGAAAAACTTAGACCTTTTGAATTGTCTGAGGTACGAGTTTTCAAAAGATCTTAGGTTTTCAAAATTTTTTGGTTAGACTTATCAAAATATTTAAGGAGCTGAAGGTTGTAGAAAATATCCATAGTATAAGTTGATTTTTTGCTTAGAAACCCTATCTAGGCTTCAAATGTGCTGAATGCCTCTAAGAATTTATCAATATCTTCTTCAGTATGCTTTACATTTAAAAATATAGCTTCAAATTGAGAAGGTGCAATATAAATGCCTTTGCTCAACATATGCTGAAAATACTTTGCAAAAAGAGCAGTATCACATTTTTTAGCATCTTCATAATTTCTAACTTCTGAATCTTTAGTAAAGAATATAGCAAACATTGCTCCGCACCTATTTACTACAACATTTATGCCCTTCTTTTTTGCTATGTCCTTTATACCCTGTTCCAATTTTGCACCTAATTTTTCAAGATGTTCATAGTAATCAGGATTGTCGTGCAGCTTCTTTAAAGTTGCAATTCCTGCAGCCATTACAAGGGGATTTCCGGACATTGTTCCTGCCTGATAGACAGGTCCCATTGGTGAAAGTTTTTCCATTATTTCTTTTCTTCCACCATAAGCACCACAAGGAAGACCTCCACCTATAATTTTTGCAAAAGTAGTTATATCCGGTTTTATTCCATAAATGCTCTGGGCTCCTTTATAGGCTACCCTAAATCCACTCATTACTTCATCAAAAATAAGCAAGCTTCCATTTTTATCACAAATACTTCGAAGCCCTTTTAAGAAATTGGCATCCCCAGGAATTACGCCCATATTTCCTGCTACTGGTTCTACTATAATCGCTGCAATGTCTTTACCATGCTTCTCAAAAATTTTCTCCACATTAGAAAGATCATTATATTTAGCTATTAAAGTATTTTTCACACTGTCCTCAGGAACCCCAGCGCTTCCTGGAATTCCTTCTGTCATGACTCCAGAACCTGCTTCTACTAAAAAATCATCAAAATGACCATGATAGCAACCTGCAAATTTTATTATTTTATTTCTTCCAGTACACCCTCTAGCAAGCTTTACCGCACTCATAGTTGCTTCTGTTCCTGAATTTACCATTCTAAGCATTTCTACATTATCTAAAGTGGTACATACATATTTTGCAAGCTCCAATTCAAGCTCTGTAGTAGCACCAAAAGATATAGCATTTTCACTTGTATCCTTTATAGCCTTTACCACATCATCATCACAGTGTCCTAAAATCATAGGCCCCCATGAGCATACAAAATCTATGTATTTATTACCATCCTCATCATAAATATAAGCTCCTTTTCCCCTTTTTATAACAGGTGGATTCAAAGGCACATCTTTAAATGCTCTAACAGGACTATTTACTCCTCCTGGCATGTATAATTTGGATTCATTAAATATATCATCATTTCTCATTAAGTTTTACATCTCCATTTCTTCATCATTAACAGAATATTTTATTTATAAGCTTTAAATATTCATCTTCTTTTCCTTGAAGTTTTGCTTCTTTTAACACATCTATAGCCCTGTTTATATACACTTTGGCTGTACTCTGTATCATAGTTTGTACGAGTACTTCATTATCTTTGGTATACCTCTTATTTTTAAAAGTCTCTATCCTCTTTTCACATATTTCACTTCCAAAACTTTTCATCTTCTGTATTTCCGGTGAAAGTTCATCTAAAGACTGCCATTTTATAAATTCATCTATATATTCTTGGATAATATACCTGTACTTTTCCATTTTTTCTTTTCGCATAATCTTATTATTTTCATCAATACTGCTTATATTATCTATATCATATACTTTTACATCTGGAAGAGTTAATACACCTGCATCTATATCTTTAGGTACTGCAAGATCAAATATGAGAAATTTCTTTTTAGGAAGTTCTTCTTTATAAATTATAGTATGAGGTGCAGAAGTACAACTTATAATACAATCCACATTGCTATAATAAGCTTTTCTTTCTTTAAAAGTTATGAACTTAATCCAGTTACAATTTTCATATAAATCTTTAACTTTGTTCAAATCACGTACTACGATATATACTATCTCGGTATTCAAGCCAGCTAAATATTTGAGAACAAGCCTTCCTATTTCACCAAACCCAATTACCATATACCTTTTTACTTTGCTCTTTTCTGCTTCTTTAACAGCTATTGATGGTACAGATACAGGTATTTTATACATTTCACAGTCATTCTTAAACTTCTTACCACAAGTTATTGCATTCTGAAATAGCCTCTGAATCTGTCCTTTTATAGTCTTAGCTTTTAATGCCATATTATATGCAGTCTTAATTTGTCCTAAAATTTGATCTTCTCCCAAAATTTTAGAATGGAAACCACAACTTACTTCCATTAAATGCTTAATAGCATCTTCACTTTTTGCATAAAAGGTATATGTAATAAGTTCCCTGCTCCAACCTAAAGCATCAAATACAGCATTTATTAGTTCTTCACCTTGTATATTAGAATCCACATATATTTCTGTTCTGTTACAAGTACTCAAAATTAAAACGTTTGCTGTAATTTTATAAACATTTTTTAATTTATCTTCTAATTTTGACGATACAATAGAGAACTTCTGCCTTATTTCAATATCACATTCACTTTTTACCCCTATAAGTTGTATCATTTTATCAACTCCAATATTACAACTATATTATTATAATTAAAATATAACTTCACTATATACCTAAAAAACCCTTTAACTAAGTGTTAAAAGGTCTTCACACATAAAACATAAGTAATAAATACTTTATTTATTACAATGCCCCCTATCACTTGTAGAGTTAATGGCCTACTATATAGGCAGGTCTTCTGACTTAAGCTTCATCATTTAAGTATGCCTTCCCTATTTACAAGTGGCTTGTCTTACTTAAATTCACCTAATACAGCTACAAGATAGTTCAGGATTTCCACCTGATTCCCTTTTAATTAAATGTAATTAAACCTATACTATTATTTGTTAAATTTTATTTTACAACATTAATTTTCACCTTAATTATAACATTATCATAAAAAGAATCAACTATAGAGTTTCTAGATTGAAAGTTGACATATACCGGTTCATATGCTGACAAATTTCATCATACTAAAAACTTTTTATAGGTCTAAAGTTCGGTATTTTGAAAATCTAAAGAAGCTTATATAAACTCGTACCTCAGACATATATAAGCTTCTAAGATTTTCTAAAATACCTCACTAAGACTTATAAAAAAAGTTTTTAAGTGCGATTTCAATTTTGTCAGCATTATTTTCAAGTATAAGTTGAAATTTCAAGCTAGAATACCTCAATGTGGATTTATAACTTAAAAATCAGCTTATACGCAAGCATATTTTTACAATAATGAGGCTCTTTTAAATATTTTGCATATAAGTCTTAGAAAAAAATTCGTAAAAACTTAGAACTTTTGAATTGTCTGAGGTACGAGTTTTCAAAAGTTCTTAGCTTTTTTAGAATTTTTTACTTAGACTTATCAAAATATTTAACGAGCTGAAGGTTGTAAAAAATATCCAGAGCATACGTTGATTTTTTGTTTAGAAACTCTACCTCTATTTTACAGTGCCTTTTAAATCATACAGTGTTTCATTGTTCATGCCGCCCATTGGCTGAAAACGTAAGTTGCTGTTTCTTTTTGAGTTACTATCCATTTTACTATTATCAGTATTATTAGTAGAACTTTGACCTTTTTGAGCTTGAGAATTAGTAGTGTCTTTCCATTCAGCAGTTGAAACAGCTTTTCCATTTCTCTGAATCCAATTCATTATATCCTGAGAATCTCTTCCTCCCATACCTCCTGTAAGTACATATCTTACCTCACCTTTTTTAACCATTTGTTTAAATTCGCTTAAGGACAGTATCTTGTCAGATCCTGAGAAACCTCCAAGAGCCATTACGCTTTTGCCGCTTTCAATTATAATATCTTCAGCAGAAGCAGAACCTGAAACTACAAGAGCATATTTTTCATTTGAAGTATGACTTTCAAGGAATTTTATAAGCTTTGAATTCCTACTACTATTTTGTCCGCCCATCATCATGAAATTCCCTGATTCACCGCTTGACAGGAGCTCTAATCCTGCAGCAGGCAAAGAACTTAAGCTGTGAGTTATAGCAGCAGCAGAACCGACAGCAGGTGTTACCAAAATTCCTACAAGGGCAAGTGTTGTAAATATCTCGGCAAAGCTTCCATTATTGCCCTGATCCAAATTTCCTCTCTTGACTATTCTATATATTATAAGCAGTGCGGCAGATGCAAAACACAATATTATAGCTGCTATAATTATAGATTTTATAGTAGTGGATATAGTAGTAATAAAATAGGATAACATTAAAAGATGTACCAATCCTTCTACAATAAATGCTGCAGGCATTATCCATGATTTTATGCCGCCTTCCTTATATAGCTTCCACATGGAAGTAAGTCCTATTCCACATAAGGCTGCAATTGGAGGGGCCAGCATACTTAAATAATATGGATGGAACAATCCCTTTGTGTAGCTGAAATATATGAATTCAGGTACCAACCATAATGTCCATAATGTTAACCCCAATTTTTTCTTATTATCAAATGGGAACTTAAGTTTTTCTACTATTACAGATGCAGCAAGTCCAAATATAGCTAGAGGTAAAAACCAAACTATCTGGTCTGACAAAACATTTTTAGAAAATAATCTAGTAATACCTGCCGTTGTCTGTCCTCCAAAGCTTCCTGAAAGTCCATTTGGTCCACCAGGTCCGCCACCACCAGGTCCTCCACCTTGATTTTTGAAATTACCTTGTGTATTCTGACCTCCTGGGCCTCCTTGTGGACTTTGAACAGAATTTTTTGAATTTTGTGGAGGTGTCATTGCACTAGGAGCATTATTGTTTCCACTTTGTAAATTTGCCTGATTTTTGCTAAAATTACTTCTAAATTCTTTAAATTGAAAATTTCCTACCTTTCCTGATGGTGCTCCACCTATACCACCATTAGTACTGCTGAGCCTTTCCAATCCATTATGTCCAAATATAAGTTCAGTAACGGTGTTATTTGTACTACTCCCTACAAAAGGTCTGTTTTGCGATGGAACCAAGTCCACTGCTACTGCCCACGATAAAGATATTACTCCAAGAATAAGTGTACTTATAATCAAATGTTTTATCCTCTGTTTTACAGGTACAGCTGAAGAAATCAAATAAGTTATATATAGAGCAGGAGCTATCATATATGCCTGAAGCATTTTTATATTAAACCCTAATCCTACAAGAACCAAACTTATTATTAAATATTTAAGCTTGCCTTTTTCAGCAGCTTTGGATAAAAATAAGCAGGCAAAAAGTAATGTCACAATTAATAGATTGTCTATAGTATTATTCCTGCTGGTTGCTACAAAAACTGGCGTTATTGAAAGACATAGAGCTGATATAAGTCCTGCTATCTCTCCAAAAGATCTCTTTACTATATAATATAAGATTCCAACTGAAATTACTCCGGCAAGAGCCTCGGGAAATAATATACTCCATCCACTAAATCCAAATATTTTTGCTGATATAGTCTGTATCCAAAAACCTAAAGGTGGCTTATCAATGGATACAAATCCCGCGGGATCAAATGATACGAAAAAGAAATTTTTAAAATTCATGAGCATACTCTTTACACCTGCAGCATAATATGAATTTCCATATCCTTCTATAGTTAAATTTGCAAAATTTAATATTGCAGATATGACCAGAATTATACATAGTGCAAATCTTTCTTTTGTAAATTTTAATTTTTTCATAAGTTTTCCTCCTTAATTGAATACCCATATTTTATATAATAAAAAATTTATTACCTGAGCTATGAGTGTTACAATTATTTTTGATAAATACACGTTTAGATTAAAATCATTTATTAAAAATTTCATAAACACAAGTGTTGAAATAAGTGAAATAAGATTTACTATTGCAAATTGTGATACCTCTCGAATCACCTTTTTTCCAGAACTTTTATATTCAAAAGTCCACTTTTTATTGAATATGAAGCTATTTATAACTCCAAAACTATAGCCTATAACCTGGCTTATAGTATAATGGAGTCCAAATACACTTTGACAAAGGGTGAATACAGCAAAATCTATTATTGTATTTATGACACCAGTGGCAGAAAAACGACTTAGTAGTTTTAGTTTACCATTGAAAATAAAATCCATAGTTTTAATTAATTGATCCATACTTATCTACTCCTTTCTATTAGGCATTTTCAAAGAAATAACCAGTCAGTATGCTAGCCTATTTTTTATCATACTGCGTCGGCAGAACCCTTAGATAGGATTCACTATCTGCGAAACCTACCTCCCTGTCTGATAAAAAATATCCGTCGCATCTTTGACTTGTTATTTTCTTTCAAATGCCTTATTTACTATATTTTCAATAACATAATTAGGTCTTCCTTTACTTTCGTCGAAAATTCTTCCAATGTACTGGCCTATTATACCCATGCAACTTAATATTATCCCAAACATTATCAAATCAATTGATATTATGAGTCCAAAATTTACTATGCTGGTTTTTTGTAATATACATTTTGTAAACTCAACTATGATTGAAACAATTCCAATAAAAAGTGATAGTCCTCCTAAATATCCAGCAAGCATAAGCGGCTTATAAGAAAATGATGTTATACCATCAAAAGCCAGTTTCATCATTTTTTTAAGCGGATACTTGCTATCCCCCGCAAATCTTTCATGCCTTACAAATTCTACAAAGGTTTGTTTGTACCCAACCCAACTTACAAGTCCCCTCACATATCTATTTTTTTCCGGTAGTGAATTCAATGCATTGCACACTTTTCTATCTATAAGTCTAAAATCTCCGGTGTCTACAGGAATATCAATGCTAGTCATACTCTTTAATAATCTATAAAATGACCTTGCTGTAAATCTCTTAAAAAACGATTCTCCTTCCCTCTTAGCTCTTTTTCCATAGACGACATCATAGCCTTCCTTCCACTTATTAATCATATCTAAAATAACCTCTGGAGGGTCTTGAAGATCTGCATCTATTACAACTACAGCCTGCCCTATGGAGTTTTCCATTCCTGCAGTTATAGCACATTGATGACCAAAATTTCTCGAAAAATTAATAAGTCTTATATTTTCATCCTCACTACATATCTTTTCCGTCTTTTCCCTAGTCTTATCGCTACTTCCGTCATTTATAAATATAATTTCATAATTCTCTAAAGTAGAGTCCATAACTTTTTTAAGTCTTCTATAGCTTTCATCTATTACTAGCTCCTCATTATACAGTGGTACTACTATAGAATACATTACATTTTCATTCATGTTATTCACCTCAATTTAATGTTAGGCATTTTTAAAGAAATAACCAGTCAGTATTATAAAAAATATCCGTCGCATTTTTGACTTGTTATTTTCTTTCAAATACCTTAGAAACTTTATCGATCTAGCTTAATTATTATTTTGAGGTTTCAACCTTAAAACAAACTTAAAATTATAACAATAAATGGAGAAAAGTTTGTTAATTATATTTTATAGTTAAAATCATATAGCTTTATAGTATAATATTTAGAGATAAGGAGGGAATTTTATTATGAGATTACTTTTAGTTGAAGACGAAGTTATGCTTTCAGATGCTCTAGTTTATATTTTAAAGAAAAATAATTACGCTGTAGATGCAGCTTATGATGGAATTACTGGACAGGAAATGGCTGAATCCGAAATATATGATTTGATAATACTTGACAGAATGCTTCCAGAAAAAAACGGACTTGATATTTTAAAATTTATAAGAAAAAAAGGTATTGAAACCCCAGTGCTTATGCTTACTGCTATGGACTCAATTGAAAATAGAGTAGAAGGACTTGACAATGGAGCAGATGACTATCTTGTAAAGCCATTCTCTAAGGAGGAACTGCTAGCTAGAATAAGAGCTCTCAGCAGAAGGCATACAGATTTTATCCAACATGGAAGCATTAAGCTGTCCTCTCTAACTTTCAATCCACTGAGGGGAGAAATTGAATGCAATGGTAACAAAACTAAACTAACTACAAAAGAATCCCAGCTTCTAGAGCTTTTAGCCCGCAATAAAAATCAAGTACTAACTAAAGATCAAATTCTAGATAGAGTATGGGGCCTTGATTCTGACATAGAAATGAATAACAACATTGAAGTGTACTTTTCATACTTGAGGAAAAAATTAAGAGAATTAAAATGTAATGTAGTCATTGAAACTATAAGAGGTATAGGCTACTGCTTGAAAGAGGTTTAAATTATGTTTCGTAAATTAAAAATACAACTTATTCTAATCAATTTAATACTTACAAGCTTGGTATTAATAACCATATTTTCAGGCATATATATACTTATGAACACAAGTTTTGAACATTCTGCCTATATGCGTATGAGTAAAACAGCTGAAATGGAAAATATTCCACCTTCCGGGCCTCATGACAAAAACATGACTGCTTCTGAAAGCTTTTTTATAAAAATAAATTTTAAAAATCAAATTGAGGAAATATCCCCTAATTCCCCATTGTCTGAAAAAGACTATAAAGAACTATTAGAAAAAATATTAAAGAAAGACAAACTAAACGGCACTTCAACATATGGAAATTATATTTTGAGATATATTAAAGTTCCTAAAAGCTATGGACTTATTGTGGTTTTTCAAGATAAAGCCTTCGACGATGAAGTACTGCGTCGATTGATTACTATATCTGTAACAATTTACATAATAAGTCTCGTTTTTGTATTTATAATAAGCTTATTCCTTGCCAACATATCTCTAAAACCTATTATAAATGCCTGGAAAAAACAAAAAGCTTTTACTGCAGATGCATCCCATGAACTTCGAACTCCCCTTGCAGTTATAACCACTAATTTAGATATAGTACTAGACAATAAAGATGAAACCGTAGAAAGCCAGGATAAATGGCTTAAAAATATTAAGATTGAAACTACACGAATGACTAAACTCATAGAAGATCTTCTATTTCTTGCTAGATCAGATTCTCATAAAAACGGATTTGATACTTCTTCCTTTGATATAAGCAGTGCTGTAACTAAATCTGTAGTTCCTCTTGAACCAGTTGCCACAAAACATAAAATAGCCATTTTATCAGATATTCATCCGGATATAATTTTTTTAGGGAATGAGGGAAGGATCAACCAACTTATAACTATCTTAGTTGACAATGCAATAAAACATACCCCTGAAGGTGGCTCCATCAAAGTAACTTTAGGAAAAATAAAAAATAAAATTGAAATAACAGTGTCTGACACAGGGGAGGGTATAGCTCCAGAGCATCTAAATAAAATCTTTGAGAGATTTTACAAAGTTGATAAATCTAGATCAAATAGACAGGGTAATTTTGGACTTGGACTTTCCATTGCAAAGTGCATAGTGGAAGAACATAATGGAACTATAGATGTATCAAGTACTGTAGGTAAAGGATCTACTTTTAAAGTTATATTTCCGGTGAGTTAAAATATAGAGTTTCTAAGTAGAAAGTTTACTTAGAACAGCCATATACTAACAAATTTCATTACACTAAAAACTTTTAATAAGTCTAAAGCTTGGTATTTTGAAAACCTAAAGGTACTTAGATAAACTCGTACCTCAAACACATCTAAGTACCTAAGATTTTCTAAAATACCAAGCTAAGACTTATTTTTATAAAAGTTTTTAAATGTAATTTCAATTTTGTTAGTATATTTATGTATAAGTTAAAATTTCAATTATAATATCTCATATAATATTATTCATAAAAATGAACGTACATGTAGAAAAACTCTATGGAGTTTATATATGAAAAGTTCATTTATACCAATTCATATGCTGACAAATTTAACTTAGAAAACCTATCCAGATTCTATAACTTAAAAATCAACTTATACGCAGGCATATTTTTACAATAATGAAGCTCTTTTAAATATTTTGTATATAAGTCTTAGAAAAAAATTCTTAAAAAATCTAGGACTTTTGAATTGTTTGAGGTACGAGTTTTCAAAATTCCTCAGTATTTTTTTGAATTTTTTTCTTAGCCTTATCAAAATACTTAACGAGCTGAAGGTTGTAAAAAATATCCGAAGTATAAGTTGATTTTTCATTTATAAATTCTATAGGTTTTCTAACTTGAAAGTAATTTCAATGCAGCATTGCTCATGACTTCTACCCCGTATGCCATGGCTCTCTCATCTATGTCATACTTAGGATGATGCTGAGGGTATATAATACCTTTTTCAGGATTACCTACACCTACAAAGATGAAGCACCCTGGAATCTTTTGCAAATAGTACGAAAAATCCTCACTACTCATAAAAGGCTCTATAGCATGAGCTTTATGTCCAACCATCTCTTTACCAGCTTCTAAAACAATACTAGTAACCTTAGGGTCATTTGACAGCACATAAGTGCACCTATCTCTCTCGATTTCACATTTCGCACCTGCCATATCACACACATCTTCTACTATCTTTTTTATATGGCCAAATACTTTTTCTCGCACATTTTCATCAAGAGACCTTATTGTTCCCTTTAGTTCAGCTCTTCCTGCTATGGAATTGTAAACACGCCCTGAGTTAAATACTCCAACGGATACAACAGCTTGCTTCATTGGGTCTACATCTCTTCCAACAATTGTATTCAATGCCACCACTATTTGGGATGCCGTTAATATAGAATCTATAGTCTGATGTGGCATAGAGGCATGCCCTGCTTTTCCTTCAATAACTATTGTAAATTCATCACTTGCTGCCATCATAGGACCAGCAGATATTCCTACTGTTCCAAATTTAACAGGCTGCCATAGATGTGCTCCTATAATTGCATCTACATCTTTTAGTCCATCATCAGCTATAATTGCCGCTGCTCCTGACCCATCAGCTACTTCTTCTTCACTAGGTTGAAATATAAATCTTACAGTTCCCTGTATCTTATGACGAAGATTACTAAGCACTTTTATGACTCCCAAAAGCATAGCAATATGTCCATCATGACCGCAAGCATGACATGCACCCTTATTTTGAGATTGATAAGGCTTTCCACATTCATCTTCTATAGCAAGTGCATCCATATCTGCTCGAATTGCTATAATTTTACCTGGTTTTTCACCTTTTAATTCAGCAATAACTCCTGTACCAGCAGCTTTTCTAATTTCTAAGTCTAAGCCCTCCAGTACTTCAATGATTTTCTTTTGAGTAGCAAATTCTTTTTTACTTAACTCTGGATATTTATGAAAATATCTTCTTAGCTCAACTATTTCTGGGTAATATTTTTCTGTAAGTTCCTTTATATCACTCATAATTTCAAACCTTTCATTATTGTATTTTTACTTATCTGATGGCTGCCTACTGTAACACTCCCACGCACTCTGTGAAAGTGACTATCACCAAATCAAAGATTTGGGATATCTGCTTTTCCAACTAAGTAAGATTCATTGATACTCTGAAAATACATCTAATTCATCACTATCTACATCTTCTGATTTGACATAGGTCATAGCTCTGAATGTATCTAAAGAAGTTATTACTTGAATGTTTCTCTCTACGGCTGTTCTTCTTATGTGAAATCCATCTCTTCTAGAATCGTTCCCTTTAGTTGGTGTATTTATAACTAAATCCACCTCTTCATTTTTTATGACATCTATTATATTAGGATTTTCTTCGTTCATCTTTCTAACTTCTTTAACATCAATTCCGTTATCTCTTAAAAGTTTTGCCGTATTTCGAGTAGCCATAAATTTTATTCCCATTTTGTAAATTTCTTTAGCTATAGGTAAAAATTCTTGTTTGTCGTGATCTCCTATAGTAGCAAGCATTACTCCATTTTTCATATTAGAAAACATTCCTGCAGCTAAAAATCCTTTATAAAGTGCTCCCGTAAGAGTATTTGAAACACCCAGCACTTCTCCAGTTGACCTCATTTCAGGTCCAAGTGATACTTCAACATTTGGAAGCTTCTGTGTAGAAAATACAGGCACCTTAACTGCTACTATATTTGGTTCTTTTGAAATTCCAACTCCGTACCCAATATCCTTTAGCTTTTCACCCAGAGTTACCCTAGTTGCAATATCAACTATAGGTACACCGCTCACCTTGCTTATATATGGAACTGTCCTTGAAGCTCTTGGATTTACTTCTATTACATACAGATTTCCTTTATACTCTATAAACTGAATGTTAATCATACCTTTTATTCCGATTCCAGTTGCAAGCTTTTCGGTATAATCCAATATTTTTTTCTTCATTTCATCACTTATATTCTGACTAGGATACATAGTTATACTATCACCAGAGTGTATACCAGCCCTTTCAAGATGCTCCATAATTCCAGGTATAAGCACATCTTCTCCATCACAAATTGCATCTACTTCTATTTCTCTTCCCATCAAATACTTATCTATTAATATAGGATTTTTCCTATCTTTCTTAAAAGCCATGGATAAGTAGTAAGTAAGTTCTTTCTCATCGTAAGTTATTTCCATTCCTTGACCACCAAGTACATAAGACGGCCTTACAAGTACAGGAAATTCTAATCTTCTTGCTTCTTCCAATCCTTCTTCTACAGACCAGACACCTTTTCCCTTAGGTCTACTTATATTTAGTCTTTCCAAAAGGTCATCAAATTTTTCTCTGTCTTCTGCCTCATCTATTTGGTCTGCTGTTGTACCTAGGGTAACTATATTCTTTTCCTTTAAAAATTCTGCTAACTTTATGGCAGTTTCTCCACCAAATTGAAGTATTACACCATAAGGTTTTTCCTTATCTATTATACTTAGTACATCTTCTTCAGTTATAGGTTCAAAATACAATTTATCTGAAATATCAAAATCTGTACTTACAGTTTCAGGATTGTTATTTACTATAATAGTTTCTATATTTAACTTTCTAAGGGTCTTTATACAGTGAACAGAAGCATAGTCAAATTCTATTCCCTGACCTATTCTTATAGGTCCTGAGCCTATTACAATAACCTTCTTTTTATCTGAAACCTGAACTTCATCATATTGTTCATAAGTAGAATAATAATAAGGTGATAGGGCTTCAAATTCTCCCCCACAGGTATCTACCATTTTATAAGCCGGAGTTATGCTCCATATATTTCTAAGCTTATATACTTCTTCCGGAGATACTCGGAGCATATCTGCTATGCCTTTATCTGAAAATCCTTTCCTTTTAAGCAAAGTTAGCCACTCTTTATCCATATTGGAAATGTCACTTAACTTTAATTTTTCTTCTTCATCTATTATCCATTGGAATTTCTTTATAAAGAATATGTCTATTCCTGTAATCTCAGCTAGTTTTTCAATTCTATATTTTCTCCTAATCATTTCTGCCATCGCAAATATTCTTTCATCATCAGGATATGCTATTCTTTCTTTAAGTTCTTTCATGGTGAAATCTTTAAATTTTTTATATTCTAAAGAATAGGCCCCTATTTCAAGAGATCTAATACCTTTTAAAAATGCTGCTTGAAAGTTACTGCCTATTGCCATTATTTCACCTGTAGCCATCATTTTTGTGCCAAGTTCCCTATCCGCATTGTGGAATTTATCAAATGGCCATTTAGGAATTTTTACTACTACATAGTCAAGAGATGGCTCGAAACAAGCATAAGTCTTTTTAGTAACTGCATTTTTTATTTCATCCAGTCCATATCCAAGAGCTATTTTAGCTGCAACCTTTGCAATAGGATATCCAGTAGCCTTTGATGCCAAAGCTGAAGAACGGCTTACTCTTGGATTTATTTCTATAACTGCATATTCAAAAGATTTTGGATTAAGTGCCAGCTGGACATTGCATCCGCCTTCTATTCCAACTGCGTTTATTATATCAAGGGATGCAGTTCTAAGCATTTGATATTCCTTATCAGATAAGGTCTGACTAGGGGCTACTACTATACTGTCTCCTGTGTGAATTCCAACAGGATCTATATTTTCCATGTTACATACAGTTATACAGTTTCCAAAGCTGTCTCTCATAACTTCATATTCGATTTCCTTCCAGCCTTTTATACTTCTTTCAAGAAGTACCTGCCCTATGGAACTAAGTTCTAGTCCCGATTCCAGTATAGTCTCCAGCTGTTCTTCATTTTCAGCTATTCCGCCGCCTGTTCCACCTAAGGTATATGCGGGTCTTACTATAACAGGATAACCTATTCTGTTTGCAAATTTTTTACCGCTTTCCATATCTGTTATTATTTCACTTTCCACAACAGGCTGATTTATTTTATTCATAGTATCTCTAAAAAGTTCTCTATCTTCACCTTTTTTTATAGCTTCTATAGAGGTACCTATTATATTCACATTATATTTTTCAAGTATTTTCTTTTCATATAGTTCCACTGTCAAATTTAATGCAGTCTGTCCACCCATGCCTGCTAAAAGGCTGTCAGGTCTTTCTTTTTTTATAACTTTTTCTACAAATTCAACTGTAAGAGGTTCTATATAAACTTTATCAGCAACCTCCCTATCTGTCATTATAGTTGCTGGATTACTGTTTATAAGTACAACTTCTAACCCTTCTTCCCTAAGAGATTCACAAGCCTGAGTCCCAGAATAATCAAACTCTGCTGCCTGACCTATAATTATAGGGCCAGATCCTATTACCAATACTTTTCTAATATTTTTATTTAAAGGCATAAAAACCTATCTCCCTTCTATTCAATGTACAATTCTCAACTATTTTAAAGTGCGTATTTCATAAACTCATCAAATATATAATTATTGTCTTCCGGTCCCGGACATGCTTCCGGATGAAATTGTATTGAGAATATAGGAAGACTTTTATGTTTCATTCCTTCTATAGTTCCATCGTTTAAACTTACATGAGTTATTTCCATATCTTCAGGCAGTCTATTGACATAATAGCCGTGATTTTGAGAAGTTATATGCACTTTACCACTTACAAGATCTTTTACAGGATGGTTGCACCCTCTGTGACCAAATTTGAGTTTAGCTGTGCTTCCCCCTAGGGCTAATGCCAAAAGCTGATGTCCAAGACATATTCCTATAATAGGTTTTTTGCCTATAAGCTTTTTTATATTTTCAATTTCACAGGTAAGATCATCTGGATCCCCCGGACCATTTGATAAAAATATCAAATCTGGATCAATTTGAAGTACCTCTTCTGCTTTAGTATTCGAAGGAAATACAGTTACTTTACATCCTCTATCTACAAATGCTTTTACCATAGTTTTTTTAATTCCGAAATCCATAATAGCAACATTTCTTTTGCCTTCACCTATAGCATATTTTCCCTTTGTACTTACCTCAGATACTGCATTTTTATTGGAAAAAGATTTAATTTTATCTTTTACAGCTGCAAAGTCCAAGTTCTCTATAGTTATAATTCCCTTCATAGTACCACTTGTTCTAAGCATTTTTGTAAGTGCTCTAGTATCAATCCCTGAAAGTCCCAAAATTTTATTTGTTCTAAGATAATCAGAGAGTTCTAATTCAGACCTAAAATTGCTGGAATAACTACATACTTCTCTTACAATGAACCCTTTTACTTTTGGACTGGATGATTCCATATCTTCTAAGTTAATTCCATAATTTCCTATAAGGGGATAAGTCATAGTTACTATCTGTCCATAATAAGAAGGATCTGTGAGTATCTCCTGGTACCCTGTCATCCCAGTATTAAATACTACTTCACCTATAGTATCTTTTAGATACCCAAAAGCTTCCCCTTCAAAGATACTTCCATTTTCCAATATAAGTTTTGCTTTCATAATATACCTCCTGCATTTTTACAAGTAAAAATACACTTATCCATCTTAAAAAACAAAAAAGCAACAGAAAAATAATTTTAAAAAATAATTTTTCTATTGCCAAAGTTTCTATATTCAAATACAAAACTATTCATTTTTTTTAGGATATAAAAAAGCTTACCCATAACATACCTCTTTCTGGCCTCACAGGACCAATTTAAAGTGTATTTTTCACTTAAATTCTAAACTTTATTTTAATTAAAATATACACTTATGTCAAGTATCAAAAAATGTATTTTTTAAATTAAACATCCTATTTGTTTAAGTATGGCAAAATCAATTATCAGATAAAACTTAAATTATTACTTGGAATAATATTCTTGAAAATGAAAACAAACGGGTATATAATAAGAACTGTTAATACACGAACAGTTTTTATACAAATAATGCTTGAATAAACCATTAAAGGAGGTTGTATATGAAAAAAGCTATTTTATTTAGCCTGGCTACAGTAATATTTTTGACAGGCTGCGGTTCTACAAATACTACAAGTAAAAATATTAAAAACATCAATCAAAATACCAATGATCAATTTTTAATGGGAGGAAAAATTTCAACAAATGAACAGGCAAATATAACTTCAAAAATTTCAGCAAAAGTTTCTGAAATATCCGTTGACTTGGGTTCAAAAACAAATGAAGGCGACGTACTTATTAAACTAGATACAAAAGATCTTCAAGGACAAGTTGATCAAGCCCAAGCAGCTTTAAATACAGCAAATGCAAATTTAACTAATGCCCAAAACATCACTCGTCCTGAACAAATCGCTGAAGCTCAGTCTTCTGTAAGCAGTGCTTCTCAAAGTTACGAAACAGTAAAAAAGAACTACGACCGTGTACAGGCTTTAGTAAATGCAGGAGCAGCAACTCAGCAGGAATTGGATTCGGCCAATCAGCAGCTTGCTACAGCAGATTCACAATATAAAACTGCCCAAGAACAACTCGCTATGCTAGAAAATGGTCCCACAAAATCATCTATAGATGTTTACAAAGCACAGGTAGATCAAGCTCAAGCAGCTTTAAAAACTGCACAGACAGCTCTAAGCAATGCTATTATTACAGCACCTATTTCTGGAGTAGTAAACACAAGAAATGTCAATGTAGGAGATACAGTATCCCCTGGTGCAACACTTCTTTCTATAATAAATTCCAGCAACCTCTATGTAAATGCCTATGCACCTTTAGATATTGTAAGTCAAATTAAAGAAGGACAAGAAGTAGCTGTAAAAGTATCTGAAATACCAGATAAACAATTTAAGGGTAGAATAGCCGTTATAAATTCTAATTTAAATTCTGAAAGCAGAGACATTTTAGTTAAAGTAAGCCTAACAGATAAAGATTCACAGCTAAAACCCGGTATGTTTGCTGAAATTGGACTTGAAAAATAGAGAAAGAAGGTATTTCAAATATGAAACAGAAACGAAAAATATTGATTGTAGGAATATTAGTAGTAATTGCAGCCGCACTCAGTAGTATAGGATTTTATTATTGGTATGAAAATACCTACTATGTTTCAACAGACGATGCAAGAGTAGATGCAGACCTAGTCAACGTAACTCCACAAATCAGTGGTAAATTGCTAGAACTCAATGTGGATGAAGGAGATATTGTTATTAAAAATCAAATATTAGCTCGTCAAGAAATGTCAGACCTATCTGATTCAAAGGTAGATCAATCTTTAATAAGATCACCTATAAATGGCATAATTATTAAAAAGCAGGGAACCATCGGTGAAATTTGGTCTCCTGGTCAAACCCTAGCTACTTTAATAGATCCAAATAAACTTTATATAACTGCTGACATAGAAGAAACAAAGCTTGGAAAAATAAGAGTTGGACAGCCAGTTAGCATTACTATAGATGAGTATGGGTCTCAAAAATTTACCGGTAAAGTAAAATCTGTAGGAGAAGCAGCCCAATCTGCACTATCTATTATACCAACTACTACTAGTGGTACATTTACAAAAGTAGTTCAGAGAATACCTATAAAAATTTCTCTAGACAAATTTAACAACAAAATACTTCCAGGTACCAATGCCGTTGTTAAAATTCGCATAAAGTAATGGGGTGATATAATGGAAGAAAACAACAATGAATCTATATACAGCTGGCTAGCATTAATTGTTGTAGTAATAGGAACTTTTATGTCCATACTTGACAGTAGTATAGTTAATATCGCTATTCCAAAGATGATGGCAGTCTTTGGAGTATCAATGGATGATTCAAAATGGATACTGACATCATATACCCTAGCTCTTGGTGCAATTATACCTCTTACGGGGTATCTTCAGGAAGTTTTCGGTTCTAAAAAAATATATATGTTTGCGCTTGCAATGTTCACTTTGGGCTCCATGCTGTGTGGATTTGCCTGGAACAATACATCTATGATAGTATTTCGTATTATACAAGCTTTAGGCGGCGGCATGATAATGCCTGTAGGTATGTCCATAATATATGAAATATTTCCTAGAGATAAAATAGGCCTAGCCCTTGGAATTTGGGGAATAGCTTCCATGGCAGCGCCTTCCATAGGACCTACTTTAGGTGGATATATTATTCAAAATATGAACTGGAGACTTATTTTCAACATTAATGTTCCCATAGGCATACTAGGTGTAATTTTAGCTGGAATTCTACTAAAAGACTCCCAAAAAATTACATTTAAGTCTTTTGATGTAATAGGATTTTTATCCTCTACAATTGGAGTAGTAAGCATTTTATATGTACTTGGAGAATGGACTTCAATTGACTGGAGCAAAGTACAATACCCACTGCTTTTGACTTTAGGATGCCTAAGTCTTATACTATTCGTAGTAAATGAACTTACCCACCCACAGCCACTTTTAGACCTCACTGTATTTAAATTATTTGATTTTAGTGTATGTCAAATAATAATCTGCGTTTTGACCATGGCACTTATGGGTGGGGTATACGTGCTGCCCTTATTCCTCCAAAACATAAGAGGATATACAGCAATGGAAACAGGTTTAATCATGCTGCCTGCTGCACTTGTAGTTGGAATACTAATGCCTGTTAGCGGTAACTTGTTTGATAAAATTGGTGCCAAGCCCTTAGTTATACCCGGACTTATAATACTAGCCTTAAGTTCCTATCATCTTTCAGTTTTAATAAACATGAATTCCAGTAGAGAAATGATAACCTTAATTCTATGTATAAGGTCAATTGGGCTAGGATTTACCATGATGCCAATTAATACTGCAGGAATGAATGTAGTACCACAAAACTTAATTGGGAAAGCATCTGCTCTTTCTAGTACTATAAGACAAATAGCAAGTTCCCTCAGCGTAACAATAATGTCCGCCATAATACAAAGCAAAACTAACTATAATTATTTAAAATTATCTGAGCAAATAAATGTCTACAATAAACCCGCTAATGATACAATAAATATTCTTACGAAATCATATATGCAAGAAGGCCTGCCCCAAGGCACAGCTAAAGCCTCTGCATTATCTACGTTAAGTAAATTGTTTCAAGGACAGGCTACTATAGATGCTATGGCTTATGCAGTTGCTATTACTTCTGTTATAGTAATTGTCACTATAGTCTTAACTTTAATGATGAAAAGTAAAAAAACAGTGAAAGGAGATGATCACAATACCAACACAAAAGAACTTGCCGCCACGAAATGATGAATTAATATTAGAGCAATCGGATAAAATAATTAATCTTTTTAAAAGTATCCATAAAATTATTGGTCATAAATTTAGAGAGATTGCAGGACAATACGGATTTACGGTACCTCAACTGGCAGTTATAGTTCATCTATATAAAAAACCTGGTATGACATTAAATGAGTTGAGCAATCATTTGTTGCTTGCAAAGAGTACAGTATCCGGTATAATAGATCGTTTGGTAAATCAAGGCATTGTAACCCGAGAAATACCTGAAAACAACAGGAGAATTGTAAAACTATCTATATCAGAAAAATTTAAAAAAAGCAATGATATAGTAAACATAAGACAAGTCTTTATTTCCAACTGTATATCCGATACTATAAGAAATATGGATAACGAGACAGTAGATCAATTTATTCATGCCTTAGAACATTACAAATCACTATTAGAAGATCTTAAATAATAGGGAAAATGCTTCCGCAAAATTTGCTGCTGAAGTATTTTCCCTTTACCTTTCTTTTGATCCTTATAAATTTATCCGTGGCTTCCATCCTCTTAAGCAAACTCCACCTGAATCTAAGAATCACTTGATTGAAATCACAAGTGCTATCAATTATTATACATAATAAATACCTATGCTGCGTAGTATTTAATAGATATAATAAAAAGGAGAGGAGAATATGAACTTTAAAGATATAATTGAAAAAGACAGGGAAATAAGGAAAAAACATGAGTTTAAAGGAACTTTTCTAGAGTACTTAGAAATTGTAAAAAAGAACCCTAAAATCGTAAAATTATCTCATAGAAGAATGTATGATATTATAATGAATAAAGGTTATGAAGTCTTAAAACCTGAAGAAAATCCAAGAATAAAAAAATTATACGGTAATGAACCAATTAGAAGGTATAACTTTTTTAAAGATGACTTTTTTGGAATTGACAAAGTCATAATGAAATTAGTGAATTATTTCCACTCTGCAGCAATGATGGGAGAAGAATCAAGACAGGTGCTTTACCTAGTAGGTCCTGTAGGAGCTGGTAAATCATCTCTAGTAGAATCAATTAAAAAAGCTCTTGAAACCTCAGAGCCTATTTATGCTCTTGAAGGATGCCCTATGAGAGAAGAGCCTCTGCACCTTATACCAAAACATTTAAAAGGAAGCTTTGAAAAAGCACTCGGTGTAGAAATTGAAGGCGATTTATGCCCTGTTTGTAAATATAGGCTAAAGCATGATTACGGCGGCGAATATGAAAAATTTCCTGTAACTACTACCGACTTTTCCATACGATCAAGAAAGGGCATTGGAGTAGTACCACCAGTTGATCCTAATAACCAAGATACATCTGTACTCACAGGTTCTATTGATATATCAAAGATGGATATGTATCCTGAAGATGATCCTAGAATATTCTCACTAAATGGTGCTTTCAACGTAGGTAATAGAGGGCTTGTAGAATTTATTGAAGTTTTTAAAAACGATGTTGAATATCTTCACACAATAATTACAGCTACCCAAGAAAAATCAGTTCCATCTCCAGGTAAGGGTTCAATGATTTATTTTGATGGAATCATTCTAGCACATTCTAATGAATCTGAATGGAACAAATTTAAATCTGATCATACTAACGAAGCAATACTAGATAGAATAGTAAAAATTGAAGTTCCTTACTGCATGGAATTAAATGAAGAAATTAAAATATACAAAAAAATACTTGGCAAGAGTCAATTTAATGCACATATAGCACCTCATACCATAGAAATAGCAGCAATGTTCGCAATTCTATCCAGACTTTCACCTTCCAACAAGGTAGATCCTATGACAAAATTAAAAATTTATAATGGAGAAGATATAGTTGAAAAAGGCACAACTAAAAAAATTGACTTTTCAGAATTAAAAGAGGAAGCAGGTTCTAGAGAAGGAATGACAGGCATTTCCACCAGGTTTATAGTAAAAGCCTTAGATAGTGCACTTTCAAACTCAGAGTACAACTGTATAAATCCTCTCAGCGTAATGGAAAGCTTAACAAAAGCAGTTAAAGATTTAGACACAGCTGAAGATGATAAACAAAGATATTTAACTTTTATAAAAGATACCATTAGAAAAGAATATAACAAAGTATTGGAAAAAGAAATAACCAGAGCTTTTATTCACAGTTTTAAAGAACAGGCAGAAAGCCTTTTTGACAATTACCTAGATCATGCAGAAGCTTATGTAAATAAAAATAAAATTAAGGATCAATCTACTGGAGAAGAATTAGAACCAGATGAGACTTTCATGAGATCTATAGAAGAACATATTGGCATCTCCGAAAATTCTGCAAAAGGATTTAGAACCGATGTAACTTCATATATGTTCTACGTTATAAGAAATGGAGGAAAAATCAGCTATACTTCCTATGAACCTCTTAAAGAAGCTATTGAGAAAAAACTCACTGCATCTGTAAAAGAACTATCCAGAGTTATAACTAAATCAAAAGTAAGGGGCAAGGAACAAAATGAAAAATATAATTCCATGGTTGAAGAAATGAAAGCAGATGGATATTGTGACCACTGCTGTGACGTTATTTTAAAATATGCTGCCAACAACCTATGGAAGGATTGATATTATGGCTATTTTTAGAGAATTTGATCCAAGGGATCACCATGATAGATCCTTAGAAGATAGAAGGCGCCACAAACAATTAGTAGAGAAATCCATAAAGGATAATCTTGCAGATATAATATCAGAAGAAAGCATTATAGGTCAGAGTAAAGATAAGAAAATTAAAATTCCCATAAAAGGCATTAAAGAATACCACTTTATATATGGAGACAATAGTCCCCAAGTTGGAAGTGGAAATGGATCTCAAAAAAGAGGAGATAAAATTGGAAGATCCCTAGAGAAAAATGGAGGCAAAGGCGGTGCAGGCAACGAAGAAGGGGAAGATATGTACGAAACTGAAATTACCCTAGAAGAACTTATGAATTACCTTCTTGAAGATATGGAGCTACCTTTGATGGACAAAAAAAAATTTTCAGAATTATTATCTAAAAAATCCTTAAAAAAATCAGGATATCAAAGAAATGGAATAAATCCAAGGCTTGCTAAGAAAAGAACTGTTATAGAAAAACTAAAAAGACAGCAAAACTCTAAAAGAGCTATTAGAGAAGCTTCCAAAGACCCACTATTTCAAAATGAAACTATTTCTAAAGATATAGACTCAAGATTTCCTTTTAGACAGGAAGATTTAAGATATTTCAGGATAAAGGAGAAAAAAAAGCGTGAATTAAATGCTGCTGTCATATGTGTAATGGATACATCAGGTTCCATGGATAGCACTAGAAAATTCTTAGCTAGATCCTTTTTCTTTATTTTGTATCAATTTGTAAAAGCTAAATACAATAATGTTGAAATTAAATTTATTTCTCACTCCACTAAAGCAAAAGTAGTTACTGAAAATGAATTTTTCCACAAGGTAGAATCTGGTGGGACCTATATATCCAGCGGATTGAATAAAGCTCTTGAGGTAATTGAAGAAAATTATAATCCTGCTTACTGGAACGTATATACATTTTATGTAAGTGACGGTGACAATTGGGATGAAGACAACGAGCGTGCTTTAAAAGCTGCCAAAGATTTATGTGAAGTCTGTAATCTTTTTAGCTATGCCGAAATCATACCCAGTTATTTTGGAAGTAATATAAAAAATATTTTCCGTCGAGGAATAGATAAAAATAACTTTTCCACTGTAACTATTAATGAGAAGCAAGACTTATGGATATCTCTTAAAAAAATACTGAAAAAAGAACTGGAAGGAAGGTGATTTTTCTGGAATATACAGGTACAGATTTAGAAAAATGGTGTGACATTATAGAAGATACATCTAAAAAATCAGGACTTGACTTTTATCCTCAAGAATTTGAAATTGTAAGTTATACAGACATGATAGGATACGAAGCCTATCTGGGAATGCCTGCTAGATACCCTCACTGGAGTTTTGGCAAATCCTATGACAGGACAAAATCACTTTACAAATATAACCTTACAGGACTTCCTTATGAAATGGTAATAAACTCAAATCCCTGTCTTGCTTATTTGATGAAGGACAATACACTACTACTGCAAATTCTAACAATGGCTCATGTATACGGACACAATGATTTCTTTAAAAATAACAGGTTGTTTAAAGAGGGTACTAAAGCATCCTATACTCTTGAAATGTTTAAAAATGATGCAGATATGATAAGAGAATATATAAATGACCCAAGCATCGGGTATGAAGGAGTAGAAAAAATTTTAAATGCCGCTCATTCCATAAGATTTCAAACAAACAGAACCATAGGTGCAAAAAAAACAGAGGAGGAATCAAAAGAAGATTTAATAGATTTTATTATAAATCACAGTCAACTAGAAGAATGGCAAAAAAATGTTTTATATGTAGTAAAAAAAGAAACTGCATATTTTATACCTCAGGTTGAAACAAAGATTATGAATGAAGGTTGGGCAAGTTACTGGCATTATAAGACCTTAAATAGACTCGACCTTTCGCCTTCACTTCACATTGAATTCATTAAAAGACACAATGATATAATTACACCTATTATGGGAGGAATTAACCCCTATTATATTGGCTTTAAAATATTTGAAGACTTAGATAAAAGATACGGAGAAAATAAGATATTTGAAGTAAGAGCACTGGAAAGAGATGCATCTTTTATTCGAAGATACTTAACAAAAGAGCTGTGTTATGAACTAAATTTATTTGAATATGCAAAACAGCGCAGTGACTATGTAATAAAAGAAATTCCTGATGAAAAGGGCTGGATTGAAATTAGAAATACCCTATGCAATAATTGTGGCATGGGTTCCATTCCCAATATCGTTGTTGATGATATTTTAAAAAAGGACAATACCCTCGTATTAAAACATATTTACGATGGGAGAGAATTAAATTCAAATTATATGGAAGCTACTTTAAAATGCATTTATGAATTGTGGGGATATCCCGTGAAATTAAACACTAAAATAAGCAAAGAAGATATAGAAGTATGCTGCAGCGAGCCTACTACTATTACTTATAAAACTTTAAGATGTGATTAATATAAAGTCTCTAGATTGAAAATTAACTTATACAGAGCATGTAATGACAAATTTTAACACCCTAAAAACTTTTGGCAAGTCTAAAGTTTGGTATTTTGAAAATCTAAGAACCTTAGCTAAACTCGTACCTCAAACAATATCTAAGCTCCTAAGATTTTCTAAAATACCTCACTAAGACTTATGGAAAAGTTTTTAAAGGTGCTTTCAATTTTGTTATTACATTTTTTTGTATAAGTTAAAATTCAAATTAAAATCACTATATAGATTTTCTAGGTTTAAAGCCCTCTAGATAGTTAATCCTAGAATTAAACTTGTCCAAATTGTCAGTTTAATTTAAATGTTAAAATTATAAATTCAACCAAGATTTATAATTAGCAATTTTCAACACTTATAGATTTATTTTTAAACTCTACAATCTGCATAGGTATTCTAACTTAAAAATCAACTTATACGCAGGCATACTTTTAAGTTAAGAATTGATAATTAAGAATTAATAGTGAAGGTCAATTTGAGGCTTTGCGTAAGTGATACCCTATTTTAGATTTTCTGAAGTGCCAACGGAAGAAAATCATCCATAACTATTAATTCTTAACTCTTAATTTTTAATTACTAAAAATATTCGCAGTATAAGTGATTTTTCGTTTGGAAATTCTATGATGTTTCAATTAAAGTTCTTCCATTATTTGTCTTGCTATATAATCCCCATCTATCTCATCATCCACTTGAATATTTATAACTTGGCTTTTGCCGGAAGCCTCCCCTGTCATATATAATATTTCTCCTGAATTATCATCTATTTTTTTAACCACTACGGCTTTATCTCCTTTTAATACCTTCAGCTTTTTACCACCTTCTACTGGCAGCCAAAAACTCTGAGTAAATTGAATTTCATGTCCAATTTTATACTTCATAAAATACCCCCTTTATCTAATTAAGAGTTAATAGTTAAGAATTAATAATTAGAGTTTAAAGTCCAAATATCAAAGTTCAAATACTGATAGCTTTCTTCGTACCTCAGGGAATCTATAATTTTAAGATTTTTCGCAGCATAGTGAAGAAAATTATCCTTATTTGATATTTGCACTTTGTTCTTTGTTATTTAAAAAATTGTTTCGCATTATTTTTGTATTAAGTCAAAATTTTATATGTGCAAAAGTTAAGTTATACAATCTTATAGTCTTACTTATCTTCCATTATGCCATACTTTTTTTCAAATGTTAACTTTCCCTCTACAAGTCTGGATATTACCATACTAGCTACTGTATTTCCTGTAGAATTAAGCACAGTAGCCGGTGCATCTATTATTACACTTATAACTGCAATTATAGGAAGCAGCTCCGTTGGAAGTCCGTATACACTTAATATAAGCATCTCACCAATCATACCTCCGCTAGGTATAGCTGCCATTACAGCTCCAACTAAAAAGGATACAAAAATTATGGAAAGTATGGCTGAAGGACTGGTCATACTTCTTCCAAATAGTCCAAACAAGAAAGTGATTTTCATAACACCACCAATTACAGAACCATCTTTATGAATATTTGCCCCTAATGGGATTACCGTTTCAACTATATCCTCTGGTACTCCCATTTTTTTTGTACATTCTAAATTAACAGGAATACTTGCTGCACTTGAGCAAGTTGCTAGTGCTGTTATTGTTGGAGCTACAGCGTTTTTCCAGAATGTTTTAATTCCAATCTTGCCACTAGCTAAAAATGCATAGAAAGTAAAGAACCCGAAATAATAAATAACTGATATAACTATATATAGAATAAATACTCTTAAATATCCCTGAAGTATTTGTGGTCCAAGAGATCCTATTACTGCAGCAAAATAACATCCAAGACCTATTGGAGCATAGTACATTATTATTTTAACCATTTTCATCATTACATTAGATGCTGCCTCTAAAAATTTTGCAACAGGTTCAGCCTTTTCCCCAAGGGCTGAAGTCGAAATACCAAAAAGTACTGAAAATACAATGAGCTGCAGCATATTACTTTTAGAAAACAGAGAAACAAAATCTGAAACAGTAAGAGTATTTACAATCTGCTGTAAAAGCCCTACTTGCTTCACTTTATCAGCAGCACCTCCTCCAGCTGTTACAATCTTTTTAAGGGCTGAATAATCTATACCTCTTGCAGGATTTACTATTAAAGCACCTATAAAACCAATTACAGACGCTGCAAGCGCAGTGCATATAAATACTACAAAGGTACTTGCCATAATTTTACCTAATCTTTTCATACCTTTCATGTTTGCTATAGCAGAAGTAACGCTAAAGAATACCAAAGGTATTATAACCATAAACATTAAATTTAAAAATAAATCCCCAAAGGGCTTTAATACTAGTGCCTTAGATCCTAACAATACGCCTATAATTGCACCTAAAATTATTGAGCCTAATAATATAATGGAAAATTTGTAGTTTTTAAAAAAGCTTTTCATTTCCTATCACTCCTTTCTACAAACTGTTAATTTCTATCCTAAAAGTCCGTAATTTTTTAATTCATTTTCTAATATTTTTAAGTTTTCATCTGTCATAGTAGTAAGTGGAAGTCTTAAGTTTCCAACATTTTTGCCTAAAATGTTCATAGCAGTTTTTACTGGAATAGGATTCGTCTCTATAAACATTGCCTTTATAAGTGAATATAAATCCAACTGTAACTTAAGTGCAGCCTTTATATCACCTTTAAAGAATAATTCACACATTTTTTCCATATCACAGGGTACTATATTCGCCATTACAGATATTACCCCACATCCCCCTAAAGACAATATTGGAATTACCTGGTCATCGTTTCCAGAATATATGTCAATTCTCTCACCACAAAGTGCTTTCATTTCAGCAATTTGACTTATATTACCACTGGCTTCCTTTATTCCGCTTATGTTTTTAAATTCGCATAATTTTTTCAAAGTTTTTGGAAGTATATTCAATCCTGTTCTTCCTGGAACATTGTAAACTATTATAGGAGTTTTTACTCTATCGTTTATTACTTTAAAATGTTCTATAATTCCTTTTTGTGTAGTTTTATTGTAATAAGGAGTAATTACGAGAAGACCATCTACACCTATGCTTTCAGCCCATACGCTCATATCTACAGCCTGCGCAGTACAATTACTACCTGTACCAGCTATTACTGGTATTCTTCCACTTACCGTATCTACAGTAAACTTTATAGTATCTTTCTTTTCCTTTTCCGTCATTGTAGTAGCTTCACCTGAAGTTCCACAAATAACTATAGCTTTCGTACCTGATTTTATATGCCATTCTAAAAGTTCCTTTAATTTGTCAAAGTTTACAGTGCCATCTTTAAATGGAGTTACAATTGCAACTGCAGAACCAGTAAATAAACTCATAAAAACACCTCATTTTTTGATTTAATCTTTATATTTATTATATACTGATTTTTTACTTGTTTTATTGCGAAAAGTGCTTGAAATATTGCGAAAAATGCTTTAGCATATAAATATAATATAGTTGAGGTATGGTTGAATGATTAAAAATACAACTCAAAAAGTAAAGAGAGGTCATTTGAAAAGTGACTTTGAAATATTTCACTTAAAAGATAAAAGAGATATTAAATTCCAATTTCACTATCATAATTTTAATAAAATAGTAATATTTATATCAGGCAATGTAACCTATCTAATAGAAGGTAAATCTTACAAATTAAAGCCCTGGGATATACTTCTTGTAAACAGCAATGATATACACAAAGCTATAATAGACTCAAACGAAACCTATGAACGTATAATTATGTGGTTAAATTCAGACTTTTTAGTAAGATATAATCATAACTGTAATTTATTAAGCTGCTTTGAACTGGCATCAAAACAAAGATTTAATTTATTGAGACTCGAAAGTACATGGCTTGCAGATGTAAAAAAAATACTTTTTCAGATTGAAGATACCTTTAAAAACAAAGAATTAGGTTACAGCGTGCTGAGAGTATCCTATTTTTTACAGTTTATAGTCTATATAAATAGATTGTTTTTAAAACAAAAAAATATTTCAGAGTCCAATGACATAAAATATGATAAGAGCATGGATAATATTCTAGATTATATAAATAAAAACTTAAGCAAAAACCTTTCTGTAGATGCTCTATCCTCTAAATTTTATGTAAGTAAGTACTATTTAATGCACAAATTTAAAGAACAAACCGGGTATACCCTTCACAATTATATACTTCAAAAAAGATTGATTATGGCTAATTTATTAATAACCAACGGTGAAAATGCATCAGATGCATGTGCAAAATCTGGTTTTGGAGATTACTCCAACTTTGTGCGAGCCTTTAAAAAGATGTTTGGACTTTCTCCTAAAAAATACTACAAGAGCTAACTTCTGTAGAGTTTCTAGTTTGAAAGTTAACTTATACAAAGCATGTAATAACAAATTTCGTCACAATAAAAACTTTTGACAAATCTAAAACCTTAGGCTTTTTTGTCGTACTCTTTTTTATATCATTTATCCTGTCTAATATATGCTTTCCAATGTACACCAATAATTTTCCAGTTACTACTAAGTAGTTGCTTAATTAAATATCTTTTCATAATTTCCATCTACTTTCCAAGCGTCTTCTTTTTTATATAAAAAACTATATTTATTATCAAATTTTGAATTTTTGTATCACTAAAACATTTTGTAAATATATTAATTATTAAGACTTAAAAATTATATATTTTAAAGGAGGAAATTTCTTATGGCAGATTCTTCTCAACCTTACAATAAAATACCTTATAAAAACATATACTCCTGCAAATATTCAAATGGTATTTCAATAATACAGCCAGAATATCAGGTACTTCCAGATGGAAGTACTGTAAACAATCCAGCTTATGTGTCGTCACTTGCATCATCCTTTTGGACATACAAATTCATAATTGACTGTGATATGCAAATGGATGGAAGTATAAAAAGTATTGGTATTCCTATTTGCCACTTAATTAAGTCAGAAAATATTAAAGTTTATGAACGACTAGACTGTAACACTGTATTCAATCCTGTTCCATTTACCCTTATAAAAAATGATCCTTCTTTCTACTATGCTCCTAAAGGATTTAAATGGTTAAAAATAGAAAATTTAAAAAGATATTATAGAGGAGTTTGTGTAGAATACATTTTAGAAATTTTCGGGAATTATGTCTCTAGTCGTCAGTCCTTAAAAATAAAAACAACTTATAATATAATTAAATTTACTGAAGATAGTATACTTGTACCAACTTGTAATTCTAAAGGAAATCTTACTGTAAAAAAGAGCTGCTTCACTTCTATTATCAATAACAAAGCTATTTTAAAATACAAGGTCAATATTTTAAATACAGGAAACACTGCTCTCAATAACGTTATTTATAACGATAAAATATATAT
The DNA here is from genome assembly GCF_000143685.1 of Clostridium ljungdahlii DSM 13528. Lineage (NCBI taxonomy): Bacteria > Bacillati > Bacillota > Clostridia > Eubacteriales > Clostridiaceae > Clostridium > Clostridium ljungdahlii. The sequence goes on along the minus strand of NC_014328.1, from coordinate 448,690 downwards.
TCCAACTTCATTTATCCTAGGTAAAATACACATTAATACATCTAATCTTTCTATTGATAGAAATATACCCGGTCAAATTCTAATCAACGGACGTTTTGACATAATAAAACCTGGTCAAATGTTAACAGTTATCTATTCAATTCCAGTAGAAAATATAACTAAACCAAAAAAATACAAAATAGGCAGCAATGTTGTAGTTTCTGCTATGTATACATCAGCTCACAGCGTCTGCTCTTCGAATATTGATGTGGTAAAACTTAGCTCAGAAAATCACTGTAGTATAATAAATCAAAATAAAGTCTCTTTTATACTTACAATATGGAATACGCGTTATTCACCTGACACAGAAGTAACCATAATAAATTACTTATTCATTCCATCTGGGATTACTTTACAATTTAATAATTTTGGGATGTATACTGCTACATTTGGCAATAAATATGATATTGTGCCTATTAACACCAATATAACTGGTCCACAAAATATTATACTCACCTGCAGAAATCTCAAAATACTACAAGATGGATGCACCTACAAAGCAATTACATTTAAAGTAATATCCAGTACAATAGCAGGCAAGATAACTATCACAAATACTTTAAAAAGTATTACTCTAGCAAATCCTAATTCACAGGTACTTATTGATATAAAAAATCTGTCATCAACATCTAACATAGATATACTTCCTAGTGTCAAATGCCAGTAAATGTACAAATTCTTATCTTTGTAACGCCTTTTTAATTTTTTAATATATTAAATTAGAGTTATAATTTTAATTAGAATAAAAGAGGAGTGATATTATATGGCAGACCAAGTACAGCCATGTAGCTGCACATCCTATACAAATATATGCTGCTGTGGAGCACAAAATGGTATTTCAGTTGTACAACCACAATGCCAGACTCTTTCTGATGGAAGGGTAGTCAACAATCCAGCTTATGATCCTCTGCTTACAAAATCTTTCTGGACTTATAAGTTTATTACTGACTGCAATAAAGATACCCGATCTATAAGTAATTTTGTTATTCCTATTTGTCAATCTATATCATCCCAAAGTGTAGAAGTTTTTGAAAAAATAGATGGGTGTGGACAATTTCAATCTATCAATTTTACACTATCTTTAACTGATCCTAATTTTGGTAATGCACCTTCAGGCTTTCAATGGCTAAAAATAGAAGTTAGCGAAAGATACCAAAAAGGCGTAAGTGTAGAATATAGAATTGAATTAGTAGGCAATTTTCCTACTGACACACAGCCAATAAAAATAAAAGCTGCTAACAATATATTAACTTTTGATTGCGATTGCCTTCTTCTTCCTAAATGTAATGATCAGGGAGTACTTTCAGTAATAAAAACATGTAATCATACAATTACCAATAATCAAGTAACCTTAAACTACACAGTTAATGTTACAAATACAGGAAATGCTGCTCTTAATAACGTACAGTATCTTGATACGGTTTTTATTTCATCCGCACTGGTACTAGGTACAATTACAGTCAATCCATCTACCCTTTCAATAAATACAACTGTTCTTGGAGAAGTTATTATAAGTGGAAATCTTGGTACCATTAGCCCGGGAGATACAATACCTGTAACTTATACAATTCCAATTACTAGTATAACTGTGCCTAGAACCTATACTGTAAACAATACAGTTAGAGCATCCGCAACAGGCACAGAAAGTACAGATACTTGTTCAACGGAATTTAGTGCTGTTGAACTAGGTGTTGTAAAATGCTGCAATATTAATGAAAATAGCGCTTCGTTTACAGTAACAATTTCCTCTATAGACCTATCGCCTAATACTACTGTCAATGTAATTGACAATTTTTTCATACCATCTGGTATAACATTACAGTTTAATGATTTTGGTGGATTCACTGCCAAATTTACTTCAAGTGAGGAATCAGTTCCTCTTAGCACTAATATAGTTGGCCCTATAAATATTACACTTAGCGATAATAACCTCCAAATACCTGCAGGAGGATCAATAAATAGAACAGTACGTTTTACAGTTATATCAAGTTCACTGTTCGGTACTGCAACTATCGAAAATACTGTAAACAGCATAGTCCTGTCAGAGCCAAATTCTCAGGTATTCCTTGGTGCAGGACACCTACCTGTTAAATCTGATATAGATATTACACTTAACCTAACCTGCAGACAACCATGTTCTTAAATTTAATCATATAATATAACAAAATTTTAATTATGCCAGTATTTTTTAAAGTACTGGCATATATAATTTTAAGCCTTGATTATGTTGCAATATTAATAAATCAACATACTATGTATTAAGGATGAAGTCCTTAAATTAAGTAAGCCTTATTTCTATTGATTTTTAATTTGACACAACTTTAGATATGTTATCTAAATCATTATAAAAAGGAGGAAATAAATATATGGCAAAGCATAGAAGATCGGATCACTCAAAAAGCAGCCGTGAATTTGTTGATAAAAATGAAAGTGAAAATATTGAGACACAGGAAATGGAACTTGATGAGACAAGTAAACACAATATGGATGGTTCTGAATGTCATGATGAATCAAAAAATGATTGTTATCATAAATGTATAACAATTTGCGGTAAGAAAGGTCCAAAAGGTGATCCCGGTTGTCCTGGTCCTAAAGGCGATAAAGGCGATCCCGGCTGCACTGGATCTAAAGGCGATAAGGGCGATCCTGGCTGTCCTGGCCCTAAAGGCGATAAAGGTGATAAGGGCGATCCTGGGTCTAAAGGCGATAAGGGCGATCCTGGCTGTCCTGGTCCTAAAGGCGATAAAGGTGATAAGGGCGATCCTGGGTCTAAAGGCGATAAGGGCGATCCTGGTTGTCCTGGGCCTAAAGGTGACAAAGGAAATCCTGGCTGTCCTGGCCCTAAAGGCGATAAAGGTGATAAGGGCTGTCCTGGAGATAGAGGTCCAAAAGGAGACCCTGGTTGTCCTGGTCCTAGAGGACATGATGGAGACCCTGGCTGTCCCGGCCCTAGAGGTCCAAAAGGAGATCCGTGTTGCCCTGGATTAGATGAAATAGAGATAAAGAAGCTAAAGGAGATTCTGGCTATTCTGGACATAAAAAAGATAAAGCAGCTCCAGGATAAAATAGAGTGAAGGATCTTACGTATAATATAAATTTCTAACTTAAAAATCAACTTATACGTAGAAACATTTTACAATAAACAAGCACATTTAAATATTTTGTATATAAGTCTTAGTGGAAAACATTCGGAGTATAAGTTGATTTTTTGCTTATAATCTCTTTATTGCTGTGTAACTTTATTCAATATATCCATTACACTGTCTGCAATATAGGTTGGATTTTCATTTTTTAATTCTTCTAGAGATCCATATCCATAGGTTACTCCTATAGAATCCATATTGTTTTGTCTTGCCCCTATCATGTCATATTTTCTGTCTCCTATCATTACAGCTTCATCAGAATTAATCCTATACTTTTCTAATACATGCTTTATTACTTCTCCTTTTGTACATCTTGTCCCATTCATATTGCTGCCAACAATGGCATCAAAGTAGGGGGTCAGATTAAAGTTATTTAATATTATATTTGAAAATTTAGTAGGCTTTGATGTGGCTATAATTAATTTTAACTTCAGCTCTTTCAATTGTTTTAGTAAATCTTCAATATGATCATATACCTTGTTTTCCATTATTCCTTTTTTCTCAAAATATTCTCTGTAATACTGCACTGCCTCGAGAGACTTATTTTCATCAAAACCAAAATATTCACTAAATGAGTATTTTAATGGTGGTCCTATAAACTTTTCAAGCAAATCAAGACTTTCCACTATAATACCAAATTTCTTCAATGCATACTGTACTGATTTAGTTATTCCTTCCTTAGACTCTGTAATTGTTCCATCCAAATCAAATAATATATATTTATATTTCATTTTATATTCCCCCAAATTCTATATAAATTAAATTATATCAGTTTAGGGAGTTCATCATCAAGGGTTTGCAAAAAACTCTGGATCTTCTGTCTATCTTTCTGTGTACCGCAAAAGTTTACACTAAAGGTAAATTCATCATCAAAGGTAGTAAGTGCAACTTGAAAATAAGGATTATATTTAATAGATCCATTCATATAAGCATCTTTAACTCCAGCTCCATAAAATGAAAGTTTCTCTTTATCTATAATTCCAATATTGGTCATAGCTATAGGAGGGTTATGAAATAACTTGCATACAAGTGATTTTGCAAATTTATAAGGTAATAGAGAAAATATAATTTCAAGCATCATTGGACCATTAAGACATGAAAAACTTTTCTTTTCATGTTCCATGGACTTTTTTACCTTTAAAAGAGTTTCTTTATAATTTTCACCTATATCTTTTCCTATATCACATACCATATTTGATGTTAAGTTACATATTCCCTGTGCCTTCTTTTCTGGAATATACCTCCTAAGATCCACAGGACAAGGAAGAGCTATATGGCTGCAATGTAATTCCTTTTGAAGAGCCCTTATATATGATGCAATAACAATGTCATTTATAGTTGTTTTACTTTCCTTAGCATATTTTTTTATAAACCTAACTCTATCTTTGGTAATCTTATGAATAACAACAAAAGGATTATTATTATCTCCTTCCAATGGGAAATAGATGCCCCCATTGTATTTGGATACCTGTGATGAAGAAAAAAATATTTTAACCTTATCCAAATCACTAAAGTTATCCAGTACCTGTTTTGCACTTCTAGAACTCATCTGAAAATTAGGGGTATAACCCGGATTATCTTTTAGGTTGGAATATATAGAGCTTAGCATATAAAGATAATCCTTAAAGCCTGCAGCATCACAGAGCATATGATTAATTATTATGCAAAGACAATCACGGGTACTACTTCTTATAATATTTATTCTAAGTTGTGGTCCTTTAAATGTATCTGTTTTTAGTACAATACATTTTTCTATCTCCTCATGAACCTTTTCCGTTTCAATTATTCTTACAATATCATCTGTTGTAAATTTACAACTTTGCCAATAAGGTGAGGACTTCTTTTCTACAAATTTGCATATTACTAATGGAAATTCCCAAGTTGACATATACACTGCTTTTTTTAAACAATTTTCATCAATATGGCTATCCAATTCAATTACACAATGAAGTTGATGATCATTGAATTTTTCAAACATAAATTGCATTATGTCCCAAGTTTCAGCTTTATACCTTTTAACATCAGTCATTAACATATCACTCACTCCTATTAAAATATACGCAAAAATTTCAGGTTTAATGTTAAACATCAAACCTGTTTCTGTCAATTACCATTTAAAATTAATTTAATAGGATTTTCCTTATTTAAAAAATGATTTTACATTGGGGGAAATGAAGAATTATAAACTGGGCACCTGCCATACCCATTGAAAAAACAGATAATAATATTACTAAAATAATGGCACCTGCATCATATTTCATCTTTTCTTCATTATTTATTATATAGCCTGCAATAATTTCAATACCTAAAAGTACTAGAATAATAGGCCACAATGACACTATTAGATAATAATTTATATTGGGAAGCATTCTATTTAACAAAAACATTGTTCCAAACATAACGAGCACTATACCTGCCGTAAGGGTGCCAACTCTACGACCTTTAAACATCTTCATCCATCTCCCTCTTTTTACCTTTAATTAGTTTTATACCTGCAGCAATTATTGCAATACCTATAATTATTCTAGGTGCAGTTCTTGTTACATCAGACAGCATCTCATACACCTCATTTGGAATATGACCCCATAAAGTATTCATTACGTTATCCCATATTAAATACAACCCAAGGAATAAACATACTATACCTACAAATAATCTCTGCTTTGTAAATACTTTTTGATCAACTTTCAATAGCTTATCAAGTGAAAACAAATAATTATCTTCTAAATTTAAAAATTCTTCATCTGAAGAATACCGTTTGTTTACACAATCAAAAAAGGAATAAAACCAAATAAGAGGTAAAACAAACAAGAGAGGACCTATGTTAAGCCAACCAGCTATAAATATTACAAAAAAGAAAGCTGACATAAAAGATATTCCCATTTTCATAAATCCCATATACATATGCCCTGCGCCAGGTAAAAGTGAAAAAATAAATGTTGAAATCTTACCTTTTTTCATTCTCATTATTAAAACCCTCCATGTTAATTATCTTCTGAGAAAAATTACTCATATTCGTATTTATTGAATTTACAATACTTAAATTTGGCGGTGCAATACCTACTACTTTTTTTGTATTTACTATAAAATTTAATGTGTTTGAAAAAACAATCATGAGTGCCATACAAGCTGCAATTGAAACTCTAAGCGAGTAAAAAATAAATTCACTGCTCTTTCTCTTTTTTATTTTATTCTCTACCTCATCACAAAATCCAGAAGGAGCTTTTACAAGTTCAGTATCATCAAAACCATCAGCAATGTAGGCACTACACTTTTCACATTCAGAAACATGATCTAAAATCATAATGCTTTCCTCACTTTTTAAGGAACCGTCCTTAAGGCACTTTATGGATTTTTTAGTTAAATGTCCATTTTCATCAAACAGTATTTCACTCACATAAACTCCTCCTTCCATAAAACTTTTAATAATTTTTTTGATCTATACAAACGTGTCTGCAGAGTTTTTAGTTTTTGACCCGTAGATTCAGCCATATGAGAAAGTTTAATATCTTTACAAAAATAATTTATGGCTACAGTCCTGTAAGGCTCCTTTAATTTATTACACAAGTCATGTATTTTCTGTGAAGTATCATTTTCTATCACAGTATCTTCAATGCAGCTTTTCTTGTCTTCCAAACATTCATATTCTTGATCAGTTAAACTATTTATTTTTCGTGCAGGACTTTTCATATAGTCTTTACACTTGTTTACAGCAATTTTAGTGAGCCAGGCTTTAAAATTTTCTCCTTGAAATTTCTCATAATCTTTATAAGCAGCCAGAAAAGTTTGTTGTGCCAAATCCTCCGCATCAAAATAATTTTTTGTAAAAGATAAACATATAGTAATGATTAAGCGTTCATATTGTTTTATATAATTTGCAAATTCGTCTCTTTGAATAATCATCACCGCCCTTTTTATCCTTACACTTACTATAACGATTCAGAAACAAAAAACACTTCATTAAATTTAAAAATTTTTTAAATGTGCTTTCAATTTTGTCAGCATATCTGTATTTATAAGTTCAAATTTTATTTAGAATAATCATATGAGGATAAATCTCTAACTTAAAAATCAACTTATACGCAGGCATATTTTTACAACAATGAAGCTCTTTCAAATATTTTGTATATAAGTCTTAGGAAAAAATTCTTAAAAAACCTAGAACTTTTGAATTGTTTGAGGTACGAGTTTTCAAAAGTTCTCAATATTTTTTTAAATTTTTTCCTTAGCCTTATCAAAATATTTAAGGAGCTGAAGGTTGTAAAAAATATTCAGAGTATAAGTTGATTTTTCGTTTAGAGACTCTATAGGATTAAAGTTTAAGTGCAATTTCACTTAATTTTTCTGACATGGTAGTTATCTCTTCTATACTTGCAGTAATTTCTTCAGTCGCAGCAGCCTGTTCCTGACTTGAAGCTAGAGATCCCTTACTTTTCTTGCTAGATCCATCTACCTTTTCTTTAATGCTATCCGTTAATTTCTTAATCTTAGGCACGGTACTCTTAGCTTGTTCAGAAAGTTTTCTTATTTGATTTGCCACTACACCAAAGCCACTACCAGCTTGTCCTGCTCTAGCAGCTTCAATAGCAGCATTTAGTCCCAACATCTTTGTTTCATTTGCAATATCCTCTATAAAAGAAGATATCTTATTTATTTCTTCTGATAATTCTGTTATCTGACTTATATCATTATTAAGTTCCTGTTCATTGCTATGTATTTGTGATGCTGATGCTGCCAATTCTTCAATAGCAGAAGATATCCCTGTTATACTTTCCGTAAGGTTGCCTGACATATTACGTAACTCTGCTTCAGTCTCCTTTGGCATAGCTATAACAAAACTACCAACAATCTCATTTGAATCTTCATCAATTAGTGGATAACCTAACATCATAACAGGAGTACCATACTTTACAGCATCTATTTTTTCAACTTTGGATTTTCCTGTACTTATCACTTTTTTACTGATAAAATCTGATTCAAATTCATCTCCTATTTTTATAGAATTAATATTAAATTGTTTTGAAGATTGTATACTTACAAACTTTTCAAGATCAGTTAAGCATAAAAAAACACCTTCCGAAAACATTTCAGCTAACATCGGTGCAAAATTTTCAAAAGCTTTTGCTACAGGATGTAATCTTGGAAAAGCCATAGAAAAAACACCAACAGCCTTATCATGCTCGTCCACTATAGGAATTGAAGTTATTGAAAGTCTCATTCCATAAGCGGAACGAGGAACTTTCTGAGACAATACTCTTTTTTCACGAATTGCAGTAAGAGATGTACTATTACTATCAAATTTTTTACCAACATGAAATACATCCAAACTAAATGAATCTGAAGACTGCACCCATTTCATGGTATCACCTTCTATAATTCCGTATACAACTCCACCAGATACTAAATTTGCTTGAACTTTAGCAAATTCTTTTACACTGTCTATTTGATTTACCTTGATCATATCCTCACTATTCCCTTCCATTCTATATTAAACATTTTAATTAAACTGTGGTACTATAAAATATAATTTACATTATTAGTACATAATAAATATTTTGTCATATTATTGTGAAATTAAATAAATTTTTTTATTATTAATAGCAAATTTTATCCATAAATTTACACAAAATTACACCATAAGTAAATAAATGTTATCCTTTATGGTACTTTTATGTAAATATTTTAATAAAAACTGGATTTAAGACTATATTATGTTATAATAAATTAAACAAAATATTTATTATGTCTTATTTTTAATTTAAAAATATTCATGGGGAACCAAGATTATAAAAAATAGAATAAAACTTTTATTTGAAATTACTCACATATAATTACTCTCCTTTTTTATCTTTCTTATGATTAGTAATTTCCTCAGAAAACTCTGTAAGTAAATCAACTATTTGCTTTTTTACACTTAACTTATTATTCTCATTTATAGCTTTCCTAGTTCTTTTATAGACTTCTACACCTAAATATATAAATAAGTATACAGCTATAATTATAATTCCAGCTACAAGACCTGAAGTTTGCCCTGAAATAAAAGGCATACTTGCAATGATAACGACAAGACTTATTAAAGTAATCAATGAACCATAGGGATACGCTTTTTTCTTTAACTCCTGTAAGTTTCTTTTGCGAAAACGAATATGGGAAGCTACAATAATCGCATAGGTAAAAAGTAGAGCAAAACCTCCTGAACTTACTAAGAATAAATAAACCTTTGGAAATAAGAGCCCTATTATGAGTCCCAAAAGCATAGAAAACCCCGAAAGCATCATTCCTCTATAAGGCACATCCTTTTTATCCCTCAATAATGCAGGTGCATGCCCTCTATCTGCAAGAGACCGAATCATCCTTCCAAGTCCAAACATAGCTGCTAACATTGTAGAAAGTATAGCAGTAATCATTATTATGTTCATAACATTACCTGCCCAACCCATTCCCCAATTGTTAAGGGCTGCTACCATAGGACTTACATTTTCACTAATGGCAGCCGTAGGAATTAGAAATATAATTACAGCCGCAGAAACTATATAAAGACCAACAAGGCTTAACACAGTATATCTAATAGCTTTTGGAATTACCTTTTTAGGATCTTTAGTTTCTGAAGCAGCTAAACCAATTATCTCAAAACCAGCATAGGCAAACATAATTATAAGCATACTTCCTGCAATGCTTTTTATTCCCCCAGCAAAAAAAGGTTCTCTCCCCAATTGACCTAATTTAACTTGTGAAACTCCACCTATTAACCCTGTAACTAGAAGTATGCCAATAATAACAAAACATAGTATGGCAGCTATCTTAAAAGAAGCAAGGGCACTCTCAAGCTTGCTCAATTTACTTGCGCCCAACAAGTTGAGTAGCGTAATACAAATAATAACAATGCTTCCAATTAAGGATATAGATACCTTAGGAAACCATCTGCGAATTAAAATTGATACTGCTGCTGCTTCACTGGACATAGCTAGAACCATTCCAGTCCAATAAACCCATCCCACCATAAATTCAGTTCCACGTCCAAAAGCTTTACCTGCATAGGTAGCAAAAGATCCCGGAGCTGGGTCAGATACAGTCATCTCAGAAAGTGCAGAAAGAATAAAATATACTAAAATTCCGCCTAGTATGTAAGCAATAATAATAGAAGGACCTGATGCATGAATAGCCACAGCAGAACCTAGGAAAAATGAACCACCAATTACAGTTCCTAAAGCCATCATTGTAAGCTGAACTGCTGAAAGTCCTTTATGATCACTTTTCATTAATATACCACCTCAAGCCTATATAATCTTAAAGATAGTATTTGTTAAATTTTAAAAAACATTCAGTTGTATTACCACCTTAATTTTTTAAGTTAACCCTATATTTTTCTAATTTTTATAAACTAAATATAGTGATTTATTTTCATTATTACGGAGTTTTCTTAATTTTATTTACTGTTTTAAATTAAGGGATTATTATTAAGTTAAAAGAAAAAGTATTTACAATTTATAAATTTAAAAATAAAGGTGGGGAATATTTATGGATTTTAGAATTGAAAGTGATTCCATCGGTTCAAAGGAAGTACCTACAGAGGCTTATTATGGAGTTCAGACATTGAGAGCAGCTGAAAATTTTAATATAACTGGATATAAATTAAATACAGAGCTTGTAAAAAGCCTTGTTCAAATAAAAAAGGCAGCAGCTATAGCTAATTATAAAGCAGGTCTTTTAAATGAAAACATTGAAAAAGCAATAATTGAGGCTAGTGATAAAATACTCGGTGGTGATTTGCAAGATCAATTCATACTAGACCCTATTCAAGGTGGAGCTGGTACCTCTGCAAACATGAATGCAAATGAAGTAATTGCAAATGAAGCTATTCAAATTTTAGGTGGAAAAAAAGGAGACTACTCAATTGTACATCCTAATGACCATGTTAATATGGGACAATCTACAAATGATGTCTTCCCAACTGCAGGAAAAATAACTGCTTTAAAACTTCTTTTAAAAGCTATAGAACAACTAAAGAAATTAGATATGAATTTAGATATGAAAGCAAAAGAATTCAATAATATTATAAAAATGGGAAGAACTCAGCTTCAAGATGCAGTTCCCATTAGATTAGGACAAGAATTTAAAGCTTATAGTTCCGTTATAAAACGAGATATCTCAAGACTTGAAGCCGCAAAAAAAGAATTAGAAGTATTAAATTTAGGTGGTACTGCAATAGGTACTGGAATAAATGCAGATAATAAATATATGAATACAGTAGTACCTATACTCAGTGATATTATTGGTATACAATTAGAACAAGCTGATGATTTGATAGATGCCACACAAAATTTAGATGGTTTTGTGTCAGTATCTGGTGCTATAAAAACCTGTGCCGTTAACTTATCCAAAATGGCAAATGATTTAAGGCTTATGTCATCAGGTCCAAGAACTGGTTTAGAAGAAATAAATCTTCCACCAAAACAAAACGGATCTTCCATAATGCCGGGAAAAGTTAATCCTGTAATTCCAGAAGTAATGACTCAAGTGGCCTTTAATATTATAGGAAATGATGTTACAATAACAATGGCTGCTGAAGCTGGTCAACTGGAATTAAATGCCTTTGAGCCAGTTATATTCTTCAACTTATTTGAATCCATAGAAACCCTTACTAACGGTGTAAAAACTTTTACAGAAAATTGTATTTCAGGTATAACAGCAAATACAAATAGATGTAAGAAGTTAGTGGATAATAGTGTTGGTATAGTTACTGCCATTACCCCTTATGTTGGATACGAAAAGGCTGCCTCAATTGCAAAAAGTGCTATAAAAACAGGAAAGCCAGTAAAAGAAATCATACTTCAAAATGGTATTTTAAAAGAATCTGAATTAGATCGTATACTAGATCCTATAAGTATGACTGAACCTAGGGAATTAAAAAAATATGAATTTGCTTAATATAGGTTTAGAAAACCTATAACGTAATATAATTTCCAGCAACCTGTTCTTCATTAGTTATTTTGGTTGCTGGAAATATTTTTTATCATACAAGGAGGTTTACATATGAACAATTTAAAGGAAGAAGCATTAAAGTTTCATAAAGAACATGAAGGTAAAATAGCACTTAAAAGTAAAGTATCTGTTAAAACTAGAGAGGACCTAGGCTTAGCATATACTCCAGGTGTTGCTGAACCATGTCTTGAAATCAACAGGGACTATAATACCTTATACGATTATACTTCTAAGGGAAATTATGTAGCAGTAGTAACTAACGGCAGTGCAGTTTTGGGACTTGGAAATATAGGTGCTGCAGCTGGCTTACCTGTAATGGAAGGTAAATCTATTCTATTTAAGACTTTTGCAGGAGTAGACGCTTTTCCTATTTGTGTTGACAGCAAAGATCCTGACAAGATTGTAGAAACAGTAAAATTAATAGAATCCACATTTGGAGGAATAAACCTAGAAGATATAAAAGCACCTGAGTGCTTTGAAATAGAAGATAAATTAAAAAAGGTCTGCAATATACCAGTTTTTCATGACGACCAGCACGGAACAGCAGTAGTAACTTTAGCTGCTATGATAAATGCACTTAAAATAGTAAACAAAAAATTTGAAGACTTAAAAGTAATAATAAATGGTGCAGGAGCTGCAGGTACAGCAATTGCAAAACTGCTTGTAAGTAGAGGAGTTAAAAACATTATTGTATGCGATAGAAAAGGTGCTATATCAAAAGATAGAGAAAATTTAAGTGCTGCAAAAAAAGACTTAGCAGAAGTTACAAATCCTAGTATGATAAAAGGTGCACTTAAAGATGTACTAAAAGAAGCTGATGTATTCATAGGTGTATCTGCTCCTGGAGTAATTACTCCTGAAATGATAAAAACAATGGCTAAAGATCCCCTCATTTTTGCTATGGCCAATCCTAAGCCTGAAATCTACCCTGATGAAGCAAAAGCTGCAGGTGCCAAAGTAGTTGGTACAGGAAGATCGGACTTTCCAAATCAAATAAATAATGTTCTTGCATTCCCTGGAATATTTAGAGGAGCACTTGATGTAAGAGCATCAAAAATAAATGAAGAAATGAAAATAGCTGCTGCATGTGCTATAGCAGACATAATAACTGAAAAAGAACTTAATGAAGATTATGTTATACCAGATGCTTTCGACTCAAGGATAGCACCAAAGGTAGCTTACTATGTAGCAAAAGCTGCCATAGAAAGTGGAGTTGCAAGAAGAACTGACATCACTCCTGAAATGGTAGAAGAACATACTAAAAAGCTTGTACAATCATAATAAACACAAAAATTTAAAGTCTGGTTTTCTTCCAGACTTTAAAAATATTATCTATACAATTCCTTTATGTTCAATAATAGTAGAAAGAATAATAAGAGTTTGTGTATTACCATACTGCTGAATTTTACCTACTAATGTTTCTAACTCGGACGTCTCTTTGACTATTACTTTAACAGTCATGGAAAAACCTCCTGTAACATGATAACACTTCACTATACACTTACTTTTTCTTACAAAATCAATAAATTCTTTTCGTTTACCTGCTTTTAATGTAATATTTATAAGAGCTTCTATATTCATTCCCATCTTCTGGGGATTAATAACAGCCCTATATCCCATAATAACATCTGCTTCTTCAAGCTTTCTTATGCGTTCTGCGACCGCAGGAGGAGTTAGACAAACTATTTCTGACAATTTTTTTATTGAAATCCTACCATTTTTCTGCAGGCACTTTACAATTTGACGATCAATCATGTCCATTTTCTATTCCTCCATAATGTAAAAAATGAGACGAAAACAATTTTGTTCTGAATATCTCTTATAGGTAAATTTAGTAAAATGCAAACATTTATATGTAAATTTATTCCATTAGAATACTACCACTTATCCAAGTGTAGTACATTTTTATTATAGTTTAAATATACTATATGTCAATAAATTATCCTCAATAACTTTTAAAATAAACTTTTTCATCCTCCCAATTAATTTTTTTAATTTAATATTTAATTTACCAACTAAAAAAACAAAATAATCTATATACAACTTTTTATAAATAATATTCCAACTATGAAAACAACATATAGTAAGGCATTAAGAGATAATCTCCAAGCTGATAAATGGCTTTTTCTTAAAGTTATCCATAAAAATAAGATTGCTATAAAAGTTATAAAAGCTGAAAGCGCCAGACTTTTATCAAACATCCATGGTGTAAAAATAATTCCAAGTGCACTTGGCACAGTAGCTTGAATCATCATAGATCCACTGATGTTTGCAAGTGCTAAATTTTCCTTTCCCTGTCTTACCCATATAACTGCATTTAGTGTCTCCGGGAGTTCTGTTGCCACAGGACTGAGTATCAATGCTATTATATGCGGTGGTACTCCAAGGAAGCTGCTTAGTGAGCCTAAATTGTGTACGAATATCTGAGAACCTGCAAAAATAAATACTAGAGATACTATGGTTTGACCTAAAATCATAATTTTTGTAGGATGCGTATTTTTAGGACTAATCTTTAAAGGTTCAAGTTTTTCTTCAGTTTCTTCCGCACCTGCCTTTAATTCCCCATAAGAATAAAGTACATAAACAGCCAGGAATAAGAATCCCAACCAGTGCTTTATAGAAAAAGCTACAAATCCCAATGCTACTTTAAATACAAAAATACACATAAACCAAATTTGGTCTCTTCCCAACTTTCTTGCGTTAATTTTAATATGCTTTCCTATTTTCCTCTTACTACTAAACATAATTATGCTTACCCCAACTACTGCATAAGCAATGGTACTCAGTACAAGAGGACCTCCCAAAGCTGAACCAACTCCGATATCCTTTTGGCTTGAGTTTGCTCCAAATACTACTGCAATTAAGGTCACAATACTTTCAGGTAAAGCAGTACCAAAGGCTGCAAGTACAGTTCCTACTGCATTTTTGGATATATTAAAAGCCTTGCCCACCCATTCAATACTATTAACAAAAAATTCGCAGCTAAAATAAATTAAAAGAGCTGACAAAAGCATAGTAATACCAGATAAAATCATTTTAAACGCCTCCTCTTAAAGTAAAAAATAAAAAAAGACTTCTGGTGTATTAAACTAAATACACCAAAAGTCTCGTTACACATAATTGTGGATAATGCCAGGTTTTTAAAAAGCCAATATGTTGACATTATCTTTCAAACTACTCCCTCTTGACTATATATCAATTTATTATATTTTACTCACATAACTTTATATTGTCAATTAAAATCTCAACATTTCATTAAAAACTCTTATGGCAAAATTGTCCGTCATACCGGATGTATAATCTATGATAGCCTGGATATAATCACGATAATTCTTTAAATCATAAATTTTTTCATTATCTCTCCATTTTCCTTTAAATTGAATACAATATTTTTTTAACCATCCAGAAAACCCCTCATGCAGCGAAGGATATATTCTTTTAAAGTCTTTAATTTTGTCTAAAGTTTTTTCACCATCATAATAACGCATTAAAGTATTTAATATGGTGTCTAAAACTAATTTTACATAATTTTTAAAATTATTAAGCCTTTCATGATTATAAATATTTTCATAATTAAATTTATTCACAAGATTAATAAAAGTCAAATATTTGCTTGACAATACAATACCATTATCCGGACTGCTATTTTGACATAGGTCTACAATAAAATTATGCATGAGCACCGTATTATTTATTTCTCTTATACTGTGTATACCAACAGTATCTTTTGTTATATTATATAGTTCTTTTAATTGACTTCTCTTTAATATTCCAAGTTTAAAAGCATCTTCTATATCCCGCCCCAGATAAGATATTTTATCTGCTATTTTGACGACACAACCTTCCCAGGTATAAGAAGATATTTGTAATGTTTTTTGTATGTCGTTTAAATCTACAACCTGATCTCTTGGAAAAATTGCCTCTGCTCTTACCTCTCCACAGTGACATACAATTCCATCTCTTACAGCATAGGTTAAATCAAGATTGCTTTGCTTTCCCGCAGGGTTTGGTAAAGTTTCTATTTTATCTACAAACCTTAAACTATTTTTTTCGTGCCAGAATTCATTGCCTAATTGTGCTTTAGAAAAGTCTCCTAATATTTTTTCACCTTCATGTCCAAAAGGGGTATGTCCTAAATCATGTCCAATAGCAACGGCTGTAGTAAGCTGTGTATTTAACCCCAAATAGTTGGCAATAGTATAGCTCACAGCAGAGACATGGTTTACATGTTCGATTCTTGTACATATATGGTCATTATCTGTTGCAAAAAATACTTGAGTTTTATGTTTTAGTCTCCTGTATGAAGTAGAATGCAATATTCTATTATAATCTCTTGAAAATTCGCTTCGGAGCTCATGGTTTCTTTCATACAACTTGTTTTCTCTAGAAATGCTTTGTTTCCATTTTTCGTTATTCTCTGTAGTAGCAACATCTAAAAATTTTTTTCTCTCCATTTTTCGACCTTCCTTTTTGCAACTTGTATCGCGTAAATATTATAACATAACTATAATTTCCTATACATTATAAGGACATAATAGTATGATAAGTATTGTTAATATAAAAGTATACGAGGTAAAAAAAATTATGGATAAACTAGAATTTAAAGATTTCGCATTAAGCGAAGATATATTAAAGTCAATAGAAAAATTGGGATATAAAAATCCGTCTCAGGTTCAAGAAAAAGTAATACCACTTATTTTTAAAAACAAGGATATTATAGTAAAGTCACAAACCGGCAGCGGAAAAACAGCAGCTTTCGCCATACCAATCTGTGAAAAAATAGAACTTGAAGAAAAAAATCCCCAGGTATTAGTACTTGCTCCTACAAGAGAACTTGCACTGCAAATAAAAGAAGATTTTTACGATATAGGAAGATTTAAGAGAATAAATTGTACTGCAATCTTTGGAAAAGAGCCTATAACAACTCAGATAAAAGAACTTAAACAAAGAACTCACGTAATAGTTGGAACACCAGGAAGAACACTAGATCATATAGAAAAAGATACTCTTTCCCTGAAGAAAATACAATATTTGATCATAGATGAAGCAGATGAAATGCTAAATATGGGATTTATAGACCAAGTTAAGGCTGTTCTAGATAAGCTGCCTAAAAATAGAGTAACTCTCCTTTTTTCTGCAACCATTCCCCAGGAAATACTTAAATTATGTGCTGCATATATGAATAATCCTATTAATGTAGAAATAGACGCCGAAGATCCCGTAATAAATAGAATCAATCAAATATATTATCAGATAGAGGCATATAAAAAATTCGATTTGTTAAATAAGCTAGTATATACTCAAAGGCCAGAAAGTTCTATGATATTTTGCAGAACAAAGAAGAATGTAGAAGACCTTGTGCTTCAAATGAAAGGTAAAGGTTATTCCTGCAGTGGTCTTCACGGAGGAATGCTTCAATCCGAAAGAATTGATGTTATGAAAAGATTTAAACGAGGAGAATTTATTTTCCTTGTATGCACGGATGTTGCAGCCCGTGGGATAGATGTAGAAAATATAACTCATATCATAAACTATGATATTCCTATGGAAAAAGAAAGTTATGTTCATAGAATAGGAAGAACCGGTCGTGCCGGGAAAAGTGGAACTGCCATAACTTTTGTTACACCTAAAGAATATAGATTTCTAGAAGAAATAGAAAAATTCTTCAATCTTACTATTGAAAAAGGTACAATTCCATCAAAAGAAGAAGTAGAAAAAGGTAAGGATATATACAAGGAAAAATTAAAAGCTGCTCCTAAGATAAAAAAAGATAAATCCACTAAACTAAATAAAGACATCACAAAAATATATATAAGTGCAGGTAAAAAGAAAAAAATAAGACCAGGAGATATTGCTGGAACTATATCAAGTATCGATGGTATTAATCCTGAGGACGTTGGCATAATAGAAATTCAAGATAACTTTTCTTACGTTGATATACTATCTGGGAAAGGCCATATAGTTCTCGATGGGCTTAAACACAAAACCATCAAGGGGAAATCTGTAAGAGTAGAAATAGCTCAAAAATAGTGCTAAACCTATAAGTATTCTAAGCAAAAAATCAACTTATTCTTCGAATATTTTACAACCACAAGTACAATTAAATATTTTGATAAGTTTAAATGTACTTGTTTATTGTAAAATATATCTACGTATAAGTTGATTTTTAAGTTAGAGAACTTGTATAGAGTTTCCAATTGAAATTTTAACTTATACATAAAATATACTAACAAAATGGAAATCACACTTAAAAACTTTTTTTATAAGTTAACTTTCAATCTAGAACCCCTATAGGCGTAAAGCTAAACTAGATTAAATTCAACATTTACACGATCTTGTAAATCTTTATTAGGCTTTCTTATAGGCTTTATTGCTATTAATTCAACAACCATTTCCTTTACAATATTTCTAAATTTATTTACTTCCTCTAAAATCTTATAAGGCTCAACACCCTCATATTTATTTTTATCAACTGTTAAAATAAGTCTTTTTACTTTCCAATCTCCTCTATAACCATAGTCAGCTCTCCAATAAAACGGTTGTCCAAAATACCCAAAAGAGTTTAAAAAATACTGCCTAACATGAGTAGGATCTTCAAAAGCTTCATCACTGGATCCATAAGGGCACCTAAAAGTAGCTTTAGCATTTGGTTTTGCTATTCTATGAAGTTCCTGCATCATAGGCAGTGCATTTTTTATATGCTCAATTAAGTGGCTTGCATAAAACTCTTCAAAATAGTCATCCTCAAATGGAAGCTTAACATTAGTACATTCATCTAAATTTGCAACTACATCCACACCTGGAAGCTTTATAAGATCTAAGTTTATCCATCCTTCAAGTATAGTTCTTCCACATCCAAGATGAAGTTTCCTATACCCCCTATCTTTATAGCAATTTTCTTCTTCACTATTATATTTCGTTATAAACCACTCCTAAACATTTACTAGAGAATATTCCTTCATGCTTTTAATATATATTATTTACAGCTACATAAAAATGTGAAAAGTATCCAACGAATTCATACTTTCTTTACTATAATTATATTAAACTTTTTATATTAATATACCTTACCCTTTTCCTGTTATGGAATTTCTAAGCAAAAAATCAACTTATACTCCCAATATTTGTACAACCACAAGTACAATTAAATATTTCTAGGTATAAGTTGATTTTTAAGTTAAAACTCTATATTGCATTTCTTAATCAGTAATAACTTCTTTACTCTTAATCTTTTTCTCTAGTTTCGTATTTACCATAGAATAAACTACAGGTACTACCACAAAAGTAAGGAATGTAGCTGTCAAAAGTCCACACATCATGGCAACAGACATAGGTCCAAAAAGTGCACTACCTGAAAAAGCCAGTGGTATAAGTGCTGTAATAGTTGCCGTAGAACTCAATATTATAGGCCTAAATCTTTGGCTTACAGCAAACATACAAGCATCATCTACAGAAAGCCCATCTTCTCTACCATTGTTTATATACTCAATGAGAAGTATGGCATTTCTTATAACAACTCCAATTAAGCTTATTATGCCCATAAAAGCTGTAAGTGACAGATTCATTCCAAAAGCATGAAGCCCTATTGAAACTCCTATAAGGGACAGCGGCAGAGAACACATTATTACAAGCGGTTGTACAAATGATTTAAACTGGATAAACAAAAGTACATATATTATTACTAAAATGAGCACACCTGCTACACCAAGGCTTGTAAAGTACTTACTTATCTGAGCCTTTTCACCATCATATATAACTTTTACTGGATCTATACTCATTCCATCTATTTTTTGCTGCAATTCTTTTTCTATATTAACTGAATTATATCCACTTTTAACATCACTGTAAATAGTTACAGTTCTGTCTTCTTTATAATGGGTTATCTTATCTATTTCCGAATTAAGTTTAACAGATGCAACCTCATATAAAGGTATTTTATTCTTGGTAACACTTGATTCAATATATAAATTTTTCAAGTCTCCTACAGATGAAATATTTGTTTTGACCATAATATCATATTCATTACCATTTTTTCTATAAGTAGAAGCCTTATATCCTTTAAGTGCAATATTAATCTGCTGCAGGACATCTGATTTTAATAAGCCAAGTTGTGATGCTCTATTTTCATCTATATCTACCTCATATTCATAAGTCTTTTTAGCAGCATCATCTCTTACATTCATAGTTCCAGGTATATTTTTTAACTGCTGCTGTATCTTTTCAGAAGCCTGCTGAATCTGATCTAAGTCATCTCCAGTAAGTCTCAAACGTATCGGTGCACCTATAGGCATTGCTTCCTCAAGTTGCTTTACTGTAGCCGTACCTCCTGAAATATTGTTATCTATTTGATTTTGTACATATTCTACTAACTCCTGCCTAGTTTTAAATCTATTTGTCTTCTTTAAATCTACTTTCACCATAATTTGGGCTGTATCATCAGCAGGTGCAACTGTAGGAAGTGTTACATAAAACTTAGGCATACCACCACCTATAGCCGAAGTATAAGCTGTAACTTCTTTTTGCCGTTTTAATATACCTTCTATTTGGTTCACCAACTTGCTGGTACTTTTTATATCCGCAACTTTTTCATTTGACACATCTATATATATCATATTTTTATCTACATAAGGGAAGAGCTGCATTCCGAGAGTTTTAATTAAAATCAATGCCACTGCAAAAACAGCTAATGCTGCCCCAATAATAGTTTTCTTGTGCTTAAGTCCATATTTTAAAAGATTCTCAAACATCATACGGATTGGATTTTGCCGTTTGCTCTCCTTACTCTTTCTAAAAAACAAAGAAGACATAGCTGGTGTTACAAACAACGCACATAAATAAGAACAAATTACACATATTATAACAACCTGTGGCAAACTCTTTAAAAATTTGCCGACTACTCCAGATATGGAAAGCAGCGGTAAGAAGGCTCCTACAATAATTAATGTAGAGGTAAATACTGGAACAAATAATTTCTTTATTCCATTAAATGCCGCTTCATTTCTCGGCAATCCATCATCTATTCCAACCTGTATGACATCTCCTATTACTATGGCATCATCAACAAGTATTCCAAGTGCTATAATAAGTGCTGTAGTTGACATCTGTTCAACTTTTATTCCAAGAGCATACATAATAGCAAAAGTCATGCATATTGATATAGGTATAACTGCAGATACTACCATTGCATTTCTAAATCCCATGCCTATAAGAACAGTTATGATTACAAGTATTATTCCATCTCTGAGATTTTTCATAAAAAATGAGACAGAATCACTTACATCTTTAGGTTGAAAAGTAACTTCATCTATTTTGAGATCACTTGGAGTTCCTTTTTTTATTGTGTCTAATTTTTTCTTTATGTCATTTCCTATTGGAATTATATTTTTATTTTTTTGAAAATACACCGCAAGCAATACTGCATTTTGAGCATTGTCAGTAAATTTATAGGTTGAATCATCATCATAGTCCATATATACTTTTGCTATATCTTTAATTCTTACCATTTCACCTGTACTACTTGAGACTCCTACAACAGTATTTTCTATATCATGCAGTGAACTAAACATACCTGGTGTATTTACTTTTATCTTACCCGTAACCAAATTTAAGGAACCTGATGGTATGTCTACATTCTGTGCTTTTAATACAGAACATACATCTGCTACAGATATTTGATATTTATTTATTTTATTCCAATCTATATCTACTTTTACTTGTCTATCCTGCTTACCCTTTACATCTATCCTAGAAACACCTTCAGTATCACGAAGTTCCTTCTTTATATCATCAGCATAATCTCCTAACTGTTGATAAGAATAATTATTACCTGATATACTTATTATGCTGCCAGCTGTTTCTGTAAGATTAGTATTAATTTCACTATCATTACATCCACTTGGAAGGTCAGATTTTAAATCTTTTATCTTATCTCTTAAATCTCTCCAAGATTTATCTTCATCAGCATCATTGTTTAAATAGAGTATAACTATTGACGCATTGCTTTCTGAATAAGATTGTACATAGTCACATCCATCAACTTCCTCGGCTTTCTGTTCAACCTTTTTAGTAACCAACTTTTCTATATCGCTAGGTGAAGCACCTGGATAAACTGTAGTAATCATAGCTGCTGGAGATGCAACATCTGGGGTTTCCTGTTTTGAGATTCCACTATAACAGTAAAAGCCACTAACTATAATTATAGCCACTAGAAATAATACAATTTTTTTATTTTTTATAGCTGCTTTAATTAATCCCATATTATATTCTCCTTCTATTTAACTGTAACTTTATATCCTGATTTTAAGTTCTTCATTCCTTGAACTACAAGTTCATCTCCATCTTTTAACCCATCTACTGAAACTTTATCCTCATCAGTATCGCCTAAAGTTATATTTTTCTTAACAGCATGTCCATTTTCAACTACATAAACATAATCTTCGCCATCATTTAAGACTGAACTAATTGGAACGGATATAGAATTCGTTTGACCCATGTCTATGTAAACTGTTGAAGTTTCACCTACATAATATTTGCTAGCATCTATAGCAGTAGACAACTTGATTTCAGCACTATATGTTCCAGATTTACTATCTGCCATTTGGACTATATTTACAATTTCTCCTTGTGCTTTATCATCTCCAATATTTACTTGTGCCTTTGTCCCAACTTTTACTTTCTTTACATCATCATCCGACAGACCTACTGTAATAACCTGATTTTCACTTCTAAACAATATTACAGGATTACCTGCCTGCTGCATTTCTCCTTCTTTACCTAATACATCAACAACATAACCATCCATATCTGCAGTCATAGTAGCATCATTAAGTAAACTTTCTTTTGAATCATAATCTGCTTTTGCCTCATTTAGTTGGTCCAGAGTTGCTTGTTTGTCTTCTGGTCTAGACCCATTTTGAAGCTGCTGCAAACTTTGCTCGGCACTATCTAATGCATTCTGAGTACTGTCTACCTGAAGCTTTGTATCATTTAACTGCTGATTTGAAATAGCTCCAGCTTGATTTAATTTAAGATATTTATTATATAAATCTTTATAATAATTATTGTTATCCTGTGCATTTTGCACAGCTATTTGAGCTTTATTTATATCTTCCTGCTGTGCTCCATTTACTGCTTTACTATATTGTGCCGAAGCCGTATCCATTTGAGATTTAGCAGCTTGTGCTGCAAAATTTAAATCAGTTTTATCAAGGTCTGCTAATTTTTCACCTTTTTTTACATGTTGGCCCTTCGATACATATATTTTTGAAATTTTAGCTGAACTCTTAAAAGATAATTTTCTAACTTCACTGCCTCCTGTTAATCCTTCATATTGGAGTGTCATAGGAAAACTTCCGCTTTTAATTTCCACAGTTTTTACCGGATAACTTTTAGCAATAGGCTCTTTTTCTTTATTCTTTGAAAAAGCTGTAAAATACGTTGTTAATGCAATAATAACCACAACAACTAAACAAATAATAGGTACTTTTTTTCTTACAACAACATTAGGTACCTTTTCTCTTATAACATTAAGAACTTTATTTGACATAATACACCTCCTAATACAAGAATGATAAGTCGCGACCATGTGGTCAATCAATAAATTATACCACCTACGTACTTTTATTGTCAATACTAGAAAACTTGATCATAAATGTTATAATTACTATTGAGAGATTCCATGATTATAAACCTATTGCTTAAATTGTATTAATTATAAAATTAGGAGTGATAAACTTTGCCTAATAAAACTTTTTTTAATTTGCCCAAAGAAAGACAGAAGGAAATTATAGAAATATCTATTAAGGAATTTTCAAATCACGATTTTGATTCATCTTCTTTAAATAGAATTATAACTAATTTAAAAATTGCTAAGGGAAGCTTCTATAGATATTTTAGTAATAAAACAGACCTATATATCTTTCTTATTAACTATACCTTAAACAAGCAATTAGCTTATATAACCAACTTTAAACCAGAAGAAGAGCATTTAGATGCTATAACGTTGTCAAAAAAACTTGTAATACATGTATTGGAATTTGATTTTATGTATTACAACTATGCTAGCTTTCTTTTTCATGCCTGTAAAAGTGAACAATTTAAAAGCTATTTACCAACAAATCGAAAAGAATTTATAGCTATAATAGATATATTTCAAGATAAAAAATTGATACGTAGGGATTTAGATAAAAATATTATGATATTTTATATATTTAGAAATATGGTACTTCTCAGAGATTTCATTGTGGAGAGACTCAATATACCAGAAGTGGAATTTTCCAAAGGATATGCCACATATAAAAAACATGAAAAATCTATAAATGAAATCACAGAGACATACTGCGATTTGCTACTAAATGGGATAAAGCAAAAATGACTTATATAGTAAAATATGTAAGTCATTTTATAGATCACTCAATTATATTTTGGCTTCTCTCCAAAATATTGATAATAATAACATTTTAATTTGCCATTATATAATTTTCTATTCTTATCTGATTTTTTTCCAAAATGTTTTTCAAATCCTTCATGAGCCGTTATTATAAAATAAGACCAATTTTCAAGCTTTGAAAATACGCTGCCCATATCCTCATAAAGTTTCTCCACTTCCTTGACATCTCCAAGTCTTTCGCCATAAGGTGGGTTACTTATTATAAAACCATATTTCTTTTTTGAACTAAAACTTTGAACAGGAATTTTTTGAAATTCAATTTGGTCTGCCACTCCTGCTTTTTTAGCATTATCTTTTGCGGTTTTAATTACCCAGCCATCTATATCCGAAGCTAAAATTTTAAACTCTTTATTATTTATGGAATTTCTAGCATGCTTTCTCAAATCATCCCATAAATCATGAGGAATTATACCCCACTTTTCTGACACAAAGCTCCTATTTAAACCTGGTGCTATATTTTTTCCTATCATAGCAGCTTCAATGACAATAGTTCCAGAACCGCACATAGGATCTACGAGTACTCTAGAGGGCTCCCATTTGCTTAGGAGAACTAAAGCTGCTGCTAAAGTTTCCTTCATAGGTGCTCCACCTGAGTTCTTCCTATATCCCCTCTTATGAAGTCCTTCACCGGATGTGTCTACCGTTAAAGTTACTATATCCTTTAATATTGCTACTTCTATTTTATATTCTACTCCATCTTCACTAAATTTCTCTCTGTTATACTTTTTTTTCATAGATTCAATAACAGCTTTTTTAACTATTGACTGGCAATCCGGCACGCTATGTAGTTTGGATTTTATAGATTTTCCAGTTACATGCATAAACGCATTTTCAGGCATTATGCTTCCCCAATCTACAGCAAGTGTTCCTTGAAAAAGTTCTTCGAAACTTTCAGCTTTAAATTCTGACATTTTTATAAGTACCCTGTCTGCAGTTCTAAGCCACAAGTTACAGGTAACTATATCCATCTCATCTCCAGGAAAAGTAACTTTACCATTTTCCAATTTTAAGTCATCATATCCTAAGTTTTTAAGCTCTTTAGCCACTACGGACTCAAGTCCAAAAGTTGATGTGGCAATTAAAGTATAGTCCATATTATCCTCCTAAAGTTATATGTATAAATCTAGCTTTCCTTTACAAGTTCTATAATTATTATATCAAATGTAGTTTTAATTTATATAGAAATTATAAAATATAAATGTTAATATAAATAAGACCAACAATTAGCAAGTATTATTAATTGTTGGTCAAAGTATTATTAATTCAGAATTTCTGTTTATATTTACCTTTTATCATCTTTGTTATATTGAAGGGCGGCTTTGCCTTCGTCACCAGTACTTATTCGTATAACATTTTCTACATTATATACAAATATTTTTCCATCGCCCATTTCTCCAGTGTGAAGAACTTTTTTAGCAGTTTCAACAACTTTCTCTACAGGTACCTCACAAACTATTATCTCTACTTTAACTTTAGGCAATAAATTAATATCCATAGTTAACCCACGATAATATTCTTTATGGCCTTTTTGCATTCCACACCCTAAAACATTTGTAACGGTCATACCTGAAATGCCTATATCTCCTAATGCTTTTTTCAGCTCTTCAAATCTTCCGCCAGAAGTAATAATATCAACCTTAGTAAGTTTGTCTCCCATTATTTTACCTCCTTTAAACATATATTTGCTTTCATAATACAGCTTATGATATTTTATGAAAATTAACTCTCTAATTCAATTCTCATTTTAAACTAGAGTTTCCTTTCTTACAATAAAATAGTCAATTGTTAAATATTCATTCCTCCATAAGCTTCTTCACCGTGTTCTGTAACATCAAGTCCAATTTGTTCATCTTTATCAGTTACTCTTATACCACTTACAGCTTTAATTACTTTAATTATTATAAATGTAACTATTGCAGAATATACAACACTTGCCACAACTGCTGTAAGTTGAATTAAAACCAATTTAGGATTTCCATGTATAAGTCCACTCGCACCGGCAGAGTTTATTGCTTTCCATGCAAATATTCCTGTAGCAATTCCTCCCCAGATTCCTCCTACACCATGACATCCAAAAGCATCAAGTGCATCATCATATCCAAACTTAGATTTTACAAAAGTAACAGTAGTATAACAAATAGCTCCTCCTATTAATCCAATAAGTATTGAAGCTAAAGGACTTACAAAACCTGCAGCTGGAGTTATAGCTACAAGACCTGCAACTATTCCACTAGCGACTCCAAGAGAAGTAACTTTCTTCCTATAGAGAAGTTCACAAATACTCCAACTTATTGCTGAAGCTGCTGCGGAAGTATTTGTAGTTATAAAAGCATTTACTGCTACATCATTTATAGCAAGTGCACTTCCAGCATTAAATCCATACCAACCAAACCAAAGTATGGCAGCTCCTAAGCATGTCATCGGCAGGTTACTAGGTTTGCCTACATTCTTCCTTTTCCCAAGCATAAGTGCTGCTACAAGTCCGGAAATACCTGAACTAATATGAACTACATTACCACCTGCAAAATCCAAAGCTCCGAGATTTTTAAGCCATCCACCTGTTCCCCATACCCAGTGAGCAATAGGATCATAAACTAAAGTTGTCCAAAGTAAAACAAATGCTACCCAAGGCATAAATTTCATTCTTTCTGCAATAGATCCTGATATAAGTGCTGGAGTTATTATAGCAAACATAAGCTGAAACAACATATATACTTGCTGTGGAATAGTAGCTGCGTAATCTGCATTTGGTGCAAATCCAACTCCTTTTAAACCTGCAAAATTAAAACCACCTATGATTCCCCCAATGTCTGTACCAAAACACAATGTGTATCCTATAAGTATCCATTGAATAGATATAACTGCTAAAGCTGAAAAACTATGAAGAGTGCTGTTTAAAGTGTTCTTTCCTCTAACCATTCCTGCATAAAATAAGGCCAGTGCTGGAGTCATTATCATTACTAGTGCCGCGCTTATAAGTACGAAAACTGTATCTGCTCCATTTACTCCGTTCATAAAAATACCTCCTTTTAAAAATGTGTATAAATTTTTGAAAAACTTATATATATAATACTAATTTTTAGACAAATTATCAATAGTAATATTAAAATTTTAATAATTTATTATGAATAGTATATTTTTATTAACAATTGCAGAATTTAGTTCATTAATATTCATATAAGAATTTATTCTTATATATTTCAGTATTGTATATAAGATTAAGAAATATACTACACATTATTAATGAATACTATAAGTTAAAATTTAACAAAAATAGTAGATAAACTTTCTTACGATGAAATAGGTAAGCTTTCAAGATGGTTTAACAAATTTATAAATAATCAAATGTCTATGATAAAGAGAGTTGGTATTTCTTCCAAAACATCAAAAGACTCTGTTGAAGTAGTTTCCAATTTAACTACGGACAATATATTTCAAATAACTAATAAAGAAATCGAAGATGTAGACAACATGGTTGTAAATATAAATCAAGCTGCAGATGAAATAAATAGAAGAACCGTTAAAGGTACTAACAGCAGTGAAAAATCCCTAAATCTACTTGAAGAAATACTGAGCAAAACAACAAGGTTAAAAGAAATAAGTGATACTTTAGAATATTCATCTGACAACCTTCAAGAAATGGTAGGTGCATTTAAGATAAGTTAAGAAAAATAGATTCATGAATATTTTACTTTCATGAATCTATTTTTATGATTTATTTTTATCAATAACTAATTTTGTGATCCGATCAATCTCCTGATTTACAATGGAAATGCCATTATTCGAATTATATTTTTCTTTGCCTTTAATATATGAAATATTATTGTAATTAATTTCATCAGAAACATCAATAATATATGATCGTGTTGGAGTTTCACTTATCTCTATAGATAATAGAAGCCATTTATTTTCCATTAGTAAGCTTTCAAAACATTCTTTAAAATATGCACATATGTTTTCAAGTGTTGGATTCAACGTATTAAATGGAGTAATGTTATTAATATATTTATCTTGAAACTTTTGTAGATATTTTTCAATATTCTTTTCTATATCATTAAAAATAATAAAGTTATCTTCTAACTTAACTGTATCTAGGGTAATCTCCCAGGTATGTGGGTGTTCTTCACCCAAAATACCCTTTAGATATATGGAATGTGATGCATTGAGGTAAAATTTAAATCTATATTGGTTATATTTCAAAAGTTTATTCCTCCATTTCCACATAATAGTTATACTTCAAATTACAGTTGTCTAATATTTTTTTCTGCAGACTTTAAAATTCTAAATAAATTTTGCGTTTCAGATGTTTTTACTGAAATTCCAAAGGATATGCTGCATATAGCACCAATAAAACTATTTTTTATTTTTTCTCCTATTTCATCTACTTTTCTGAAAGCAGCTTCTCTATCTGTGTTAATCATAATCAATACAAATTTATTATCACTTATTCTTGAAACAATATCAGATTCATTACAACTTTCTAAAAGTATTTCTGCTAATTCTACTAATACCTCATCACCCTTTCCACGACCTAAAACATTATTTATATTTTTTATACCTTCTATATTCACTCTAATTGCTGCAATAGGCAAAAATAACTCCTCATTCATTTTAGGAAGGATGGTATAAAAAAATTTTCTATTATAAACTCCCGTAAGTGGATCACATATAGTAGCTTTACGTGCAGATTTCTCCAGCTGACTTATTGTAGAAACAAAGTTTTGTACTTGAATATTCTTATTTTTAAGTTGGTTTTTAAGATTTTTTACCTTTTTAAACATAAAATACAAGTATAGTGAAAAAGCCACTGAAAGTATTATAATTGCCATAGTAGCTATTCCAGCAAGAATATATAATCTTACAATGTGTTGATTAAATAAAGTCTCTCTAAATAGATAATCTTCTGAAGTTGACATTCCTATAACATATTTTTCGTTTAATACTTTAAAAAAGCACCAGGAAACCATTTCTTTTCCCTTTTTACTGTCCTTTACAATTTCACCTTTACCACTTATCCCAGAGTTCATGAGACTTTTTACTTCATCCAAGTTACTGCCGCCATTATATTCCCATAAATTAAAACTATCTTTTAATCCTTTACCCTTATACTGTTCAGTGGTTAAATAATTTCTTTCAAATAAAATATTCTTGCTATTATAAAAAAACACATATTTATTTTGAGAATTTATCTCCTTTTTAATAATCTCGCTTATAACCTTTTCTTCTGCTGAATGTAATGTAAATCCCTTATTTTGTACATAATCATTTAAACTTTCCTGTAGCCTGTCTGATAATTGATTAGTAATTGAATATTGCTCTCTTGAAAAAGCATCTATTATATTCTTTTTATGATTGCCTATTTCATAAAATACGTCGAGCCACAATGCTGAAATAAAGGCTGCAGTTATTATAAAGATTAAAAGTATTTTTATTAAATAATTTTCTGATGCTCTTTTCTTCATCATCAATGCAATTTCCTCTCTTGAAATTATGATTCTAGCTTTATTTCTCCAATACAATATTATGGATTATTGACTATCCTTCTTACTTGGTCTATTATTTTAAATACTCTTTTAAAATCCGACTTACTTATATTGCAAAAGGCTCTATACTCCTCTTTTAAATTCAGTGTTCTCCACTTACTCTCAAGCTTTATGCTATTGATAATTCCTGCAAACCTTATCCAAAATATCATAAAGTTAAATAGAGGCATTAAAACAATCAAATAAACTTTTGCAGAATAATATTTTCTTATATCCTTATACTCTGCAAGATATACCCTTACATTTAGATAAAATAAGAATGCAGATAGAACATATAATAAATATATTACAAATACAGATCCTAAGACAAGATAAAGTGGGTAATCCATAAATAGAAGAAATATAAGGGCAAAATACCATATCATCCTAGGAAACGCAAACGTATGATCATACATCAATATCCTTATCATAAAATTGCTAAAAAATCCTCCAGCTGAATAGAGTTTGTCCTTTAAAAACATATGTGAAACTTCCATTTCACCCCGCTGCCAACGCTGGCGCTGAGTATATAGTTTATTAAAATTATCGATAGGCTCAACAAAAAAAAGTGCATTTTCACACAAATATACTTTTTTCTTTAGCAAATGCCTAACTTGAAAAGTTATCTGGGTATCTTCACATACAGTTTCACTATTATAGAGCTGAGTTTTTAAAATTGTGGATTTTCTAAACGCTGAAAAGGCACCAGATAAAGTATATATACTGTTGAGCTCCGATTCAAAATTTCTTCCTGCTAAAAATGCTTGAGCATATTCAAAAAATTCACACCTTCTTACTAATTTTAAAAACGGAGTTTTAGTGTTTTCTATATATTTGGCATCGGTTAAAATTGCACCGGTCATACAGTGGATATGCGTATTTTGTTCAAAACGTACAACCATATTCCTTATTGCGTTAGTTTCAAGTATGCCATCACTGTCAATATGAATTATATATTTCCCTCCGCTATTAAAAAGTGCCATATTAAGTGCTTTTGATTTACCCTGTTTCGCATTTAAGTACCTCATGGACAGCCCTTCAAATTCTTTCTGACTTTTTGTGAAAATTTCGAAGCTATTATCACTACTCATATTATTTACAAGCATCACATCTATAAGTTCAGTAGGATAATTAGATTCATATATGGATTTAATACAAGATTCCAGGGTTTGTGCAGAATTGTATACAGGAACAATAACTGTTATTTCCGGAAGTTTTCCCGAAAAACATTCCTTTTTTAGGGACATTTTCTTTCTAATTAAAATAAAAAATCCTACAATGGAAGGCACAATTTCCATTATAAATGGTATTATAATCCATGCCATCCAAAAAATCATTTCCTTAAAGGTTTTACTTAATATCATCTCCATATAAAACATTACCTACCTTTTGCCTTTTAATTTGAGACCTGGTAAATACGTAAAAGTACAAAATTATTGACAAGGCATAAAAAACTATTCTTCCAAATATAGTATGAGCAAAATAAAAAATATTGTTACCATAATAATATACAAGTACACAAATAATAAAAATTCTAATTATATTTGCCAGGAATATCCACACTACTCCTATTATATTGTACATTATTTTTTCCAGTGTATTATATAAAGGAAAGAACCATAAAAGTGCAGTAAAAGCAAGTATCTCTATTACTCCTGAACACTCATAGTCTATATACATGGATATAGCTGATCCTCCACTTTGTATAAGTATAAGTGAATACTGGTAAAATGCCTGATAACATCCTGTGACATCTCCCATAATACCTGAGGCTGCTGCAACTGAACGACTTAACACATTTACTAAATAAGGCTGTAAAATCACCATCATGAAAAAAAACAAACCAACAGATCCCGCCACAAATTTAAAGAAATACAATTTAGCTCTTGTAAAAACCGTTATTAAATATATCCATACAATTAGTAAAAAGCATATTAATATCTTCATTCTATTTTTCTCTTTCTACGATAGATAAAAAATCCAGAAGCAACGATCAAGATACCTATAGAAACTCCCATGTAAGGATAAGTACTACCTACTTGAAATGCTACACCCTGATTGCCTAAATTAGGAAACCCAAGATTTAAAGTAATCATTTGATCTTTGCTGTCCTTTTGAAAAATAGTTAAAGGTATTCTAAATTCACCCTGATCACTTGTTTTTCCGTCGCTGTTGCTTCCACGTACTACGTATCCGTCTGTAGAAAACGGCCTGTAATCCATGCTATAATTATAAATAGATATACGCCCTTTGGACGGTCTATCAACCTGTATAGTCAAGTTTCCTTGAATGCCATTATTATCAGAATATGTTATTGTATAGTTATTTAACTGTTGGCCTCCTACAGTTGCCATTTTTATATATAAATATAAATCTTTATCGTCTGAATACCACTTCACAGTGTGAACTGCTCCCTGCCAATAATATAATTTTTGGCTTGGCTTATCAATCCAGTCATCAAAATATCCATCTAGTGTCACTCCACTGTCAGCAGCATATACTTTTAAAGGATATAAAAACATTACAGATATAAGGAGTACAGATATAATTGTAATTATCTTTTTCATTTTAGACCACCCTTTTATATATATAAATAATAAAAAATGCAAACCCCATTAGTCCTATTACAGATACAGCTATTCCTTGAAATAAATAGGGATAAGTAACTCTAATTTTAGTTTCGCCTTTATTTACATTCAAAAGATTTTGTTTTGAATAGATTTCGCCACTATTACTTTTATAGGCATCTAAAAATGCAACTGTTGTATTGACATTGTTTTTAGGAGAATTTATAGTAATTGAATTTTGTCCATATTTTAAATCTATAGGTATAAGAGTCCGCTTAGGCAGTATGGAAGATTTAGTTCTCATTATTGTATCCATTATAGTCAGTACTTTGCTGTCGTCATTTTCCATTCCGTGGAACATTAAATTAAAGCCTAAAAAAGTTATATTTTTATTTTTTCCTTTTCCACTTCCGAGAAAAGGAACTTTTTTGCCGTTGACCCAAGAGAATCCTGTAACCTGAGGAACATTATCTAAATAAACTGTATTCCATATTTTATATTCATCTTTAAAATTTACACTTTCATACTTTTTATTGTTAAAAAACATGTCCGGTATCTTTGTACTAAACGTAATGGGCTGGGCTGTAACCCCAAGAAAAACCATACGATTTGTAATTGTATCTGACGGAATTCTATTCATATCTATAATAACCTTTATCCCCATACTACTTAACTTAGAAACCATATTTTCCGCTTTAGATCTACTATTATAACGGAAATCTGAAAGATAAATCACTTTATATTTACTAAGTTCATCTAACGTATAATCTTCAATATTCCAGGAAGATCCTATTTCAAAAGAAGGATATTGAAGAGGTATATCCGATGCAGAACGCCCTATGCACAAACCGGAATATTTTGTTACCACACCAAAGTTTTCCGAAGTTTTTCTATGAAATACATAACCCTCGCTTGTCTCTTTGTATAATGTATATTGAGAAAGCTTTGCCGCACTATTTATAATGCTAAAATCTCTCTTATTCTTTTTCATAGGTGCTTTGGCTACAACAGCAGTATCACATCCCATTTCAAGGGATCTGTCAAACATATAATTGTAATAGCCCTTTTCAAGTGCAGTATTTAAAAGCACAATATTTTGAGCCGTTGCTGCCCCCTGCCATGCCCAACCATAGGAATATGAAGTTTTCTTGTCTTCACTGCAAATATAAAAAGATGGATATGCCCCAAATGTACTGTTGTCGAGCAGTGCAATTCTCTGTTTTGTAATATTTTTAGCTGAACTCAAAATATTGTCTACTTCAGCGGATTTAATTTGTGGGTATAATGAAAGATTAAATGATAAAGAACTGTCAGCAGCTATTAAAACCACCATTATAATCATAAAATATTTTTTACATTTTGTCCAATTCAATAAACTAATAATAAATAATGCATAGGCTATAGGAGTAAATCTAACCATCCACAATAGCTGGCTAAAGGGCATCTTTTCAAGCATAGGTACAAAAGCTGTAGTTGTTCCCAGAAATATCACTATAGAGGTAATAAATCCTGGTACACTTTTTTTGTTTGAAACAAATATTCCCAAAATCGATATAATCAAAATTGACAATCCATAATAAAAATATTCTCTATCTACTATACCAAATAATCTTAAAAATGGATTCAATGAAATAGTAAATGGAGTAGCTAAAAGCTCCATCATCTGAGAAGAAGTAGCTCCACTATCCATAGAAACCAGTCCGCCCTTTAAAGCAGGATAAATCCAAATTCCACAAATTGCAAAAGATAAAAGCATTGTTAATATAACATGAAAGCTTCTTTCAATTTTCTTGTTCATTATAGAATAAAGAGATAAAAATATAAATGAAGCAATTCCTATCATAGCCCCTATCATTAAATGGCACATTATTATGGCACACATAAACAGTGCAATAGGTATAATAGAAGATCTATCATCATCTTTTACAAATTTCCATACAAAATAGAACAAGTAAGGTATAAGTGCTGCAATAATAACCCTAGGTATGTTTCCAGCAACAAAAAGCACTCTTATATTTTCTGGAAGAAAAAACCATAGAATTCCAAAAACTAAGGAAAGTAATATCCTTCTCTGGTGTATACCCCACATCAGCCACCCTAAACCTCCTATAAAAAATGAATATCCAATAAAAATTACATACCCATTAATGGGATTTCCACCGGAAATAAATTCACATGCAGCAAGTACATAATAGGAAAGCGGTCCCCAATACCTAAAGGGTTGTACGCCATTGTACCAAAACTGAGTAAAGAGTGGATATATATTGCCTTCTTTTATACTTTTGTATAGCAAATCTCCTTTAAATATATGTCCATAAGTATCTGCACCCCAGGGGTATCCTCCTGTTTTTGCTATGCAAAGTAAAAGTACTATTGTTCCAATTAGCAAAACAGATATTGCTCCTGCTGTCTCTAAGAAAACATGATTACTTTTTCTCATTTTGTCATTATGCCTTATAGCGTTAGGAGTTTTTTTACTTTCTTCTATTTTTATAGTATTCTTCTTTTCTATAACTTTCTCCTTTTTATCATCCTCTTGTATCCATGTTCCTTCAACAATAGTATTACTTGAACTTTTTAAATCATCTGTTAATTGTTTAGCTGTAGTATTTAAAATATTATTAATAATTATTCTTGTCATTCTTTTTTTATAGTTTTTAAACTCTTCCTCGTAACCTGGTTCTTTTATATCATTTTCATCATAATTTACAACATAAACCCTTGCAGGAGTTTCACTAATTTCTAACCTTACAAGTATCATATTATTATTCTTCAATATTTCTTTAAGCCGAACGTATAAGAAATCTCCTACATTTTCAATTGTGGGTTCTATCTTATCAAAAGGTTCAATCAAGTTTAATTCTTTTTCATCATAAATATTCAAAAATTCTTGTACTATTTTTTCAACATCATCATATAAGGCAAAATCATCGTTGATAATTTTTATGAAAAGTGAAATTTCAAACGTATGCGAATGTAAATTTCCACGTCTATTATTGATTAAAACACTATGAGAAATATTTATCTTAAATTTATACTTATATCCTTGAAACTTCACTAAAAATCACCACCTAATGATTCCTATTTATTTTTATAATAGAATTCTTTTCCTTGTTTTTTGGCAATCAAATACCTAGGTCTTCTCTTTACTTCGTCATATATTTTAGATATATATATGCCAATAATTCCTAAACTTATCATTATGCAACTTCCAATTCCCAGTATCAGAATTATGACTGTAGTAAATCCTGTAAAAGCCTTACCATTAAATTTCATATACAAAGTTTGTACAAATAAAATGCAATCAACAAGCATCATTATAATGCCTAACCAAGCAACTATATACAGTGGTAGTGATGTATAAGAAGTAACAGAGTATATTCCAAGCTTTACTAGATTACCAAGTGACCATTTAGACTTACCACTAGTTCTAGCTTGGACCTCAAAGGGAATTTGAATTCTATTATATCCCACCCAGGCTGACATACCTCGAAAGAAAGTAATTGATTCATGCATTGATTTCCATGCCTCTATTACTTTTCTATCCAATAATTTAAAATCAGATGCACTGTTTAAGTTTATTCCTGACACTTTATTGAACAAATCATAAAATGCTGACGCAGCAAATTTCCTAAATAAAGGTTCCTTTCCTCTCTCCAATTTAATTCCTTCTACCACATCATAACCTTGTTCCTTCCAAAGACGTACCATCTCAGGTATTAATTCTGGGGGATGCTGCAAGTCACAATCAAGTATGACACAAGCATCTCCCGATACATGCTCTAACGCTGCACATAAAGCAGCCTCTTTTCCAAAATTACGGCTTAACTCAATAATGGATATGTTATTATAATCCCTGCACAATCTATTCATCTCTTTAGAAGAGTTATCCGTAGATCCATCATTGACTAATACAAATTGATGTTCTATATTATTCTCTAATAAAATTGACATTACTTTAACTACATTAGAATATACTTGCTGTTCTTCATTATATATTGGTATAATTATGGAAACCATAATCTCAACCCCTTATATCAATTTGTAGTTATAATATTAAGTATAAATAATTTTATGCACAAACTTCTTACTTTAATATTCGAATTTTTATATTTTAAATTGACTTACTATATCTGTAAGTTTTTCTGCAAGTTCTGCCTGGCTTTGAGAAGAACCAGATATATCTGAAATAGCCTTAGTAACCTCATTTACACTACTGGAAATTTCCTCAGATCCAGCCGCAGACTCCTGGGCAGTAGCTGCTGCACTTTGGATACCACCATTTACCTCAGATACTATATCACTCATCTGTTTTGAAGCTACAGCAATTTCCTCTGACATCTGATTCATAAATTCTGCATCCTTTTCATACTGCAGCCCTGTATCCATTAGAATTTGATAATTGGGTTTAACACTATTTGATATATAATTCAAAATTTCTTTGCCGCTGTCAGACAAATTATTAAAAGCATCTTCCACCGCAAGTACCATTCTATTTATATTTTCAACTGCTTCTGAAGATTCTTCTGCCAATTTTCTAACTTCATCTGCAACTACCGCAAATCCTTTACCATGCTCACCTGCACTTGCAGCTTCAATAGCTGCATTTAAGGCTAGAAGATTTGTCTGCTCTGCTATATCACCAATAGAAGCTGCCATAATTTTAACTTCTGAAACCACTTTGCCCTTTTCAATAGCCTTTATAATATCATCTCTTCTTTTATTATATATATCATTACCTTCTTCTATACTTTGAGCTGCCTTTTCCTTTATGTCTACAGCACGTTTTTTTATTTCTGTTGAAGACTTTGTAGCTTCATTTGCCTTTTGGGTAAGCTTATGTGTATTTTGCTCCATTTTTTCACAAGAGGCACTTATTTCTTCTGTAATCCTACTTAAATCTTCAGATCCACCTGCTATTTGTGAAGTAGACTCATTTACAGACGTCATCATAGAGGAGATTTCCTCCGTAGTAGCAGATAATTCTTCACTAGAAGCACTTATATTTTCAGTACTTTGCGTTATCTCAAGTACCAAATTTCTAATATTTTTATTGGCCTTACCCAATTCTCCAGCTATAGTTCCCATTTCATCTTTACTCAATGCCTGAATAGATTTACTTAAATCACCCTGACTTATAGCATCTGTAAATTTTAAAATACTATTTGCTTCTTTTGAAATTGATGAAGCAATCCTATTTCCTAAAAAGAAAGCTACAACTATTCCAATTAGAGTAATTATCATTATCATATACAATGACTCATTATATATAGACATATTGCTGTTATTCTTATCATTGGCTTTTTGAACTTCAGTTTGAGTCAACTGCTCAATAGTAGAAGTTAATTTATTTCTATAAGTAGCTGCTTCCTTATTTACATTCATGGCATCATCATATTTTCCTTGACCCATAAGTTCTATAATTTTATTACATATGTTTCTCCAGTCAATCAATTGACTTTCCAACTTAGATACTAAATTTTTTTCCTGCAAAGTCAAATCAGAGTTTTTATAATTATTTAATATACTGTTATCTTTATTTTGATAAGGAGCTATATTTTTTATAGTATCCTGAACCTTATCTTTATCTCTGCTTTCAACAAGATCTATTGTCTCTAAGCGCTGATGCATTATATCAGCATCAAACTTGTCAAGATTTTTAACATTTTCTAAATCCACACTGTACATCTCATTTGCACCCTTATTTATATTATGCATGTTCACCAAGCCTATTATTCCTACAATTACAACGAATAAAGTTACCATAAAAAAGCCTATAACCTGCTTTTGTTTAATTTTTAAATCATTAAACCATCTCATATTATTTTCCCCCCGTAAGATATCAAATAACTTGTCCTAAACAACATAAAACTTAAATATATTACTAAATTTCCACCTCAATAAATAATAAAAATCATTACTATATTATTTACAAATATGGAAATTATTAAATTGTAAAAATAAAACCTCACACCTATAGATTATAGATGTAAGGTCGGTTGTATCATTAACTCCGTATATGTCTGATACCCAAATTACGGCATATATATCATAGTTTCCTTTACATTATCAATAATATTAACACAAATACATACCTTATTCAACAAAATTCTTATCCTGTAAAGTTAAATTATAACTGTACAATCCCTATTTAACTTTCCACTTCTTCAACTCTAGTCCCACCCTTAGCTGTAAAGGAAAAATAAGATCCAATTAGTATGAAGCATATTCCTATGACAGTATTCATAGGTATTTTTTCGCTTAAAGCAATTAATGCAAAAATAGGTGCAAGTGCTGGTTTAATAAAGAAAACTATAGATGCTGTGGTTGCTGAAGTCTCGTCCATAGCCATAAAATAAAACATATATCCTAATCCTGTTACTACAATTCCTAAAAATATTACCGGAATTATATTAGCAGCACTTATTCCATAAATAATTGGTATATGAGACATAAAACTTAAACCACCCTTAGGATTTATTATGCTGCTAACTACTGGAAGATTTGATAATAATATAATCACAAGCATAATAATATCTCCAACTAAAAAACTAACACAGTTTAAAGTAATACTTCCATACTTTTCAGATCTTAGCTTTCCAACTACACTATAAAGTGAAAAAGTAACCGCTGCTAAAATAGATAATACTATACCTTTTACATCACTAACTGTACCAAAAGGATTTAGTATGCACACTATACCAACCAGACTAAGTATAATTGATATAATAGTACCTCTATTTAAATCTTCTTTTAAGAACAAATATGCAAACATTACCGTAAATACAGGGTTTGTACTAAAAATTATGGCAACCGTAGATGCCTTTGTAAATGTAATTGCCAATTGAAACAGGGACATGCTGAGTACAACACATAAAAATCCTGTACCTAGAAAATAATATAAATCATCCTTTTTAAACTTCATTTTTTTATTTCTCATAGCTTTAATAGTTGGTGGAAATAAAATTAATCCTCCTATTAAAAATCTAAGAAAATTTAATTGCAACGGATTTAAACCCACAGCTAATTTGCCTACGATTTCCATCGTACTAAAAATTACAGCAGCTAAAATAATAAATACGTAACCCACAATTACAAACATCCTTTCCCAAAATATTATTTAAATATATTAATTGAAACCTCTTTTAATTTTACTTATACCTCCTTTTATTCAACTTGCATATTTTCAATTAAAAAACAACATCAAAAAACAGCATTAATATACTTTAGAATATATCAATGCCGTGTTCCTGTCACTTTTATGCAAAGGGATAACTTTACACCATAACAAAATGGCAATTTCATTAAACTTATATTTACTTGTCTTCATTACCGCTTTTGGTAATAAGTATATATCTTTCATAACAGTTTGTCAACGATGCTATTATAGCTTTTTTAGCGATTCCGAAATAATTATCAGCAATATCTTTTACCATATCATCTATATCTTTTATGTTTCTACCAGCCAGCAATTTTTTTATATATTCTCTTGCTGTATTCGTTACAAGTGTACACTCTATTTCATATATTTTCCCTGTAACTCTATCTAAAACAGCTGTCATTGCAATCTCAGTATAAACCTCAGTTGCAGTTATTCCACCTGGAAGTTTTGCATAACCACTAACAAATATCTTATTTCTTTTCAACTCACTTATCTCCTAAACTTTAATCTTGATGAACCCTTATGGCAAAATTTCTAAACAGCATCATTATATCATATTTATCATAAAAAATCCTTAGATATGACCTCTTCTAAATCTTAAATTTTTGTACCATTTCACTGAGTTTTTGTGAAAATTCAGCCTGACTTTGTGCACTTAAAGCCACCTGATCTATTGCCTTAGTTGTTTCACTAACACCAATTTTTATATTTTGTGCATTTTCACTCGATTTCTGTGAAGTTGAAGCCACATTTTGAATTGCATCGCTTACTTGAGCAACTGTAGCAGTAAGTTCTTCCGACATAGATGCTATTTCTTCTGACATCTTACTTACAAAATTTGAATCCTCACTATAGTAATCTATTATACCTCTAAGCTGTTCAATTTTTCCGTATATCTCTTCATTTATAAACCTTAACAAATCACTACCATTTTCAGATAATTTTTTAGATGCATCCTGAACCTTTAAAATAGTATCCTGTATACTTGCTACAGCATTTTGGGATTCCTCTGCAAGTTTTCCTACCTCCTGTGCAACTACCTCAAAACCTTTTCCCTGCTCTCCTGCCCTAGCTGCCTCTATAGACGCATTTAGCGCAAGCAAATTTGTCTGTTCTGCAATACCTGAAATAGTTTCTGCCATAACCCTTATATTTTTAACAACCTTTCCATCTTCAATTGCCTGCAGCATATTGTTTCTCTTTTCCGTATACAAATTTTGTACCTGATCCATAATCTCTTTTCCATCTTTCTTGCCTTTGGTGGACTTTTCTTTTGCATTGTTTGCATTATTGCTTCCCTCTATTGCTTTGCCAGATAACTCATTGATGCTTGAATCTATTTCTTGTATAGATGCAGATATTTGTTGTGATGATGCACTTGCATCTTCAATTTGAGCTGTTATATTTGTTACTGCATTGTCTATTTCTTGAACTTTGGATGACAATTCTTCTGATGTAGAAGAAAGTTCTTCACTAGATGCACTCATATCCTGTGAATTATCCATTATTACCTTTATAAGTTCTTTGATATTCTTCTGGGCTTTTATAAGTGCTTCACTGGTTTTACCAAATTCATCTTTTCTAGTAACTTGATACTCATGGGTTAAATCAAATTTTGATAAATTTTCTGCAAAATCTAATGTTTCCATTAGTGGATTATTTATATCCCTTGATATAAATAATCCAAGACCTATTGCAATTAATGCCCCTATTATCATTAATATTATCATAGATCTATTTGAAGTTATATATACTAAGTGGTTCTCTACATTAGATGCCTTGGCACTATCGTTATTTATACTTATAAGTTTTTCAAGGTTGCTAAACATTTCCGTCTTATATCCTATTAATTGTTCATACTGTGTTACTACTTTATCATTATTTGCCGTATTCACAGATTCGACAACGTTTTCTCTTAAAGTTCTATATTGACTAAGTTGACTTTTAAATGTAGACCATATTTGCTTTTCTTCGTCATTCATGGATAACTTTTCATAACTAGAGATATACTTATCACTTTCAGCCTTATTTTGTTGAATATCTTTTTCTAAGTCATCCTTTTTAAAATTATCCTTTACATATACCAACTGTAATATATCAGACTCAGCCTGTGTCAAATTTTGCTTCATATCTGTAAGCATATACACACTTTGTAGTCTATTATTATACATTTCTTCAGAATTGGCATTTACAACTCCTAACGATTTTATACCTATAATTCCAACAATAACAATTAATATAGATATAATAAGGAAACATAAAATTAATTTTATCCTTACTCTCATATTTTTAAAAAAAGTCATATATTATCTCCCCTTTCATTCCCCTATATACTATATATTACAACAATGCCTAATAAAATCCAAATTATCCGGTGTTGCACAATATAAGAAGCACCTACCTAAGTAAATGCTTCTCAACTATATAAATCTTATTCACTATTGTCATTTTTCACATAACGCATAAACTACTGAAATGTTTTTACATACTGTTTCAAAATATTTTTATATTTTGAAACAGTATGTAAAAACAT
Source organism: Clostridium ljungdahlii DSM 13528 (assembly GCF_000143685.1). Lineage (NCBI taxonomy): Bacteria > Bacillati > Bacillota > Clostridia > Eubacteriales > Clostridiaceae > Clostridium > Clostridium ljungdahlii. The sequence goes on along the minus strand of NC_014328.1, from coordinate 406,294 downwards.
ATTCATCATTTCCATGACAGTTTACCCCACTTGATCCAAACTCTACTGCCAGAATGTTATCTTTTGAATAAAAACGTGTATCTGCAGAGCCATGTTGTCCAAATAAAATGCAATCTCTATCTAAAAATTGTGAAGCTACATTTTTAAGCTTTTTAACATAAGGAGAATTTATATCAGTTTTTACTGGATCCCCTGTATCTGAAATAATTATTTTACAATCTACTTTATTCTTAATTTGTAAAACAATATCATCTATATTTTGTTCAGGCAAAGTTCTTATATCAAGAGACATTTTACAATAATCAGGTACTTTATTATATACTTCCCCTCCATGAATCATTGCTAAATTAATTGAAGGTCCTTTGTACAACTTTGAATTTTCTTTGGCAAAAGGAAGATTTTTAATTGTATTATAGTGTTTAGATATACAGCAGAAAAAAGCTTAGCTATATTTTTACAAACTAAAATTTAACTAAGCCTTTAATATTCTATTTTTCTCTATGTACAACCCTATCATCTTCTTTAACACTATATAAAACTTGACGTCTATAGTAATGGATATAACTCCTTTTCTTCTCTATCTATTCTATCTGATAAGGCCTTAAAAATTTGTATTGTATCTTGTTTAAACCCTTCAATATTATTTGTAATTTTATTAGATGTATTATATTTTGATTTATAATTTTCATATGCTTCAGTAACTTTCTTCATTTCTTCACTATGCTGCCTTTTTAAACTTACTATATCCATATTCTTTCCTCCTTAGAATTGATTTACTATTAGTTTATCACTGAAAAACTATAAGTTCAGTATCATTTGTTACAACTTTCTTATTAAAGACAATGGATAGCTTTTATTTAAGTCATTGAGAGATTGCAAGCAGTGTTAGTAATTGATCCATTAACTACCATTATGCTACACATCCACACATAAAATATAGGACCAAGGCATTTACTCCTTAATCCTATTATAATTTCTCATACTCTACGTTCTACGAACAGAAATGCTGATATTATTATCTAGTAGTTTTCTGCTGAATCATATTCTTTACTTCTTCTTGTGTTAAACCGTCAGCATTAATAACAGGAACTTTTGTAGAAGTATCACTAAAACCCATCATATCTGTATTATATCCTGCTGTAACAATTGCATCTAAATTTTTGCACTTTGAAACATTATTCTCAAGATCTTCTCCTAAAATTTGCACTGAATATCCTTGAGCATTTAGATAATCTGCCATTCTAGACAATCCTTTTTCCACACCAATGTTTTTCATATGTTATCACCTCGTATTTATTTTTCCACTCATAGGTGTGGATATACATACTTATCACGTTTATTTTAATAAAAGTTGTTTGTTTCATAATGGTGTATTATAATTTAAATTTACCTACACTTTCATTAAGTTCCTTTACAACTTTATTTTATCAGTAGATGTATGTTTGTCTATAGTTTCTAATTTTCTAACAAAAATACATCCTACTATACTAACTATAATAATAAATACTGCTGGAAAATGACTATTTATTCCCCACAATATACCTGTTAAAGTTCCACCCACAAATGAGCCAATAAATTGTACTGTATTATAGATACCAGTAACAGTTCCTCTAATTTCCTTTGTAGAAAGTTTTGTTACACTTCCCGGGAGTATTGCACTAAAATTCATATATCCTGCCATGAAAAAAGTAGTTCCCAAAAGTATAATATAAAAATTGTTAAAAAAAAGGCTTCCTCCTCCAACTAATATACCTGCAAATGAAAAAAACGCTATCATAGATAACTTTCCTCTGTCTGCCAATTTTGAAGAAACAATCATGATGATAATACCTATTAAAGTTGCTGGTATATATTCCTTATAATTCCAAATTTCTATATAGGAATTTTATCTTATCTTACAGCTATAATATTTGATGACATAGGCAAAATCTTGACCTCAATATTCCTCCAACAATAACAAAAGCCTCAGAACATAAGTCTGAAGCCTTAATTTTTGTATAATAAAAGCCCTAAGAGTTCTTCTCTCAAGGCTATTTACATCTTTCTAGAGTTTACATTATAGCACGATTTCTACGATATATTCAACGGACAACCTACCATCTTTTTATTGTAAGAATACAAATCCACGGTACAAAAGCACCGTGGAATAAATCCGTTGGAATATTAGTTTACAATATCTTTTTTCAACTTTGTTACGCTAATTAACGTAACAGCTTATTTATTTAAAGTATACTATAAATCAATTATTATTTATTGTACTTCAATACGTTCAACCTTTCCTAATAAGAATAAATAATTAAAAATGGCAATTACAATTAGAACAGCTGAGAACAATAGTGCTGGAACAAATGATCCTGTTGCTCCTACAATAAATCCAGTAATAATTGGTCCTACAACTCCACCCATATTAGAAACTGTATTTTGCATTCCAGCAACTACTGATGTCATATTTTTAGGTGCAACATCTCCAGGTAGTGCCCATACTTGAGAAGCTGCTACAGTGTTACCCGACTTAGCAATACAAAGTAATGCAACTGCTAAAGCTGGTGATTTAGTAAACGCTGCTACTCCAATACAAGATGCCATTAATAAGCCTACAATTAAAAATACCTTTCTCGTTGCAGTAAGTGATAATAACTTTTTAGAGTATACCTTATCAGATAGCCAACCTGCTATTATTTCAGCAACCATAGCACATAATAAAGGAAGTGACGCCGCAAATCCCATTTTAAGTAAACTCATTCCTCTTTCTTTGACCAAATAAGTAGGTAGCCATGTAATAAAGAAATATGAATTATAATTTATCATAAAAAATCCTATGCACATAGCCCAAATATTTTTATATTTCAGTAATTGATACCATTTTATCGAACTCTTTGAATCAACATTTTCAGCTTTAACGTTTTCATTGTTATCCTGGTTTATGTAATCTAACTCAAGCTTATTTACTCCTTTATGTTCCGCAGGAGTTTCCTTAAAAAATAACAACCATATAATAGTCCATATAACGCCTAACAAACCTATAAAAGCAAAGGTTAATTTCCAGTCAAATGTTACAATAAGCCATGCAATTAATGGCATTGCAATTGCTCCTCCAAATTTGGAGCCACTATCAAACAATCCAGAAACAGTAGCTCTTTCCTTTTTAGGAAACCATTTTGAAGTTATTCCTGCATTACTTGGATACGCACCAGCTTCTCCAGCTCCTAAAGCTACACGAAATCCTAGCAATGATTTAAATCCTACTGCTAAACCCGTTACAGCAGTCATTATAGACCACCAGCCAACAGCAAATCCAAGGGTCTTTTTTTGACCAATTCTGTCTGCAACCCAACCTGCTGGAATTTGTAATAATGCATATGACCAGAAAAATGCAGACATGAGAATACCCATTTCTCCAGATGATAAGCTAAATTCTTTAGATATATGAGTAGCTCCTGTAGAAAGTACTGTACGATCAATATAGTTAATTGCAATTGCAGCCCACATCATAGCAGCAACAATCCAGCGAATATTTGTCTTTCTACCCATGCTGTTTTTCAATGTACTTTTTCTATTTTCCACAACTATACCCCCAATTTAACCTATTTATAAAGAACTTAAAGTTTGTTCACAATAAATTTAGGTTTTTCTTTATTGACTAATACGCTTACAATATTTTCTACACAAGTCATTCCAAGTGCATCAGTAGCCCCAGCTGTATAGCCCGCAATATGAGGTGATGCAATAAAATTAGGTAACTCAAATAATGGGTGTGATTTTAAGGGTTCCTCTGTAAATACATCTAAAGCTGCCCCTGAAATTACTCCTTCTTTCAATGCTTTATAAAGGTCCTCTTCTACAACAATCCCCCCCCTTGATGCATTAACTAAATATGAACTTTTTTTCATCATCTTCAATTTTTTATAGTCAATTAAATTCTTCGTGCTATCTAAAAGTGGAATATGAATTGAAACAAAATCACTTTGTTTTAATAATTTATCTATCGTTACAAATGTAATTCCATTTTCAGCTGCAAACTTTTCATCTGGATAAGGATCATATGCAAATACATTCATACTGAATCCCTTTGCTCTAAAAGCAACTTCTTTACCTATGTTTCCAAGTCCAACAATTCCTAAAGTTTTTCCATGGACATCAGTTCCAAAAGTCCTTGGCCATTCGCCTTTCTTTGTCAAATCATTAGCTTGAGGGATTTGTCTTGCTGAAGCAAGTATTAATCCAAACGCAAAATCTGCAACAGCATGTTTATTAGCATTCGGAACATTTGTTACATATACATTTCTCTTTTTTGTTGCTTCTAAATCAATATTGTCAACCCCAACACCATGTTTACATACAATTTTCAAATTTGGCGCATTTTTTAATACGTTTTCATTAATTTGAGTAAAAGCCACTATTAATGCATCAACATCGTGTATCTTTTCTATAAATTCGTCTTCTGCAATATCTGCTGGCAGATAACTGACTTCTATACCGTTTTTACTTAAATACTCTATAGGTTCTTTTGAATATTTTGCAAATGAAGGTGATGTAGATATTACTTTCATTTATTACACGTCCTCTCTCATTTCTTACCAAATCAGTATGAACAAATTTACATACTAATTTGATAAATTCAATTATTTTATAATGATAGTATAATTATTAATTTTTAGGTACTAATTCAACTGCTGATTTAATTGCAGCTAACATGCTCTTTTCATCAGCAATATTTTTTCCAGCTATGTCAAAGGCAGTTCCGTGGTCAACAGACGTACGTATAACTCCTCCATTTAACCCAACTGTTACATTTATTCCATCAGACATTCCAAGAACTTTTATAGGAATATGTCCTTGATCATGATAGCAGGCAACTACAATATCAAAGTCACCATTTACAGCACGGAAAAATACTGTATCAGGTGGATAAGGTCCACTTACTTCTATACCTTCTTCTTGAGCTCTTTTTATTCCTGGAATCAATTTTTCTTCTTCCTCACCATTTCCGAAAAGTCCATTTTCACCAGCATGTGGATTTATACCAGAAACTGCAATCTTCGGATTCTTGTATCCAGCTCTAGTTAATACATCATTAGCTAATTTAATAACCCTATAAGTTCTTTCAGGATTTATCATTTCAACTGCTTTTACAAGACCAACATGTGTTGTAAGATGAATTACCTTCAGTTTTGGTGATGATAACATCATTGAATAATCTTTTGTATTAGTTAATTCTGCTAAAATTTCTGTATGTCCAGCAAATTTATGTCCACCTTTTTGCATTGCTTCCTTGTTTAAAGGTGCGGTACAAATAGCTTGTATTTTATTTTCTTTTGCAAGTTCAACAGCTTTTTTTACAAATTGAAATGCTGCATCTCCGGCAACCGGTGACATTTTTCCAATAGTTAAATCTTCGGGAATTATATCAATATTAAAGCAGTCAATTTTACCATATGAAAACTCTGCATCTTTTATATCATTTATTAAATTTAAGCTTACATCAGAATTAGTAATTTCTATTGCTTTTTTTAAAAACTTTGGATCTCCTATTACAACTGGTGCACAAATATCATATACATTTCTATGACTTAATGCCTTTACTATAATTTCAGGACCAATTCCTGATGCATCACCCATTGTAATACCAATTACAAGTTTTTTAAGCATCTCTTTTCCTCCTTACTCTAAAATTATCTCATTCCTTTATCTGCATTTTCCTTTAACACTTTCTTTAAAGCTTCAATGCCTTCTTCTGGTAATTGATTAAAAGGTGCACGACATTTACCAACATTGTATCCTAATAATGACACTGCTGTTTTAACAACTGTATTTGGATTTCCATATTTAAAGCAGCCACGGAAACTAGCTATGCTATCTTGGTATTCTTTAGCTTTTTCCCAATTACCTTCCATATAAGAATTGTAAATTGATGCCATAGTATGAGGATATACATTTGCACAACCTGCAATACCTCCAACACCACCTGCTTTTAAAGCCCAAAGAATTAATTGGTCATTTCCAGATAAGACACTGAAATTATTTTTTTCAGTTGCAGAAATATATCCAAGAATGTTTGTAAAGTTACCTGAAGAATCTTTTGCACCAATAATGTTAGGAATTTGACTTAACTTTCCAACTGTTGCTGGAGCTAAAGCATTACCAGTACGCGCTGGAATATTATATAATATGATTGGCATATCTACTGCTTCGGCTACAGTTTTATAATGATCATATAATTCATTTTGGCTGGCTACTGCAAAGCTAGGTGTAATTATACTTAATGCATCGGCTCCTAAATCCATTGCCATTTTTGATTGCTCAATTGTTTCTTTAGTTGAAACACATCCTGTACCTGCATATACTGGAACACGTCCATTAGTTTCTTCAATTACAGTTTTAAGAACTAACTTTTTTTCTTCTTTATTTAAAATATAACCTTCTCCATTAGTACCAAAACAGAATATAGCATGTACACCGTTTTCAATTTGGCGATTTACTTGTTCTCTAAGTGCAGCAGCATTTATAGATTCATCCTCATTCATTGGTGTAATCATTGCTGATATAATTCCTTTAATTTCAACTTGTTTCATTTTTAAACATCCTTTCTATAAAAACTTAATTTTGTATAAAAACTTTAATTTAAAGAATTTGTTTATATAATTCACAGGCATCTTCTTTGGTAACTTTACGCATATTATTATCTAGTAAACGTGTAACCTGCATTCCTGCATCAACTAAAATATCCAAATCAGATGCTGGTACGTCAAAAGTAGATAGACTCGTTGGAATATCCAAATGCTTTACAATTTTTTCAAACTGTTTAATCATAAATTCACTTTTTTCTTCCACAGTAGTGCAAGTTTTTTCTCCATGAACACATCTGTCATATGCTTCAGCAAATTTTGCGCGACACACTGGTTCATTAAATCTCATTACAGGTACCAAAAGAATCGCATTAGATACGCCATGAGCAATATGATATTTACCACCAAGTGGATAACTTAAAGCATGTACAGCTGTTGTTCCTGAAGCTGTTATTGCAACTCCTGCGTAAAAGCTTGCAATTTGCATTTTATTTTTAGCACTCATTGCTTCAGCATCATCACAGGCCTTAACAATATTATTAAGAATCATATCCAAAGCTTCTAGAGCAAAAATATCACTGAAAGGATTTGCCTTGTTTCCAGTAAAGCACTCAATAGCATGAGCTAATGCATCTACACCAGTAGCAGCTGCAATTTTTCTAGGTAACTTTTTAATCATAATTGCATCTAAAATAACATAATCTGCAATCATTTCTTCATTTACTATACCTATCTTTAATTCTTTCTCAGGAACTGCCACGATTGCATTAGGTGTAGCTTCAGCTCCAGTTCCAGCTGTTGTAGGTATCATCAAAGTCTTTATACACTTTTTAGCTAATTTAGGTTCATCTAATAATTCATGAACTCCATAATCATCTGTTGCAAGTATACTAGCAAGCTTTGCAGTATCCATAACACTGCCTCCGCCTACTGCCATAATAAAATCAGCTTTACTTGCCTTAAATTCATCTACAAGCTTTTGTGCTTGACTATATGTAGGTTCAGGTGGTAGATCATCAAGTATACTTACTTCAACTCCTGTTGCATTCACAAAGTTCATAGGATAATCTAATAAACCTGCACTTTCAATTCCTTTGTCTGTAAAAACAGCTAACTTATTTACTTTATTTTCTAAAATAATTGTTTTTATATTTTCTAATGAATTTTCACCACTATATACAACATGTGGCATTTTTAGATTATATTTTTCTAACATTTTATAACTTCCTTCCCTCATTTAATCTTAAAAGCATTTTTGATAAATCGCTAAATATAGTTTCTTTACCAAATCCACCAGATTTTGAAATTACATTTAGCATCTTTCCATTATAATTAAGCTGTGACAGCACAACTCCACAATCCATTTCACATACAGGAAATATACCTTTAATACCAGCCTCACGTGCAAATCCAATGAGTGAATCTCCCCCCATAATGAAAATGGTACTATCACATCCCTTGTCAATTAACCGCTTCAAAATCTTGCCCATGCTAGATATAATATGTGTACGCATCTGTTCAGTTGAAATTCCTTTTTTCTGTGCATAAGCAGTTGTGCTCTCAGTGCCTTCCATATCGTTTGTATCAAGAATGACCATATGATTATTTTCACTAGAATCATACAAATTCTGAATAAATTCATCTGCATCACAGTTTTCTGCCCAATCAGTGTTCAGCTTTTGCTCTGGAGTAAGTCTAAAATATGGTATTCCCTTACACTTTGCATCATTGCATTGAGCAACTGAAACTGGATTAACACTGCCGCATGCTACAAACATATTGGGTTTTATTTCAGGTATTCGCGGTCTCTCGCTTCCAAGCTGAAGAATCTGTGATAATATAGACGCTAATCCTGCACAACCAGCTATTAGATGCATTTCATCCTTTTTATTAAGCTTTTCAGCAATATTTTTGATATCCTGATCACAACTCGAATCATACACTATGATTCCTTCTGTTGATTCACATGATTCTGAAATATCTGCGCTCATAATATGAACTGGAAGCTCAGACTGAGAATTAATAATTTCTTTTATATCTGAGTAACAAACCGGCTCAAAGGGGTCCTGACCAAAAATGCTTTGAGCAACTGGAATTCCATTTATATAATGTACACCATTTACAGTAGTGCGACCCATTTTCGGAAATGCAGGAATAAAATGAATGTGTTTTGATTTACTTGCCAGCATTGCCGCCGTAAGTTCTGCACCAATATTTCCACGCAAAGCAGAATCAGTTTTTTTATAAATATATGAAATTCCGATTTCAGTTGCTTGTCTTACAATTGAAAATACTTTTTGATACGCTTCTGCCTTATCAAGATGGCGAGTCTCTGCATCAATTACTAATACTTCCACATTTGACTCTATTTTAGTGTAATTGATTTGAGAATCAACTATCACATATGTTACAGCACCACTAAGTGTGAACTGCACACCTGTATCTAGTGCTCCTGTAAAATCATCTGCTATTATCAATAGTTTAACCATGTAATGTAAGGCCTCCTCCAATTAATGTAATGATTTCTATTAATAAAAATAAAATATTTAATAAAGATTTCATGGACATTATGCCGTGTTCTTTATGCCCTTATAATATCAGAACTTATAATTCCATTAAATGAAAACGTCCACATTTTTCGTTTAATTTTGAAACAATATTAAAGCTTATTGTATTTATTGATGAAATATTATAATATTGTTACATAAGTATTTCATATTTGAACATATGATTATAAGGAGAGATATAAAATGTCATCTAAAATAAGAATTTTAGCCATTGCACCATATTCCAGTATGGAGCCTTTACTAATTAAGGTCTCAAAAGATTATCCCAATATAGATCTGACAATTACGGTGGGAGATTTAAAAAAAGGAGTAGAAATCGCTCAAAATAATTTTCACGGAAACTACGATGTTATTATATCACGAGGCGGTACTGCTAAATTACTTCAACAGTCAGTTTCACTGCCTGTAATTGAAATTAACACATCTGTTTATGATATTTTACGTACTTTAAAATTATCAGATGCTGATACAAAAAAAGTCGCAGTAGTTGGTTTCCCAAATATTACAAAGGACCTTTTATCTTTAATGGAATTATTACCATATGAAATTGACATATTTACAATAAATTCTGCAGATGAAGATATTTCAATTCTACAAAATTTAAAAGATACTGGTTACCATGCTATTCTTTGCGATATGATTACCTATACAACTGCTAGAAAATTTGGTATGAATGCATTTTTAATTACATCGGGAATTGAAAGTATTCGTGATGCATTTGATACTTCTGTTTTTTACTGTAATAACTATACTAATATGAGATCTGAAAATCACTTTTTAAGACAACTTATCCATGGAAGAGATGCCAAAACAGTAGTTTTTACAAATGATGGGAAATTGTTTTATTCTACACTTTTAGATGATGATACAGATATTTTAGATACACTTCATAAAAAAATAGATGAAGTTCTTCCAACTGGAAAACGTCATTTCTTACATCGTCAAAATAACCTGCTTTATTCTATTCAAGGACAGAGAATTCTCTCTGACGAATTTGAATATATAGCTTTCTATTTTTCTGTTAGTAAGCCTCCACTATCTGGCAACAAATGCGGTATCAATTACAGTAGCAGTAAAGAAGTAGAAAAAGATTATTTCAATAGTGCTTATAGTATAGTTGGTTCAATTGATAAACTTAACAGCACCATTGACCAAGTAAATCAAAATTTTTACCCTGTTATGATTTCTGGTGAAGAAGGTACAGGAAAAAAGCAAATTGCTAAGGCTATCTATTTAAACAGTCCTGCAGTTAAGCAGCCATTTATAGAAATTGATTGTACTCTATTAAGTGATAAAATATGGGATTACATTTTAAATAATCATAATTCACCTTTATGTGATTCTGGTAACACTATTTTTATAAAAAATGTAAATGGTTTAAGTCAGCAGCAGCAAAAGGAGCTTTTAATTGCCATGACAGATATGGAAATTTGTAAAAGAAATAGAGTTTTACTTTCATGTATAAGTTCTTCTAGCGGAACACTTGATTCAAATATGATGGCATTTATAAATCACCTGCACTGTTTTATCATCACTTTACCAGCATTAAGAGATGATCCAGCGCGCATAGATTCAATTTTAAAACTATATCTTAACAAACTAAATATATCTACTGGAAAACAAATTTTAGGAATCACGCCAGATGCAATACAGATGCTTTGCGGATTTTCTTGGCCTTATAACTATACGCAATTTACTCGGGTTATTCAAAATCTCACTATAATAACTAAAGGTCAATATATTTCTTCTGATGAGGTAAAAGAAGTCTTAAGTAAAGAGAAAACTATTTTTTCAACTTCTTTCAATTCTAAATATTCTGCAAAGCTATTAGACCTATCTCGTCCTCTTAGTGAAATTGACAAAAATATTGCACTAAAGGTAATTGAGGTGTGTAACGGCAATCAAACCAAGGCTGCTGAAAGTCTCAAAATCAGTCGAACTACATTGTGGCGTTTAATTAAATCTAAATAGATGATCTGCAAACTATCTATTTTTGTGAAAGGGCATATTAGAATCTGTTATTTCTAATATAAAATAATTTGCCACCCAGAAAACAAACGCGGTGGCAAACAGCCAAATTTTCATATTTAATTACGCAAATCTATTGATTTACCTTGATTAGCTTAACTACACACTCCACGTGCATGAAACTGTTATATAAGGTAAAAAGACAATATACATATTACTTTTTATTAGAAATGATTATTTTAACTCTTCATATTTAATAATACCAAATTTTTTGGGATCCTCAATAACCTCTTTTATTTTTTTCATCAATCTATACAACAATCTAACTTCGACATTTCCTTCTTCTGTATCATAATATGTTTTATCACTAATATCGATTTTTCTCATTAATTTGATATGTCTCTCAATGTTATTATTAAGCATACTATACTCATCAAGTATATAATTTTTATTGTTTTTCAAAATAGCTTTACAGTTATTTATCAAACTTCCAACATCGTTAATAGTTACATTTTCCTTACAATCGCCAATACATACAGTATAAAAGCACTCTAATAACTTTTCATTATATTCATTCTTTCCATCATCTGGGACAAAAAAGCAGTAATTATAATCAAGTTCTTTGCCTTTTAGCTCTTCATCTAATTGTATTATTTTTTTGGTAGTTTGATAAATTAATCCAGCATACCCTTCTTTCTGCAGATTGTCAGTAAACATTTGTGGTAAAATATATTCCTCAATCACTTGATTTTTTGTATCAACTGGAAATGTAAGTATCTGAAATAGTATGCTATCACCAATAATAGTGTCTGCCTTGTTTTTTGAAAAAACGAACTGAGAATTGTCATATTCTATTTTTGATCCTCCGTTCATTAATGGATAAATAGAATTATTTAAGTTATTAGCAATTGAATTCGTTATATTGTACATAGCCCTATTATAAAACCAACTGTATTTAGGTACATATAATGCAAAATTTATATTATTAAATTCATTTCCCAATTCTTGAATATCAGTAGGTATAGATCTTGATAGATAGAGCATTGGCTTGCCGGCAATGCTAAATCGTTGACTTCTAGCTAATTTTCTTTTATTGAATGATATATGATAATATTCATGTATATTCTTTATATCATAATCTCCAATAGGTCTTCCTCTAAATAATGGTACTTGAGAAAACTGAACTGAATTACTATCTGAATAGTTTGTACAATAATTATTAATATAGTCATTTAATCTTTTATATGCATCACTTATGTTTCCTTTAGTATATGCTTTATAAGTATCAATTAAGCCATCAAATAATTTTTCAAATAAACTAATTTTTCCTTTATAATCACTAAGTAAGTCATTACAAAATTTTACATATTCAGTCTCATTTTTGTATTTTCTAGAATAATAACAGTTACAATCTTTTATCGAATGTAACTTTATAAATTCATCAATATAATACTCCTTATACTTAATCAATTTTTCTATAAAACTTGATTCTTTAAGACATTTTTCTTTAAGTAATTTTTGATGTTCATTATCAAAGAAGCAACAAACACATGGCATCATCCGCATCCCCATTCATTAAAAATTATATCGCAAATAAACTTTCCTTACACTATTTAAACATACAATCTAAATTTATAAAAATAAATTTCATATTGCCTTTATTTATCTTTTTTCTCACTCCAACATCTGTGTGAAAAGCTCTCCATCATATACAGTTTTCATTCATACTTATTCTCATTTCCTACAATCATATGTTTTTATACTAATTTCTCACTTTTAAATTATCTTCAAAATTCACATATTCTTATTAATCTACCTATAGATTTTTATACTATAATTTTAATACTAGATGCAAAACTTAGACGGAACACAGCAGTTTATATATTCGTTGTTTCCCCACATATGAACTTTTCCACTTACATCCAATGCCATCATAATTTCGCTGCCAGCTGCAATTTTAACTATATTTTTGACATCTTTAGGTACGATTAAAACTTGTTTTAATATATCCACATTATCAGAACCCCAAACATGAACATTTCCCCTTTTATCTAATACAATAGCATGATACTCACCCATAGAAATGGCAATAATATCTTTTAAATCTTTAGGAATATTATAAATTTGCCTATTATTACTAAAGACAAATACATTTCCTCTTTTATCTAATGCAATTATACTTCCTCTATCTACGGCTATATCCTTAATATCTCTCCAGTGAGATACATCAAATTTCACCTTTCCTCCTTTATAAAATTTCCAATTATATACTCTTCCATTCTCACATAATACATAAAAATCCGAGCCATCACTAAGAACTTTTACTGCTTTTCCTAAATTATATGGTACCAAGCTTTTACCACCATCACAACTACTATAACAATAAACTTGTCCACTTTTATCCAAAGCTATTAAATTAAATGGTCCCTGCCCTGTTGATACTTGAACAATATCCATTAATTTTAAATATTTTTCATGCCACTTTGTGATTCCTAATCTATTCGGCCAAAAAATTATTTTATTATCTATTGTCACACCACAGCAACAATCATTAGAAGAAACACATTTACCAATTGCTACATCAATCCATTTTTCATTATTATTTCTCGGCATATTACCAATCAAATCATAATCACTCATATTTGTATTACCCCAAATAAACAACTCATCATTTTCATCAATTATAGCTCCAAATTTATCACCAGCATACAATTTTATTTCATTTAGATTTGTTTTATTACTACTATCAATATTCTCAAATTTTTTGTTATTTATAATTTTATTTTTAACATTTATTGCTTGAAAATTGTCACAACTGCATTTAAAGATTTTTATATTAAACAATAACTCTATTATAAAATCAAATAAATTTACTTGAGAATTTATATTTATAAATTCAGTTTCTTCAATGTAATTTTCTGTTATTGAGTACCTCAATTTTTTATCATTCACACATATTCCATTAACCTTTAACTGTGATTTTACTGTATTTACTATATACCTTTCACTAGACTCTAGCAATTTTTCCTTTACTAATCCACTTATAATTGGCATCTGATCGGTATCAATATTTACTAAATCTGTTATATCTTCATCTACTAACTTGCTAAACAAATTTTTATTTTCTGATACATATTCTATAAATTCTTTATACGATATTTTTTCTTTAGTTGACAAACCTATTTCACTTAATGCTGATTTTATCAATACTAAATCTGATGTAGTCCACTTTCCTTTTGTTATACTATAAAAATCATTTGCTATACAAACTATCTTTTCAATTTTATTAAGTTCACTATATTCAACTCCATCAAGCATTAAATATTCTATTGTATTTAACCATTTAAGTAAGTTAACATTTTTCTCTAATATTTCAACTCTGGTTTCAAGTTGAATAATATTACTTCTGGTTTGTTTAAAAAAGGTTACTAATGTTTCATAAATTTCATTAATTTCACCTTCAACTTCTATAGTTAAAGAATTTAACTTATTATTAACAGTAGTAATAAGCTCAAAATTCATTAGATTTTGTTCTGCTAACTTCTGTAAAATTTGTTGTGAGCAATACTGTGCTGTTGATAAATTTCTGTCTATTTCCGATTGAAGCTTTTGATTTTCTCCTGTTAATTCACCCCAAAATCTTTTTAATACACCTTGCTCCGATAACTCATTAGCACGTGAATCACTCGCAGTTAATGCTGTTACACTGTCAAAAACTAACCTATTTATTTCAAAAGCATTATTTTTATGATTTTTTATTATTTCATCTATCTGCTTATCTATTTCTTGCTTTTTCCCTTTTGTTAAATATTCATTTTCTTGTAAAGTTACAGACAATTCCATGTAAAATCCCCCTAATGATTCTTCAGTAACTTATTTAATTCATCTTTAATTTTTTCTCTTTTATCAAATAAATTTACCATTTCATATGTAAAATTTACTTCATCTTTCTTAAATTTCTGTAATTGTATTCCAATTTTAGATTGTACAATTCCCATCTCATACATTGGTTTTAAAATTTTAATCGTATCATTATATCCTTGTCCAATTCTTCTTTCCGCGCTTTCCTTTGAAAAATCTAAAGTTCCAGTTAATAAATCACCTTGAGAATTACTTGGAACTATTTCAATTATATTAGCATCCTTAAATGACCCACTATTATATAAAGAATTTCTTGCTAGATGGACAACTATAAAATTTCTTATACCTCTATCATATAAAGGTTTAATTGGAACATTATCCTTTACTCCTCCATCTATATAATATTGCCCATCTATTTCTTCATTATCAAATATAATAGGCAATGCTGAAGATGCTAGTAATATTTTTTTTATTGTTTTATCATCTTTACCATTAATTTTAAGATAATCAATTTTCAACGTATTTATATTATATGCTGCTGCAAAAATATCTAAATAACAATTACTTATATAACCTAAATTTATGTTATCATCAATTATCTTAACCAAACCTTCTCTTGAAAATATTCCATTTCCATAAAACTCTCTAAAAATAATAGTTAAAGCCGCCATTTCCCCTTTAATTAATCCTATTTCTAAGAGTTTCAAGATTATTTTTTTCATATCCAACTTAAGTATTTTATCTTTAGATATATTTTTCCAGACGGTTTCAGCAACATTATAGTTTCCCTGTGCAAACAATATTCCATTCAAGATACCAACAGATGTACCAGAAATAGCTGTAATATTTTTATCTATACCATATTCTCTTAGAGCTTTCCAGACACCTATATGGTAAGCACCTTTTCCCCCTCCACCAGTTAAAACTAATCCAATTCCTTTATACATTTTATCTCCTAATGTCATACATTTATTTTCCATCTTTTAATTTCTATATCCTTTTATAACAAATTAGTTATGCTTTAAATAATATCTCTTTATCTATTTATGTGTTATGTGAATTTTACATATAAAAAATAGATGAATTAGTTTTTTATACCAACTCATCTCTAATTATATATCAAAGTATTTTAAATCTCCACCAAATGCAGTATTACTTTTATATTATTAATATTACAATATTTCTTTTACAACAACACCACTTTTATAGATAAATTCAACCTCCACCAAACTTATTACTTTCACCTTATCAACAATCTGCATGAAAAGCTCTCTATCAAAATCCTTAATAATATCTTGTCTGTCTCTTAAAATTCTTTCAATTTCTTTTACTTCCTGAATACCCTCTTTCTTTATCAACTCTGTATTATCAAACCCTGCCTTCTTTTCTTTCAACTGTTTTATTTCTTCTTCAAGCCTCTCATATTCCTCATCATAAATCTGGTTATCCAAGCTGCTTCTTACATTTAGTCTTACCAGATTCATCATCTGCTCCTTCAATTCTTCCAGACTTTCATTTATTATTTTAAGTTCACTTCTATCTTCTTTACTTTCTGATACCCTACTTATATTTTCCATCATAGTTTTAATAAAAGCTTCCTTATTTTCAATGATTTTATTTATAGATCTTACAAATGCAGCTTTTAGTTTTTCTTCAGATACAGCTTTCATGCTGCAAGCTTTTAAACCATTATCAATATGATTGGCACAAAGCCACACATATTTTTTATATTTTTCACCTGGTCCCCATCTCTTTCTCCTGAATTTACTGCCGCAATTACCGCATACTATCCTTCCCGAAAAGGCATATTTATTGGTATATCTACTTTTAGTTTTTTCTGAATATCCTATAAGTGATGCCCTTCTTTTTATTTCTTCCTGAACCATTCGAAACATTTCTTTTGATATTATTGCCGGATGGCTGTCTTCAACGTAATACTGCTGGACTTCACCTTTATTCTTCACCCTTTTATGAGTTAGAAAATCTGTAGTTATAGTTTTCTGAAGCAGTGCATCTCCAGAATACTTCTCATTTCTTAATATCTTCTGAATCGTTGAATCATGCCACTTTCTTCCTCCTGCACCTGTCAGAATATTATCTCTTTCAAGGTCTTTTCCTATAGCTCTTATACCTTTTCCCTCAAGATATTCTTTATATATACGCCTGACTATTTTAGCCTGTTCCTCATCTATAATAAGCTCGCCATTTTCATCTTTATCATATCCTAAAAATCTTTTATGGTTAACTCTTACTTTTCCCTGCTGAAATCTTCTAACTATACCCCATCTGCTGTTTTCCGAAATGTTCCTTGATTCGTCCTGTGCAAGGGAAGATAAAATGGTAAGCAAAACTTCTCCTTTTGAATCCAGTGTATCAATATTTTCTTTTTCAAAATACACCCCTATTCCTTTATCCCTTAAAAGCCTTACATATTTAAGACAATCTAGTGTATTACGTGCAAACCTTGAAATTGATTTTGTAATGATCATATCAAACTTACCTGCAAGTGCCTCATCAATCATTCTTTTAAATTCTGTCCTATGTTTTGTATTTGTACCAGTTATACCTTCATCAGCAAAAATTCCTGCAAACTCATATTCCGGCTTGCCTCTAATATAGCTTTCATAGTAAGTTACCTGAGCTTCATAACTTGTGAGCTGCTCATCAGTATCCGTACTTACTCTACAGTAAGCACATACTCTTTTCTTCTTTTTATCTTTAATACCATTTATCACCTGTACCTGTTTTGCAGGTATCACCGAAACCTTTGGCATAAAAATTTTCCCCCTTTACTGCAATCCTTTAATGCCTTTCTTTTTTATAAATTCTTCTTCAACCACCATTCCATTCTTAAAGTGAAATTCGAGATGGGTGGGTGTTATAGCTACAATTTTTTCTATTAGATTCTCAAATATATCATCATCGAACTCTGTAATAATGCCATCTCTATCTTCTATAAACTTTTTAATCCTTTTATTTCTTTCTAAAAGCTTTTTATATTTTTCATCATTATAACTTAATGAATTTCTTCTATTTTTAAATTCCTGAAGTGTATCTTTTAAGTTTCTATACCTTTTATCAAATGTACTTTCTTCTAGTTCACCTTTTATCTGCTTTCTTACAAGTTCTTTAATTTTTCCGCTAATGTTCTCAATCTCTCTATCTACTCTTAATATATCTTCACATTTTTCATTTCGCTTTAAAACTTTTTCTATATTATCAGCAAACCTTTTAAAGAAATCTTCTTTAGCTTCATAAATTCTATTAAATACTCTGACAAATACAGCTTTTAAAGTAATATCATCAACTGCTTTCATACAGCAGGAACTTTTTCCTTCATTAATATATGTCCTGCACTGCCATACTATCTGCTTTGACTTTGCTTTGCTATTCCAGGTTCTTCTACTAAAAAATGCTCCACAATTTCCACATATTATTTTTCCGCTAAAAGCGTATCTATTCTGATACTTATCTCTGTTTTCTGGTAAATTTCCATATTTTAAAGCTTTTATTTTTCTTATATTCTGAACTTTTAAAAAATCTTCTTTTGATATTATTGCTTCATGGTGTTCCTTAACCTCATATTTTGGGGCTTCACCTTTATTTTTCTTTCTCTTTCCAGTTAAATAATCAACGGTTATAGTCTTTTGAAGTACTGCATCCCCACAATATTTTTCATTTTGTAAAATATATTTTATTGCACTTTCATTCCACACTCTGTTTCCTGTTACAGTTTTGATATTATCTTTTTCAAGTCCAGATTTTATTTCTTTTAAACTTCTGCCATTTAAATATTCCCTGTAAATTCTTTTTACTATTTTGCCTTCCTCACTATTTACAGTAAGCTGCTTTTCATTATTTAAGTCATACCCTAGAAACCTCTTAGTTGTAATATAAAACTTCCCCTCTCTAAATCTTTTCTGAATACCCCATTTTACATTTTCTGAAATATTTCTCGATTCATCCTGTGCAATAGAACTCAAAATACTTAAAACAAGTTCACTATCTGCACCTAATGTATTTATATTTTCTCTTTCAAAATACACACCTACACCAATATTTTTAAGGTGTCTTACTACATCAATACAATCTGCTGAATTTCTTGCAAACCTTGATATGCTCTTTGTCATTATTAAATCAACTTTTCCTAATTCACAAGCTCTAATCATTCTATTAAATTCTGTCCTTTTAAGCATTCCTGTACCTGAAATTCCTTCGTCTGCAAAAACTCCAGCATACTCCCATCCTGATTTATTCTTTATATGCCTTTCATAATAAGAAATTTGTGTTTCTAAGGATTCTGACTGCTTTAAACTTCCGGTGCTTACCCTGCAGTAGGCACATACTCTTGTCTTTCTCAAAAATTGTCCACTATCAGGAAATGATAAATTTCTCGCTGCAATTGAAATTATCTTTTTCAATATAAAGCCTTCTTTCATCAGTGCTATATGTTAGCTCTACTCCTGCCTCAAAGCAAGTAATTTAAATTGTGCAAACATATAATAAAAGTGAAAAAATTAAGAGCTTGAACTGTTATAGTCCAAGCCCTGTTTTTTATTTGTTAAATGATTTTTTATTTTCTATATCTATATTTATAAACTCATCTTCTGTTATAAGTTTTTCTTTTAAAAGTTCTTTTAGTATTGATTTACTGACTAGATATTCTACTGAATTATTTTCAACAGTGAACATTCATACCACCTCTTAAAGACTTTCTTTATTAGTAGGATCATTAAATATGCCAAAGGCAGTAAGTACTGCAAATATAAGTGTTGTCAATTCTTTATAACTTTCTTCTGTAAGTCCTATAGTTGCTAAAAGTCCATAAGTTTTCAAAATAAAAAGCAGTAGGGCTGCTACAGCTACCCATGCTGCTTTACTTTTAAATCTATTTTGTTTTTGACCGCTGTCGTTTACAGCTTTAGTATTTTTATTATCAGTCTGTGTCTGATTGTTATTTTCCATTCTAATTCTCCCCTTCTATTCAATATAATCTGCACATACAAAACCACCATGGTCACCAAAGTATATAGACCACCAGTTTCCTACTTTTATATCAAGTCTTACCCTTTGTCCCCTTTCAAGCTGTCCTATTACTTTATAATTAGTTCCTGCACCACTTCTTACATTAAGTACACTTGCTGTTACAGTTCCATAGGTTAAATTACTGTTATTTTTTACTTGACTAGATGCGCTGGAAGAAAGTCTACTTTTGAAGTTCCACCATCTTTCCCAGTTATTATGACTCATGCTTTCAGGACATATCTTTCTGCTGGCATCATAATGCCTTACAACTCTATCAATAGATATGCTGTATTTTTGCATAAGGAATTTTACTAAATCTACTGCATTACTTACAGCCTTTTCATAGTTGCAATCACAATTTACACAAATTTCAACTCCAATAGAATTATGATTTGTTATACCATACCTTCCTCTACCATCTCCACAGTGCCAGGAAGCATTATAGTCCTGGACCAGCTGGACTATTTCCTTATCATCTACAAAATAATGGGCTGAAGACTGCCTGTCTCCTCCATTAAAATATCTATAGTGTGCTTCTGCATCTGCGCCTCTATCAGTATTTGCAGTATCATGAACAACAATATATTTAATGTTATTCCCGGATGAAAAGTTAAATTTAATAAGTTTCTTTATTATTGGCAACATAAGCTTTTACCTCCCTATTTTAAAATTTTTGATATTATAAATATTGCTATCTGGGTAATTACAACTAACATTATTGTTTTTGTAGTGTCATCCCATTTCTTGGCCGGTTTATCCTCTACTACTTTTATCCTGGCAGACAGCTCTTTCATATCAATTTTTAGAGTTTCTATAAGTGCACTGCCTGGAGGATGTCTTTCAAAATCATCTATTTTATCTGCTATTACTTTTACGCTATCTTTTATTTCATTTAAAATATTAAATATCATAGATACCCTTTCCTCATTTTTGTCCCCCTGCCTTTCTAAGGCTCCCACCCTATCCTGAAGTTTTAAAGTAATATCATAAACCTTTTTCTCCGATTCCTTTAAATCTTTTTCTAAACCCTCAATCTTATTTTTTAGATTTTCAATTTGCACACAATCTTTACAGTTCTTATCCTCCAATTTTTCACCTTCTTTCCTTCAAAAAATAAAAAAAGACATCCTATATTAAAGATATCTAATACTCCTAGTGAGCTGGCATATCCAGTGGATATACATAATCACAGGTAAAATCATATTGAATTTTCATAGTATTTGTTGGTGTTTTGGTTATTGCTTCAGGCAGAAGAGTATGTGCCGAAGCTGGAACAATATACTGCTGTTTTAATTCTCCATAACTTCTATCACTGTACGTGAACATAGTAGAAGTATCTTCATCCCAAACAATACTTTCATAATCTGTAGAGCTAAAATCTGATGTACCATAAACTGCTGCATCATTATTTAATTGCAGACAAGTTCCATAATTTATTATTGTCCACAATTTATTGCCTGGTATTTTAGTTAAAGTAATACCTCCGGAACTCCCTGCATATATCTGAGTTTTATCAGCAAAAGTACCGTCTTTATTATACTTTGCAATGCAACTCTTATAATTGGAATTTGAACCGGATGAATCAGTACACCCATTATAAGTTATATAGACATAAGCATCATTTACTGCTATATCATAATAATGTACCCCAGAAACAAGATCTCCCGGAATAGCGGCACTCTTTGGATAGGATTCTACTACAGCAAAATTTTTATCCAGCTTTTTAAAAGATCCATCACTTATAAGTATCCAGAAGTTTGTACCATCATAGTCTACAGCTCTTGCTGATGCTGGCAGTATTATATCACTTTTTTTAACACAAGTAACCTTGTCATATACATATAAAGTTGTTGAATTGATTTTCAATACATAAAGATTAGTTTCATCCGTACATAAATTATAATCAGGTAAATAGTTTCCGCTGCCTCCCGTTTCCAATGTTTTTTTAGTATACATTGAATTTATTCTAGGACTTTGTGCACTGCTATCAATTCCATTACCACCTGTCCAATATATACTTTTAAAAGTTCCATTGGCAGCATTGGTTGGAAAGTCTATTACATAATGCCTCGTGCTAGTAGACCTTGTTGTTTCAGAACTATTTACGCTGCCCCTTAAATTATCACTGCCGCTATAAGGGTACAGGCTGTCTGCATATCCTATAATACTTCCCCAGGTCCAGTAATCATAAGGATCTTCTGCTATATCTCCTGTAGTTAAAACCATTATTCTAAATGGATAAGTTACATATACATCATTTAGTACTTTTTCCTGCATATTGTCCAGCATAGGGTAATAAAATCCATCAAGATAAGCCATATTCCCAAATACAGCAGATATCCTATTTTCACTTTTAGCTTCGTAGGTCTGTTTTCCTGTAAGTGAATCATAAAGCTTAACTGTGGCAATACCTGTGAATGGCATTATCAGCTTTTTCTTTAATACTTCTATTTTTGTTCCTTTTATTAAGTCTTTACTATAAGCCAAGCTTTGTTTATAGGACATAAAGTTCCCCCTTTCTATTTATTCTTTAATGCAAAAAGCCTATACCATTATAGGTACAGACTTTAGTTATATAATAAAAAATTTGTGTATTCAAACTAATGAGATATTAACATATATTTTAATTTTTACGACAGATTTTTTTCAGCATAAATCTTTGATTTAAAGAAAAAGAATATTATTATTAAAATCGTAAGCAAAGGTGAAATGTATTCAGGTACTTCAACATGAAACCCTTCAAGAACCATAACAATGCCTAAACATAGTATCGAGTACATAGCACCATTTTTAAGATAAATATATTTTTTAATTTTCTCTATACTTCCCATTGTAATCTTTCTAACAACAATAGCCCCTAAACCATTTCCCAATATAATTAATGGAATTGACATTGTAAATGCAAATGCCCCTAAAACTCCATCAATTGAAAATGTAGTATCTATTATCTCCAAGTACAATATTTTACTTATATCTGACATTTCGCTAGTATTATTAAGCAACTTTTTCTCATTTTCTTCTGCATTTTTTTTAAATCCATCAGTTATAAAAAATGCAGATGATCCGATTACAGCTGACAAAGCAAGTACTGGATTGTATTTTAAAGCTACTGCTACAATACCAACTAAAATAACTGAAACAACAGCATAAAACCAAGTACCATTTTTTAAGAAGAATTCTTCAGTTGCAAGTCCTAAATGCTTATCTTCAATAAATAACCAATGAAGAAACAAGAATACAAGAAATACTCCGCCTCCAAGCATAAGTATAGGCGTTGAATATTCTATAGATTCTATTATATGTGGATCATTTGAGAAAGTTGCAGTTAATGCTCCAATAGGACCAAGGGAACGATTTGTAGCCCATACAATAACCCAAGGCAATAATCCTCTTACTATAAATACCGCAAATAATATTCCATATAATAAGAACCATTTTTTTGCCTTTTCAGACATGGTTGATAAAACTTCAGCGTTTATTACAGCATTGTCTATACTTGAAACTACCTCAAATAAACATAGTCCTATTATGATCAAAATAATTGATATAATTCCCATAAAAATTAATCCTTTCAAATAAAAAATTTAGTTTTTAAATAAGTAATCATATTATTATTATTTACTTTCTTTTTTTATATATTTACCTTTTAAGCTTTAATAATATAAATTTGCGATTGTGTCTTAACTAATTTTAGTATATCATGGAATTTAAGTAAATTAAATCATTGGAGTTTTATAACCTAATTTGTATTATAGTTAACCCTTATCTGCTTTAATTTTAAAACATCTGTACTCGCTGCAACTTCCATATACCAAGCAAATTTCATCTTTTTATTTGAAACTCCAAGTGTTGCCCATTGTGCTTCAGTAATTCCTTGAAACACTGAAGCAGACATCCCTTTACTTTTCACATCCTGCATATTTGTTATATCTACTAATGTCCATGAACTTCCATTCCACGCTTTCCATGAAATTCCGCTATCTATACTTACTATAAAAACTATAATTCCGCTGCCTGTGTTATCTACAGTCACTACTGAATTCATAATATCTTTTATATATGCCTCGCTAAATAAAATATCATCCTTCATATTAACTATTACAGGTTTAGGCTTAATTACCTGAGTTATTCTTGGTGTAGGCAATTCAGCTGAAGGTGACCATATTTTTAAGATTGGTGAAGCAGCTATTATTCCTGTTCTTTCTTTGTGATATATATCATCACCATAAATCTTAAACTTATCTGATGTCAGTGGCAATTCTGAAACTTTAACATAATTTGAAGATGTAGTATCCCAATGTTTAATATCAGTCCCATCTACTATAAGATATTTTATATCAGTCTGAATATAGGAACCTTCTTGGACAGTGTAGGATTTTCCTTGATCCTGCTGCGGAATAAAAGCATAGGATTTATTACCTTCAAGAGTTAAAGCAGTAGTCCCTAGTGCAGGATTTTCAAAAGAATTTGTGCCTGTATTAGGTATCTTTTCAATAACAAGTACCATAGCATTATCATTAAATAATATAAGCTCCCATACCAAATTAAGAGTTCCCCAGGTGCTGTAACTTTGATGACCTTCCCACCTTATTCTAAACGTAGGTTTATCATTTACTGTTTCTTTAGCATAATAAATATTATCCGCTCCTGCATCCCTTCTATTTATTTTAAGCTGTTCACTTGAGCCAGTAAATCCAATCCACGAATTACCACTGCTATTGATTGTAGTTCTACAGTTTATACCATTATAAAAAAAATCAAATCCTATGTCCGGGAACTCAACTGTAGTATCATCATTATGAGTACTTATTGAAGTCATGCCACTATTTCCTTTTGGAGAAATTATGTTTGTACTATATACTCCCACATCATTTCACCTCCAGTTTTTCAATACTTGCAAACCTACTGCTGTCTAACAGTTGAAAACTATACATCTTTCCTGCATCTATACTTTCATCAACTGCTGTACCTTCATAAACTGTTTTAAAATAAAGTCCATCATCTAAAATTAAAACATTATCATCTATTGAATATTTATATTTATATTGTGGAGTAAGATATAAGATTTCGCCTAGCTTTTTAATTGAAATTTCATGATTTGTACTCATCTGCTTACCACTGCTAATTGCTGCTGTATCTGCTGTTTTGTGAACACCTAAGACTGAAGTCAAAGGATTCTGCAATTCTGTTTTTACATAATTACTCTTCACTTTACTCAAATATAACCCATTTATATTTACAAGTTTCTGTTTCTCAAAACATTCTGCGTGTGGATGCTCTGCACTTAAACCTCCTTGAAGATTTCTTCCATCAATCATACATTGAAGATTAAACATAGGTATATTTACTGTACCTGTATCTACTTTTAGAAACACTGCTACATAATGTGCTCCTTGCTGAACTTGTGGAATTCCAAGCGGTATACCTATAACGTTATCCCCTTGCTGTAATTTCTGTTTTGGAGTAAATGGAATATCTTTGTTATCTAATTGAATTTCTATTGTTATTGTGCATGAACTGGTGGCTGTGCAGTACATAGTAAAATTCATAGATAAGTTTGTATCTGCAACTGCTGTTATTCCTAAATATACTGGCTCAATTGATGCCGTTCCTACAGTTAAAGCTGCTGGATTCGCATAATAAAGCATTGAGCTAAAAGATTCAGATACTTTATTCCCAAGTTCATCTAATGTGGTCTTAATATTTGCTGTATCTAGCTGATTTAATATACTGTCTTTTGGCTGTCCAAGTTCAATTTTAATATTTACACAATTTAAAATATCCTTCGTTATCTTAATTACAGGTACTTTTACATCAATATTAAAATCTTTATGCCTTACTATAATCGAATCTCCTATATTAACGGTTTGAAGATGCTTATATTTCTCATATTCTTTCGTTTTGCTGAGTTCTATAAAATCCACATCAATATTTACCCTGCTTAAACCTATTACACTTGCAGCTTCTTTTGCAAGTGCTCTTAGAGTAACTTCATCTTCAGCATCTTTAAATTCAACTTTCTTTATAATAGGAAAAGGTGGATATGCATCACTATTCCAGTTGGGGACACTAATATATTTTTCAGTAAGTTTTATACAATTTTTTCCTACAGGATAAAGCTTGGTTACGACACTTGTGGTATCTATATTAAATTTTAGACCAGCTATATTTTTGCCCTGTGCAATCAATACTCCTGCATCTTTTCCTATGGATTTCAATATTTTAATATCAAAGTTATCTCTTTTTAGTTCGCCGCAGCCCCATATATTTATTATTGAAAATATGGCTTCTACAGGATTCTTTTCTTCAACCTCAATTGTATTTGCAGTTATAATATCACTGTCTGCTGTATATATAGTTATCAAATCTCCTACTAAAGATTTCTCCAAAGCTGTTTTTACACTGCAGTTTTCAGCTTTCATACTTTCTATAAAATAATAGGAAAGGTCATAGAAGATATGCTTTGCCCATACCTTAATTACATTTTTGCCATCACTGCTTTTCTCTACTTTATATATTCTAAAAAGCTGACCATCTGCCTTGATAATATTCCACTCCACTATATACTTTGATTTCTTAGAATTAGCAGAATACTCTAGCTCTAAAGAATAATCGCCATTTAGTTCTTCAGTAATATAACAGCTTATGGCTTCACTTAAAATTCCAAGACCATTATTATCAAAGTTTCCTTTAGTAGTTTTCTTATCGTAGATGCATATCATTCTATTACCTCCCTTCTATCTAATTTGGGGTAATAAAAAAACTAGCTTACTATAATCATAATAAGCTAATTTAATGTAAAAAATTTTTTTATTGTATTTATAATTATTCTATTTTAGTACTTTTCTTATCAACTCAATTTCATCAATGTCTAAGTCTGTTAATTCCTTTATTGTTTCATTATCCATGCCCTTTTTTATTGCTCTCTTGACTATCTCTATAGTTTTTTCTTTTTTTCCTTCATCTTTTCCTTTTTCCATACCCTCATTTATTAAGCTTTTACCGAGTTCAGTCATTCTCAGTTCCTCCTTTACTCTCTCTAAATCTTTTCCGCTTAAAAATTTACTTGCAAAAGCATATAGTATTGATTCCACGTCATACTTATAGTCATTGTTTATATCTTTTACTACGTTTATAGCATTAATTATCTTGTCTACTGTACCTATCTTTCCACCCATAATAGGAGTGAATGTTAAAGATATTATATCCTGTTTCGTAATATCATTACCCGATTTTATTTTTTCTACAATATCATTATAGATTTTATCTCCATCTTTATCAGCCATAGATATAGAATTCACTTTGTATTCATTTATTCCTATTTTTAAAGTATTCGCTGGATTTTTTATGTTGCCTGAATAAACAACATATGTAACTGCATCTTTTCCAGTCTGATGACTTAATAATGCTTCATAGGCTCTAAACCTTCTTAAATCTGCTTTTCCTTTATTAGTCGTCTGGAACTCAAAATGTATAAAAGTGTCATCTTCCATTAGGAAAGTGTAGTCCATAAACATATTTTTAGTTTCTAAAACTACTAATTCTGTTGGTCCTAATTCCTTAACTTTCTTGTTTATACCGAAGAATTTTAATCCTTCCTCTGCAAAAATATCCATTGCTCTTTTCATAATCAAATCTTCATAGTTTGTAGGCTTCATTAGTTCACCTTCCTAGCTTTTTATTATACCTCTATTTTAATTCATTAGTATCAATACTTCAATTAAAAGTAAATTTTTTTATAACCACTGCCAGTTTGGTAAAAGCTCTACTTTAGTAACATTTCCACTCCATTCTATAATATTTTCACCGGGCTTCATTTTTAAGAATTCACCTGACATAATTCCATTTAAATTGTTTCCCACATCATCATAGCAGTCTTGTATAACTGAATTTACTATAACTTTTTCAGCTATACCTTTAAGACTTATCTGCTGTCCATTTATTTTAAATACTATATCACCCGAGCCATAAATACTTATTACAGGATCACTTTCAATAGTCCCTGGATTAGTTACTTTTGCACCTGAAGCATTTATAGTCTCTATATTATTCTCTACTGCATACTTAAATGGTCTGCAGTTAAATATTATAGGAAACTCGCTAAAATATTTATAAACCTGTTTAAAATCAATAGAATTTACTACCTGAGCAATATATTTTTTATCTGGCTGAAAACTGAATGTCAAATCACTTTCACCTGCTTCAAAAAGCCAAACTGCTATATCATCAATTTTATCTGCAAGATTTTCTCCATCCTTTACTGAACACTCAACCGTTAGTGTTATATCATCATAGGTCTTTTCATCAAACCTTAAATTAGAATTTCTTCCGGGAATATTTATTATATTTACTCTGCGTTTAGGAGAAGGAATATTAGGTCTTTGAGATATTAAAATGCCATAATCATCATAACTGTTCCTGCCAGCAAAGTTAAAACTAAGCACATTAAACTCCTCCCTTTCCCATAGAAATTTTCTGTCTATAAAATTCTAATTCATATGCAAGCTGTTCTATATCTTTTTCAGTGTAGTTATTAAAATTCTCTATATGCAAAATAATTCCGTTTCTATTATTTAGATTTTCATTTTCCTTTAAATTATTATATGGCACTGCTATTTCTCCTATATTAGAGTTCACTTTCATATCTAAGGACAATCCATTTACAGCTTCAGCAACAATGTGTTTACTCTTATTTATTCCTTCAGCTAAACCAGCCATAAAATCTGGCATCCATTTTTCATAGTCGGTAAGTGGTCCTTCATCCGGAACTGAAAAGTGAAGATAACTTCTTATTTTAGCTGCTAATGCACTTACTGCATCTTCAACTCTGCCTACAGCAGATCTTATACCATTTACAATTCCATTTACAAAGTCTGCTCCATAGCTCCATGCCCTGCCCGGCAAACTTGCCAGATAATTTAATGCATTATTAATACCACTTTCTATGGAATTTCTTACACTTCCTATAGTACTATTTACTCCATCCCTCATTCTTGTAAACATACTTGATCCATAACTATAAAGCTTGCCCGGAAGTTCTGAAAACCAAGTTAAAATAGAATTCCATATATTAAGCACTGTCTCTTTTATGTTATTGCAAAGGTTTATTACAGTTTCTTTAAGTTTAGTCCAAGCACTTATAGCTGTATTTTTTATGGTTTCCCATATATTCGTTAGCGCTGTTTTTATATTATTCCATATATTCTCTATATCTGATTTTAGCTTTGTAAAATTTCCTGTAACTACATCAAGGATTATAAGTACGGCACCTAGAACAACATTCTTTATAATATCCCAGGTATTTTTAAATATGGTCTTATAAAAATTTAAAGCCGGCTCTAGAAAGCTCTTTATACTATTAAGGCCACTGCTTATAGTACTTTTTAAGTTTTCCCAGGCAGTTAGTGTTGCAGTTTTTACATTTTCCCAGGTATTAGTGATAGATGTTTTGATTCCTTGAAAAACAGTTGTAAGTTTAAGCCATAAATCATTTGCCCCCTGCTTAATGGTATCCCAGTGCTTATAAATTTCATATCCGGCAAGTACAGCTATTCCTATACCAATTACCCATGGATTAAAAATTGTACCTAAAATTTTTGACATTCCTCCGAGATTAGCAATAGCAGTTGATACTGTGCCAAATGCTTTTGATATGTTACCTATTGCAGCTATTAAATTACCTATGCTAACTAATGCCGGTCCAATTACTATTGCTATTCCAGCCATAACTAACGCAAATTGCTGTTCTGCCGGACTTAACTCAGAAAACTTATTAGCCAATTCTGTTATGCCATCAGCTATTACCTTAATATGTGGTGCCAGGCTTTGTTCTATCTTTATTCCTGCAGTTTCAAGAGATCCTTTCATCTGCTCTATTGAGCCTTTAAGATTATTCTGCATGGTACCGGCCATTTTCTTTGCAGCTCCATCACTTGCTTTAAAACTATTGGTAAGATCATCTAACTGTTTAGGACCGGCCTGTATCAAAGTAAGCATACCTGACATAGTTTCCTGCCCAAATATAGTTGCTATGGCATTTTGTTTTTCTTCATCTGAAAGCCCTTTCATACTATTTTGTAAATTAGCTACTATTTGTGACAATGAAAACATCTTACCTTGATTATCAAAGGCATGAAAACCAAGCTGTTCCATTAATACAGCTGCTTCTTTTGATGGACTTGCAAGTCTGGTTAATGCTCCTCTTAAAGTAGTTCCTGCTGTTTCACCTTTAATACCTGCATTACTCATTATACCTATAGCTGCACTTACTTCTTCTATGTTTAATCCAAGTGCATGAGCTGGAGGTGCTGCATATTTTAATGCCGAACCCATATCCGATATTCCGGCATTGGTGGCACTAGCTGCCTGTGCTAGTACATCTGCTACATGTCCTGACTGACCTGCTTCAAGTCCAAAACCTCTAAGGGCAGAAGCCGCAACATCAGAGGCTTCTGATATTTCTACACCTCCTGCCGCAGCTAAATCAAGCATCCCCGGCATAGCTTCCATAATTTCATTTGTATTAAAACCTGCTGAAGCCAAATTTTCCATACCTTCTGCTGCCTGACCCGCTGAAAATGCAGTGTCTGCACCAAGCTTCAATGCAAGGTCATTTAATTTTTTAAAATCACTTCCGGTAGCACCGCTTATAGCACTAACCCTGCTCATTTGTGCTTCAAAATCCATTCCTGTTTTTACAGCAGCGGTACCTATTCCAATCAAAGGTGTGGTTATTCCTAACGTTAGCTTTTGACCTACACCGGATATTGACTGACCTATTGGCTTTATCTTATTTCCAAGGGTATCAAAACTTTTTCCAAGAGTACCCCATTTGCTGATTTGCAGTTCTATTTCTTTATTTGCCTTAGAAAGTTCATTCTCCATCTGTGAGAGAGCTTGTTTAGCCTTATTTAATTTTATCTCAAGGTCTTGTGTTGCTTTAGTGTCTTTCCCTTTAGTCTCGGCACTTTTAGTATAAGCTTGTTCTAAAGTTCCAACCTTTTGTTTTTGGAGTTCTAATTGTTTAGTTAGACTTTCTGACTTTAATTTAAGTCCTTCAAGTCCTTTGGCATTTTCTCCAAGAGCTGCAGTATTAGCTTTAAACTCACTGTCAAGAACTCTAAGATTTCTATTTATACTGCTTATACCATTTTGAAAGCCTGAACTATCTAAACCTATTTTTACCGCTAAACTTCCAAGTTCCTCTGCCACTCTCTCACCTTCTTTACAATATATTTAAAACGGCATCTAAGTTCTGCTTGTATTTCTTATTTGCCCTGTAAATTAAGATATCAAAGTAAAAAAATATATCCATTTCATCAACATCGTTTAGTGTCCATCCCTGCTCTAAAAGCTTAGAATAAATCCCCTTTATAAAATCAAGCGGAGACAGCTTTTCATCACTACCTCCGCTTACTTGTTTGGGAATTCCTTTAACTTGTTTCCTAGATTTCCTACTATACCATTTATACTATTATTGAGAGTTTCTATAAGTTTATCTGCATCCAGTCCATCATAAAAATTATCTCTGGTAAATTTATTACCATATAGCTCCACTATAAAATCCACAAGTCCATCTAAATCTTTTGTCTTCATGTTGCTAAAATCTATATTTTCATTAATTTCAATAGCCTTTCTAAGCATCCTTGTTTTAACTTTAGGCATTACATAAGTTTTATTGTTCAATACTATCTCCATACTTGTTTCCTCCTAGGAATTAAAATGACTCTTCTAAATTTTTAAATTAACCTGCAGTATATGCTAAAGTTGAACTTAATACTAATCCCGCTGATCTGCCAGCTTCTGCATCTGCCTTTACCCTTACCTGTACTTTTCCTGCATCATAAGCACTATTCCCAACATTTTGTGGATTTTCTGTTACTGCTAACCATGTTACTCCTCCATCTGTGCTGTACTCATAATCTGATGCATTATCATATCCGCTAACATTAGTCCATCCAAAAGTATTAGCTGTATCATCCTGTACTGGATTCGTTGGTGCGGCTGGTATAATCACTGGTTTATACACACTGCCAAACCATGCGGCTCCACCTGTAAATCCACTATCTTCATCAGCTGTATATTTCCACTTACCATCCGTTCTTGTAACAAATGTACCTTTAATTTTAGGTGTCTGAAATTTTGTTTTGTCCTCCTGCGATGAATGTTCTTCTTCCGGTTCACTAAATTTGCCTTTAAGAAGCCATACATATCTATACTTGGCATTAGCTTTTTTAATTTTAAAGCCTACAGCAACATATGGTGCTGAATCCTGAACATCAGAACACATAACTTTAGTTGCTGAATCAATCGTATGTCCAAGAAGTGCCGCCTGTACTTCAAGTGGTAGATCCTGTGTCTCAATTTCTACATCTATCTCACCTAATGATGTAGCTGTTTCTACAGCTTTGTTATCAGCATACAGCGTATCTGAATTGCTCTTTGGACTTATTTTTACATTTATTGCTGGTGAAATCAAAGCCGGCGTACCATAAATTGAAGCAATTTCATCTGTTAAAATTGCATAGACTAAATTTTCTACTCCTATAGGAGCACTGTTTACTATTTCTGACATAGACCATTACCTCCTTTTTAATCAGATAAATACGAAAATCTGAGTACTTTGTGATATATTTTAGTATCATCCTCAAATAAATCAGCCGCAGAAGTTCTCATAAACCCTGCGGCCTTCATATTATTTTTTACTTTTTCTACAAGCTCTGTATAATCATCTTTACTCCATACATCTATCTGAATATAATATCCTATAGCTTTTTCTTCATTATCAGCATACTGCTCACCCTGTTCTAAATAATTAAAAAAGGTTATATAGGTATTTTCTTTTCCTTTATATTTTTGAAATGAAACAGGTACATTGAGAGGTTTTAAAGCTTCTACTACTAATTTGTTTATCACTTTAATCCTCCCTTTAGAGTTTCAGCTATAATTCCTTTTATATCATCTATATTTTTTTCATAAGCAGGTTGCAGGAAAGGATGTGCTGCTCTCTTACTGGTTCCAAACTCAATAAATTTTCCATAAAATATTTCTGAATTGTCTCCCTTATCTACACCTACAAGAATGTATTTTATTCCCTCTTTCTTTTTTACATTGGTTATCTTAAGACCTTTTTTAAGTTTTCCGGTTCTTACAGGGACATTTGTCTTCGCATCTTCAAGTACAGGCTCTGCTGCATTTTTTAATGCTTTATTTTCAAGCCTTCCTACATTTGAACCTATTTGCTGAAGTTTGTTTAATATTTCATCAACACCTGTAAGTTCTATATTAGCCACTATTCTCAACCTCCAAAGCCTTTATTTCTATATATTTGTTTCTATATTTAATATTATCTATGAAAGTTATATTGTACTGTTTATCTTGAAATAATATCCTCATATCATCTGTTATGCCCTGTAAATATCTTATAGTGAACTTAACAGTTTTCTCTGCCTGCACAGCTGCGGCTGCAAAATATTCTCTTCCTATCAAATTTGATACCGCTGCCCAAACAGTTGAGTAATCCTCCCATACCTCAACTTCAAATCCATTTTCATTTGTAGTTGCTGTAAGTTTTTGAAAGATTATTTTGTTTTTCAATTCCTCCGTTCTCATACTGGTATCACTCTATTCATACTTAATAATGAGTTTCTTGCTTCTTCAATTTTTGTTCTTTCAT
Source organism: Clostridium ljungdahlii DSM 13528 (assembly GCF_000143685.1). NCBI lineage: Bacteria > Bacillati > Bacillota > Clostridia > Eubacteriales > Clostridiaceae > Clostridium > Clostridium ljungdahlii. The sequence goes on along the minus strand of NC_014328.1, from coordinate 372,632 downwards.
CCGGTTTATAATCATCATAAAGAAGTCTCATGTGAAGAACCATTGCCCATTTAACTGTTTCAGGTACATTTTCTGGTTTGTCCCCAAAGCCAGCTGTAAATCTCACCCTTACAGCATTAGCAGTTTGTAATGCTATTGTTGGCCATAATTTACAGTATCCAAGAACTATTCTATTAACAAAACTATCTGTATCAACAATATAATTACTTGAATCAAATATATATTCCCGTCCACCTGAATCATAGTATTTTACACTTTCTACACTTTGAACTGGTGAACAGTTTTTAAATGAAATATAATTATCATTTGGAAAAGAATCTAATACCATTTCTAAAGTCTGGGTAATGTATTTTCTGTTTTGAAAATCCTCACAAAATTCTCTAGCCTGCCTGATCATGCTGAGTAAAATAATATCATCATCACTTCCAGTTACTCTTAAATGCTGTTTTGCTTCCTCCAAAGTTATAGGTTCAACTGCTGGTGGTGTTATAATTTTTAAAGCCATAAAATCACCCCAAAAACAAAAGAGCCTAGATGGCTCTCAAAATCTAATTACCTAATATCTAATTTTTTTAATCCTCAGCATATTTGTTTTCCAATATAAATTCGCCACTTGCAAAGTTTGTAGCCTGTGAACTTGCTCCTATTCTTACATTTAAACAGCAAAATTCATTATTCACATCAAGTTTAGCTGGATCAACATGGAATATCACCTGCTTATTCTTTGCAGTATTTGCTACAGTATAGCTTACTCCATCTGCTTGCCTTACTAATGTATCACTTGCTGAAACATCTTCATTTGCAAGTATAGGAACATCATTTGCTAAAGGCTTTGCAGCAGTTCCTTCTATATCTTGTGCCTGGTATAAAGATATTTGAGTTGTATGCCCAACAGTTTGAGCTAAATTTACAACAACTGTTGCTGTAACAGCATCCTTTAAAATTACATAATTACTTGTTATTGAAGCATTTGTTGTTCTTGGTTCAAATGCCTGTACTAATTTATATTTTTCAATTATTGCCATGATAAATTTCCTCCTTAAATAGTAAAGACAGCACTAAGGCTGCCTTTTTGAAATTTATGGATATAAATAGAATAACAAAAATAATAACATTGACTATTAAAGCATTTACTATTATTTTGTTAGAATCTATTTCCAATTACCTCATCCTTCCAACACGAATAGTCTACATACTGACTATTTATTAAATCTAGCTTATTTTTACTACTAAAGCGAATGCTATACCCATCTTTTATTTTATTTAATACCCTGCCTTCTAAAATATCTTTAACCTTAATAATAAATGCTTCTAATGTCTTATCATCTTCTGTAATTAAAACAAAAGCTATTACTGGTTCTAAATTAAACTGATTTGAGAAAAACTCAATTTTTTTAATATGGTCATCACTAAATGAATACATTCTGCTTTCATTAGAACCTTTTTTAAAATTACGAGTTTTTACTGAAATTGCATACCTATTTCCATCTTTCTCTGATATTAAATCTGCTCCAACATGGTCTACATAAGCAACTTCATAACCCTTCTTAATTAGCACATAATTTACTAACCCTTCTCCAAAATCCCCCATTTGTTTTGGTGCTCTTGAATTTTGTGTTAATGGCATTTTAATTTCCCCCACTTCCATTATTTAAAAGCTTCATTTTGTATAACTTATATGTGTTCTAACGTCCTTTTAATATGAAGCCATAATAATATTTATAAATATTATACCAGAAACTACTATTAGTTTGGACTTTCAAGTTATTTGTAACATAATAAGCCTGAATTCCTATCTATCTCCCAAAGTAACAAACGGACTCAAAGCATTAGCCCCTTTATAAGGCGTAATAGGTTTATTTCTATACGGAGCACCATTAAACTTATAGATAAATCTAAATACCTGTTCATCATACAAAAATCTTACATGTATTGATACATCTGCTGTTGGTGCTTTTTTATCTATTCCTATATACTGCGTAGGATCTGCAAGGATAATATCTCCTTTTTTACCAAGCACAGAACACTGCTCTATAGGAATTATTGGTCTATTTAAAAGAGTGCTGTACTGTGAACTTGAAGCTCCTCCAGAAGGTAAAAATACAGGTGCTCCTCCTGTTCCTATATTAAGTGCCATTGTATAAAGCTGTGGTTCTATTTCTTGATTAATATACCACACGGCATTTGCTCTAAGCCTTGCAGGCACTGAGCTCCACATTTTAAGTATATTTTCATACTTTATAGTTCCTACAGCTTGATCTTTTTCTTTTGCTACAGTTACAAGTGCATCTGAATTTAATACTCCAAGCGGCATTCCAACTCCACTTCCATTAATAATTGCATCATCAATCTTAAAACTCATTTCATCAGCATAAGCTTGTTTTACTATTGCCTCAAGAGCTGTTGCATCCTGAAGTAAATCATCTGTAACATAACAAAGTGCCAGTAATTTCTGAAGTGCCATATCAATTTCTCTAAACTTAGGCTTTGACTTTGTAACAGTTTCTGCTTCAGCTATCCAGTAAGCTTGAACACCGCCCCATCTGCTTCCATTAGCTCTGCTAGTTTCATCAATTCCAAGAGTTCTTAGTCTATTTGTATTTGCACCAATTGGAATCATCCTTATTCTGTTTGCAACCTGACTTTCGGACATCATAACATCAAACATATCCTGTATAAAATCATTTTCCAGCATAAATCCACCTTCTGAACTTACACTTTCATTCAAACCCGATGCTGAATTTTGATATATGAGTCTATTGTCCATTATTCCAACAGGTGAAGATGCCTTTGCTACGGCTTGAAGAAATTCTCCCATGCCACCTTTCCATTTCTTTTCATTAGTGTCTTTAGGTTTAGCATATATAGGTTCATTGATTGGTGTCTTATTAAGCTTTTCTCTTTCTTTTAGCTTGTCTTCTGCTTCTATTGTTTTTTCAAGATTTTTAATTTCTACCTCTAAACTATCATATAACTTCTGCTCTTCTTCAGTCATTGCTCTTGCTGAATCAATTGCACCCTGTACTATGGCTGCCTGTGAATCAAGTTTTTGTTTTAATATTTCTTTTAAACTCATATATTAAATCTCCTCTCATGAATTTCATTTAACTTTTTATATAAATCTATAGGGATCTGCTTTTCATCCTTAGCTGTTGGAATTTTATTATCATTTATGTCTTTTTCTTTAACTTCTTCTATATGAACATGATTTTCTTTCGGTTTATTAGCTTGGTTTTCATGCAACATCGGTTCTTTAAACTGAATTTTGTTTACTTGAAGATTTTTATATTTAGTAATATCAACCTTTAATCCATTAATAGCAAATATTCTATTATTCAACGAAGCTGCTACTTGTTTTTCTTCTTCAATTTCATCTGCAAAGCCAAATTCCACTGCCTCTTCTGCTGTCATCCATGTTTCTGCATCCAGCAGTTCAACTATACTTTCTTTCTCCATTCCTGTTTTATCTTCATATACTGAGATCATACTTTCTCTTACTTTATCTAAGTCATCAGCTAATTTTCTAAAATCTTTTGCATTACCCATAGCATAAGACCACGGATTATGCACCATAAGCATTGCGTTTTTAGGCATTTTAACACTATCTCCTGCCATAGCAATTATTGAAGCTATACTTGCTGCAAGTCCATCCACATAAACATTAACTGTTGCACTATGCCTTTTTAGCATTGAATATATTGCTTGACCAGCAAATACATCACCGCCGCCACTATTTATATAAACATTTAAGGTTTTAATATCTCCAAGTGAATCTAATTCTTCCTTAAAATTTTTAGGTGTAATTTCGTCTCCCCACCAAGTAGAATCACTTATATCTCCATATAAAAGAAGCTCTCCTTCATCACTATTTTCTTTTGCATTAAATGTCCAGAACTTCTTACCTTTACTCATGTTTCTCACCACCTTTTGAAATCATTTCATATATTTGCGCTGCCAATTCCTTATTTTTATTTTCTATATCATCAGTACCAGCTTCACTCATATTTAAAGGCTGTAAATATATATCTCCATTTTCAATTGGGTCCATATTTTCAAGTCTTCTTATATCATTTACACTAAGCCATCCCCACTGTCTGCCCTGTGCATAAGCTGAAGCTCTAGTCTGGGCATCTCCTCTTAAGAGTGCATCTACCTTAAATTCAAAATATCTGTTTTTTCTTTTAGATTCTGTAGAAAGCAGCTGCAAATTTAAATTTTCTTCCCATCTTTTAAACCAAGGGAGCATAGTATAAACAATGAATTCAAGACTTTGATGTTCTATGTTATTGTTGGTTGATCTTGTTAAATCTTGTACCAGATGAAGTGGTATTCTAAATATTCTACATACGTCTTCTATCCTAAATCTCTTAGATTCTAAAAACTGTGCATCAGTAAGTTTCATAGTAACTTCTTTAAACTGACCTCCGCCTTCAAGAATCATTGGAACTCCTGCATTGGAAAGTCCCGTATAATTTTTCTTTATGTCCTTTTTTAATCTCTTAAAAGCTTCGTCCCCTAGTTCATTTGGATACTGAAATATTCCACTTGTTGATGCCCTATTAAGATAAAAATTTCTTTCAAACTTGTCTTGGGATAATCCAATATCAATAGTTAATGCCGCATAAGTTAGAGGTGTTACTCCTATATAACCATCTAAAGTTAAGCCTGGAATATGTAGTATTTCATCTCTTGTTTTTGGTTCAGTTTTACCATCAATAAAGTAAAGAAGCCTTCCTGTATTTTTATCTATATCAATCCTTACTCTATTCCATAAAATAGGTCTAAGTTCTAATAAATCACCATGAAGATTAAACACCTTTTGAGCTATAAAGTTTCCACCTAAGTTCATATTACTCATTCCTGTTTCCTTAAACTGCCCTGGTGTCATTTCTGGATTTGGTGTATAATGCATCAACTGATATTCCGGAGCATCTGTAACTTGAACTCTATTACCTTTACTGTCTTTCTCATATAGAAATATAGGACAACTGGCAAGAGTTTCTGAAAGTACCCTGTTACAGGCAAAAACTGCTGTAAAACTCATAGCCGTATTAGCATCTATCATTTTATTATCTGCTGTAGGAACATCTTCGCCAGCTAAAAAATCCTGAGAATATTTCTGCAGGACTTCAAACAATGCATTCTGTGGAGTTAAAAAAAGCTTACATCTATCTATAAATTTCAAAACATCACTTCCTAATCAAGTAAACTTCTCATTCCTCTTTTTTCATAAACTGACTCTTTAGATTCATGTCTTATTGCCCTATCAAGAGCCATTATTAAAGCAACAGCTCCATCTATTTTTTCAGTGGACTTTTCTTTATCCGGCTTTATGTTTCCAGCTGGATCTGTTCTTACAAATATGTTATCCATCATCCAGCTTAAAACTGGATGTCCCCCATGAGCTATTTTCTGTTCTAAAGTTATTTTCATAAGCTCTTTTGTTGGTGGACTCATATCCTTATACCCCTGACCAAAAGGAACTACAGTAAAACCTAAACCGTCTAAGTTTTGAACCATCTGCACAGCTCCCCAGCGGTCAAAGGCTATTTCTTTTATATTAAATTGTGTTCCAAGTTTATCTATAAAATTTTCAATAAAGGCATAGTGAATAACATTTCCTTCTGTAGTTTCAAGAAAGCCCTGCTTCTTCCATACATCATAGGGAACATGATCTCTTTTTACTCTAAGTTTCAAATTATCTTCTGGTATCCAGAAGAAAGGTAAAACATAATATTTATCATCCTCAGTTATTGGCGGAAACACTAAAACAAAGGCGGTAATATCATTAGTACTTGAAAGATCCAAGCCGCCATAACATTCCCTACCTTTAAGTTTTTCAATATTAACTTCAAAAGAACACTCATTCCAAACATCCATAGGCATCCATCTTACAGATTGTTTAACCCATTGATTAAGTCTAAGCTGCCTAAATATATTCTCTTCAGCTGGATTTTCCTTTGCACTATTAAAAGCATCCCTAACTTTTTCAATAGGTATGGTATGTTCTAGTGAAGGATTAGCTTTATACCAATTTTCTTCTAAACTCCAATCATCCTCATCTTTAATTCCATATATCACAGGATAAAAGGTTTTATCAATTTTCTTACCTCTTAAAATATCCTCTGCCTTTTGATGTACCTCATAGCATATAGAATTTCTATCTGTTCCAGCAGTTGTAATTAAAAAGAACAGCGGCTGCATTCTTGCATCACCACTGCCTTTTGTCATAACATCATATAATTCTCTATTTGGCTGCGCATGTAACTCATCAAAAATTACTCCATGAACATTAAGTCCATGTTTACTAAAAGCCTCCGAAGATAGAACTTGATAAAAGCTCCCAAGAGGCATATATACTAATCTCTTTTGAGATATTACAGGCTTTATTCTTTTTTTAAGCGCCGGACATTGGTCAACCATATCTACTGCTACGTCAAAAACTATAGATGCCTGCTGCCTGTCTGCGGCACAACCATAAACTTCAGCTCCCCATTCATTATCTGCACAGGTAAGGTAAAGAGCTATAGCTGCGGCAATTTCACTTTTTCCATTTTTCTTTGGGATCTCTACATAGGCTGTATTGTATTTTCTATAGCCATTATCCTTAACTGTTCCAAATATATCTTTAATAATTTTATCCTGCCAGGGTAATAAATCAAAAGAAACTCCATGCCACACACCCTTTGTATGCTTTAAATTATTTATAAACTTTACTACTTTTTCAGCTTTCTTTTCATCAAACATTCTTACACCATCCTTAGAATATCTTCCATAGGATCATCATTTTTACCTGTTTCTGTACCTACTCTAATCCTAGTACGAGATGATGGTGTTAATCCAAATTCAGAGCAAAAGTCTTTCATAATTTTAAGATAGGTTTGAGCAATAGAAACCTGCGGCACTTGTTGAATATATCCTGATGGTGTTTTAAAAATAGTACCATGTTTTGTTAAAAATTCTTCTGCTTCCTTCCACCTTGCATAAGCTTGGCAGTATCCAGCAAAAGCAGCTGCATCTACTTTTGTAAGTACCCCTATTTTCTCTAATGTCTTTGTCATCCTTCTCCATTCTTTTTTAGCTTCTGGTTCAAGCCATGACGGACATTTTGGAGCTTTCTTTTCGGGTTTTGGTTCATTTATATTTAACGGCCTTTTTCCTGGATTTCCTTCAAGAACTTTTAGAGCTGTTGGTTTTGGTTTTCTTCCTCTTGTCGCCATGGTTTCACCTCCATTTCTCCATGTAACACAAAAAGAGCCTTAAGGCTCTAATCTAAATTTAATTCAGTTATAAATTCATAAATTTTATTTACTTGATATAACCATTTCTCAGTAATTTCTTGATTACTGAAGGAAGTTTCTATTTTAAACTTTTTCCTTTCTACATCATACTCAATATTAAAATTATCATTTTGTAGTATCATAACTTTCTTTTCTAAGTAAACATTTATGATTTTTTCAATTTCCTCTATGTTCATTATATTTTTAACACCCAAATTTTTTAATTCAGTAACCAAAATTTTTATCTTTTTCATTTCTAAAATTTCTCCTTTACTATATCATGTGTTTTTTTTGTTATACTATATATCACTCTAAAGCACAGATATAGCAAGTAATTTCTTGATTATAAGCAGCAATTTATATATAGTTAAATAAGATATGGGCTACATTTTATGCAATCCACCTTTTATTTTTATTCATTTATTTTGCCTCTAAAAGCACTGTTGCCCCCAAGGTTCTTAAGTAATTCTTTTCTTGCCTGTTTGTACCTTTCTCCTATAAATCCAAGCCTTAAAAGCCAGGTTCTAAAGGTATATTTTTCATTATCCGTTTGCCTTTCCTTCGGAGAAGAATGTTTAAACTTCTTTGAACTTTCATTAAGTGCCTCAACAAATTGTACAGCAATTTCAGCATTCTCAAAATCTTTTATAAATTTAAATTCTAAGGTTTCCTTTTCAAAATTGAAATTAATGCCCGGACATTTTTCTTCTCCAATATCTAAAACTGCTGTTTTAAAATCTTCAATGCTTGAAATCCTTATGTTATTTATACCTTCTACAAATTCTTTTGTAACAATGTCTGTTTCAATACCCAGTGCCTTTTTTATAAGAGTCTGCTTACTGCTTATCATATTTATTAGATTTCTTAAGGTGATCCCTGTATGCCCAGCAATTGAGAATATAATTTCTGAATGCTCAGTCTCTGCTTTTACACTTTCTTCTTGAAAATCATTTAACAATTCTTCAAGTTCCACTTCTATGCCTTCTGAATTTTTAATCTCACCTTCTTTATCAACAGTTATAATTCCTTGTGGTGATTTAATTTGGTAAGCAAAACTTGGCACTCCCATATATTCTGGTTTCACTCCAAAATGTTCACCTAATATTTTTACAGTTTCTTTTCTATCCAAATCAATTACCTCCTGTGCTTTTTTGTTATTACATATATCACTCTAAAGCACAGATATATCAAGTTATTTATGAAGGTTTATTTTCTTTGAATAAAGGCTAATATAAGTACCAAGGCGGTGATATCAATGAAAAAATCAAGTTTCATAAGAATAGATACCCTTATAACTATTTCAGCAATTATAATTTTTACATTAGCAGCAGTTAAATTTATACACTAAAAAAAGCCCCTGCAGGCTTTTTATTTTTCTATGGCTGTATATCTTGGGTATGTATATCCTTCTGAATCTACCAGGATGCTTTTATTTGTTTTTATATTTTTTACTCTTATGCATCTCAACTCACCTTTTTCGTTGCAGCCACCATCTTCTTCTGATATCCATGTCTGATCCTTCCAAAGCTCTTTTGCAAACTGCTTAAATTCAGCATCACTTAATTCAATTTCTTTTATAACTTCATAAGCTGTTCCTCTCATTCCATCCTTTTTAGCTTCTTTTGTAAATTCCTCAAGTTCCTTTAAATTTAAAACCTTTCTCCCAAACAATGCTCTCATTTTCTTTCCCTCCGTGTGCTTTTTTGTTATACTATATATTGCTCTAAAGCACAGTAATAGCAAGGGTTTTATTCAACTTTAAGTACATTTTTATAATCTATCTTTTTGCCATCTCTAATTAGAAAAACTCCCTCATCTCCAGCAGCTTCTATATATCTTTTAACAATAACATCACAATATTTTTCATCAAGCTCTATTGCATAACATATCCTGTCTGTTTGTTCACAGGCAATTAAAGTAGAACCACTCCCTGCAAAAGGCTCGAATACTATACAGTTTGTCATGCTGCTATTCTTAATTGGATATGCTATTAATGGTACTGGCTTCATTGTTGGATGATCCGGACTTTTGCTCGGTCTATCAAAATTCCACACAGTAGTCTGTTTTCTATCTGAATACCATCTATGCTTCCCCGTTGGTTTCCATCCATAAAGTACAGGCTCATGCTGGAATTGATAATCACTTCTTCCTAAAACCAATGACTGCTTTACCCAAACACATACACTTGAAAGATGAAAGCCAGCTTCTTTAAAAGCCTTTCTAAAGTTCAATCCTTCTGTATCTGCATGGAAAATATACGCTCCTGCACCATCATCCAATACTGAATAGATATTTTTAAAAGCAGACAATAAAAATTCATGAAAACTCTTATCATCCATGCTGTCATTTTTAATAACTCTCTCATTTTCTTTTCCTGCTGAATAATTAACGTTGTAAGGTGGATCGGTAACGCATAGATTAGCTTTCTTTCCATTCATAAGCTTTTCAACATCAGAAGTTTTAGTGCTGTCACCACATATTAACCTGTGTTTTCCTAATATCCACAGATCACCTGCTCTTGTTATAGGTTCTTCTATTTCTTCAAGAGCTTTATCTGCATCAAAGTTATCATCACTAACATCTTTATCATGAACTTTAGAAAATAAATCTTCTATCTCTGCGGCATCAAATCCTGTAAGAGAGATATCAAACATAGATTTATCAAGTTCATCTAAAATATCAGCTAACTTTGGCATATCCCATTCTCCACTTACTTTATTAAGAGCTACATTCAATGCCTTTTCCTCATCTGAACTTATATCAACGACTACGCATTCAATTTCCTTCGCACCTTCCTGCTTTAAAACTTTAAATCTTTGATGTCCTCCCACAATATTTCCTGTTTTCTTATTCCAAATTACAGGTTCTACATATCCAAAGGTTTCAATTGATCTTTTAAGCTTTTCATATTCAGGATCTCCCGGCTTTAAATCTTTTCTTGGATTATATTTAGCTGGATTAAGTTTTTCAACAGATACCTTTTGAATCTCCAAATTATCACCTTCCTTAAGAGCAAATAAAAAACACCCTAAAAAGTATATTTTTTATTTAACTTCTTAAGGTGCAAAACTTTCTGTAATTCCTTTAAAATTCAGCATTCTTCATATTTGATTTCTAGCCTATACCCCCCTATGGAATTTTGCGATTTTTCACACGAAGGGGGCCACCCGGCCTTTTCAGCACAACCCCAGAGGAAATTATACCCCCTACCTCTTCAAAAAATTATCAACAAATTGTCCACAGGTTATAAACGGGTTTCTGTTGATAACTTAATAAGAATAAACTTCATTCTTGTTTCCAAACCTACCATCTTCCTTTGCAGTCTTAACATCATGATGATGCTTACATAAAGATTGCCAGTTGCTCTCATCCCAGAAAAGTTTCTCATTACCTTTGTGGGGTATAACATGATCAACTACTTCTGCGGCAGTAACTATTCCTTCTCTTTTACATTCTTCACAAAGAGGGTGTTCTTTTAAAAATTGTTTTCTAAGCTTTCTCCATCTGCTGTTGTAAAGTTTCTTAAAAGGTCTGCTTGTCTTGTTGTACTTACTTTCTATTTCTTTTTGATGTTTGTTGCAGTACCTTTCGCTTGTAAGTTCAGGACATCCTGGATAACTACAAGGTTTAGCTGGTTTTCTTGGCAATTGGTTCACCTCATTTTTATCAAAATAAAAAGTCACCACAGTTTGTCTGTGATGACTTTTTGCATTTTCTTTTTACTTTTCTATTATAACTATATCATTTTTCTAGGGTGTCTTTCAGTGTCTTTTAGTGTCCTCTTTTAAATTTATCTCACAATTTTCTAATGCCTTTCCATGAAGTTTATGAATATAACGTAAGTCATACCCCATCTCTACTGCTATCTGTTCCCAGGTCTTAAAGCAAAGATATCTAAGTTCTAGCAATGTTTGGTATTCAGGGTTACTAATCTTTTTTATAATAAATACGAATTTCCTTTTTAAATCAACTAATGTGTCTATATCCGCATTTATTTCATTTTCTAAATCCACCATTTTGGCTATTGTGTCCTCCATAGAATGCACATTACGAGTTCCGCTAGGAGGTGTATCACTTAATGTGGATGTAGCTTTTGTAGCTAATGCCCTCAATGAAACTATCTGCTCAAGTTTACTGTTTATTCTTTGGTCAATTCTATATGCCTGTGATAAATATTGTTTCGCTGTCATCTTACTTGTCCCCCTCTAGCCAAGGCATTTTGCCATTGTAATAAGTATCAGCAATACTTTTTTGAATTGCCTTATCTAGGGAAGCAATACGAGCATTTGCTCTATTAATGCTTTCCTCTTGCTCCTCTTCAGTTTTGAAGAATGAACAACTATTATTAGTACACTGTATATAGTTAAGGATTTTACACCTATTGTTTTTATTTGCAAAGCAATTTTTATTCATAAGTTTTGCCCTCCTTTAACTTAGCCTTTACTGCAGCTATTAAATCTGATTGTACTTTTTCTTTTCGTCTTAAAGCTCTCATTATGTCCTCATCAATAGTCCCTTTAGTAATAATATGGTGGATAACAACTGTTTCATTTTGTCCTTGTCTCCACAATCTTGCATTGGTTTGCTGATAGAGTTCTAAACTCCAAGTAAGCCCAAACCATATAAGAGTTGAACCTCCTGCTTGAAGGTTTAGTCCATGTCCTGCTGATGCAGGGTGAATTACTGCTACTTCTATTTCACCATTATTCCAATTCTTAATATCTTTTGAAGTTTTTATTTCACGAACCTTAAACCTCTTTTTAATTCTTTCTAAATCATGATTGAACCAATAAGCCACAAGCACTGGCTTTCCATTTGCTGATTCAATTAAATCTTCTAGTGCATCAAGTTTTTTATCATGTATCGTAAACACTCGCTTGTCCTCACCATACACAGCACCATTTGCCATCTGACAAAGTTTATTTGATAACGCTGCAGCATTTACTGCATCTATTTCTTCACCTTTGAGGGATAAAACCAAATCTTGTTTCATGCCATCATAAGCTTTACGTTCTTTTTCTGAAAGAGTTACAATAACCTCATTTATAACACATTCTGGCATTTTCAAATAATCTGTGCTTTTCATAGAAATGGTAATATCCGATATAAGGCGATAAATTGCATCTTCTGCACCAGCTTTTGGTTTATAACTAAATACCATCTGCTGATTTCTTTTATCCGGATCAAAGAAGTTATTACGATAATGAGTAATAAACCTTCCTAGTCTTTTGCCCATATCAAGAAGCCTAAACTCTGCCCATAAATCCATCAAACCGTTACTGCTTGGAGTTCCTGTAAGTCCCACAATACGTTTTACTTTAGGTCTTACTTTTAATAGGCTTTTAAATCTCTTAGCACTATAAGATTTAAAGGATGACAACTCATCAATTACCACCATATCATAGTCAAATGGAATGCCACTCTCATTTATCAGCCAATCCACATTTTCACGATTGATAAGATAAATATTTACCTTTTGCATAAGTGCTGATTTTCTTTGTGCTTCACTCCCTACAGCTACTGAATAAGTAAGTCCTTTAAGATGATCCCATTTTTTTATTTCTAAAGGCCATGTATCTCTAGCAACTCTAAGTGGTGCAATAACTAAAACTTTTGAAATTTCAAAGCTGTCAAGGCAAAGATCAAACATTGCCGTTAATGTAATTACACTTTTTCCAAGACCCATATCCAGTAATACCGCTGATATTGGATTTGCTAAAATGAATTTAGTTACAAAGTTTTGATAGTCATGAGGATTGTATTTCATTTAAAATTCCCCCAATCTTACTTGCATCATCTATGCAATAAACCAAAAAGCCTAACTGCTCCAACTGCATTTTTCTATTTACTTGCAGTGGTCTCATTTTCTTACCTTTTGCCTTTAATTCAACAAAGGCGAACTTACCATGTGGTAAAAACACTAGTCGATCTGGCACCCCATCAAATCCAGGAGATACAAACTTAGGACAAATGCCACCCATCTTTTTAACTGCTGTTACAAGTTTATTTTCAATATATTTTTCAAGCATAAATGCCTCCCAATTTTTAAATTAGAACAAGAAAACAAATTTGAACTAATTTCCTATACACGCGCATACATACACCTGCACACACTCACTCTTTCTTTTTTATTATTTTTTTGTTTATATAGACTTTAACTTGTTCCACCTATTCCAAATAACTTATTTTCTTTAATTCACTAGCTTTTTTAAGTGAACCAATTTAGAAACAGAGTTTAGTACAACCATACTAACGTTCCTTTACTCTGGAATAAGCACGTTGCTTTCCATAGATAGGGAAATTGCTTGTTCCGTTTTTGTTTCCACAGTACTTGCTCCAATCACTGATTTTTCTCATAATGGCTCCAATAGTATAAGAATCTGCTGTTTTCATAGAAGATGCATCTTTGCCAAAACACTCACACCAAATTTCCATGTTGCAGACAAGGTTTCGTTTTATAGTACCTACACGGGTGCCACCACCAAATTCGCTGCCTCCAAGGAAATTTCTACGTTCATATAAAGACATTGTGCCCCAATCCTCTGGCAAAAGAATATCAAGATAAGTACGCACCAAGCCTTCACGCTCGTCAGTTTCCATGGCATCAGCTTGTTCACCACTGGCAAGAATAGCATCATCGCCTTCTAGGTAGAGTTTTTCACCTTGTTTATACAGAAAAATAGCCTCTGCCAAAATCTGCTGCACTTCTTCAGTAGTAATTTGCCATGATTTTTTAGTAGAATTGCCACTGATACGAACTGGCCAAAATCTTCGGTTGCCTGAAATATCTCGTAAAAATCCATTCTCTGCATTAGTAGAACCAACAATAATGCACTGTCTTGGGTGGTTTTCTACATTTACTCCATAGCTTGCCCTATATTTATCATCTACTCTTGAAATAAAAGATTTAACAATTTCAACATCTGTCTTACGCATTCCAGCAAGTTCACCAAGCTCAAGCATCCAATATCCCTGCAACTTTTCTGGGCCTGCCTTATCTTTCATATCTGTAATGGTTAAGCTATCTGAAAACCATTCTCCAGCCAATTTTGCAAAAAATGTAGATTTACCTATACCTTGTGGCCCATTTAATATAAGTACACTATCAAATTTTGTTCCCGGTTGATATATGCGTGCAACTGCCGCCACCATTGTTTTTCTAATCACTGCTTTTGTATATGTGCTGTCGGCTGCACCAAAATAATCTATCAGAAGATTTTCTACACGTGCCACACCATCCCATTTAGGCAAATTATCAAGATACTCCTTGATAGGATGATAAGCTCTTTCCGCAGCAACTGCCAACACAGCATCTTTTGTTTTAGTAGGAGCATAAATTCCATATTTACTACTTAGATACACCTTTAAAGATGAGTTATCTGAATCATTCCAACCGTACTTAATTTGCTTCCAAGGTAAACCACCTTTGGCATCTATACCATCACGATGGCAGTTAAAAGCAAGTGACTTTAACCCGTCATCATTACGCAAAATCAGCACAATATTATCAAGAGTGCCCTTTACTTTACCTTGCTTATCAAGTTCTAGAGCAGTCTGCCAATCATCCTCTGAAAATTCCTCTTCCGCCTGTGCTTGTCTTTCTTTTGCAAATTCTGCTTTTACTTCAGTATCCTTAGTTGCAAAATCACACATTGCCATATAAGACGGTAGTTTACTTGCAACTGTATTTACAGCCGACTTATCATCGAGAGAACCAAATTTATGGATACGTACAAGGTCAAATGCATTTAGAAGCAAACCACTTGCCGGATCTGTAGCATGATGGCTATACGCAAATTTATTATCATAAATAATTACACCTGCACAGCTATCAGCAGGAATATAATCATAGCGGCCTTCAATTGTAGATAGTGCATAAACATCATTTAAGAATTTTTCAATTACATCACGAATTGAATAAGTACGGCAGAACGTTCCTATAACACCTTCCTTTAAAAGAGGATCTGCTTGTTCTTTTAAACTTCTTTTAATAATTTCAGATTGACGTGAAGATACTGGCCAAGTAGTGGTATCTTGCCAATTATCATATTTGGCAAGATATAAATCTGGATCAAGTAATGCTCCATCATTTTCTTTATATACAAATACACCATTTGAAGATGTGGAAGGCCAGTACATAAGACGTTCTGCCTCATAGGTTGTATCATCAAAAAGGTCAATGCCTATTTCTTTTGCCACCATACGAGCAACAGCTGCATACTCTTCTTCACTAATTTCACGAGCAAGAGGAATGATTAAACGAAGTCTTGGATTTTCAGATGTATGTTTATGGGTTGAATACATACAGCATTTAAAATCAAAAAGCATTATAATTTGATCCCATATATCTGCTGTTGCATAATCCATATCTAATGTTAAAATAGAACGGCAAAGTACATGATTTTTCTTACGTCTCCCCTCTTTTAAATGCCCTCCAACAAAACCACCTACATCTTTAATATCATCTTGTTGTCCTCTTTTTAGTTTGCGGTATTCTTCTATGGTTTCTGTTGTTTTTTGCGTGGTCTTTACACGGGAGCAAAAATTCTTCCATGAAATATCTGTGTTTTTCCACTTTTTATCCATACGGCTATTACCAACTGCAATTTTCATAAACTTCCTACCTCCTGCAACTTCTCATTGAAATATCTAATTAACTGTCTGCGTTTCTTTGCCTTTTCTATTTCCTGTGCCATTCCATTTGATATGGTATTTCCAAATACCCATAGTTCATTACATTTGCCAAGTAAAACCATATTCATGAACATAGCTAATTCCCTCTCCTGTGGAATGTCGTCATTCATAAACTGAGGAAAAAGCAAATGTGGAGCAAGTGGGATACAATTCATCTCCAATGCAAACCTACAGAAAGTACGTGCCTTTTTTACATTAATTTCAATATTTCCTAAATACGGAGAGCAAATATATACAAGGGGCTTAAAAACAGAGTTTTTTTCTGTCTTTAAACCTTTGATAACATTTGTAATTGCAACATAAGGAGTTGGGTCATAATAGCCTTCGGAATTAAATTTATTAACCCCCATACTATTTACCCTCCATTAAGTATTTGTTAATAAAGTACTGCTGACCTTTTCCTGTAACCTTTGTTGTTTTTGAAATTGTTACATGCCCATCAGAGTGTGTAATTGCTGTTTCTTTAACTTTAAATAAACCTAATTCCATAGCCATTTGCGTTGGAGCATTATAATCTGTTCCTTTACGTTTTATAAGGTATCCTTCTTGACGTAAGCGTTCAAACAAACGGTTTTGTCCAATATCAAGGCCATTACCTTTAAGAATTTTAGCAAGTTCCCCTATAAGCATTGTTCCATCTGATACCGATACTGCATCAGCAAAGACAACCTTAGGCTTATCCTCTGTTGCTTGTACTTTTAGGCACTCTTTTTCTTCTCTTTCAGCCTTAAGTGCAGTCAATAGCTTTATCCATGAATCTGGATCATTCATAATTTCTTCCATCTTTTGTGTCGTAATATATGCCCCATGCTTACGAATCGTAGGAAGAACTTCATCAAAAACCCATCCTTCGAAACGGTCTGCAGCAGGTAATTTGCTGTGAGTTATAAGACGATATAGATTTCCTTCATCTATAAACTTAGCTTGCTGAGTTCTACCAATATTGTCGATGACTGAACGAAACGTTACCCCATCTTCACGGCAGTGATCTTTAATTGCTTTTTGTGGATTTGTGTAACCTAGTGATGATGCAATATCAGTCCCACAAAATATTATCTTCCCATTTTCTTCAATGGTTCTAACTGTACCAAACTCTGGATTTTTAAAAATTTGTATTTCGCTCATACGAATACCTCCATTAAATTTATTGAGGAAATATTCCTCTGCCTATAAGCGAAAAACTAAACATAATCGAACCCCTAAATATTAAAAATTTTTTATTCTTCTTATTCCTTGTTCCCTATTCCTTTTTATAAAATTCACATTCATAGCCATCAGCATTAAGAATCAGTCCTTTTGCCCATGCTGGTGTTTCACTCATAATCCTACATATTTCTTCTACAGAAGATACTTTATTTGGTGCTTCTATTACCACCTCATCATGAACGTGCATTACAATTTGAAATTCATGGGTAGCTAATTTAAGCATTGCTTCTGCTAAAATATCACGGCTAATTGCCTGAACAATATTCTCTACAAACTTAGGACCATAGCTTTCTATTCGTTCCCATTTTTTCGTACCACCAACGCCTTCATAGGTAACAGACTCGCCACCAAATCTGTTCTCTCCAATAAGAGGTTTCACATATGCAAGCCTTCTTCCACTTGGCAGCTTAATAAAGAGAATTCCGCTTTGATAAAAAATTCCGATACCATATATCTCAATTGGTTGTTTTGTTTTTACTACAGTTTTTACTGCACGGTCTATCCTCCACCAAAGAGAAGTTATATTAGGATTAGAATTTCTCCACGCATCTACGATAGGTTTTAACTCATCTTCAACAAGTCCCATTTGAATTGCTCCCATCGCTTTAAGTGCCCCTACTGAGCCGCCATAGCCTAAGGCTAATTCTGCTATTTTACCTTTCTGCCTTAAATGCCCGTTAATACCGTTTTTCTTAACAGGAACATTAAACATCTGTGATGCTGAAGCACAATAGATATCTCCACCACCTGCAAATACATCAATTCTCCATCTCTCACCAGCAAGCCATGCAATAACACGAGCCTCAATTGCTGAAAAATCTGCTACAATAAACCTACTCCCATACCTTGGTATAAAAGCTGTTCTAATTAGTTCTGATAGCACACTTGGAATGCTGTCATAAAGTAAATCTAAAGCTGTAAAGTTTCCAGATTTCACTAAAGAACGAGCCTGCTTTAAATCCGGAAGATGGTTTTGCGGCAGGTTCTGCACCTGGATGAGCCTACCTGAATAGCGCCCTGTTCTATTTGCACCATAAAACTGAATTAAACCTCTGGCTCTGCTGTCACTACAAACCACATTTTCCATTGATGTATATTTCTTTACGCTGCTTTTTGCAAGCTGCTGTCTAATTGAAAGCGCCTCATGTATTTCTCCATCTGAATCTTGAAGTAACTCCGAAACTACTGCCTTGGAAAGAGAATCTGTTTTCATACCTTGCTTAAGAAGCCAATCCTTTAATTGTGCAGGAGAATTAGGGTTTTCAAGACCTGTTAACTCCTTTGCTTTTTTAATATTTTCTGCTTTGAATTTTTCATCGCAGGAAATTGCCTGTCTTACAAAATCCATATCAAGATTAATACCACCGTCATTGATTATCTGGTCTAAGTGGTAATTCTGCCATTCGGTTTTGGATACAGGAAATTTAGATAATTTATTTTGTATCGCCATTTCTGTTTCCACATCACGCTTGTTATAGAAGGTGAACATTTTCCATTTTTCTATGTCATGGTGTGGTAGATTCCGAGTACGTCCACCATTTGATTTAGTTGGAGAACATGGAATACAAAAATATTTAATTAGATTTTTACCTTGTGATAATTTTTGTTTTTTAAAACCCAATACCGCTCCAACACCCTCAAGAGATAATGGAAGTCCTAAAGTTGCCGCCCAAATCATAGTGCACTGCCATGACTTAGGAGAAAGATAAGTACCTGCTTTCATACCAAGCCACTTTGATAAGCAGATTCTTTCAAATTGTGCGTTGAATGCCCATTTAATAACAGAATCATCAGTAAGAGCATTTATAATTTCAATTGGAATTTTCTCACCTCTAGCAAGGTCAATCACCTTCACCTCTCCTCCATCTACTGAATATCCAAACAGAAGAATATCAAAATCCTCGCTCTCGGCATAGCGATAAACACCGGACTTCTGAAGATTAACACTGGAAAAGGTCTCAATGTCTATTGAAATAAATTTCATACAAATACCATCCTTTCAAAAGCAAACAAGGTGGCAGAAGAATGTCCTCCACCACCTCGTCTTTATATTTACTTTTCTTATGCTAAAAAATCATCATCTTCCACAGTTGTAAAATCATCAGCTGCATTTGTTCTTCCACCTAAAGGCTCACCATCTTTAATCTTTTGGATGTTGCCAAGTCCACAAGCAACACCCTTATTTCCATTACTGTTAAAAGCATAGAAATTTAAAGACACTCTTGCGTAGCATCCGCTATATACTTCATTACGATCAAGTATAGGCTTTACTGCCTTATCTACAATTTGAGGTGCTGTTATGCTATTGGCATTTACAAAATAATGTCCTTTGTATGCCTCATCATCACGCTCAGCATCACCATCTCTTAAAGGCAGTTTAATAGCTGCTTTATTTGGTTTTTTACCACCAAACTTTGAAATTCCTTCTTCAATTGCTGCATCTATTGCTGCATTAATAGCGTTTATAGTTTCCTTATCTGACTTTGGGATAAGTACTGATACACTGTATTTTTCAGCACTTCCATTAATTGATACCGGCTCCCAACCATGGAAATAGCTCAAACGAGTGTTTACCCCTGTAATAACCTTAGTTTTGTTTTGATTTATCATAATCTTCATCCTCCATAATTTCATTAAATTCGTTATTTGCATTTGATGTATCCATAGCCGTTCTTTTATCTGTAATTGGAACCAGTGTCGGCTTTCCCGGTGGTTTATAGATAAGGCAACCTAAGATTTTCTCAAATTGTTTCTTACCCATAAGTTTCTGCATTTCAGTAATGGTGATAAGTCTCTGATGGTAGATATCTTTATAACCATTTGTCTTAGCTGCATCTGCCACAGCATCTTCATCTTTATACTTGCGATTAGATCGACCTTCTACTACTTTAAATCCACTCCACTGTTTACCATGGTTGATGGCGGCATCTGTGGCATATGCCATAATTTCATTTGCCCACTTAGTTAGGTCAGGTATCTTATGAATAATTTCTTCTATCTCCATATCCGTTAAAAGTGGTGGAAGCATAAATTCGGCCCTTGCAAGTTCTAATTTTGCCTCCGCTCTTGCACGACATTTTACTGATGCTTTACAAAAAGTACACCATTCTCCTGGTAGGTATTCTCCCTCACCATTTATAGCCATCTGAGCTTTTGGCTTTAATTCATTTTCTGCCCAATCCTTTAATTCTTCCACTGAAATTGTCCATGTACTAATATTTTCCCTGCGTGGTTGAAATATGGTCATGGATACTTCCTTGATATCATAAAGACTATCAAAAATTTCTAAAGCACCTAGTGCATACAGTTTCATCTGTGGATTGTCTACTGCATCTACCAAAACTCCCATGCCATATTTAAAGTCAATAATATGGAGTTCCTCATCAGCAATAATAATGCAATCTCCTGTTCCAAAGCCCTGTGGCACATAACAAGAGAAATCTAGCCGTTGTTCTATAAGTACCAATGGATCTTTACAATTTTGTTTTGCTATTTCCAACTGCTCAATTACAAAATCTACATAGGCATCGCTGTGTTCTTCCATTTCATCAGTATCATAACTTGATACTGGTCTTTTGCTCCTCATCCTAAGTGCTTTACGAAGTTTATGCTCACAAAGAGCATGGGCGGCAGTACCTTCAGCAGCTGCTGTGCTTTCTTTATCTTCAAATTCAAGTTCCAGTCTTGCCGATGGCAGGCAGTTGAGCCACCTATGTGATCCTGATGCAGAAAGTATCGCATGACTACCCATCTATAAGTCCCTCCGCATCTTTCAAAATATCAGCATAATGCTTAGGATCAACCTCACTTAGCTTTGCCGCACCGTATTTCTGAATAATTTCACGCACCTTGGCAGTCATGCCGGCTTGACTCTTTTCTGCAAGAACAGCCCTTACATCCTCAAGCTTAATTTTCTTATTAACTGACTTTGCTGTTTTCTTTGGCTCTGACCCTTTAACTGAAGTAGGCTTCTTATCTGCATCTTTAGGTTCACTTTCTACCATTGCATCACAAACAGCCTGTATGCTATCTGCCAAGGATCGCATATCTGAAACCACATCAAGTAGTAACTTTATTTTACTCACGGATTTCACCTCCTTTAAGTTCACGGATTTCCACAGTTTCAACCGAATCCCCAGGTGTAAGCACAAGTACATTCACTTTTTCACCGAAAAGAAAATTCAATAATCTTTTGCGGATTTGCTTTGTACCACTGTCAATAACAGGAGTTGAATTCCCACTTGGATGTGAAATATTGATACATACTTTATGTTTTAAACTCATAGCTTTTGCTCCTTTCTGAGGGGTTTTATTTACCCCTCTGTCCATATGCAAAAAACTTTAGGGAATCGAACCCCCTTTTTTGAAACTTTATTTAGGGGGATTCGTGCCCCTATTTTTAGATTTTTTTGCGAAGTTTCTCATAAATCTTTTTTAGCCGATTTCTAATAGCTGCTTCTGTAACACCTTCTTCATCAGCAATACTTACATTAGTGCGTTTTTCAAAGAATACTTTTTTTATAAGCTCTTTCTGCTGTGGCTTTAAAGTTCCAATTGCAGCTCTTAGCCTGCCTATCTTTTCTTTATGCTCTGTTTCCTCAATGGATTGAATAATACTTTCCAGTGGATCAGAAGCAGTATCAACTAAATATGGATTGCGATCAGCTGCAACATCTTCGTTTTCATTACAATAAGCATCCATGTATACTGGAACATGGTATCTTTCGCGTTTATCAGCATTAAATTCTGCATCATCCCAGCTATGTAAAGTGACAATGATAGTAGTTGTAGCTTCATCCTCATTAGGTTTAATTTTTATTGCCTGTCCATCAGCTGAATAATAAATGTAATTGGTTCTGTTCTTTTTGCTGGTTTTAAAGTTTCTCATAAAGTTTCCTGCCTTTCTGCCTGGTTCTTGCAGAAGGACAAGAGAAACAAATAGAGTCGGTGCCTTTTGAAGTACACCGACCCATCGCCTGAAAAATAGCATAAGGAAATAAGGGTACTTCTATTGCACCCATCACGCTGTAGCTGTGATGGACCAATATTTGTATCCCATGCCCTTATAGCTAATCAGGCCTGTGATATTGATTTTTACTATAAATTCATTTTATACTTTCTAGCTTTTTTGCCCGTTGAATAAAGTTCAACATCCAAAAAGCCTTAATAACGCACATATTTAATTCTGCATTTAAAAATTCTCCAAATTAGTGAGAGATTTCGTTGAACAAAGTTCAACAAAAAATTTTTTTGAGCAAAAAAATAGACCAGACGTTAATCTGGTCTAAATCTAAACATTATTTAATTTTCTTTGGTCTATGAAGCAAATACTCATAATTCTGTTCTTTCAACTCCTCATAGACATCCTCATAATCGGTTGCCCATTTCAGATGTAGAACGGAATCATATATTCCATTTTCTTCACCTTTTTTTCCAGGTAAATCGAAGTTCAAAGATAACTCAGCGAGTTGTAGCATCTTATTACTAACACGGAAAGGAATCTGTATACCCAAACAAGCTGAAATAACATTAATTTTTGTAAGGTTGTTTCCTTTTTCCATGTTACTAATAGTTCTATTATCTAAGCCTGTAGTATCCCTCAACAATCTAACAGAATAGTTGCAAATATTTTTGCTCATCAGCTTAGTGAGTGCATCACCAAAGTCAAGCCCATTTATAGCTACCAACATTTCATGTGATATTTCGTTCACAAGTCCATATTGTGTAAGTAAATCTTCATTTATTTCATCATAGTAATTGAAAGATTTGCTCGCCATAGCTGCGGGTAATGTTATATAATGCAATTTTCCGGTTTCATTATCAATTATAAATTGAAGGAAACATTCTTCTTCATGTTCCTTTGCATAATTTGTAAGGAACATTCTTCCATTCTGATTACGCTGAATATATTTATTATCGTAGATGCATAGCTTGTTTTCTACATAAGCGAAACAATCTGTTTCTAACATACAAGCTAATGCCTTACTTTCCGAATACCAATTATTCAGTGTTGCACTTTTTACAGAAGATACGATAGATTTTCCTTTCATTTTTTCTTCTGTCAAAACAACCCCAACACTAGCATTATATTCGCTTTCATTTTTCTCTCTTATAACTTCACTATATTCAACATTAGAATAAGGATCCTCGCCACCACTCAAAAGAAAATTTCTCAAATATTGCTCTATGTACATAGCGAGCCTTGATTCTTGGTAGTTGTCCTGTTCTACCAAAATAAAGAATGTCCTTGCTTTTTGGTTATCTACCGTAGCTTTTAATTCATCAAATTTCCCATGAGCCTCTATTGTTTCTTTTGTGACTTTTCTTTGTAGCATTTCACGAAGAAGTTTTTCATAGCAACCAAGTCTATTTACAACTCTCTTAATTCTGTCATTCTCTGCTTTTTTCATCATTTGTGAGATATAATTTCTAAACGATTTACCAGGTATAACATGAATATTTCCTGCTTGAATATCACGGATAAAAATAATTGCATATTTCTGTTCTTCTTGTGATAACATAGAGAATGACTTATGAAGTTCTTTTAATGTCTTATCCAAAGATTCTGCATCATATTCACTTTCTATCAACTTAAGAAACTTTTCAAATCGAGAGTTCATATAGTCTGCATCAATTTTTTCTGTATCATATTCCGTAATATGTGTGTCGATTTCGTATGGAACATCTCCACTGCGTCCACCACCACCGCCTTTAGCTAATTCCATATATCTAGCAAGAAGAATGAGGTATGTCATTTCATCTAAGTGCATTACGATACTTGTACCGTTTTCATCGGAATATGTTTTTTGACTCCAAATAAATCCTTGTATTGTTGCTGCTTCTAAATGTGTAGAAAACTGTTTAAATTGCTTTGCAAATTTAGCTTTTACCGAAGACTCATCTGGTAATCTTTCAAAATTGCTAATGCTTGCATTTTTAAATAAAATCTGTATTTCATCAAATAAAGAATTCATTTGTCGCAGATTGTTTGGCAATTTATCTACAAACAAGCCTGTCGGGATATCTCCTGAATATGCCTTTACTGCAGCTTCTATGTTTTTCTCCATAGTATTAGGATGTCTATAATACTTAATGATGCCAAATGGTTTATCCGCAACATTGAACAAACGATTAGTTCTTGAAAATGCCTGAATTAAATTCTCATACTCCATTACCTTATCTAAATATAATGTGTTAACCCATTTAGAATCGAATCCCGTAAGCATCTGATTCACAACAATAAGTATATCAATTTGTTCATCTGGGGTAATACGCTCGTAAGGTTTTTTGTGAGCCAATCTTAAGCTAACATCTTTTCTGAATTTATCATATGACTTAATAGTAAAAGACTGTGAAAATTTGGCCTTATAGTCTTCAAGTATTTCAACAATTCCATCCTCTTTTTCTAAAGAGCCACCACCTTCATTATCAATGCTTGGGTCAAACATTGCTGTAATAGACAAATTAGGCATTTCTGCTTTCATTAGTCGATAGTAGACAACGGCCTCTGGAATATTGCTTGTAGCAAATATCGCATGGAACTTTCTTCCTCGACTATAAATAGTCCATTTTTTCTTAATATCCGCTATTACGCCATTGCGGTATTCAGCTGTTTGATATTGCTCATTTGGTATGAAATCTTCAATACCTGCAACCCATTTTCCATCAACTTGTTCTCCATACATTTTTACCTGTGATGAATCCATGTACTTATAGAACATTTTCTCCTTTTTAGGGTCACCCATAACTTCTTCCACTGTAGCAGCCTTAGCTTTATGTAGAGCTACCGCTTGTCTAAGGTCAGAGTCATCATAGATTTTGACCATGTAAGGGTCAAAACCTAAAACATTTTTATCTCTGATACCATCTGCCAAGGTGTAACGATGTATTTCATCTCCAAAAATTGTTGGTGTTGTGCTATCCTTCTTAATATTTACATCTTGGATAGGTGTACCCGTAAACCCAAAAATTATTGAATGCTTAAATGTATTCTTAATATTGGTTAACATTTCACCAAAAGTGGAACGATGACATTCATCAATAATAATTGCAATTCGCTTAGATTGGATTATCTTTAAATCAGCTTCGTTTAGTTCCTGCGCCTCTTCAGAAATATTGCTTAACTTTTGAATTGAAGTTACAATTAGAGTATTATCTAAATCATCACTCTTAAGCTTTGAAATCAGTATATTAGTATTCTCAGTAGCTTGCACCGATTCGCTTTCATTTGCAAAGGACCTATATTCCTTTAATGATTGTATCCCTAATTCCTTTCTATCTACCAAAAAGATGACTTTATCGGCATCGTGTGAACTTGCAATAAGCTGTGCAGATTTAAAACTAGTCATCGTTTTTCCTGATCCGGTTGTATGCCATACGTGACCGCCTAATTGGTTGTTATCCTTCCAATTCTTTTTTGCCACCTTATCAGCTATACCAATTGCTGCATAGTACTGATAACTTCTCATTACTTTCAGCACGCCTTCATCAGTATCAGCAATGGTATAAAACCCAATAATCATATGGGCCATAGGAATATTTAACAGCTTGGAAATCACTTCATCCCATTTGTTGATTGGCTGATTATTAAAATTAGCCCAATGGAAATAAAATGCTTTATTGAACTTTACTCCTTCTCCAGGATTTGCAAAATACACAGTCTCTTCTGGCTGCATAGCAACAAAAACTTGTATTAATGAGAATAATCCTCTAAAAACACCTTCATGAGAATACTTCTCTATCTGATTATATGCTTCGCTTACCGGTATCCCACTTTTCTTTAATTCAATATGAATAACCGGCATACCATTTATCAAAAGCATCAAATCTCCACGCCTATTATTTAGGATTGGAGATTTGGTAGGGAAATGAGGCTGTTGCACTATTTGATATCGACTTTCGCCATATGCGATTTCTTGTCGGTCATATATTTTTAAACTAACCTCTTTACCAAAATGCTCTTTATCATCTGGGTTGTCTCGTTTAATAGACACACTTTTTCCGTTTATAAAGCCATTTAATTTGATAGGGGATTGCAGCAGTTTAATCTGCTCCATAATCTGCTGCATTTCTCCATCTGTCAATGGACATTCATTCAAACGGTCTCGTTGACGGTTATTGTTAAACAAAATGTTAGCCCAATTTTTTATCAAATCTTTTTCTGAAGGGTGTCGAATTACTTCTGACTCCCAACCACATTCTATCAAGGCTTTTATGACAGCCTCTTCAAAATCTGTTTCTTTATCAAAATACAATCTCAGCCCCCCTAAACAAACATTTTTTCCGTACAAGAAAACCTTATATTTCTTAATTTTTCGAGTTTACGCTGATGAAGAGTGATCAGGTTGTCGAGACCAGTGAAGTATTCAGCAATATATTTTTGTTCTTGAATATCATTTGGAATCAAAATCTCAATTTCACTCAATGCCTGATATTTCAAATTCCAGTTATCAGATGTTATTCCTTGTGAATTAACTTGGAATGTATGAATCATATCAGGGCGTTTAAATAAATATGAAATACATTTTGAGTCAATTCCATTATTTGGGGCAAGTACTGTATATGCAGGACTAACTATACCTTCGTATGGGGAGTATCCACTTGCACCTTGCCACATTCTCATAGAGTTATAGGCTATGTCTCCAACACACACCTTCTTATACTTAGATTTATCATCGTTAGAAGTATCATGTCTTCCAAGTTCTGAAAATTTCTTTATTCCATCATTTATAGTAACAGAAATCAATTCCCCATCAGGCATACTTTCAGACCTTTCTGAAAAGCAGTCTCCCAACTTACGAAATTTCCAATCATCAGTAAAACCACCAAATCGAATTTCAGGCACATTGCTACCGCTACCATCTATAGGGAACATTTTTTCCAACATAGACTTTTTAACAATAATTAGCTTATCATACTTTCGCTGATGAAGAGTGATAAGGCTATCCAGGTTTTGAAAAAACTGCCCAATTTTTAGTTGTTCCTTTTCTGAATCTGGGTAAATTATTTCCGTGTTCTGTAGTGCCGACTTTGAAATAGATGAAATTTTTGTACCCTGTATCAGTGGTAATAACTGATCATGATAAGCGCTTGAATTCATATAATATCCAAGGTAACCAGTCTCAAATGTCTTGATAGGTCTACAAGGTATCGTATGCAATCCAGAGACAATACTTATACAACCTATTCCTTTGATTTCACTGCATTTCCCGACAGTTTCATCTTCTGCAGCATCAGCTATTACGATATCTCCATTCCGCAATAATGAAGTGCTACTGGTATTAAATTCATTATTAGAGATGAACGGAATTTCTGTTTTTTCTACATCCAAAACTTCTCCAAACTTTATTAGGACATCCCCATAATGAACGTTTTTTACCGAGCCTTGCTCATAGTTTAAATCTGTTCTTGAAAGTGAATTGTTCTGTAAATAAATAAAGATTCCTGAGAACTTGCGCTGCTCCCAAGCATCAGTAAAGCCTTTAAATCTGATTTCGGGTTTTTTCTTTTTTTCAGCCATGTCTATACCCCCAAAATCTTCTTCAATTCTTCTAATCCCTCAATATCTGCCACACTGCCAACAAGCTTATCAATCATATTTGATAATTTCGCACTTGTGTTTTCGATATCATGTTCAATATCGGAAAATGTAGTGCAATATTTATCGTGTAGATGAATTACTTTGTTAATCAGCTCTCCGATGATTTCATCTGGAATAGCAAAAAGGGAATCTACTAATGGCTTTATCCATTTTAATTCTAACAAACGCAAAGATTCGTCTTCATCCAGATTTTCAATGGTTTCTTTGGTCTTAATATGGAGGGCTTCCGATTTCTGTTTTAGATCTTTTTTAGCCTGGCTTTCTTCTTCCATAAGAGATAATACGGTCATCACTTTCTGTTCAAAGGAATCTTTCGGGAATTCATACATCCTTTGCAATTCGCTTATTCTACTAATAACAGAACCTTTCTTATATGCTCCATCAGAACCTTGTTCCATTAAATTCCACGAAACTATATCACATTTATTTACATAATCTAGCTTTTCTTTTTTCTTTGAAAGGCTTAGATATCCTCTTAATGCTTTAATTTCATCATTTTCCACATCGCTGAGGGCTTCTGCAACAAAACTCTTAACTTCTTTTGCTACAAAAGCATCGTTAGCTTCATTCAACACACTGCTTTCTCTTTCTTCTTCATCAAGCGAATCAATAATTTCACCATACAAAGAAGTGATTTCAGTTAATCTTTTTTCTATTGCCTGAAGTTCTTCTAAATCTTCAGTAAGAATCTCTCTCTGAACCAAATCAAAAGGCAGTATATGACCCTTCCACCCATCTTGTACCTCTGGAACCTCATCATCGTTAGCTTCTTTCTTCTTTAAAATCATGTTAGGATCCACTTGATTGATAACCTCAAAACCTTCTGACTGAATCATTTCCAAATCTGTTGAAATCACATCCCAATTATCCGAAAGTATCTGGTACGCTTTATACTTGTCAGCAAGTTTTACATTTTCTATTCTTATAAAAATATCCTTGCTTACCTTTTCTTTCTCATGCTCAGCAGATACATCAAGAATTTCTTCAATCAAATCATTTTTAAGTTCTTCATAAAAATTACCAAATTCATTTGAGAATGCCTGTTTATAGATTTTCAATGACTCATGAGAGGTAATAGCCGCTTTAATATCATCGCATTTCACAGCTAAATATTCATTAGAAATTTTCCGAAAAATTGCATCTTTGAGTTCGGGAAAAGCCTCCCAATACTCAAATAGTTGGTCTACTTCCTTTACAGGTATTCCACCAAACATAGTCGCATGAATATCCCAACTTTCTGCAGGTTCTAAGGAATTAACATAGCGAGGGATATTAAGGTTATAGCCATTTTCTCGGATGGTTTCCTTAGAAACAAGAGTCGAATACTTTTCAATGGATTCTCTGCTCTTAACAGTGTCAGCAATTTTTTTAATGTCACAGGCTCTCAATTTGTTATTCTTTCCAACTTTCTCAAACCCTTTAGATGCATCTATAATCAACACGTCTGAAGTAGGGCGAATTCTTTTAAGGACCATTATAATAGTAGGAATACCTGTACCAAAGAAAATATTTGGTGGTAATCCGATAATTGCATCTATGCGGTTTTTTTCTATAAGTTTCTCTCTGATTTTACCTTCCTCTCCACCTCTAAAAAGTACACCATGGGGAAGAACGATTGTCATGATACCATCGTCCTTTAGGTGATACAAATCATGCAATAAAAATGCATAATCAGCCTTACTCTTTGGTGCAACACCATAATACTTATATCGTGGGTCAAATTCTTTATCAGATGGATCCCATTTTTGTGAGTAAGGTGGATTAGAAACAACGGCATCTACTGGTATAAATTTATATGTTTTATCCTTGTCGGTATCCTCAAAAAAAGGCCAATCATCCTCTAATGTGTCACCATTTCTCACATTTATATTTGCAGGACTGATGCCACGCATAACCAAGTTCATTCTTGTGAGGTTATAAGTATTTTCCTTAAGCTCCTGTGCGTAATAATCTATCTTGTTTTCTCCATCTATAAATTTTGCAGCTGAGTTACCAATATTTATCAGCAACGAACCCGACCCAGATGTAGGGTCATATATTTTAATTTGCTTTCTATTTTTCAAATGTTCTGCAATAATTTCTGACATTAAAACAGAAACTTCATGCGGAGTGTAAAATTCTCCTGCTTTTTTACCTGCGTTGGCAGCGAACATACTAATTAGATATTCGTAAATGAACCCAAGAACATCATAATCTTGCTTTCCATCCATAGGAATTTTTCTTATCAATTTAAGAAGACTTTTTACAGCCTTTGTTTGTGCTTGTGCAGTTTCTCCAAGCTTAGATAAGCCTGTCTGCAATGTATTGAAAATTTTCTCAAACACTTTTCTATATACATCATCAATGTTACGATCAAAAGCAGATAATGCATCCCTAACATTCGATATATCAAAATCATTACCTTTCTTAAGCCAAGTTGAAAAAAGATTTTCATACGCAATAAAATATCCCAAATTTTCTCTTACATGGGATGCGTACTTAACATCATCTTCTGTAACTTTTTCAATATCTGCATCGGTTAATCTTTCTTTTCTAAAAAAGGCCACCTCTTTCTCAGATAAATATTTGTAGAAAATAAAGCCAAGAATAAAATCCTTATACTCATTAGCCTCAATTTTTGACCTCATTTGGTTTGCCGATTCCCAAATAGTTGATGCAAGCTGCTGTTTATTCATCTTCCTTATCCTCTCTTTTCACGTAAATTAATTCAATGTCATACCCCAAGCCTTCCATAATCTGCACAAAAGTTTTATTTAATACCCCATCATTCTTTTTCACAATTCGATTTATATACTGACCTGTCTTGCCAATTTTTTCTGCAAGGCCCATCTGAGTAGTATCATTTTCCAGACATTTCATTTTTATATCCTTTTCAATGTTATTTAATACCATCTTTGTCCTCCATTTCCTTACAAGGATATTCTAGTACTGTCAAGTTTTAATTGTCCGTTTATACTATAACACAATATCGTTTGAATTTCAGCACAAAAAAGATGATTTTATAAACATAATAGGTTTTTTGCATTTTATAATCATAAAGTAATCTACTAAATTCACCAATATCAATTCTATCTCCACAACCTATCCATTTTAATCCTGTCAACTCAACCCTAAGGTATTTCTATCGTGGATATGTTTGGTTCTGATTTATCCAATAAAAAATCCGAGAGTCAGAGTTTTTACTCCGGCCCTCGGAAATCCTTTTATTTCAAGGCTTTTTAACCCTTTACCTATCTTTTCGCTTGGTGCCATTTTCTGCTGTTGTCACATTACTACGGCGGGTCTTTTCAATTTGTACAGCCTTAAATTTTTCATCTGAAATAATTGCTGGATTATTATCTTCAACAAGATAATGAACTTCACTATTACGCGAATTGAAAATTCTAATTATTCCTATATATTTTTCATTACTTAAAATAACGTCAATAGTACACTTATTAACCCATTTTTCTTTACCCATAGGAGATTTAATTCCAAGCTGTTCCAACTCTGCTACTTATCATTTTAGCCGATCTTACTTAAATATTGATTAATCTAAACCGTTAATTTACCCAAATTTTCCTCTAAAATATCTAATCCACTCACTCAACAAAAACACATCTAACCTACCCACTCAACCTACCAAATATCTAATTTGCCTACTCAACCCTAAAGTCACCTAATCCTTATATATACTACATTAGGACATAAAAATAAGAGCTCCTAAAACTAAAAGTACTCTTTGCAAAAACAGCAAATTTGCTTCTAATCTTGGGAACCCTTTATTTATCAGTGCTTCACACACTCTTATTTTTCTTTTCGTGACATCAATACTACCGTCTCCACGTGAGCAGTCTGTGCAAACATATCCACAGGCTGTACTTCTTTAGTCATATATCCGAGCTCTCTCAACACTGCTAAATCCCTGGCAAGGGTTGCAGGATCACAGGACACATAAACTACAGTCCTTGGTTCCATATCTGCAATTGCCTTAAGGAGCCCCATATCACATCCCTTTCTTGGGGGATCAACCACTACCACATCAGCCTTTATTCCTTTGCTTATGAGCTCTGGTATCACTACCTCAGACTTTCCCGTTATAAACTCTACGTTATTTACCCCATTTTGCTCCGCATTTATCCTTGCATTTTTTATGGCTTCATCGATTATTTCCACACCATATACTTTCTTTGACTTCTGGGATAAAAATAAAGATATAGTTCCCGTACCACAATAAGCATCAAATACAACTTCATTCCCACTTAAGCCTGCATATTCCAATGCTTTACTGTAAAGCACTTCCGTTTGAATAGGATTTACCTGAAAAAATGAAAGAGGGGATATATTAAATTTAAAATTACCTATAGCATCCCTTATAGTATCCTGTCCCCATAGATTTACACATTTTTTACCCAATATCACATTAGTTTTATTATTATTTATATTATGTACTATACTCTTTACTCCAGATATGTTCTTACACATAAGTTCTACAAGTTCTTTTTTATGAGGCAAGTTTTCAGTAAAAGTTACAATTACCAGCATAATTTCACCTGTAGCAAATCCTTTTCTAGTCATTATATGTTTTATAGTACCTCTGCCTGTTTTTTCATCATAGGGTTCTATATTATACTTTTCAATCCAATCTCTCATAAATTTTACTATTTTATCTGAAGTTTCGTCTTGAATGAGGCAGCTTTCCATATCTATTATTTCATGACTTGCCTTTGCATAAAATCCTATATTTATTTTTTGATTACATTTACCTACTGGCAATTGTACTTTATTTCTATATCTATAGGGATTTGTCATACCTAGAGTGTTATACAATTTTACTGAAGTATCTTCACTGCTTTTCTCTAAAACATTATCTTTAAATATTCTATCCTGTTCCTCTACTTCAAATTTTCCTATTCTCTCTAAGCAATCTTTTACCCTCTTTTTTTTGAAATCAAGTTGCCCTTCATAGGACATATGCTGAAGCTGACATCCACCGCATCTTTTATATATACTACAGAGAGGATTTGCCCTATAAGGAGACGGTTCAAGTACCTCCAGCAATTTTCCAAAAGCAAAATTTTTATTTACCTTTATGACTTTTACCTTTACCTTTTCTCCCTGAATAGCTCCCTGTATAAAAATTGTAAACCCGTCTACCTTTCCAACTCCCTCTCCCTGGTATCCCATGCCATCTATTTCAATTATATATTCTTTATTTTTTTCTATTTTTTCACTCATATATTCACCTACTTAAACAAAATCTAAAACTTTTCATTATTAATTCTTAACTCAACCACAACCAATACATAGTCCAATTTATGATTCAAAATTTCCATAAGTACAGTATACAATTAAAGGAACACTTTGTACAAACAAAAAAAATTGCACCCGCAAAGGTGCAAAAAATAGAATCAGTTGTCTTACTTTCTCTGTTATATAATTTTAGCCATATATTGTTATATTATACATTAAAGTTATGTTAAATTTCAATAAATATTTAAAAATATAACTACATTATATTTACTCTGCCGTTATATACTATTCCTCTTATGACGTCCATAGTAATAAATGTGCCTGTCTTTAATATTTCAGTGGCACCTCCTGCATTGCAAATAATAGGTATTTCTCTTGTAAGACATTCAATGGCAAGGTGAGAGGTTAAGCCACCTTTTTCTGATATGATTCCTGCAACTCTATCCAAAATATTAATATATCCTTTATCCAAATCTTTAACTACTAAAATGTCGTCCTTTTCAACTACTTCATCTGCTTCTTTCGGACTACTTACTATCTTTGCAGTTCCATAACCCGGTCTAGTCCCTGATCCTCTTCCCTGAGCTAGTATATCTCCTACTATATGAACTTTAAGCATATTTGTAGTTCCAGAATAGCTTACAGGTATACCTGCTGCTATGATTACCAGGTCTCCTTTTTTTACATATCCACTTTTCAAAGATATTTCAACAGAATTGTCTATCATTTCATCTGTAGACTCCACCTTTTTGGCAAGTATTGGGAATACGCCCCAATTTAAAGCAAGTCCCCTAGCTACTTTACCACTTGGAGTTACAGCTATAACATGACATCCTGGCCTATATTTTGAAACCATTCTAGCAGTATTACCGCTTTGAGTAGCTGTTATTATAGCAGAAGCTTTTAATTCCGAAGCTGTAGTACATGCAGCAAGGCTTATAGCATTTGGTACATTTTGTATATGTGCTTCTCTCTTTTTCTCAAGCAAAGAATCATAGTTAATTTGCTCCTCTGCTCTCTTAGCTATCCTTGCCATAGTTTTAGCAGCTTCCACAGGATATTTTCCATTAGCAGATTCTCCACTTAGCATTATAGCATCTGTACCATCAAATATAGCATTAGCTATATCAGAAGCTTCTGCTCGTGTAGGTCTAGGATTTCTTATCATGGAATCAAGCATCTGTGTAGCAGTTATAACAGGCTTTCCTGCCTTATTACATTTTTCTATTATAAATTTCTGAATCATTGGTACTTTTTCTATAGGAATTTCTACTCCCATATCTCCTCTTGCTACCATTATCCCATCAGAAAATTTTATTATTTCATCTATGTTGTCAACGCCTTCTTGACTTTCTATTTTAGAAAATATCTGTATATCTTGTCCTCCATTTGCTTCAAGTACTTTTCTTATAGCCATAACATCAGCTGCTTTTCTTATAAAGGATGCAGCTACCATATCTACTTCCATATAACATCCAAATTTCAAATCATCTTTATCTTTTTCAGTTATGGCAGGAATAGATATAGAAACTCCCGGTACATTTACACCTTTATGATTGCCAACTGCCCCGCTATTTTTAACTGTGCAATTTATTTTATTTGCTTCAACACTTTCAACTTCAAGTCCAACTAGACCATCATCAATAAGTATGCTGTCGCCCTTTTTTACATCATTGCTCAATTCAGCATAAGTTATGGAACATTTAGTCTCATCGCCTAAAATATCTTCTCCGCAATAAACAGTAAACTGCTGCCCTTCTTTCAATTCTGCCTTATCTTCCTTAAAATTACCCGTTCTTATCTCAGGTCCCTTTGTATCAAGCATTATTGCTATTGGCTTATTGTATTTTTCTCTAAGTTTTTTTACCATATTTATTCTCTTCTCATGTTCTTCATGATCTCCGTGAGAAAAATTATGTCTTGATACGTTCATTCCAGCCTCAATAAGCTCTGACAAAACCTCTTCTGAACCACTTGCAGGGCCAATGGTGAAAATCATCTTTGTTTTTTGCATAGTAACACACTCCTTAATAGAAAATATTATTTACGCTAGCGCATAAGCTATCTCATAAAGCTTTTCGTCAAACCTTCTTGGCTCACTTAGTGCCTCGTCTATATCCAAATCAACAACCTTTCCGTTTCTAATTCCAACAACTCTAGAAGATTTGCCTTGTTCTAACAATTCGACAGCTCTATATCCAAATCTTGAAGCTAAAATTCTATCTGAACAAGTAGGACTTCCTCCTCTTTGAATATGTCCAAGTTTTGTAGCTCTAGTTTCTATACCGGTAATATTCTCAACCTTCTCAGCTAAAGCTTCAGCTCCACCAATACCTTCTGCAAGTAATATTAAATTGTGCATTTTTCCTTTCATCTTTGCTTCTAATATACTTCTACACAATTCTTGTTCATCATATCCTTTTTCAGGTAAAATTATATTTTCAGCTCCACCTGCAAGTCCAGAATAAAGAGCTATATCTCCACAATTTCTTCCCATAACCTCTACAATGCTTACTCTTTCATGAGAGGTAGAAGTATCTCTTAACTTATTTATAGCATCTAAAACGGTATTTACTGCTGTATCAAATCCTATGGTAAAATCTGTATATGCCAAATCATTATCTATAGTTCCAGGTAATCCTATAGTAGCTATCCCTAATTTAGATAATTCATGTGCTCCCCTGAAAGATCCATCTCCACCTATAACTACTAATCCATCTATTCTAAATGTTTTTAATATATTTACTGCTCTTTCTCTTCCCTCTTCTGTTTTAAATTCCTTAGATCTAGCAGTTTTTAATATAGTTCCTCCTCTTTGTATAATGTCTGCAACACTACTCCTCTGCATGGGTACTATTTCGCCATTCATTAATCCACTATATCCTCTTTTAATTCCCATTACGTTTAAGTTTTTATCTAGAGCTGTCCTCACTACTGCCCTTATAGCAGCATTCATTCCAGGAGCATCTCCTCCACTTGTTAACACAGCTATTGTTTTCATATGCACACCCCCTATGACCGCAGGGACTATTTATGTCCCGCTTTAGTTAAAACCAACTTAATTTACTATAATTACAATCATAATTATAACATACAATTATGTACTTTTCACCACATTATGAACTTTATTCAAATAAAATTCTAACAACCAAAACATTATAAAAATTTCTTTCTTATAGTATTTTGGTTGTTTTGTCACAAAAATATACTTCTTATCTATATAATTTTTACATTATTATCTCCAAAGCTTTTTCTTAGAAAAGACATAAGTTCCAAATCAGATTTTATCCATAATTCCCTATCCAACCTAAACTTTTTTCTTTCCTTTTTTGTACACAAATATACGGGAATATTTCCTTTAAAGTTTACAAATACAGGTCTAATTCTCTCTAAAGCTTCCTTTAAAATATCTTGATCTTCAATCAAAATATAAAGTTTTTCTGTATCTATTCTCACCAGAGGCTCTATAACTTCGCAGAGAAGCTTAGGCTGTTCATCTTCCCTTACGCTTACTCTACCCTTTGCTATAATCATATAATCATCTTCAATTAGACTTCTAACTCTCTGAAATACTTTTGGAAATACTATTATCTCCATAATTCCATAAAGATCTTCTAACTTTGCAAAAGCCATCATATCATTATTTTTAGTAATTTTTTTAGATACTTCGGAAAGTATTCCACCAACTATAACTCTATCACCATCATTTACTTTAGCTTCCTCTACAAAATTATCTTCTAAAGTTTTCCTACCTACTATGTCAGATATTTTAGTATCTGCCTGCAATTCTAATGTTCTTGCATATTCATCCAGCGGATGTCCTGAAAGATATAATCCAGTCATTTCCTTTTCCATAGCCAGCATATCTAGCTTTTTAAATTCTTCTATAGAAGGATATTTTATTCTTACACTACTATCTTCAATTTGAGAAAATAGGCTCACCTGTCCTTCTATATTCTTTTTTCTAGAATTTATAACACTGTCAATTACTTTTTCATGTACTGCTATAAGTTGAGATCTCAGCACTCCAAAACAGTCAAAGGCGCCTGCTTTAATTAAACTCTCTACTACCCTTTTGTTTATGGAATCCAAGTCTATACTATTACAAAAATCCACTATATCTTTAAACTTACCATGTTTGGACCGTGATCTGACTATACTATCTATTACATTCTCACCTACATTTTTTATAGCAGACAACCCAAATCTTATATTCCCATCTTCTACTGTAAACTTTGTACAACTTTCATTAATACTTGGAGGCATTATTTCTATTCCAATACTTTTGGCAAACCTTATATAATAGGCTACTTTTTCACTGTCTCCTTTTACACTATTTAACATAGCTGCTGTAAACTCAGTAGGATAATAATACATTAAATACGCTGTTCTAAACGCCACTACAGCATAGGCTGCAGCATGGGATTTGTTAAATGCATAGGATGCAAAATCCATCATAGAATCAAATATGTCATTGGCTATTTTTTCAGATATACCATTGCGCACACAGCCTGGTACCTGTATTTCACCTTTTTCATCTACAATTCCATATACAAAATTATGTCTCTCTTCCTCCATAACATGGTGTTTCTTTTTTGACATAGCACGTCTCACCAGATCACTTCGGCCCATGGAATATCCTGCTAAATCTCTTACAATTTGCATTACCTGCTCCTGGTATACCATGCATCCATAAGTAACAGAAAGAATGTGTTCAAGCTGAGGGGTTACATATTCTATTCCCTCAGGGTTATTTTTGTTTTTAATATATTTGGGTATTTCTGACATAGGTCCTGGTCTATAAAGACTTATTCCTGCTATTATATCCTCCAGAGAATCTGGTTTTAGTTCCTTCATAAAAGAACTAAAACCAGGTGATTCAAGTTGAAATACCCCTACAGTTTTTCCTTCACCTATCATATTGTAAACAGCTTTATCATCATAATCTATAGTATCTAAATCAATTTCTATACCCTTATCCTCTTTAATCATTTCAACAGCATCTCTTAAAACAGTCAACGTACGCAATCCTAAAAAGTCCATTTTGAGAAGTCCTAGCTCCTCCAGAGTATTCATAGTAAATTGTGTAACTATATTATCTTCATTTTTTTGAAGTGGCACATAATTTACAAGAGGTTCTGAAGCTATAACAACTCCTGCCGCATGGGTAGAGGTATGCCTTGGAAGCCCTTCAAGTGCTCTAGCAATATCTATAAGTTCTTTAGTTCTTGATTCACTGTCATAAGCTTCTTTAAACTCAGGATTCATGTCAAGTGCTTTATCTATAGTTATATTGGGAATTGAAGGTATCATTTTGGCTATTCTATCTACTTCCCCATAACTGTAATTCATCGCTCTGCCTACATCTCTTATACACATCTTGGCTGCCATGGTTCCAAAAGTTATAATTTGAGACACACTGTCTTTTCCATACTTTTCTACCACATAATCTATTACTTCTCCACGCCTTTCATAACAAAAATCACTGTCAATATCCGGCATAGAAACTCTTTCAGGATTTAGGAAACGTTCAAATATAAGCTTATATTTTATAGGATCTATTTTAGTTATTTCAAGTGTATAGGCAACTATAGAACCTGCTCCACTTCCTCGTCCAGGTCCTGTCATTATCCCATTTTTTCTCGCAAATCGTATAAAATCCCATACTATAAGAAAATAGTCAACATAACCCATTTTCTTTATTATGCCTAGCTCATATTCCAGCCTACTTTTCAATTCATCTGTTACATCATTATATCTTTTATAAAGTCCCTTATAGCATAAATCCTTCATGTACTCATAAGGATCTGTGTCTTCCGGTAGAGGGAATTTAGGAAGCTTTGATTTATGAAACTCATAGTCAAAATTACATTGATCTGCTATTTTAATCGTATTCTCTAGAGACTCCGGCACATTGGAAAACATATCATACATCTCATCTGGCGACTTTAGATAAAATTCATCTGAAGGATATCTCATTCTATTTTCTTCATCTACAGTTTTGCCAGTTTGTATACAAAGCAAAATATCATGAGCCCTGTAATCTTCCTTTTTTATATAATGAACATCATTTGTGGCAACTAAAGGTATGTTTAATTTTTTAGACATAGAAATCAACTGTTCATTTATCTTGAGCTGAGCCTCTATACCATGATATTGAATTTCCAAATAAAAACCATCTTTAAAAGCACTTTTATAAAACAAAGCTGTCTCTTCAGCTTTATCTATATTTCCTTTTAATATATTGGATTGAACTTCACCACTCATACAAGCACTTAGTGCTATTAGCCCTTCACTATGATTTTTCAAATAATTATGGTCTACCCTTGGTTTATAGTAAAATCCTTTTATAGAAGCTGTAGATACTATTTTCATTAAATTCTGATATCCTTCTTCATTTTTCACCAAAAGCACCAGATGGTAGTTTTCATTTTTGCCATTGTTTTGCTTTATAGTCATATCTCCCTGAGATACATATATTTCGCAGCCTATTATAGGCTTGATTCCCTGTGCCCTTGCTTCTTTATAAAATTCCACACATCCGTACATAACACCATGGTCTGTTATTGCCATACTATCCATTCCCAGTTCTTTTGCTCTGGCTATAAGTTCTGGAATTTTAGCTGAAGAATCCAGGAGGGAATATTCCGTATGTTGGTGTAAGCTAACCCATCTATGTTTTCCTTTGTCCATTAAACATTACCTTCTTATCATTTTTGCAGATAAAATGCTTTTCCCAACTATATCCTTTTTATCATTAAGCATACTAACTTCTACTTTGCAATAATTTATACCTTTGCCTATTACATCTACATATATTGTAATTTCATTATCAATTTGTACGGGCTTCATAAAATATGTATTTATATTATCTACAAGTATATTTGCATTGTTTTTCTGTCTCAAGATTACAATTGCCATAGTGGACAAAAGCATATTTAAGGTACCCCAGGAACCTGTCCCCATAGAATCTAGCATTTCTGCAGTTATTCTTCCTGTAAAGCAATTTCTACCATCCTTAACCTGAAATTCAAATTTCTTTAGTATGGAGTCTTCAAGAGTTTCTGCTAGTTGAGGCTGCCTTGCCATGTACTGAAGTGCCTTTATCACATCTTTCCTAGTTATAACTCCTATTAGTTTTTTACCTTTTACTACAGGAAATAATTCTATACCATCCCACCCCATTATATGAGCTGCATAAGCTACTGTAGTTTTAGGCGTTACTGTAATTGGTTCCTTAGACATCACCCTGCCTATAACTTCATTATCAGAACCATGACTTGGTAAATCCTTTGGTGCAACAATTCCTACTAGTTTATTTTCATCATCTACTACAGGATATCTGTCATGCTTAAATTCTTTCATCATTTGCTTCCATTTAAGTACCGTATCCTTAACGTTAAGATAAGATGGATTAATTTGCATTATATCTTCTACAAGCACTATTTCTTTTTTTATTAAATTTTCTGAAATAGCTTTATTTATCATACTAGCTACAGTAAAAGTATCATAGCTAGTAGATATTATAGGAAGGCACTTTTCGTTAGCTAGGTTCTTTATCTGATTACTGCATCCAAAGCCGCCAGTTATAAGGACTCCTGCATCGTTTAAAAGGGCAAGTCTTTGGGCTTCTTCTCTGTTTCCTATTATGACTAAACAATCTTTTTTATATATTGCTTCATGGCCTCTATGGTCATAGCTCCTATTATAAATCGATGTAGTATTTTATGTACTCCATTTTTTCCCCCAAGCAAACTTCCATCTACTATATTTATTACTTCACCATAAGTTAGAGACTCCATATTTTTCTTTTCAACTTTTTCAATTCTCACAGTTCCTACTCTTGGGATTGTAGTAACTATTCCAAGGCTATCTGAATCTTTTATAGCTCTATATGCCGTTCCATCACTAACCCCTAACTCACTTGCTATACTTCTCACTGAAATTTTAGTACCAGTTTCTAGTGAAAGTATGTACTTGATTATATCCTCATGTTTTGACATATAATCTGTGCCTACCTTTCTTTTCTCAGTTCATCTGCTATTTTCTCAATTCTCCTAAGTCTGTGATTTACTCCAGATTTACCTACTTTAGGATTCAACATTTCACCTAATTCTTTTAAAGATTCATCCGGATAATTTAACCGAAGTTCTGCAATATCCCTTAAGTTTTCAGGCAGCCTGTTTAACCCTATCTCTTTTTGTATAAGCTTTATACTCTCCATTTGTCTTACTGCCGCATTAACAGTTTTACTCAAATTTGCAGTCTCACAATTCACCAGCCTATTTACATTATTCCTCATTTCCTTCATTATCCTTATGTTCTCTAATTCCAAAAGAGAAGAGTGTGCTCCTATTATATTCAAAAGATCCACTATTTGCTCTCCTTCTTTAATATACACTATAAAACTACTCTTTCTCTGTATTACTTTAGAATTCAATCCATATCCATTTATAAGTTTACTTAAATCCAATGCATAATCACTGTCATGAGTCACAAATTCAAGGTGATACGTCTTTTCTGGATTACTTATACTCCCACCACCTAAAAAAGCTCCCCTTATATATGCCTTTTTTAGCTTTTCATTTTCCTTAATATCTTCTGTTATACTATAATCCAGTGAAAAAACATCTTCTTCCTCCTTTAAAAGTCCTACTTTTTTAAGTATGGATCTTACATCAGCATCTTCTGTTATCATTATTACATACACATTATTTTTTTTTAAAGAATTACTCTTTTTAACCAGGATTCTAGTATGTATATGAAAAATATCCTTCAATATCTTAAATATGAATCTGGCAATTGCAGCATTTTCAGTAATTATCTTAAAGCTAAACTGCCTCTTTCCTCCAAGCATCAAAGTTCCACTAACCTTCATTATGGCAGACAATTCTGCTATAGCTTCTTCCTCATCTATATTTGAGTACCTACAAACTTCATTTTTTACTTTCAATGAAAATGACATATATATCTCCCACTTATCTCCTATTTTCCTTTAATCTTTCTGATAAATAAAAATATTCTATTATCTTCTTTCTATCAAATAACAGCTTTTTATCCATAATAGTTTCTATAAGTATGGAAGCCAATTTTTCAGAATTATGTCTT
Source organism: Clostridium ljungdahlii DSM 13528 (assembly GCF_000143685.1). NCBI lineage: Bacteria > Bacillati > Bacillota > Clostridia > Eubacteriales > Clostridiaceae > Clostridium > Clostridium ljungdahlii. Next base: position 330,512 of record NC_014328.1, on the reverse strand, counting down.
ATAAGTCCATTCTTAATACTTATAAAATCTCCTTCAATTACTTTTACCCCCATAGAAGCTACTAAATCTTCATTTATTTTAACTAAATGAGATTCTTCTTCTTTATATTTCCCTTCTAACTCTGTATTTATTTTACCTACATTTATAATTACATAATCTATTATGGGAGCACCCACATGATTAAATATAGCACTAATATGGTCTTCTACAGAAAATCCATCCGTTTCTCCCGGCTGGGTCATTATATTTGAAACATAAAGCTTTACAGCATTTGTATTTTGCAGTGCACTAGCTATATCACCAACTAAAAGATTTGGTATTACACTCGTATACAAGCTACCTGGTCCAAGTATTACTGCATCGGCTTCTTTTATAGCTTCTACGGCTTCTTTTAATGCCCTAGCACCTCTAGGTTCTATAAAAATTTTATCTATTGGACTATTTCTTTCTATTGCTTTTTGGGGAATATTTGATTCTCCCTCTACAATAGATCCGTCTTTCAATCTGGCCTTTAAAGTTAAATTGTCAAGGGTAACAGGCATTACCTTACCTGTTACCGCAAGTACAGAACTCATTTTATGGACGGCTTCTTCAAAATTTCCGGATATTCCATCCATAGCTGCCAAAAATAAATTTCCAAAGCTCTGATTTTTCAATCTTCCATCCTTGAATCTATACTGGAGTAAATCTTCCATAAGTGGCTCAGTATCAGCAAGTGCCATTATACAGTTTCTTATGTCTCCTGGTGGGAGCATTCCAAGATCTTCCCTTAAATCCCCGGAACCTCCTCCATCATCTGCTACAGTTACTATAGCAGTTATATTAGACGTATAGTATTTAAGTCCTCTTAGCATAGTGGAAAGGCCAGTTCCTCCTCCAATAGCAACAATTTTAGGACCTTTTACCAAAAGACGTTTTTCATATATTAAATTTTCTAACTTTCTGGAATCTAATGACACACTTAAATATCCTTTATTTATAAGTGCTATTATAGATCTCATACCTTGAGTTATGGAAATATATACTACAAATATCCCGGATATAATTAAAAATACATAAAATGATATATAGTAAAGGCTGTAAAATCTTCTGTTTACAAATTCTATTACTCCAAATATTATAAAGAGTACTCCCATGGCTCCAAGCATAACCCACCTTTTAACTTTTATGCCAGGTCTAAGCCAATCTACAATCTTCATAATTTTTTACCACCTTTATTAACATCTTCTTCTATATCTCTATGATCAATATTAACCTTATGCCCATTGTTTTTTAGTCTATTATAAATGGCATTTGCAATAAATACAGAACGATGCCTTCCCCCAGTACATCCTATGGAGATAATCAGTTGTCTCTTTCCTTCTTTTAGATAATTTGGAATTAAAAATTCTAACATACTTTCCAGTTTATTTATAAATTCATTAGTCTCCTTAAAACTCATTATATATTTCATTACAGAGGTATCCTTACCTGAATATTCTTTTAACTCAGGTATATAGAAAGGATTTGGTAAAAATCTCACATCAAATACTAGATCTGAATCAACAGGTATGCCATATTTAAATCCAAAAGAAAGTACGGTAATCATAAGCTCTGTTTCCATCTGTCCTTCTTCTGAATATATCTTAGTTATCTCTTCTCTAAGTTCCCTAGTTACTAAATTAGATGTATCTATTATGTTGTCTGCCCTGTCTTTCAATTCTCTAAGTTTGTTTCTTTCCATAATTATACCATTTAAAATTCTTCCGTCAGGTGCTAGAGGATGTTTTCTCCTGGATTCTTTGAATCTTTTAATAAGTACTTCCTCTGAAGCATCTAAAAACAATATTTCATATTTATAACCCTGCTCCTTTAGATAATTCAAGCTTTCAAATATGTCATTAAAAAATTGACCTCCTCTTATATCTATTACTAGGGCTATTTTATCTATTTTCCCATCAGTTTTATAGCATGCTTCCGCAAATTTCGGTATTAGTGTAGGAGGAAGATTATCTACACAAAAGTACCCTAAATCTTCTAAACTTCTTATAGCCTGAGTTTTTCCCGCTCCAGATAATCCTGTCACTATAACAAATCTCATAGTCACATCCCTCCATTTAAAAATATTTTTACTTTTTCTAATTATATCACAACAAACTACAACAATAAATACAACCTAAAAAGGGGAACCAGTGCAATACACAGCACCAATTCTCCGCTCTCTACTCTTCCCCTATAACTCTAACTTCAGTATACAAGTCTACATTAAATTTTTCCTTAACTTTATGCTGTACAATAGCTATTAAATCTAAGATATCTTTTGCTGTTGCACTTCCCTTATTTATTATAAATCCTGAATGCTTTTCAGATACTTGGGCGCCACCTACACTCTTTCCCTTTAATCCACTGTCTTCTATAAGTTTTGCAGCAAAATACCCTTCTGGTCTTTTAAAGGTACTTCCTGCAGATGGATATTCTAGAGGTTGTTTTTCATTTCTCCTTCTATTCAAATCTTCTACACGGTTTTTTATCTTCTCATAATCCCCATGCTCCAAATTAAAGGTTACTTCTAGGACAGTATATTTGTATTTCAAAATGGAACTGCTTCTATATTCTAACTCTAATTGTTTTCTATCTAATACTTTGATTTTTCCTTCATTATCTATGACTTTTGCACTTTCTACAACATGTGAAATTTCGCCATTATAAGCACCTGCATTCATTGTAACTGCCCCACCTACGCTTCCAGGTATGCCACAGGCAAATTCAAAACCTGATAGCTTGTTATTAAGGGCAGTAGTTGAAATATCCTTTAGCGATACACCGCTTTCTGTAATAATCTTATTGTCCTCAACTTTAACTTCATTTAGTTTTATAAGTTTAATCATTATGCCTCTTATTCCGCCATCTTTAACAAGTAAATTAGAACCATTTCCCATTATATAATAAGGTATATTATGTTCTTTACATAACGTTATAACATCTACTACTTCCTGAAATTTTTTAGGAGTAACTAATATATCTACAGGACCTCCTACTCTAAAAGAAGTATGTTCCTTCATAGGTTCGTCTATTTTTATGTCTTCTTTATCTAATATTTTCTCTAAATTTGTAGCAAAATCTTTAAACTTATTCATTATAAATATTCTCCTTGAAAATTAAAATTAAGCGTTACACTATGTAATTATAATATACAATGCAATTACAAATTGTATCATATTTTCTTTTATCTATCAAACTAAATTTTTTCCCAAAATAAAGTTAAAAATATAGGATTTATAAACAGAGTTATTGACATTAGATGAAGTTTTAACTCCATCTAATGCTTAGAAATCCTATATTTAATTTTCATTTTTTTTAAAGTATGAAATTATGCTTTCCGCCGTACGTCTATCTATTGAAGGCGTATCCATAAGTTCATTCATGGTAGCTTTTTTTATATTCTCTATACTCTCAAATTTTTTTAACAATTCTTTTCTTCTCTTGTTACCTACATTAGGTATGTCTTCTAATACAGAATGAAGTACTCTTTTATTTCTCAAACTCCTATGATAGGTTATTGCAAACCTATGAACTTCGTCCTGTATTCTAGCAATGAGTTTAATTACATTAGAATGCGGAGATATCAAAACTTCTTCATTTTTATATATAAGTCCCCTAGTCCTATGTCTATCATCTTTTACCATTCCACACACAGGTATGTCTATATTAAATTTTTTTAACACCTCCAAGGCCGCATTTACCTGACCCTTTCCACCATCCATAAGAATTAAATCTGGGAAGGCACAAAACTTTCCTGCACTAAACTTTAAATTTCTTTTCTTTATTCTTTCTATTTCATCAAAGCCATGCTTAAATCTTCTAGTCAGTATTTCCCTCATACTATCGTAATCATTGGCTCCTTTTACGGAATTTATTTTGAATCTTCTATAATCACTGTTTTTAGCTCTTCCATTTTCAAACACTACCATAGTACCTACTGAATCCACGCCCTGAATATTAGATATATCATACGCTTCTATTCTGTGGGGTATATCTTCCATGTCTAATGCTTCTGTAAGTTCTTCAAGAGCAGTATTGTACATCTTTTTATCTTGAATTAATTTCAATTTAAAATTTTTCAAAGTTGTCTTAGCATTTTCCTCCACCATATTTAAAGTAGCCCTTTTTTCTCCTTTTTGAGGTATTTTAATATATACCCGAGCATCTTTTTTCATACTAAGCCAATTCTGGAGAAGTTCAATTTCATCAGCTTCAGGCACATATATTGTTTTTGCTATATATGCAGTTCCCCCATAAAACCCCTCTATAAAATTTGATACTATTTCACCCTTAGGCAAATCCTGAGTATTTTCTAAAATAAAATGCTCTCTTCCTATTATTTTTCCGGATCTAGAGAAAAATACTTGAACACAGCTGTCCACATTATCTGAATACATATTTATAAAATCTTCATCTTCAAATCCTCCAGTGGTTATCTTTTGTTTTTCAATTATCTTTTGCACTGCTAGGATTTTATCTCTCAGCTCTGCAGCTTTTTCAAATTCGAGTTTTTCTGAGGCAATTTCCATATCTTCTTTAAGCTTTTTACTTATGTCTCTATTTTTTCCTGATAAGAAATCCATAACTCCACTCACGATTTTTCCGTATTCCTCTTTAGTAATATATCCAGTACAAGGAGCCTTACACAACCCTATATAGTAGTTTAAACAAGGCCTTCCCTTCATTTCTCCTTCTTTTATTGATAGTCTGCAAGTTCTAATTGGAAATATCTTTTTTATAATTTCCATAGTTTCATATACAGCAGAAGGACTAATATAAGGTCCAAAATATTTACAGCCATCCTTTACCATATTTCTAGCGGATATTATTCTTGGGAAATCCTCATTTACTGTTATTTTTATGAGAGGATATCCTTTGTCATCCTTTAAAAGTATATTATACCTAGGTCTATATTTTTTAATTAAATTACATTCTAAAATAAGAGCTTCCATTTCTGAATCTGTAACTATATATTCAAACTCAGCAATATGCTTCACCATAGCCTTTACCTTTTCAGAATGATTCTTAGAATTTTGAAAGTACTGCCTAACTCTATTCTTTAAAATTTTTGCCTTTCCAACATATATTACCTCACCTAAAGAGTTTTTCATTAAATATACTCCTGGTTTATCCGGTAATACCTTTAACTGATATTCAAAATCAAACACTACATCCACTCCTAAAACTACTTACAAAATATGATTGGAAGCTTGTATATTGTAAATAAAAGTCCAAATATCATTAAAAAATCCTCTATTACACAACCAATTTTAGAATTAGTATTATAAGTTAACGGCAGTTTAAATTTTTTATTCTTAAAAGGGTAAAAAAGGGGTACCCCTCTATTGGTAACCATATCACAAAGGAGATGCATTCCATATCCTATCATAAAATAGTACACCAGATAGTGTACATTATACATGTTTCCTAAATATCCTATAATAAAAGAAAACAATATCATACCCATCAAGCTGTGAGTCAATCCATTTCTATGAGAAGACACAGCTATTATTATAAACGATATGCCAATAGCTTTAATAATAGGTGCATTAGTATAAAGATAATCGTACCAAAGTAGTCCTATCCCTAAAGAGCTATACACCATAATCTTACTTGTCTTATTTCTAAATGGAAGTATATATTTGTTTATTATACTTTTAGGGTGATCCACATCTGGAAGTATTGATGAAAATGCCACTATTAAAAGGCCTATATAATTAAATTTCCCCGGAAGTACGTTGTAAACGGACAAAAAAGTAACTATTCCCATTTCCGCATGAGTTTTCCCCTTCATATTTTCTCCTTTTTATCCTGTCATAATGTTAAATATTTTTGCATATAATTCGATAATCCGCTTATTGCCTATATTATAACATTAAATTTACAACAAATTTACTTTTTACAACAAAATTTCCCGGGGAATTTTAAAATTTCAATTATTTTCGTAATGCTGTTCTTATAACTTGCGAAGCTATAGAAGCCGCTAACTTTCCTCCCTGTCCTCCATTTTCTACAATTACCGCCACAGCTATCTGTGGATCATCATAAGGTGCAAAACCTATAAACCAGGAATGAGGTGGTGAACCAGGTCCTTCTGTCTGATTATCTGCTGTTCCAGTCTTTCCTGCTACTTCTACACCTTCCACAGAAGCATTAGTTCCTGTTCCAGATTCTACAACAGATCTCATAAGATCTTTCATAGTATTTGCTGTATTTGAAGAAATTATTTGGCCTACTTGTTCTGCTTGTATGCTCTTTACTTCTTCACCCGTACTTGTAAGCACATCGCTTACCAAATGAGGCTTCATCATAACACCACCATTAGCTATAGTGCTTGTAACTACTGCCATTTGAAGTGGACTTGCCAAATCGCTGCTCTGCCCTATAGCACTCTGAGCTATACTTCCCTTTTCATAGGATTTTAACATTGGAAATTTACTAGGTTCTACAGGTATTCCATCTGTAGGTATTTCCTTATTAAAGAAGAACTTTTCAGCAGTTTGTTTTAACCTGTCATTTCCGAGCTCAATTCCAAGTGATCCAAAATAAGCGTTGCTAGAATGAGTATATGCTTGTTTAAAATTAATACTTCCAAGAACCTCTCCTTCAAAATTGTGCAGAGAATATCCTCCACCTAAAGGAAGTTCACCATTATCCTGAAAATATCTATTTTGAATTCCTGATATATTTTCTAATCCACTTACAGCAGTTACAGTTTTAAAAGTAGATCCAGGTGGATAAAGCCCTGCCGTAGCTCTATTTAAAAGAGGTTTAGTTTTATCCTGATTTAACTGCTGCCATGTATTTGCAAGGTCATTCGGATCAAAAGAAGGTCTTGAAACAAGTGCTATTACTTCACCAGTCTTTGGGTTTAACGCCACAACTGCCCCCTTATTTCCATCAAGCAGGTCATAAGCCATTTTTTGAGTTTCCAAATCCAAAGTTGTTTTTAAACTATTTCCCACTTTCTTTTGGGATTTCCCCTTATTTTGAATAAGGCTCTTTATACTATCCTGAATATTACTGGACATTAACTGTTCATCATATTTTTTCTCAAGTCCTGTAATTCCATATTTTTGATCCACATAACCAAGTACATGGGCAAACATTGCCCCCCCTGTGTATTCCCTTTTCTGAGTTTCAGAATTTATAGGATCGCTCTTAGTAAGTGCATTACCATTTCTATCATATATGGTTCCTCTAAGCACCTCATTTCTTTTTATCCATAACCTTCTATTATAAGGACTATTCTCTATCTTAGGTCCCACTATCATTTCAAAATAAGTCATATAAGAAATAAGTGCTATAAAACATATTAAGAAGACCATCATCACTTTCTTTATATTGTTCACTATGTTATTCATAATGCTACCTACCCTCTTCTGATATCTTCTGAATTATACCCAGCGAAAAAAACGTTATTAGCATAGAACTTCCCCCCCTACTTACAAGAGGTAATGTTATACCTGTAAGTGGGATAGCATTCATAACACCACCAACTATAACTAAAACCTGAGATGCAATCATTGCACTATAACCTACTGCCAAAAGCCTTGAAAATTTATCATTCCCATAGACAGCAGCTCTCATACATCTGTAAAACAATAAAAAGTATAATATTATTATAGCAAATCCTATAAGTATCCCAAGTTCTTCACACAACACCGCAAATATAAAATCTGTAGTATTAATAGGGACGTATTCCGGATGTCCTAGTCCAAGCCCCGTTCCAGTAAGTCCCCCAGATGCTATAGAAAACATAGATTGAACAATTTGATAACTCTGATTATTAGCATAAGGCCAAGGATTTTTCCATATCATAACCCTTATTCTAACATGATTAAACAACCTATAACTTACTATTGACCCTGCAGCTGAAAGGAGAAAACATATAGCTACATACCTAAATTTAGAAGTAGCTATATACAGCATGGTTACAGATATCCCAAAAAATATAAGAGCAGATCCAAGGTCCCTTTGAATTACCATAAACACTAAGGATAGCATTACTACTGCACAAGGTATTATTAAATTTTTAAAATTTTTATAATCCTTTAATTCCGCCGCCAGATAGGCTACCAAAAATAGTTTTCCAAATTCCGATGGCTGAAACTGAATTCCACCTAGACTAACCCAGTTTTTTGAACCATTGATTTCAGTACCTGAAAAAGTACCCATTGCCATAAATATTAATGTAACTACCAAATATATATATTTATACTTGCTGAATCCGCTAGTATCCGGCATTAATACAACAATGAGTATAAATCCAGTAACTCCGACTGCAAACCAAATTATTTGTTTAATAGAGGCTGCAGTATCTATTCTATATATCATTACCATACCTATAACTGACAGTATACTGGAAAAAATAAATATATATTTATCTCCGTCAGAGAAAAATTTTCTTATTACAAAGTAAGAATATCCTATAAGAAGACAAGTTACTAGTGCCATTATCATAGCACCTTTATCAAAAGGCTGCTTTATAATTGCTAAATTAAGGAAACACACAAAACACAACAAATATGTATATCTTAATAACTTTTTTTCATCTCTAGTAGTATCCAATATTCCACCACCCACTTATTTATGATAGTTTTTAAAAACTGCTTATATTTAATCACCCTATAACTTTAAAGGATGTATTTCCAATTTTAATTTCATCACCAGAAGCCAAATAGTGCTTGCCCCTTAACTTTTTACCATTTAAAAGAGTACCATTAGTACTTCCCATGTCCTCTAATATACACTCTTTCCCATTTTTTATATAAATTCTTGCATGATGTCCTGAGGTATATGGATCCTCTAGCATAAGTTGATTATCGCCTTTTCTTCCTATGGTTATTTCCCTTCGCACTGGAATCACAGCACCTTTTCTAAGATTCGCATTTTCACCTGGATTAACTACTTCAAGTCCAAAGGATTTCCTATTGACATTTCTACCTCTCTTGCTTCCATTTTTAACATCCTTGTACATTATTCTCAGTGCCCAAAATATTATAATATATACTATACCTATGATAACAATTTTAAAAACTATACTCAATTTACTAAGATCCATTTAAATATCCTCCCTTAATACATGGAAAGACTAGCATTATAGGTGTGCTTATGCTAGTCTTTATGTAAATTATAACATCTTTTTTAAGTATTGTCCTGTGTAAGAACCCTTATTTTCAGATATTTGTTCTGGAGTACCCATGCAGAGAATGTTTCCTCCCTTTTCTCCACCTTCAGGTCCAAGATCAATGATATAATCCGCACACTTTATAACATCTAAGTTATGTTCTATAACCACAATTGTATTACCTACATCTACAATTCTCTGAAGTATATTTATAAGTTTACTTACATCATCTATGTGAAGTCCTGTAGTAGGTTCATCAAGTATATACATTGTCTTCCCAGTACTTCTTTTAGATAATTCATGGGCAAGCTTTATTCTCTGTGCCTCTCCACCAGACAATTGTGTGGAAGGTTGACCTAATTTGATATATCCTAGCCCTACATCCATAAGAGTTTGCAGCTTATTTTTTATTCTTGGTATATTTTCAAAGAATTTTAATGCTTCTTCTACAGTCATATTTAATACATCATCAATATTTCTATTTTTATACTTTACTTGAAGTGTTTCTCTATTATATCTTTTTCCCTTACAAACTTCACAAGGCACGTATACGTCTGATAAAAATTGCATTTCTATTTTTATTATTCCATCTCCGCTGCAAGCCTCGCATCTTCCTCCTTTTACATTAAAGCTGAATCGTCCAGGTTTATATCCTCTCATCTTGGATTCAGAAGTACTTGCAAACACTTCCCTTATTATATCAAATACTCCTGTATAAGTTGCAGGATTGGATCTTGGAGTCCTTCCTATAGGACTTTGGTCTATATTTATAATTTTATCTACATTTTCTGTTCCCAAAATATTTTTATAATGTCCCGGCCTATCTTTTGAATTGTTTAATTCCTTATGTAGTGCTTTGTATAATATTTCATTTACTAAAGTACTTTTTCCAGATCCAGATACACCGGTAACACAAGTAAATATTCCTAAGGGAAAAGAAACATCTATATTTTTCAAATTATTCTCTGAAGCACCTATTACTTTTATATATTTTCCGCTACATTCCCTTCTATGTTCAGGTATTTCTATTTTTTTCTTTCCGCTTAAATACTGTCCTGTTATTGATCTATCACATTTTATAATATCCGAAATAGGCCCTGCAGCTACTACTTCTCCGCCATGTTCTCCTGCTCCTGGTCCTATATCTACTATAAAATCCGACTGTCTCATTGTATCCTCATCATGTTCTACTACTATCAATGTATTTCCAATATCTCTTAAATGCTTCAAAGTAGATATAAGTCTGTCATTATCTCTTTGGTGAAGCCCTATACTTGGCTCATCCAATATATAAAGCACTCCAACCAAACTTGAACCTATTTGAGTTGCAAGTCTTATTCTTTGGGACTCTCCTCCGGATAAAGTTCCGGCAGTTCTGGACAATGTCAAATAGTCCAATCCTACATCTATTAAAAATTGCAACCTACCACTTATTTCTTTCAATACTTGGTCACTTATAATCTTATCTTTTTCCGAAAGCTGTATCTCCTTAAAAAATTTCAATTCATCTTTTATAGACATGTTACACAGCTCAAATATGTTTTTTTCTCCTACTGTAATTGCTAATACTTCAGGTTTTAATCTGGCGCCCTTACATTTTGGACATGGATTATCACTCATATAATTTTCTATTTCTTTTTTTATATAGTCGGAATTTGTCTCCATATACCTTCTCTTCAAAGTATTGACTATTCCTTCATAAGAATGATTAAATTCCATCATTCTGTTTTCTTTTCTGTATTTAACTCTTATTTTTCCGCCTCTTAATCCATAAAGTAATATGTCTACTACTTTAGGATCTAATTTTTCTATAGGTGTATCCAATTTAAATTTAAACGTACTCGAAAGAGCCTTCAGTATACTAAAAGTCCAGGAACCTTCCTTTAAACTTCCTTCTCCCCAGGCTGTAATAGCACCTTCTAATATACTCTTTTTTCTATCAGGTATTACTAGATTCTCATCTATCTCAAGCAAGGTACCAAGCCCATCACAAGTATCACATTTTCCAAAAGGTGAATTAAAAGAAAAAGTTCTAGGAGTAATCTCTCCTATACTTATACCACATTCCGGACATGCAAATTTCTCACTGAAAAGTATGTCCTCTCCACCCAATATATTTACAATAAGTATCCCATCGGACAATTTTAAGGAGGTTTCTATAGAATCCGCAAGTCTGCTCCTTATTTCACTTTTAATTATCAACCTATCTACTACTATTTCAATAGTATGCTTTTTATTTTTCTCTAATTTTATCTCTTCATCTTGAAGATCTACTATTTCTCCATCAATTCTAGCTCTTACAAACCCATTTTTAACTATGCTTTCCAGTACCTTTATGTGTTCTCCTTTTTTTCCCTTTATTACAGGTGAAAGTATCTGTATCTTAGTTCTCTCTGGCATTTCCATAATTTTATCTACCATTTGATCCACTGTCTGCTGGGTTATTTCCTTGCCGCACTTTGGACAATGGGGCACTCCTATACGTGCATACAATAACCTCAAATAATCATATATTTCTGTAACTGTTCCTACTGTAGAACGTGGATTTCTACTTGTAGTTTTCTGATCTATAGATATAGCAGGTGATAAGCCTTCAATGTATTCTACATCTGGTTTATCCATCTGGCCCAAGAATTGTCTTGCATATGCAGATAATGATTCAACGTATCTTCTCTGACCTTCTGCATAAAGAGTATCAAATGCTAGTGAAGATTTTCCCGAACCTGAAAGCCCAGTAAAAACTATTAGCTTATCTCTTGGTATAGTCAAACTTATATTTTTTAAATTGTGAACTTTAGCACCTTTTATTACTATGCTATCTTTCATAAACTTAACTCCTTAGTTATCTAATCTTTTATCCATATTATTTATTTTTCTGTTTTTTTAACTTAAGTATTGCATCTCTGAGTTTAGCAGCTTCTTCAAATCTAAGTTCTTTTGCTGCCGTTTTCATTTGTCTTTCATGAGCTTCAATGAGTTCATCTATTTTTTCATTGTCCGCCTTTACTGCTTCTTCTAAACTATTATATTCTTCTTTTTCTTCCAAAACCATAGTTGACTCTATAACTTCTCTAATTGCCTTATTAATTGTTTTTGGAACTATTCCATTCTTCTTATTATACTCAATTTGTATTTTTCTTCTTCTTTTAGTTTCACTTATAGCTTTATCCATAGATTTTGTAATAACATCGGCATACATTATAACTTTGCTTTCAGAGTTTCTTGCAGCCCTTCCTATAGTTTGAATAAGAGATCTCTCTGATCTTAAAAATCCTTCCTTATCTGCATCTAAAATTGCAACTAATGCAACTTCAGGTATATCAAGTCCCTCTCTTAGAAGATTAATTCCCACTAAGACGTCAAATTCTCCTTTTCTCAAATCCCTTATTATCTTCATCCTATCTATAGTAGCTATACTGGAATGAAGATATCTTGCCTTGACATTCATGTCTTTAAAATAATCTGTTAAATCTTCTGCCATCTTTTTAGTAAGTGTAGTGACAAGTATCCTATATCCTCTTGATATAGTTTTTTGTATACTATTATACAAATCATCTATTTGTCCTTTAATTGGTTTCACTATAATTTCAGGATCTAAAAGTCCTGTAGGTCTTAATATTTGTTCTGCCACATTTTCGGAATGTTCTAACTCATAGTCTGCAGGTGTAGCACTCACAAACACAACCTGATTTATCTTCTTTTCAAATTCTTGAAATTTTAAAGGTCTGTTATCGTAGGCAGAAGGAAGCCTAAAACCATATTCCACTAATGAATCTTTCCTGGATCTATCTCCCGCATACATGGCTTTTACCTGAGGAAGAGTAACATGACTTTCATCTATAAAAAGCAAAAAATCATCTGGAAAATAATCAATAAGGGTTTGTGGAGGACTTCCCTTAGCTCTTCCATCCATTATTCTAGAATAATTTTCAATTCCACTGCAATATCCTACTTCTCTCATCATTTCTATGTCAAAATTAGTTCTCTGTTTTAACCTTTGTGCTTCAAGCAATTTATCCTGAGATGTAAGTTCTTTAAGTCTGTGTTCTAATTCTTCTTCTATCTTTTCTATGGCTAATTCCATTTTTTCTCTTGAAGTGGCAAAATGGGATGCTGGAAATATATTTGCATGTTTTCTAAATCCAATGGTATCTCCTGTGAGCACATCAAACTCCCTTATCTTATCAATTTCATCTCCAAAAAACTCTACCCTTATAGCGTGATCTGTAGATGCTGCTGGAAATATGTCCACTATATCCCCTTTTACCCTAAAGGTCCCTCTTACAAAATTTATATCATTTCTTTCATACTGTATTTCTACTAATTTTTTTAGGACTTCATCTCTATTTTTTATCATTCCCGGCCTTAGAGACAAAGTTAATTTTTTATATTCTTCAGGATTTCCAAGTCCATAAATACAAGATACTGACGCTACTACAATCACATCTTTTCTTTCCAGGAGTGCAGAAGTAGCAGAATGTCTTAATTTATCAATTTCATCATTTATAGATGCATCTTTTTCTATATAAGTATCTGTCTGAGGTATATATGCTTCTGGTTGATAATAATCATAATATGATACAAAATATTCTACAGAATTATCTGGAAAGAAATCTCTGAATTCCGAACATAACTGTGCTGCCAAAGTTTTATTATGTGCAAGCACTAGTGTAGGTTTTTGTACTTTTTCTATTATGTTTGCCATAGTAAAAGTCTTACCAGATCCAGTTACTCCAAGTAATGTTTGAAATTTATTTCCTTTTAAAACACCATCTGCTATACTATCTATAGCTTTGGGTTGATCTCCAGTAGGTTTAAACTTAGAATGTATTTTAAAAACTCCCATTTTCTAATCATCCTTATCCTTATCTTTATCCTTATTTTTCATATCGTTTAGCATTTGAGAAAATCGGCTTTTATCAAACTTTACAACCATACTGTCCTTAGGTACCTTTCTGGGTACAAAAACTATTCCAAGCCTCTTATCTTTGTTCATCTTGTTATAGCTAACCTGTTCTAAAGCCCCAGATACATTTTTTACTTTAAACCAAATAAAATTTGAATATTCCTTTACTATTTCAGTTATTCTATCTTCACTTTCAATTTTTTCGCCATTTACTTCCACCAACAAATCTCCAGTTTTTATTCCCATTTCACTTGCAGGTGAATTAGGTGCCACAGCAAGTACCATAATCCCTTCACTGCTGCTTATGTATTTAGGTGCCCCTCTATTTTCCAAATACCTTTGCAGGATAATAATTCCTTCATGAGCTAAAGGTGCAAATATAACTACAAAGAATTTCAACACAACATTTAAAACTGCCAATTGTGCTATCCCAAATAAAATAATACCGTATAGCATTACAATAACACCAGATATTCGACTCTTTTCCTTTACACTTTTAGTAAAAGTCACACTATTGTATCCTACTACAGCATAAAATGGCATTAATGTAAGAACTGCATTCTTCAAAATATTAAACGGTATAGAAGTTTTTACTATAGGCCACCATCCAGGAAGAGACACCTGCCATGAACTTGCTATTGCAGATTTATCATGAATCATAAAAAATATAGCCACTGGAACTATCCAATACCTTCGCAGGGCAAATCCACCTATTATACTGCCACCTTTACTTGTAAAAACCGGAATAGATCCCGTCTTTCCGTCAAATATAATTAAAATTCCCTCTACAAAATGTATTACAGCTACCATACTCATAAGTGCAACTACATCTATTTTTAAGAAATTCAAATTTGGAAGGTTAAACTTTGAAGATAATATAGCCATCGTAAGACTTAGAAATCCAAGTACTGCACCAGAGTAAGAAAAACATATGAATCTTGGATTAAAAAACATAAATATTATAGATGCTAAAAATACTAAATCTACAGAGGAACTTTCATCAAAAACTATTCCTAAATACGACATAATAGTAGTAATGACAACCCCTGCAAAAATTCCTATTACAATTTGTGACATTGTAAGTTCAAAAGGAGAGTTAACTCTTTCTCCAATTATCATCTTTTGCATTACAGTTATCTGTTTATTTTTTCTGTATAACACAAGTGCAAGAACAGCTAAAATAATTATTAAATAAGGTTCTGTCAATGCAAAAGCTATGGACTTCAATGTATACAATAATATCATTAAAATTAGTTCCCCTCTCCATAAATTAAGTTAGACAGAACCAATCTGTCTAACTTAAAACTTCAAATACAATTATATTTTCCTAGTTCGTCAGAATTTAAATCTATTTTATTTTGCTTTTTGCTATTTCAAGTGCTTTGCTAAATTGAGGATCTTTGTTCCTATCATAAGCAGCTTTCTTGAGTTCTTCAGGATATACCACTTCTATATTAGGTTTTATCCCTTTCTTGTGTATGTTTTCCCCATTTGGAGTATAATACTTTGATATAGTAACTTTGAGTGCAGTGCCGCTTCCTGTATCAAGTATAGTCTGAACTACTCCTTTCCCATAGGTTTTTTCTCCAACTAAAGTTCCAATTTTATAATCTCTAATGGCTCCTGAAAATATTTCCGATGCGCTGGCACTATTTCCATTAGTCAATACTGTCAAAGGCAAATTAGTAAAATCTCCACCTTTTGATTTATACTCTTTTTTATTGTTGTATTTATCAACTGTAGAAACTATAACTTTACCGCTAGGTACAAAATTAGACACCATATCAACACATTGATCTAAAAGTCCACCTGGATTATCTCTTAAATCTATAATCAATGATTTCATACCCTGACTCCTCAATTTGTTCAATTGATCTTTAAAGTTTTTTGCAGTATTTTCATCAAACATACTTACTTGAATATATCCTACATTATCCTGCAGCATTTCACCTTTTACAGTGGCAATGTCTATTTTCTGTCTTTTAACTTTTACATCAAAATTTCCTTTGCTCTCTCTATATAATGTCAGCGTAACTTCCGTATTCTCCTGACCCTTCATTAAAGATACAGCTTTATCTAGATCTTTTCCACTAACACTAGTACCATTTACTTTCTCAATTACATCATTTTTCATTATTCCCGCTTTTTTTGAAGGGGAATTATCAAATACATCCATTACAACAATATTACTGTCTTTTGCTGCAACCTGAATTCCAACACCACTATAATTTCCCTGAGTTTGAACATTAAAATCTTGAAATTCTTTTTTATTCATAAATACAGTATAAGGATCATTCAGCGATGAAGTCATTCCTTTAATGGCACCTTCAACTAAAGTTGCATCGTTTATAGGTCCATCATAATATTTATATAATTGACTTCTAATTTCAAATAGTTTTCCAAAATTTCCTACAGTATTTCCCTGAGCGCTTGTTATAAAACTTGTAGTTCCAAACATTGTAAGGATATTTGTTATAAGTACAATTGCTATAGTCCATCCTATCCATTTTCTCTTGCTATTCAATTTGCTCACCTCATTTTTTGAAACATTCACTATTATAGTATTTATGTAAATCTTAAATAATTATAACACTAAAAAAAATAAATTTGTAAAACTATTATAAAATTGGCATGCAAAAATAAAACTTCTGCATGCCCTATATAGCTCTAAAATTTAATTAATTATCCTATACTAATTTAAACTTCCAAGAATTTTCTAATAGATAGTGCACTTCCTGCAGCGCCTATAATAATACCCACCAGAATAAATATTCCCAAAATACTAGTGATTACATAAGTAGGACTAATTAACTGCATTATTACAAGGGTAGATGCTGCTTTAACATATACTATCTTATATAGATAATAAAGTATTATATCCGACACTATTCCCCCTGCAATACCTATTATAATACCTTCTATAATAAAAGGCCATCTTATAAACCAGTCTGTAGCTCCAATGTATTTCATTATTCCTATTTCTTTTCTTCTAGAATAAACAGTTATCTTTATTGTATTTCCTATTAAAAATAGTGAAACTCCTATTAATATTATAAATATAATAGTTCCTACCCATTTTATAGTTCTAGTTATAGCTATAATTTTATCCACAATTTCTCTAGCATCTTGCACACTATATATTCCTGGCATTCCCTGTACATTTTTAACTACCCGGGACACGACTTGGGGATCTGAAACCTTCACTATGTATGCACTTGGAATTGGATTGTCCTTTTCAAGTCCCTCTACTAAAGATTTATTTTCCTGTCCCAACTGATTTCTAAACTTATCTAATGCCTGAGATTTTGTTTCGTAACTTACATCGACTACTCCATCTGTAGTATTTATTTTGTCCTCGATATTTCTCTTCTGAATTCTAGTTATATTATCCTGAAGATATATCTTTACCTCTACTTTAGATTGCACTTCCAATATACCCTGTTTGATATTCATCATAGCAAGCAGGTATATACCGAAAATAAAAAGCGTAGCTGCTACCGTAGCTGCAGATGCTATACTTATAGTTTTATTTCTATTTAAATTTCTAAATGCATCCTTAATAGAAAAACTTACAGTACTAATCCTCATATCCGTATGCACCCCTTTGCTCATCTCTTACTATAATACCTTTTTCCAGTGCTATAACTCTCTTTCTCATAGAATCAACTATATCGCTTGCATGAGTTGCCATTAGTACTGTTGTTCCAGCCTCGTTTATATCGTTTATTGTTTCCATTATGTCCATAGAAGTATCTGGGTCTAAGTTTCCTGTAGGTTCATCAGCTATTAATATGGATGGGTTGTTTACTATAGCCCTTGCCAGTGAAATTCTCTGCTGTTCTCCTCCAGAAAGTTCATGTGGAAACGACTTGTATTTATTTGCCAACCCAACTAAAGAAAGTACAACAGGTACTTTTTTTCTTATTTCTTTTGGATGAGCTTCAATAACCCTCATTGCAAATGCTACATTTTCATAAACATTTAAAGTAGGTATCAGCCTAAAATCTTGAAAAACTACTCCTAATTTTCTTCTATATAAAGGTATCTTGCTTCTTTTTAATTTTGTGATATTGAGATTGTTAACTATAATGTCTCCTGATGTAGGTTGAACTTCTTTCAAAAGTGCCTTTACAAAAGTAGTTTTTCCCGCTCCGCTAGGTCCAACTAAAAAAACAAATTCCCCTTTTTCAATTTTCAAATTTATATTTGACAGTGCGAATATGTTATTATTGTAAACCTTGCTTACGTTTTTGAACTGTATCATTTAAATCTCTCCTTATATTTAACAAGTTTTTCAGCTTGCTACATTACAAAGTTCATTATATCATACGGAAGGATGAAACTAAAAATTAAATATATGAAATTATTATTAACAAACTAAAGCTTAAAGTTTACTTTTATTAAAAAGACGATGTTATATGAAATCATAACATCGTCTTCTACTAAATTGCTATTTTAAAGCCATACATTTTTTAACAGCTTTCACTATATCCTCTGCTGTAAGTTTATAGGCTTTTAAGAGTTCTGCAGGCTTTCCACTTTGACCAAAAGTATCTTTTATGCCTACCCTTACTACTGGAGTAGGTAAATTTTCACTTAAAACTTCGCATACAGCTGATCCAAGTCCCCCAATAACACTGTGCTCTTCTGCAGTTATGACCGCACCAGTTTGTCTTGCTGCATTTATTACTGCTTCCTTGTCTATAGGTTTTATTGTATGTATGTTTAAGACTGATACTTTAATGCCTTCTTCTGCTAGATTATTATATGCTTCTAGTGCTGCGTCAACCATTATACCAGTTGCAATAATAACTGCATCTTTTCCTTCTCTAAGCTGTACTGCTTTTCCTATTTCAAATTTATAATCTGCATTGTCATTTATAACAGATACTCCTGACCTACCAAGTCTTACATAACAAGGTCCATCCATTTCAGCTACAGCTTTAACGGCAGCTTCTGCTTCTACTGCATCACTTGGACATATAACTGTCATATTAGGTATACTTCTCATAAGCGATATATCCTCTACCGACTGATGAGATGCTCCATCTTCCCCTACTGTAATACCAGCATGAGTAGCACATATTTTAACATTTAATTTAGGATAGCATATAGAATTTCTTACCTGCTCAAATGCTCTTCCCGTTGCAAACATGGCAAAAGTACTTACAAAAGGTATCTTATCACAAGTAGACAAACCTGCTGCTACTGCCATCATATTACCTTCAGCTATTCCCATGTCCATAAATCTATCTGGATATGCATCTTTAAACTTAGCAGTCTTAGTAGACTTTGAAAGATCCGCATCAAGGACTACTACTTTTTTATTTTCAGCTCCTAATTCCACTAATGCTTTTCCATAAGCTTCTCTAGTTGCTATTTTATTTGACATTACTCCTCACCTCCAAGTTCAGCTAATGCTTTCTCACATTGTTCTATATTTGGCGCTGAACCATGCCAGCCAACTTCATTTTCCATGAAAGAAACTCCCTTACCTTTAATAGTCTTACATACTATCATAGTTGGTTTGTTTTTAACTGTTTTCGCTTTTTCAATAGCATCTATTAGTTCTTCAAAACTATGTCCATTCACTTCTATAACATTCCACTTAAATGCCTTAAACTTATCCCCAATTGGATATGCTGACATTACTTCTTCGCAAGGTCCATCTATTTGAAGTCCATTAGCATCTACAAAAGCTGTAAGATTATCTAGTTTATAATGTCCTGCAGCCATAGCTGCCTCCCAAACTTCACCTTCTTCAAGTTCTCCATCACCTAATAAAGTATAAACTCTGTAATCCTTTTTATCCATTTTTCCAGCTAATGCCATTCCTACAGCTGCAGATATCCCCTGTCCTAAAGAGCCTGTAGACATATCTATTCCTGGTACTTCATTCATATTAGGATGTCCTTGAAGCATTGATCCGATCTTTCTAAGTGACTTTAACTCATCTACATCAAAATATCCTTTTCTTGCAAGAGTACTATATAATGCAGGTGCTGCATGTCCTTTTGATAATACAAATCTATCCCTATCTAAATCTCTAGGTTGTTCCGGATTAATATTCATTTCATAAAAATATAAAGTGGTTAAAACCTCTACTGCAGATAATGAACCACCTGGATGACCTGAACTAGATTCGGTTAACATTTTTATTATGTCTTTTCTTATAGTTACAGCAATCTTCTTAAGTTCTTCTATATCTTTTTTCACACCCTTAACCTCCTAAGCTATATAAACAAAAACTATACTTATTATTTTAACACAAAATTTTATTTTTATATATAATCCTGGCCATAAAATTTCACCCCTACATTTAAGATGCAGGGGCCTATAGTTCACAATATTAACTATAAAATTCATAAAATATTAGATGAATTTGGAATACTTACTGTAGTCCTACACTCACTAGAAGTGCACCATCTACCTTTTTCATATCTACATCCGTCATATGACCAATTTTTTCCTTTAACCTTCTTTTATCTAAAGTTCTTATTTGTTCAAGCAGCACTACCGAATCTTTATTTAACCCATAGGCTTCTGAAGAAATTTCAACATGAGTAGGTAGTTTTGCTTTATTTATCTGAGAAGTAATAGCCGCAACAATTACAGTGGGACTGTACTTATTACCTACATCATTTTGTAGGATAATAACCGGCCTTACCCCTCCTTGTTCAGACCCAACTACAGGGCTCAAATCAGCATAAAATATATCTCCTCTTTTCACTACTGTTGTCATCTGACAAATCACTCTCCGAAAGCTTCGCTTCATATTCTTTTAATTCCTTTATGTCACTTGCAAAGCCCATTTCTGCGAATTCAAGATTAAGCTGCGCCATTTCCCTATATCCTTTTTCCATTTCTGATATTCTATTTAACCTTTTTTTCTCATTAATATATAATATGATAACTTCCCTAATAAATTCACTTCTTTTTTTGCAATCTTCTTTAAGTGCTTTGTTAAATTCATTGTATAGTGTTTCTGAGAGGTTTACCACCAATCTTTTAGAATTTGACATATACAAATTAATACCTCCTATTACCCTAAGCGAAAGATATATACAACGTAATTATATTACCAAATCCACAAGTGTGTCAAAGAAATTATCTTTAATTTCAACATTTTTCTACTTGTATTTTTTTTACATAGGGCTTTTCATATCTATATTGATTTAATATAACTTTTGCCATATTTCTATTTAAGTCTATTATAATTTTATATGTAACAATTTCAGATATTAATTAAATATATATGTAATAATTCATTCTAGTCATTTGCATATTGTATAATTTACTTTTTACACCCAATTACTAATTTTATGTTAATCATTTGTAATGCAAATCAACTTTATGAATAAAATTTTCATTCATTAACCTTATTATTATCCTATACCAATTTCTAAGCTTATATTCATAATTTTCTGGTGTGTATATGCCTATATATCAGATTGGAAAATATATTTTAAGAAATGTTTCAGTTTTTTCATATTTTTCATATACATAGTTACTTATATAATAATTATTGAAAACGCAGTTTGTTAAAAGCCATATGCAAGTATTCCTTTCTAAATATGTAATTAATTTAATTCTATGATTTTATTTATTAAAATTTATTTACAATTAAGATATAACTGCTGCATATAGCAATTATCCTAACTTAAAAAGTAGAGTACATATGACAGTTAAAAAAAAATATATATGAACTTGTTATCTTCTGTAATTTTAACCACTTTATTATCTTTTGTATTAAACTTCAATCAATTTTTTCAACCATGAGCATGATACCATCATCTACATTACCTTTATAATTATTTCAACTCTTATAATTAATTAGCTCTTGTCCACATCATATGATTGAAGATACCTATTATATGCAATATCACCTTAAATTAATCTTTACTGTACATGCCTAATGTTTGACTATAAAAATATCACCCCCCAAAATCAATTAAGTACTTGAATACGTTTCTCAGTAAAATTATGAGATTATTGATTAAAAATATTACTTACATATTCTTATATTAAAACTAATTTATCTTAAACATATCCTCTTTTAATTCCACATTGGA
Source organism: Clostridium ljungdahlii DSM 13528 (assembly GCF_000143685.1). NCBI lineage: Bacteria > Bacillati > Bacillota > Clostridia > Eubacteriales > Clostridiaceae > Clostridium > Clostridium ljungdahlii. Next base: position 308,383 of record NC_014328.1, on the reverse strand, counting down.
TTTAAAATCAGTATATTTAATTTCTATCCGTTTTTTATATTTAGAATCGTATATTATGACGTATGCAGGAACATTATCTTTTATATTTACATACAACTGGGCTTTATACATATTTTTATTATTGCCAGGTATGTCTAAATTTATAACTTGATATTCTTCATTTCCAACCTTTTTAAATGAATTTTCAATCTTTTCATTCGTATAAAGGAGAGAGATATATTCTTTTATAAAACTAAACTTAAATAAACTTTGAAAATTTTTATCTATATTATAGGAATTTCCTCTTTTAATATCCTTAACATATATTTTGTTATCTTTATAAATAATTATTCTATTGTTGTCTAAATCAAATCTCTCTCCATATCTACTGTCATAAAATTGCCTTCCATTATAATTTATCTGCTGTTTGTCATTTTTTATTAAAATATTTACATTGCAGCTGTAGCTGTTCAAATTCTTTAAATAATAAATTATTTTCTCTGTATTTTGAGGGTCTTTACCACAAGATGAAAAAATTACACTTAAAATAAAAAACATAATTCCTAATATCAGTAGTCTTTTTCTCACTTCGTTCCTCCAGTTTTCACAACTTTTTACTACTAATCTATTCTATTATGTTTTTCTATATTACTTTTTTATGAAATAATTATATGAAAATAAGACTATTCTGTTAATTTTTTTATTGAAAAAGGCAATTGATGTAAAACATGACTGGCATTTACAGAATACATATCTTTCGATAATTCTTCTCCTACATATCCATGTATAAATGCAGCAATAGAAGCTGCTTCAAAAGGACCTTGTTTTTGTGCAGAAAAAGAAGCTATAATTCCCGTTAGACAATCTCCCATGCCACCTGAAGCCATAGCTGAATTTCCTGTAGAGTTTATGGCAACTGAGTTTCCATCTGTAATAACCGTATTATATCCTTTTAAAAGTACAATTATATTATACTCCTTCGCAAAGTCTTTGGCTACTTTAATTCTATTTTCGCTTATATATTCAATTCCTAAACCGGTAATTCTAGCCATTTCTCCCAAATGGGGGGTTAAAATCACATCACATTTTTTCTGTTTTAAAATGTTAAGATTCCTACTTAGGACATTGATTCCATCTGCATCTATTACTACCGTTTTTTTGAAAGTAGTAATAACTTTTTTCACCAAGTTTAAAGTACTATCATTAGCTCCCATACCTGGGCCTATAGCAATAGCATCGCTTTTTTCTATAGTTTTTTCTAATTTAAAATTTTCTTCCAAATCTATAGTCATACCTTCAACAAGCTTTTCACTAAGTATAGGTTGTATATCTTTATAACATCCTAAAGTGACAAGTCCTGCACCACTTCTTACTGCTCCCTGAGTACATATATAAGCTGCTCCTGTAAATCCCTTAGATCCAGCTATAATAAGTACCCTTCCATAGTCTCCTTTATGACTATACTTATCTCTAATTTTTAGTTTTCCTTTTATAAAATCTTGATCCATTATAAATTCAGATCCAGAAAATTTTTCAACAGCTAAACTTGGAATTCCTATGTCCTCTACTATCACTTCACCTGTAAATTTATCACTTCCGTATTTTAGAAATCCCATTTTATATAGCTGAAAAGTAATAGTTTTATTAGCTCTCACACAGTTACCCATAACATTTCCTGTATCACCATTAAGCCCAGAGGGAATATCTACAGAAATAATATAACTGCCATACTCATTAATAAGGGTTATTACAGAATCTTGTATTCCTAGTATATTTCTAGAAATTCCTGTTCCAAACAAAGCATCTATAGTAACATCACTTTCTTTTATACACTTTTTAAGTTTTACAAGACTTTCTTCTGAATCTACTATATCTAAATTAATCTTTAAATTTTTCAAAATGTTGTAATTTACGCTGCAATCTTCACTCATTCCACTTTCTTTTCCAACTAAAAATACATGAACCTTTTTGTTTAAATTATAAAGATGTCTTGCTACCGCAAAGCCATCTCCACCATTATTTCCCTTTGTACAAATTACACAAAAAGATTCACATTTTTTTAGATCTATGTTTTTGACTACCTTTAGTGCTGCATTTTCCATAAGTACAATTCCTGGTATTTTTAATTCATTTATACTGTACCCATCTACAGCTCTAGCTATTTTTACAGTCGCTATCTTCAACTCCATCTACCTCCATTACGGCATAGGCTATAGCGTTATCCACTCCATGAGATATACTGAGATGAATCTTGTAATTCCCACATTTATTAGCTATTAACTTTGCCTTTCCCTTTAATACTACAATAGGTTTACCTAAAGCAGTTCTATCTACTTCTATATCTCTAAAATCAAAACCACTAAATCCAGTTCCTAGTGCCTTTACTATAGCTTCCTTAGCAGCAAACCTTCCTGCTATAAATTCAGGTCTTAAATTTTTATTTTTAAGATATTCTACTTCATTCTTACTAAAAATTCTATCTATAAAATTTGAGTGTTTACTAACAGCCTGTTCTATTCTCCTGATTTCAACTATATCAACCCCAACCCCAAATATCAAAATATAACACCTCCAATTTTAATACCTTTAATTATATACCTATTATATTAATTTTTTAATATAGGTATAATAGATATATTAACTTTTTATATAAAAAAAAGAGGATTTCTCCCCTTTTCTATTAAATTAATATGCTGCATAATTTTTTTGGTTGTCAAAGTCCATACTGTATTCGTCTACATAATCACCTATTACATCAACCAAGTGGATAGGTGAAACTTTATTGTCATATAGTAATTTCAATAAATTATGTACTTTATACCTTTCAGGACTTATATTTTGAACACTATCTCTTTGCACATTTATCAATTTTCCATCTAATATATCCTGTCTCTCAATTTCAATTCCATAAGCCTGCACCTCTTCAACATCCTTATGGGAATATGAAATAGCTATTTTGCCTTTAAGTAATCTATAAAAGTATACATACTTAATTTGATCTACTTTCTCCTTACTAATAAAATTCTCTATTATCATAAATTTTCTCCCCCCATAACCTAGCTCATTATTGTCTTAAAAATATATTAGCATATATATAAAAAAAATGTGTCACTTCCTGATTAGCTTTTCTTAGAAATTATCCCTTATATATGACAATAAAAATCTATTGCTCACTTATCTTAAAAGCATATATATTTTTATCCTATTTAATAACAATTTTTATTAAATGATGCTGTCGAAAGCTCATCTATTTTGGCTATATATTTTTAAACTACCTGCAAAATCTATGTTTACCTATAATTTTAATAAGAGGTCTCGACCATATCCATGAACTTGTTGCTGTAGAGGGATTAAAATAGTATATTGCTCCTCCTGAAGGATCCCATCCATTTAAAGCATCCCTTGCTGCATTTATAGAGCTCTGTTGCATATTTGAATGTATTTGTCCATCCACCACAGCAGTAAAAGCTCCTGGTTGATATATAACTCCTGCTACAGTAGATGGAAACCTAGGATCCCTAGTTCTATTTAGTATTACAGCTCCTACTGCTACCTGTCCTTCATAAGGTTCTCCTCTAGCCTCTCCATTTATCAATCTAGCTATTAATGTTACATTTTGACTGTTTCCACCAGTATTGCTTCCAGTATTTATTGCAAGGGCTGCTAAAGTTGCATCTCCAACTATACCATCAGATTTTAGTCCATTTTTCGATTGAAAATATTTTACTGCAGTGTAAGTTTGATACCCGTATACTCCATCTACGCTGCCATTATAATACCCCCAACTTCTGAGTTTTTGCTGTATTTGTATTACCATATTTCCTCTTGAGCCATAGTAGTAGGCCACAGCTTTCACTGCATTATTATAGGGGAGCAAGAATAGAGAAGTTGATGCATATGTAAACACTATAGCAAGTATTAGTACTAATTCTCTTTTAAATCTCATAATTTTCTTACCCATATGACCATCTCCTTTTAATGTTGGTTCTCCTAAATGTAGTCTGTACACAAACGAAGTAAAAAATACATAAAAAAATACTATCAATTTCACTTTAAATAAGTGGAATTGATAGTATTTTCTATCCTACTTTTCTTAGCCTTTTTCTCCAATTTGGTATTAATATGTCTTCTACTAAGTCATTCATTATAACTATGCCACACAGCTTTTCTTCATCATCTATTACAGGTAATGAAATAAGATTATATTTTGAACACATCTCTATGGCTTCATCTATATTTTCCTTATGATTTATACTTACTACATCCTTGATCATTATCGCCTTTAATGTATCTTCAAAATCTGACAATATCAAGTCTTTCAGAGACACCACACCTTCAAGCTGCTTTTGATCATTGATAATATATATATAATGTGATACCTCATCTTCCGGATTAATTTCTTTTAAAAACTCAATAGTATCTTTAACGGTTATGTTTATATTAAAGCAGATAAAATCCTTATTCATTATACTTCCTACAGTTTCTTCCTTATATTCCATAAGTGATCTTACTTCATCTGCATCATTTTTTTCCATATTTATAAGTATTTTTTCTGCAGTATCTTTATCTACTTCATCTAAAATATCCGCTATTTCATCATTAGGCATATTGTATAATACCTCATCCCTTTTAGATTGACTCAAATTTTCCAGAATATCCAGCTGTACTTCTGGATCTATTTCCTCTAATGTATCCGCTGCTAGATCCTCATCTAAACTTTCAAAAACCTTCTTTCTGTAGTTTACATCCATATCTTCTAATATATCTGCTAAATCAGCAGGATGGAGTTTAGATAACTTTTTATATGGTACGGAAAGTTTTAAATTGTTATTTATCATTTCTAGTGATTCTACATTATCCCAAATTATAAGGCTATCTTCAGGTTTTTTATTAAATAAATCATAAAACTTTTTTATGATTTTTTCTATACCAAGCCTTCTTCCTAAAGCAAGAACTCCTGTATCTACTGCTACAACCCTATACTCTCCTGCCATTTCTGCAATTCTGAGATCATTAACTCTTACAAGTTTTTTCCCGTTTATATCCACTATCTGTCTATCTAAAAGATGTTTTGATAAAAGATAGGAATAACTTTGAAGTATTATTTCCCTTATACCTTCTCCTTTAATTATAACCTTGTCGTTATCATCATAAAAGTTTATGTTCCTACACTCACAATTAAGTATTTCTTTGCCCTTTTTTATCTTATATCCTATGGCTCTTGGCATTCCATGATCAGAAGATACATAAACGTCCCAAAGTTTCCCTACATATTCGTCAAATTCATTATAAACCTTTTTATAAAGAACCTTACTCAACAAGAAACTAGATAACTTTTTCATAAATATTCCTCCTTATATGCAGAGAAATATTTATAGAATCTACATCAACGTTTTAAAAGTTATCAATAGCATTGCCATCACCAATTAGACCTAATACTTCCCTGCACTCCTTCTATTAAATTTTCTTCTAAGATGCACCGACCTCCATAAGGTCCGTTTTCCATTTAACACACCACCTAAATTAAAAAATTTAAACATATGCAAACAACTAAAAAAAGCCCATAGGGCTCTTAAACTAAAACTTTTTTAATCGTACGAGTTTTAGCACTATATAGCTTTAGATTTTCATCCAGCTGCATTAAGTAAAACCTTACTACGGTAATACCTGTTCACCCATTGGCATCTCTCGATGTTTCGGGGCAGCAGCATATGTCTATATAGGAGCCTCACCTAACATAATTAAACATAAACATTTACTTTTATATTATAATTATATTACAAATTCACTATAATGCAACTAGTAAATATTAAATTTATTTATATTTACCTGTTATGATACTTTAATTTCATTTTGCTCATTTTAATGTAAAATATCATAATTTATCTTTGCATGTTTATATTATTTAGTGTGTGTTCTCTTTTCCTTATCACTATTCAAAATCTACATATTCCTAAATATTTATCTCATAATATAATATGTTATACTAAAAATAAGTGAAACTAAATCTGAAATATAAGAACGGAGAATGTAAATTGAATTTAAATACTAGTTTTTTACCTATATGTAAAAATGACATGAACGCAAAAAATATAAATCAGTTAGATTTTGTCCTTATAACAGGAGATGCTTACGTAGATCATCCTTCTTTCGGCTCAGCTATAATATCAAGAGTCCTGGAAAAGGAGGGTTTTAAAGTAGGAATAATAGCTCAGCCTAACTGGAAAAATGTAAATGACTTTATGAAACTTGGAAAACCTAAATTGGCTTTTTTAATAAATTCCGGAAATATAGATTCTATGGTAAATCATTATACCGCGTCAAAGAAAAAAAGGCATGATGATCTTTACTCCCCAGGAGGTAAATCTGGTTACAGACCCGACAGAGCTGTAATAGTATACTGTAACAGGGCAAGAGAAGCCTATAAGGATGTTCCAATAGTAATTGGTGGAATAGAAGCTAGTTTAAGGAGATTTGCCCACTATGATTACTGGAGTGATAATGTAAGAAGAAGTATCCTTTTAGATTCAAAAGCAGATCTACTCATATATGGTATGGGAGAAAAAACCATAGTACAAGTGGCAAACCTATTAAAATATGGAATGGGCATCCATAAAATTACAGATGTAAGAGGTACAGTGTACCCTTGTAAAGATAAATCGCTCATAAAGGATTATGTAGAAGTACCTTCTTTTGAAAAAGTAACGCAAGAAAAAAACGCTTATGCCGAAAGCTATAAACTAGAATATTACGAACAAGACGCATTAAGAGGAAAAACCTTAATACAAAAACATGGAGATCATTATATTGTTCAAAACCCACCACAGTTTCCATTAACAGAAGAGGAAATGGATATAGTATATGATTTACCCTACATGAGAACATACCACCCTATATATGAAAAATTTGGTGGAATACCTGCTATAAAAGAAGTAAGTTTCTCCATTACAAGTCATAGGGGTTGTTATGGAGGCTGCTCTTTTTGCGCTCTTACTTTTCACCAAGGTAGAACCATCCAAAATAGGAGCCAAAAGTCTATAATTGACGAGGCCAAATTATTAACTACTTTAGACGACTTTAAAGGATACATACATGATGTAGGAGGTCCTACTGCAAATTTTAGGCATAAGGCGTGCAAAATACAAGAAAAGGCTGGGGTGTGTAAAAATAGACAATGTCTCTTCCCTTCTCCCTGCAAAAACTTAATTATAGATCATAGTGAATACTTAAATCTATTGAGGAAAATAAGAAAAATTCCTGGTATAAAAAAGGTATTTATACGTTCAGGAATAAGATATGACTATTTAATAAATGATAAAAATACGGATTTTTTTGAAGACTTATGTAAATATCACATAAGTGGTCAATTAAAGGTAGCTCCAGAACATATAAGCGACAGGGTTCTAAATCAAATGGGAAAACCTAAAATGGACGTATACAATAAATTTGTAAAAAAATATTTTGAAATAAACAAAAAAATAAATAAAAAACAATATCTAGTTCCTTACCTCATGTCCAGTCACCCGGGAAGTGATTTAAATGCAGCTATAGAACTAGCTGAGTATATAAAAAGCATGGGATATACTCCTGAACAAGTTCAGGATTTTTATCCTACACCTGGTAGTTTATCTACAACTATGTACTATACAGGCATTAATCCTTTAAGTGGTGAGAAAGTATATGTACCTAAATCACAAAAAGAGAAAAATGAACAAAGAGCACTTTTACAATTTTCTGTTCCGAAAAATTACAATTTAGTAAAAGAGGCTTTAATCAAATGTGGTCGTGAAGATCTAATTGGATCTGGTCCTCATTGCTTAATACCAAAAAATCCTCCAAGAAGACGTCATCATAAAAGTAGTCATAAGAGCTCTAAGTAAGAAATGGCTTTATATTCCGGATATTTTTACAACCTTAAGTACGTTAAATATTTTGATAAGTCTAAGCAAAAAATTCCAAAAATCTAAGAACTTTTGAAAACTCATGCCTCAAACAATTCGAAAGTTCTAAAATTTTTTAAGGAATTTTTCACTAAGACTTATATACAAAATATTTAAAAGTACTTCATTATTGTAAAAATATCTTTACATATAAAAGAATTTCTTAAATTAGAACATTATATGATAACTTTCCTCCCAACGTCATGAAACATTAAAATTATAGATTTCCTGAGGTACGAGGGAAGTCATCATTATTTGAACTTTGATATTTGGACTTTAAACTTTTTACCATGTTAAATGTTGTAAAAATGTTCGGAGCATAAGTTATTTTTTACCTGAAACTTTGTTAGGGACTTTGTAATTAATCCTGTCAGCTGTTTTTTTTACTTTACTCAAAGCATATATGAAAACAACAATCCAACCTACATCTCCAAGTACATTTTCTGCTAAGACTCTAATACCCATAAGCCACGCTATGAGCTCTGATATAGTTATGCAAGCTGCCAACAATACCATGTATATACCAAGTTTATTGGCATTGGTTTTATTAACAAATCCCAAAACAAAAAATATTACTAAAGTATTAAATACCAAGTATCCCCAGTATATATATTGATTTGATAAAACAAGAGTATATCCTAAAATAAACTTGTACTCCTCTAAGTTCTGCAGTACAGCTTCGCACTTATACATCACAATAGCATATGCAGCACAAAGTACTGCAGTTATTATAAATATGTAATAAAATTTAACATTATCTTTTCTTACAAAAATATAAAGCACTGTAATAACTATAATTGGGACTGAGAGTAAATTCAAGAAAAAAGGCACTTTCAGCAAATATAAATATTTCATACTGCTGGAAAAGTACATAATAAAAATAGAAGTGTACCTTAACAACATAGCCCCTATAATAATAAAAGCTACAACTTTTATTTTATACGATAAAAATCTAATTAAAATAGCTCCTCTGAAGAGCATTATAAGCATGATAAGCAATAAAAAAACATAAACGTAGAATGCCATATATTCTCCTTCTTTATTAATAGTATTCTAATTATATTTATTAATATCGCTTATCTTATATTACTATTTTAAATAAATTTATAACTTTATCTCATCTTTTAATCCTAAAACTTCTATTCCACCTTTAATACACTCTATAACAAGTGGAAAATCCGGTCCCCTTTCACCATCTATATCAGTGACTATATCTTCATCACAATACACTTCTATTTTATTTGATTTAAAGTATATAAGTCCAGAAGTATCTTCCAAGTGATCTCCTCTTAGCATTTTTATAAATAGTGATATAATATCCTTTATCATTCCTGCTTTTATTATAATTACATCTAAAAGTCCATCTTGAATTTGAGCTTTATATGCAAACTTAAAGTTTCCTGCCATCTGTCCATTAAATATGAGCATAAGGTACATGTCCCCATCAAAAATTGCATTCTCAGACTTAACTTTTACCTTAATTTTTCTTAAATTTGGAAGTTGCTCTAATCCTTTAACATAATATGCTAACTTTCCCATAGTATTTTTTAAATTTACATCTGTTTTTTGAGATACATCCGTAAACAGTCCCGTACTAGCAACATTTATGAAATATTTGTCATTTACCTTTCCTAAATCTAATTTTTTAGGAACACTGTTTACTATCTGTTGGCAGGCCTTTTTAATATTTTGCGGCATTCCTATAAATTTAGCAAAATCATTGGCAGTTCCTACCGGAAGTATGGCTATAGGCATATCTATATTTAACCTTTTCATACAGTTTACAACATTGTCTACTGTTCCATCCCCTCCAGCTATCAGTATGTATTTGTAAGTTTCATCTATATCTTCAAATGCCTTTTTTATGTCAAATTCAAAACTTATTCTAAAAGGAACTATTTCATAACCATATTTTTGATGTATCATAATAACTTTATCTATATTTGATATTATTGTATTTTCTCCTGAATATGGATTATAAATAAATTTCACTTTATTCATGTTAAACTCCTCTAATTATATAAATTACAAACCTAGATTCTTTATTTAAATATGTCACCTGATATTATATCACCTAAAGTAATAAATCCACAAGATTACTTGTAAATCTTGTGGATTTATTTACAAATTATTAAATTCTAAAATGCTGAGTAGTTATTTTCCGATATACTACTCAAAGCATCTCCTGCCTGAGTATTTGATTTAGGATTTACTGCTAAATCTCCTAAAGATACCATTCCAACTACATTTTTATTTTCAACAATAGGTAATCTTCTTATTTGCTTATCACTCATTATTCTGGATGCATCTTCCAAATTCATATCAGGTGATCCAGTTACAGGATTTGCCGACATAATATCTCTTACAAATTTGGATTCAGTACCTCCACTCTGGGATGCTGATCTTATAGCTATATCCCTATCTGTCACAATTCCTATAACTTTTCCATTTTTACAAACTGGAACAGCTCCTATATTATTTTGCTGCATAATTTGTGCTGCTTTTTCCACAGTATCGTCATCATTTAAACTTATTACAGATTTAGTCATTATATCTTTAACTTTCATTTCAAACACCCCTTTAGTCATTTTCAAAGAAATATCTACTAGTCAGTATGCTAGCCTATTTTCTTTCAAATGCCTTAAATTTAATTTCATATTTATTATGTCCTAATCTAAAGATTATGTTACTTATAAATTATTGGTATCTTTAGACTTTTTTTTATGCATGTATATAGAAATACATGCTATAATAAATAAAACTATTATGGGCAATATGAACTTAAATGAAAACGGCTTTGTCAAATTTCCTCCTATTAAGGAATAAGTCACCATTTCAGGTAAAATTCCTACTAAAGTTCCAAAAATAAAATCTCTATATTTAATTTTTGTAAGTCCTGCAGCATAACTAAGTGGATCATAGGGGAATACAAAACTTAATCTCATTGCAGTCATAATCCTAAATCCATACTTTTCTATATTGTCATTTAATGTTAAAGCCTTCCCTTTAAGAATCTTATTTACAAAAGATCTACCTAAAAATCTAGATAAAAAGAAAGCTAGTGTAGCTGATCCAAAGCAGCCAATCATACTGAGCAAAAGAGCTATATATGAATTAAATATGCTCCCCGCAATTATTGACATAAGAGATGCAGGCAATATAATCACTACAGGTCTTATAGTATAAATTAAAATAAAAATAATATCTGAAAATTTCCCATAGCTTTGTATATAGCTTCTGATACTATCCATACTTATCCTATATAAATTTCCTTTATATTTGTATAGAATAAATATGATAGTAAAAACCAAAAAAAATACTATCAAACACTTAAAAATACTTTCTTTACTATTTCTCATAAATCCACAACTATCCTTTTTTTAATTTTAAAATACAAATTAAATTACTAAATATATAATAAAATAAAGAGTAAATTCTGTATATAGTTTTTAGTATTATAACTTATACATGTAATATTTACATATTTTTGATAAATATTCAATAGAAAATATATGACCTATTTATTACATTAAAGGCTTTTCCAAAATGATTTTAGTTGTGAATTGAAGTTTCTTGTATGTTTTTAACAAAAAATTTACAATTTTGTCATAGAAAAGACACAGACTATGTACTTAACTATTTTCATAAAATGAGGTATAATTAACTTACGCAATTATATACTTTTTAATAAGTTGAGGGAATATAATTTAATTTTGTTATTTTTAAGGAGTGGTCACAGTGGCTAAAATAGCTAGAAGTTCAGTGCCTAATGCGTTTACGTTTGCTAATCTTAGTTGTGGTGTAATGTCTCTAATGATGTCCTTTCAGGAAAATTATTTATGGGCTGGTATATTTATACTACTTGCATGTTTAGCTGATAGATATGATGGAAGAGTTGCTAGGTTTTTAAAAGTGTCCAGTGAATTAGGTAAACAACTGGATTCTCTTGCAGATTTAGTTTCTTTTGGAGTTGCCCCATCAGTTCTTACATTTAATATATATAATTTTTCTACTTTTGGATTATTAGGTTATATGTTAGTATTATTGTTACCAATATGTGGAGCATATAGACTGGCAAGATTTAATATTACTGATTTTGATGGACAATTTTTTGGTATTCCAATAACTTTTGCAGGTATGTTTATGGCTTTATATTGTTTAATTACATTTAGACATCCTGTTCCTGCAGAACTTACCATTTTACTTATCGTAATACTTTCTTACCTTATGATTTGTAAATATAGGTTTAAGAAGTTCTAATTTTAGTAAATAACTACATTTTATAAAAGAGATTAAGTAAAAATGTATTTTACTTAATCTCCTTTTGTATCATCATCCTCATCCATATCGTCTAAATTATTTAGAAACAATTCTTCATCTATTTCTGTTTCCACGTATTTAATTTGCATTTTTGCTTTTATAACTTCAGTAGTAATTTTACAGTATTCTGAGTATACTTCAGTAGAATCTTTTAATGTATCCACAACTTTATCAATTACATTTCCAAGCTTATATACTCTCTTTAAGGAATCTTTAACTTCACCTTTATGCACTCCTGCTATAGAATTTAATTCTCCAGCTCCACCTATTAGTAGTCTATAGGAATTAGTTAATTTAGATAATAGCTCTGCTAAATTATTTACATCACAATAATAATCTTCAATTATTTTTCTATGGGACAATATTTATCACCCTGCCTCAAATTTAAGATTTTCGCAACATGGTGAAGAAAAACCTCATTCATTTTGGTCTTTAACTATTAACTCAACCTTCGCAGTTTAAAAATAATTGGATCTATATCAAATCCAACCTCCACTTAGAAAGCCTATAGTATACTATATTATTATTTAATAAAATTAATGCACTAATTATAAAAATTTATAATTAGTGCATTAATTTTACTCTTACATATATAAATTTAATGGTATTGAATTTAATGTAAACATATTCATTTAATTCTTATTAGTGAAATTAAATACAATATGGCTTTAAAAAAACATATAATTATTGTATCATTAGAGTATATTATTTATATTGGTAGTATTCAGTACCATAATTTTGAAAAATTATTTTTATTATTTAGTGTGTACAGAGGTGGTATACTTTGAACTATAAATCAGGAGAAAGTGAACTTTATCACAAAGAAACACTTTACCTAGATAGTTTAAAATGCTTTACTAAACATAAAGCAAATAAAGGAAATTATAACTTATGGATTCTAGAAGGAGTCTTAAAAGGTATTACTGATATTATAAAGGTATTTGACTCCAATGGTAGGATTCTATTTTTTAATGAAGCTGGGTGTAAGTTTTATAAAAAAACTAAAGATGAAGTTAAAGGTAAAAAGTGTTTTGAAATTTTAAATATGAAAGAAAACTGCAAAAACTGCGGTGTAGAAGAAGCCCTTAGAACTAAAAAACTAATAAGAATAGAAAAATATTTTCCAGAGCATAACAAATTTATGGATTGCACTTATAATCCTGTTATGGACAATTTGGGAAAAGTGGCATTTGTTGTAGAACAGCAAAAAGATATTACCAAGAAAAAAATATTAGCAAATACAATTAGAGAAAGTGAAGAAAGATACCGCAAAATTATTAATCTTTCACCAGAAGCAATCATTATAACAGTAGATAGTAAAATTGTACTGGCGAATCACAAGGCCTGTAATTTAGTAGGTACAGACTATGATAAAATCATTGGAGAAAATATTTATAAATATATATCAAAGGAATTTATAAAAATCGCCCATAAAAGAGCGAAACAGATATTAGAAGGTAAAAAATCTAAATCCATATATGACTATAAAATTATTCGCTATAGTAATACCCTAATAGATGTAGAAATATCAGCAAGTTATTTAATGTATAAAGGCAGTCCTGCGATTCAAGCAATAATTAGAAATATTTCTGATATGAAAAGGAGACTAAACGAAGCCTCTAAGCTTCAAAGAAAATACATCGAAGACACATCTCCTATACCTGAAAAACTTAAATTAGAAAGCCTGTACATGCCTGCTAAAACAGTAAGTGGAGACTTTTTTAGGCTGTACAAAGTAAATGAAGATTTAGTTCTTGGAATAATTGGAGATGTTAGTGGCAAAGGAATTACAGCAGCTCTTAATGTACTAGCATTTTTTGTTTTATTTCGTGAAGCAATTTTAATAAGCCGTGATCCACTTGAAATAGTTAAAATTTTAAATAAAAAAATTGCTGACTATTTAAGTGATAACCACTGCATCGCTGCTTGCTGTTTTAGTTTAGATTTTAAGAAAAATGAAGCAAGAGTAGCAGGTGCTGGGATAAGCCAGTTTATGTTTCAAAAAAGCAACTGTAATCCACAAGAATTCATAGTTAGGGGTCCTTTTCTAGGTATGTTTCAAAATGCAGTATTTGATGAAAATGTGATTTTCTTTAAAGAAGGTGATAGATTTTATTTTCCTACGGATGGGTTGGACTTCATATTTAATGATAATGAAATTAGAAAAAATTATCTTAAATCACACACATTAACTGAATTTATAACTTACTTGAAAGCTAAATTAAATAACATAATCAATGAAACCGGAGCATTAAAAGATGACAGCACAATAATAGCTTTGGAAATAAAATGATTTTGGAGGATTAGATATGAAAAGTAATGAATTTATTCTATATGGTTTGTCCAAGCACAAACAGATTATCGATAAAATCACTGCTGAGTTAAATGCTTCAAAGTATAATTTTGATATTAAGCTAATACTTACAGAAGCTTTAACCAATGCCTTTAAGCATGGTAACAATATGAGCATGGACAAACCTATTTATTTAAAATATGTATATGATGATTCAAATGTTCAATTTGAAATTAAGGATTGTGGTACTGGATTTAAAGATACAATAATTAACAAACAATTAGATAATGAAAATATACTAGAAGATGAAGGAAGAGGATTATTTCTCATTAAAAATCTTTCAGATCATATAGAATTAAAACAAAATACCCTAATTATAGAAAAATCCTTGGCTAGCTAGGAAATAACAATAATATTTATCATTAATAATTATTTGAAAAAACTTATCCAAGTACAAAATTTACTTATCTCCCATTTTTACCGAAGATGGGAGTTTTGGCGACTAAACAAGAGTATAAAAGTTTGGAGGTATTTTAATGAAAAAAAGTTTAAAAAATAAATTAAGTTTAATGTTCTTTGTATTTATAACTGTTCCTCTTATTATTTTAGGAACTTTCTCTTATATTAGGACTTCTAGTTTATTGCAAAATACAGTTAAAAACCAATTAGAAAGTACTTCAAGTCAAACAGTACAATCTATAAATGAAAAAATAGATTCAGTAGACGAGTATATTAAAATTTTAAGTTCTGATGAGCGTATGGCAAAAATTGCTTCAGGCGATACTACTTACAATAATGAAGTCTATACTTATCTACAAAAAATACAAAAAGAAAACAGTAGTGTAATAGAAAGTCTAGTTATCACAAATGCATCAGCTAAAGGAATTATTAGTAACTCAAGTGAAAATTATAACGTTGACTATAGTGACAGGGACTATGTCAAAGACGCCTTAGAAGGCTCTAAAAACACTAATAAAAAAACTGTTTTAATATCAAAAGTTACAGGTAAACCTGTAATAGGAATTGCACATCCTTTAAAAATTGACAATAAAATTGTAGGTACATTAATCGGAATAATACCTTTTAAAGGAGTATCTAACGTCAAATTAGGTAACTTTGGATATGCATATATGATTAATAAAGATGGACTTATTATCTCCCATCCTAAAACAGATAAGATATTTAAAGAGAATATTTTAAATAGCACTAACAACCAATTAAAATCTTTGATAAATGAAGCTAAATCAAGTGGAACTTCCGAAGGATACTATAGCTATAATGGATCACGTAAGTTTGGAAAATTTGTTTCCAATAATAATTGGATTATAGCAGTAGAAGCTGACTATAGTACATATATGTCTCCTGCTGCAAGTATTAGAAACTTTACAATTATAATAGCTATATTGGCTTTACTTATTACAATATTTTTATCCTATAGATTTTCTATGAGAGATATAATAAACCCAATTAAACAATTGGAAAGTTTAATGACCAAAGCTGGTGAGGGTAACTTAACTGTAAGAGCTAAAATAAATACAGAAGACGAATTACAGACATTAGGTGAATACTTTAATAAAATGATTGAACATCAGCATAATACAATACATAATGTCAGAGATGCATCAGAAAATTTGGCTGCTTCTTCAGAAGAACTAGCCTCTTCTAATGAGGAAATAAGTTCTACAACAGAACAAATGACTGGCACTATAGAAAAAGTTGCACAAGATGCTGAAACTCAGAATAGCTCTATTGTAGAAGTATCAGAAGTTTTGGTCCAACTGTCAAGCTTGGTTCAAATATCCCAGAATAGGGCACTCACAGCTAAAAAGAATTCCAAACATACTATGGACACTGCAGAAGAAGGAAGAAATAAAATTGAAAATACAGTTGATGCTATTGAAAATATCCGTAAATCATCAACTGCAACAGAAACTACTTTAAAAGTCCTGCAGGAGCTTTCCAAAAAAGTAAGCGGAATTATTGATACCATAAACAGTATTTCATCTCAAACTAACTTATTAGCACTAAATGCAGCTATTGAAGCAGCAAGAGCGGGAGAACACGGAAAGGGCTTTACCGTGGTGGCAGAAGAAGTTCGTAAACTTTCAGAAGAAACTAACACTGGCGCAAATGAAATATCTTCATTGGTAAGTAAAATGGTAAATGAAATAACCAAAGCTGTAAAAAACATGAATTCCAGCAAAGACGCGGTTGAATCTGGTGTAGTAATAGCAAAAGATGCCGATAAATCTTTTGTAAGTATCATAGACGCCGTAAATCAAATATCAAACAACGTAAATGAAATAGTAGATGTTACAAAAGATGAAGTTGCTACTTCTGACAAAATAGTAAATCTTATTAATACAGTTGCCACTATTACTGAAAACACTGCAGCTAGCAGCGAAGAAGTTGCCGCATCTGCCGAAGAACAAAATTCAGCAATTGAAAATGTGGCAGCTAGTGCTGAGGAGTCTAGTGCATTAGCCGTATCCTTAAACAATCTTGTGGAAAAATTTACAATTTGAGGTGATTTAAAATGAAGGATTTAAATATTGAAATACCAGAAAACTTTGCTGTTGACGAAGCAGATGATCTTAGACAAAAACTTAATTCTCTAATAGATAAAGGCGAAAAAAATTTTTCATTGGATTTTAGTAAGTGTACCTTTATTGATAGTACTGGACTTGGAGTTTTAGTCTCAATTTATAAAAAGTGTAAGAACATAAACGGAAGCTTTAAACTTTATTCAGTTAGAAATGCAGATGTTATGAAAATTTTTAATATGACACGATTAGATAAGGTATTTGAAATAAATAGTTAACTAAAAAGGGTATGTTATACTAGTTCATTCTTAGTACAACATACCCTTTTTAACTTACATCCACAAAATATAACAAGACAATCCTAAAGCTTGTTTATAATACTAGCTATATACCCTGCCCCAAATCCATTATTAATATTTACTACACTTACTCCACTGGCACAACTGTTAAGCATTGAAAGAAGAGCAGCTATTCCTCCAAAACTTGCTCCATATCCTACACTTGTAGGTACTGCAATAACAGGTTTATCAACAAGACCTCCTATGACGCTAGCAAGTGCACCTTCCATACCTGCAATTACTATGATTACTTTAGCTTTTCTTATAATATCTAATTTATTAAACATCCTGTGTATTCCCGCTACACCTACATCAAAAATCTTTTCTACTTTATTTCCAAAAATATTAACAGTTTCAAAAGCCTCTTCTGCTACAGGTATATCTGATGTTCCTGCTGTAACTATAGCTATATATGATTCTGTCTTCTCTTTAGAGTTTTTTACTATAGTTATAGTTCTCCCTAATTCATTATACTTTGCATAAGGACAAATTTCTTTTACAGCTTTATACATTTCTTTGCTAGCCCTAGTTCCCAATATATTATTATCCTTGGTAAGCATAAACTCAACAATTCCCTTTACCTGATCTACAGTTTTACCTTCACAATATATTACTTCAGGGTAGCCAACCCGTATCTCCCTATGGTTGTCTACCATAGCATATCCTAAATCTTTAAACGGAAGATCCTTTAGTTTTTCAATTCCTTCTTCAACCCCTATTTTGTTGTCTTTAATATTTTTTAACAAATTTCTAAGTTCTGATTCATCCATTTTTTCACCTCATAAAGTAAAGTTATTTATCCGATCGCTACCATTGTTAACACCCCATTTTCTATCGAAGTGGGGCATAAGTACTGCTACGCGCCTGGATAACGATTTCTAAGCATCAGATTGAGTCAAAAAACTCAACCTGATGCCAAGAACTCTGTTTATGCCACAACAATTATCAACTATAGAAACAACTTCCCCCTATAAATTCTCTCAAAATGGAGTTATCAGGGACAAAATTAACATCCACTGATTTAAAGAAATGGAGGAAACTTTTAAGCCTCAATGCTTCATAATATACAGGACTAGAGTTATTTATATCGTCCAATTCTTTAAGTGCATAATCCTTTAGCACACATAGCTCGTACACTAACGTAGAATTAAACATAACATCTGCATTTTCCTGAAATACAAATATATTTTTTTCTTCCCCATTTTTTATAGAAGGCCACATCTTTAAAGTATCTTCCGCACTATAGCCTCTAAAAAGAGAATCTCTAACTATTCTCCTTATAATTCTAACATCAGTAGTAGCTATTCTATTGTGATTATCCAAGTTTAATTGAGTAAGAGCACTTATATATATTTTAAATTTATTTTCTTTTGAAATAGCAGAAGTAAGAAGTTCGTTCAATCCATGTATTCCTTCAATTACAATTACCCCTTTTTCTGGCAGTCTCAACTTATTACCAACCCATTTTCTACATCCTGTTTTAAAATCAAAGGTAGGTACTTCAATTTCTTCTCCCCTCATAAGTGCTTCTAGATCATCATTAAAAAGTTTTAAATCAAGGGCATATATAGATTCAAAATCATAATTTCCATTTTCATCTTTGGGAGTATGATCCCTATCCACAAAGTAATCATCCAGTGAAATTGGAACCGGTATTATTCCATTGACTCTTAACTGTATTGAAAGTCTTTTTGAAAAAGTAGTTTTTCCAGAAGAACTTGGTCCAGCAATCAACACAACTTTTACATTTTTTCTTTCGCTTATCATATCAGATATATAGGCAATTTTCTTTTCATGAAGTGCCTCAGCTACCCTTATCATGTATGCAATTTCTTTATTTTCAACTTTATGATTTAAGGATCCTACATCTCCTACTTCAAGTATATTTCCCCATTTTTCAGTTTCATAAAATATCTTACTTAATTTTTTATATTCTACAAATTTAGGCAAATTATAAGGATCAGATTCCACAGGATACCTTAATATAAATCCTGGCTCATAATACATTAAATCAAACACCTTCAATACTCCCGTAGAAAATGCCATAGAGCCATAAAAATAGTCGTATCTACCATCTAATTCATATAATTTTACTTCATCTGTATTTACATAATTTAAAAGTCTTACTTTGTCTTCCATGCCATAGTTTCTAAAAATTTCTATTGCACGTTCCTTAGTCATCCCTACTTTTTTTATAGGTATATCCTGTTTTATTATCTCTTTCATTTTCTTTTTTATCTTTTTTATATCCTCTTCACAAAGGGGAGTATCTTTATGAATTTCCCCAAATATACCTTTACTTAAAGAATGCTCTATAGTAACTTTTGCCCCTTTAAATAAATCATATACAGATTTAATAAGAACAAATTGAAGTGTTCTTGCATAGGTTTTGTTTCCTAACTTGTCCCTTATATCTACTATCTTAAAAGTCCCAGATTTCTCTAATAAATTAGTAAGTTCAAAATATTCTTCATTGACTTTTGCAAGTACCACAGGTATATCTTGTACAGGATAATTGTCCCTAAATATTTTATACAAACTAGTTCCCTTTTTAACTAATATATCTTTCTGACCAACTTTAAGATTTAATATATCTTTTCTGTCTTTCTCTTGTGCTTCACAAATATCTTTGTACATCAATTTAGTACTTACCTTCCCCATATAATTCATCCCCTTTGACTTAAATATCTTACTAAATTAAGTGCTACTATCATTATACTTCATATTTATTCTAAAATGTTCTCGTTTTTACTTATATTTTTTTGTATTAATGTAAATATATAAATAGATATATATTTTCAATATATAATTTGGAACTTGAAGGGTGGTATTTTATGTTCATAGTACTTTTTAGAACTATTATCTTATATTTACTAGTTGTAATATCCATGAGGCTTATGGGAAAAAAACAGATAGGTGAAATGGAACCTTTTGAATTAGCTGTAGCAATAATGATATCCGAATTGGCTTCTCTTCCAATGCAAGATACCAGAATTTCTATAATTCACGGTATAATTCCAATAATAACTCTTTTGACTTTACAAACTCTTTTAGCGTTACTTCAGCTTAAGAGTGAAAAAATAAGATTATTTTTTAGTGGAAAACCAACCATACTAATTGATAAGGGAAAGCTGGACTTAAAAAAATTAAAGGACGAAAAATTCAATATAAATGATTTAATGGAAGAACTGAGAATGCAGGGATATTACAATTTATCCGATGTAGAATATGCCATACTTGAAACCAGTGGCCAACTTTCTGTTATACCTAAAACCGAACTTACCCCTGTAACTAAAACAGATTTAAAAATAAAACCTTCTCAAGATGTACTACCCATAACACTCATAATGGATGGTAAAATAAACTTCAAAAACTTGATTATAGCAAAAAAAGATGAAGCTTGGCTCAAACAAATGATGAAGAAAAACAGCATAGTTTCTACAAAAAATATATTAGTAGCTTTACTCGATTCAAAAGGGAAATTTTATTACCAACTAAAAGAAAAAAATACACAGGATGTGATTAAATGAAAAGTTCTATAACATCTTTTACCATATTCATATTGATGATGTTATCTATACTATTTTCAATACAATATTTAAATACAATATGTAGTAAATTAGAAAGTTCAAACATAAAAATAGAAAAATCTATTGAATCAAATTCCTGGAATGAAGCCCGTAAAAATTATGAGAATTTCATGATTCAGTGGGAAAAATATTCACCAAAGGTATCAATTTTTTCAAATCATAATGAAATAGACAATATAAACAGTGAGTTATGGAAATTAATGCAGCATATAACATATAGAAATGGAGAAGAATCCCTAGCCTCTATAAATGTAATAAAAAATTTGCTGCATCATATACTGAAAATGGAGCAACTAAACATCCAAAATCTATTTTAAATGCAATTTTCTATTTAAATTCCATATATTCGATATTGTATTTATGGTAAAAACTATTTACTTCTGATATACTGTAATTGTACGTTTAGTACCTTTAGACTTAACTAGCGAATATTGTAAAAATGTTCGAAAAATAAGTTTGTCCATAACTTTAAAAACTTTATATAGGGTTCATAACTTAAACTTATAGATTTATATGTAAAAAACTTTTATTCTTATATTAATAAGACACAAGAATAAACTGAATTGCTTATAATATATCCATGTGTATACATCTAGCTTTCACTTAGAATCCCTATATTATAGCTATAAAATATTATATTGGAAGGTGGAATAATAATGGCATTAGTTACTACTAAAAACATGTTCAAAAAAGCTTATGAAGGAAAATATTCAATAGGCGCTTTTAATATTAATAATATGGAGATAATTCAAGGTGTAGTTAATGGAGCAAAGGCTAAAAACTCTGCTGTTATTTTGCAATGTTCAGCAGGTGCAATAAAGTATGCAGGTCCTAAATATTTAAAAGCCATGGTAGACGCTGCAATAGAAGAAACAGGTATTGACCTTGCACTTCACTTAGATCATGGTCCTGATTTTGAAACTGTAAAACTGTGTGTAGAGAATGGTTTTACTTCAGTAATGTTTGATGGCTCACATTTTGATTATGAAGAAAATGTAGCAAAAACTCAGGAAGTTGCAAAATATGCTCATGACCACGGAGTAGTAGTGGAAGCAGAGCTTGGTGTACTTGCTGGAATAGAAGATGATGTATCTGCCGCAGAACATATATATACTGATCCAGATCAAGCAGAAGATTTTGTAAATAGAACTGGTATAGATTCCCTAGCTATAGCTATAGGTACTTCCCATGGTGCATTCAAGTTCCCGCCAAACTTCAAACCTAAATTAAGATTTGACATACTTGAAAAAGTTCAGGAAAAACTTCCAAACTTCCCTATAGTACTTCATGGTGCTTCAGCTGTAGATCAAGAAGCAGTAGCAACTTGCAATAAGTATGGAGGAAATTTAGCTGGTGCTAAAGGAATACCAATAGATATGCTTAGAAAAGCTTCTTCAATGGCTGTATGTAAAATAAACATGGATACTGACTTGAGATTAGCTATGACTGCTGCTGTGAGAAAAACTTTTGGAGATAAACCAGAAGTTTTCGATCCAAGAAAATACTTAGGTGCAGGAAGAGATGAAATACAAAAAGTAGTAGAATACAAAATAGATAATGTTCTTGGTTCTGCAAATTCCTTAAAATAAAAAATAAGAGGCTTCCTTATTAGGTTTAAGGAAGCCTCTTATTAAATTTTTATTAATTTAACCTTTAGATATTAACTTTTATGGTATAATTCAAAATAACAATAGTTTTTCATAGGGAGTGAATTCTTTGGAAGAATGCGAAACAAGAATAATAAAAATAGATCCTGATCATATAAGATTAAAACTAAAACAGATGAAAGCTATAAATGTTAAAATGGAAAATCAAACAAATTATATATATGACTTTAAAGATGGACGTCTCATAAAAAATAAAGGTTATGCTAGAATAAGAGTTGTAGAAGATCTACTCCACAATTCAAATCATTTTTACATGACTACTAAAAAACTTTTAAGTCAAGAAAAATATAAAGTAATGGAAGAAAATGAAACTGAAATACTTGATGCAGAAGCAGGTAAAAGAATATTTAGATCACTTGGACTAAACTTACTTCAAGCCATAAAAAAGTACCGGGAAAGTTACAGATATAAAAACAGCTTAATTGAAATAGACATAAATGATACATCCTTCTGTCCTTTCCCTTATATAGAAATAGAAACTAAAAGTGATAGTGAATTAAATGAACTGGTAGAATTGCTTGGATATTCCATAAAAGATACTACCTCCAAAACCATATATGAAATATTAAATGAAAAATAGGAGAATCTATGTTTGGTTATGTAACTCCATACAAAATGGAGCTTAAAATAAAAGATTATGAAAAATTTAAAGCTTATTATTGCGGATTATGCAGGTCTATAAAATATAACATTGGGAATGTTCCCAGGATCTCTCTAAATTATGACATGACTTTTCTTGCGCTGCTTTTAGACTCTTTAGGAACTGGTGAACAAACTTATGTAAAAAAAAGATGTATCCTTCATCCTCTGCAAGAAAAAATTTTTTTAAAGGACAATGATTCTCTGAAATATGCAGCTTTTTGCAATATATACCTAAGTTATTTCAAACTTTTAGATGACACAGTCGACGACCATTCTTTGAAAAGCAAAATATTTTCGATTTGTCTCAAAACATACTTTAGCAAAACAGATGAAAATTATAAAAAAGTTTTCATACATATAAAAGAAAATTTGAGTAATCTTTATGAACTTGAAAAGAAAACTAATAATAAATCCATAGATATGATATCTCATCCTTTTGCACACCTTACTGGATTTATATTAAGTTCTTTTAAGTATGAAAAATTTAAAGAGGAACTGTATTTTCTTGGATATAACCTTGGTAAATGGATATATATTATAGATGCTTTAGATGACTTACATGATGATATGTCAAAGGGAAAATTTAATGTTTTAAATAAATGTTTTAATGTGGAAAATTTAAGCTATGAAAGATTTTCTAAAAAAATAGAAGGTAGAATTGATTTCATTTTAGGTACTTGTGCTGCACAGTGCATGAATACTTTTGAAAAACTTCCTATAAAAAAGAATAAAGAATTACTACACAATATATTACAATATGGACTTTTAGATAAGATGGATAAAGTTTTTAAAAGGGGTGTTTACAAAGATGAAAAATCCATATGAAGTACTTGAAATAAATGAAAATGCTTCAAAAGATGAAATAAAAAAGGCTTATAGAACCTTAGCTAAGAAATATCATCCTGATCAGTATGGTAACAATCCACTTAAGGATTTAGCCGAGGATAAAATGAGAGACATAAATGAAGCCTACGACTATTTGATGAAAAATGAAGGAACAAATACATATAATAATGGAAGTGGTAATACCTATACTGGCAGCAATTCTAGCACATATCAGTCTATAGAAAATGATATTTATAATGGGAATTTAAGTAGTGCAGAATCAAAACTTATGGGAATAAACACAAGAGATGCAGAATGGCACTACCTCATGGGGATTTTAAACACTAGAAAGGGCTGGTATGACCAGGCTAGCACTAATTTAAGCACCGCCTGCAGTCTTGATCCAAATAATTTTAAATATCAAGAGGCATTAAACAAGTTAAGAGGTATGAATAATTCCTATAGACAACCTTATTATGACAACAGGAGAAGAGACCCTGACATATGTAACATCTGTGCTACATTATATTGTTTAGACTGCTTATGTGGAGGTGGAAATTGCTAAAACTATCAATCTAAAAAAGAGGTGGGTATCAATGACAAAAGCTCAAAATAAAACCTCCAATATAACTAAAGGAGGTTTTTTAACTACCTTAGGAGTTATTTTAGTATACTTAAGTGGCATAGTGCCAGTAAATAAGGCTTCTCTTCTGGCTTTAGCTTCTTTTATCATACCATTATCCGTGCTTGTTACAGGTTACAAAAATGCTATTACTATTTATGCAGCTACTTCCTTACTATCGCTTTTAATATGTGGGTTTAAAATCACAGTGCTTTCCTACATAGTATTTTTTGGTCTCTATGGATTAATAAAATACCTTGTTGAGAAACTCAGGAAATTACCTCTTGAAATTATATTAAAACTTGCTTTTTTTAATATATGTTTATTAGTACTATTTTTACTCTACAGTCTATTTTTCCCCGGTCTTTTAAAAATAAAAATAAGTCCTTATTTAATTGTATTAGGTACTGAAATAGCTTTTGTAATATATGACTATCTATTAACCTTATTTATAAATTATGTTAACAGATATATCTTAAAAATAATAAAATAGTATTGTATTTAATAATAAACTATTGACATATGAATTTATGGTGATATAATGTTTATTGTTGAGATTTACATAACAGTGCCCATTCGCCAAATGGTAAGGCACCTGTCTCTGGAACAGGTATGTGTTGGTTCGAGTCCAGCATGGGCAGCCAAGAGAGAACTCTTTATTTTAGGAGTTCTTTTTTAAAATAAAATTTAAAAATAAATTCTTGACAGAAAACTGTTTAATATTATAAAATAAAAAATAAACCAATATTTGGCTTTGAAAAAGGAACAGTAGTATTTGTATCACTAAAGAGAGCTGTTGTTAGGTGAAAAACAGTGTGAACAGAATGCGAACTCACCTTAGGAGCTTATCTGAAGAAAATCAGATACGGTATGAACCGTTATTTTTTGAGTGAAACCAGTTTATAGGTTTAATTAGAGTGGTACCGCGGAAGTTAAATCTTTCGTCTCTTGATTTTAAGAGATGAGGGATTTTTTTATATTCTAGCAACAAATAAACACCACAATTCTACTAGACTTCTTAGCTTACAAAAGCGTAAAGGCTATATTAAATTACAAATAAAGGAGAAGATATTATGTACAGTATCGAAACTGATAAAAAATGGCAAGCAAAATGGGAAGAAACATCACTTTATAAATTTGACGATAACAATTTAGATAAAAAATTATATGTACTGGAGATGTTCTCCTACCCTTCAGGTAGTAAACTTCATGCAGGACATTGGTTTAACTATGCTCCTGTAGACTCCTGGGCAAGACTTAAGAAAATGCAGGGATATAATGTGTTCCAACCAATGGGTTTTGATTCTTTTGGTCTTCCTGCAGAAAACTATGCTATTAAAACTGGAATACACCCAAGTGATTCCACAGAAAAAAATATAGCTACTATGGAAAAACAACTTAAGTCTATGGGTGCAATGTTCAACTGGGAAAACGAAGTAATTACCTGTCGTCCTGAATATTATAAATGGAATCAGTGGTTATTTTTGCAATTATATAAACATGGTTTAGCTTATAGAAAAAATGCCCCTGTAAACTGGTGCCCTAGTTGTAAAACAGTACTTGCAAATGAACAGGTACAAGATGGATTTTGTGAAAGATGTGGTACCGAGGCAACTAAAAAGGATTTAACTCAATGGTTCTTCAAAATTACAGATTATTCAGAAGAACTTCTTCAGTGCCTAGATAAACTGGATTGGCCAGAAAAAACAAAAGCTATGCAAAGACATTGGATAGGTAAATCCACCGGTACAAATGTAACTTTTAAAGTAGCAGATTCCGATATTGAGTTCAGTGTATTTACCACAAGAGTTGATACCTTATTTGGTGTTACTTATGTAGTTTTATCACCTGAAAATACCTTAGTTGATAAATTAACCAAAGAAGAATACAAAGATGAAGTAGAAAAATATAAAGAATCAGCTAAGAAACAAAGTGAAATCGAAAGACAATCAATTACAAGAGAAAAAACTGGTGTATTCAGTGGTTCTTATGCTATAAATCCTATAAATGGTAGGAAAGTTCCTATATGGATAGGAGATTATGTACTAAATACTTATGGTACTGGTGCCGTAATGGCAGTTCCTGCCCACGATGAAAGAGACTTTGCATTTGCAACAAAATATAAGTTACCTATTGAAAGAGTTATAGAAGGTGGAGATTCCTTACCTTATGTAGAACATGGCAAGATGATAAATAGCGGTGAATTCAATGGTCTAACTACAAAAGAAGGCAAAGAAGCTGTAACTAAAAAACTTGAAAGTATGGGATTAGGATCTGGAAAAGTAAATTACAGACTAAGAGACTGGTTAATTTCAAGACAGAGATACTGGGGAACTCCTATTCCTATAGTATATTGCGAAAAATGTGGAATAGTTCCTGTACCAGAAGATCAACTGCCAGTTGAACTCCCTTATAATGTAGAATTTTCTCCTGATGGTAAGTCTCCTCTTTTAAAATCAGAAGAATTCATGAATACTACATGCCCTTGCTGCGGAGGTCCTGCCAAAAGAGAAGCCGATACTTTAGACACATTTGTATGTTCTTCCTGGTATTACTTAAGATATGTTGACAACAAAAACAGTGAAAAACCTTTTGATAAAGCTAAAATAGATAAAATGCTTCCAGTAGACATGTACGTAGGCGGACCTGAACATGCTTGCATGCATCTTCTGTATGCCCGATTTATTACTAAAGCTCTTAGGGATATGGGATTCTTAGACTTTGACGAACCTTTCCTATCTCTTAGACATCAAGGTATAATACTTGGTCCTGATGGTCAAAAAATGAGTAAATCAAAGGGAAATACCATATCTCCAGATGACTGCATACAAGAATACGGTTCTGACGTATTTAGAATGTATTTGATGTTTGGATTTGACTACAGCGAAGGTGGAGCTTGGAACGACGACGGAATTAAATCCATAAGTAAATTTGTAGATAGAATTGAAAGAACTATCTCTTCTGTAAAAGAAATTATAGAAAGTGGGGATACCGGAAAAACTTCTATGGATGCTGCGGAAAAAGAACTTAACTATACAAGGAACTTTTCAATCAAATCTGTATCAGAGGATGCTAATAAATTTCAATTTAATACATCTATAGCTAGAATTATGGAATTTACAAATGCACTTTCGAAGTACATTCAGCAAAAAGATAAAAATATATCGCTGCTAAAAGATACTGTAATTGATTTTGTAAAAATCATAGCACCTTTTGCACCTCACTTTGCAGAAGAACAATGGGAATCTCTAGGAAAAAGCTATTCCATATTTAATGAAAAATGGCCCGATTTCGAACCCAATGCACTTATAAGAGACGAGGCAGAAATAGCCATTCAGATAAATGGTAAAATCAAAGCTAAAATAAACGTATCCACGAACTTGAAAGAAGACCAGATAAAAGAGTTATCTCTTTCTAATGAACATATCAAATCCCTTTTAGACGGTAAAGATATAAAGAAAGTCATAGTTGTAAAAGGCAGACTTGTAAATATAGTAGCAAAATAACAATATGTAAATAGCTGTCATTACTAATTTCAGTTGCTAGTTTTAGCTAAAACCTGCAACTGAATTGTAATATGACAGCTATTTGTACATTTGAAGTAACTTTTCTGTAGAGCGGAGTAAGCTTACAAGTTCAGACACTTCTCCCTCTTCAATTAAACTATTTAATTGGACTTGATATCTAGTTGATTCGCTTAATTTTCCCATAGAAGACATCGTAAGTATATTGTTCATTATATCAGAAACCAAGCTTGACTTTACTTCAAATAACTTTTGAGCATCCTTTATTTCATCCTTGATCTCAAGCATCTGTTGATCAAGCTGGAAAGCTGCATCTGCCGCACTCTTAAGTTTTAATTTTATTCCACCAGGTATGTCCTGCTTATATTTGTAGTTCAGCGAGTGCTCTATAGTAGCCCAAAAATTCATGGCAAGAGTCCTTATCTGAAACTCAGCTAGTATTTCTTTCTCACCCTCTGCCATATTAACAGGATATTTAATTATTACATGGTAGCTCCTATATCCACTTTCCTTCACATTAGATACATAATCTTTTTCATACATTATACTCATGTCTTTCCTATTTCTTATTATCTCAACTACCTTTTCTATATCATCTACAAACTGACACATAACTCTAATACCAGCTATATCTTCCATCTCATAACCTATTCTGTCAAGAGGTATATTGAACTTATTGGCTTTCTCTAATATGCTAGATATCTCTTTTACTCTTCCAGTAACAAATTCTATTGGTGAGTATTCATTCCTTTTTCTATATTCTTTTCTTATACTTTTAAATTTTACTTTTAGCTCTTCAACAGCTTGACTATATGGTATTAAGAATGTTTTCCATTCCCCTATTGCCACACAAATCACCCCCAACAAATTATATAGGTACATTATTATTATATCAAAGATTTAAATTATTCAATATAGTATATATGTTTCCCATATACTTAATAGTATAATTTTAATAATTTTTTTGATATAATAATATTATAACTTAATAATTAGTAAAAATAATATATTATTCATAATGAAGGTGGCTACAGATATGTCTAAAAAAACCTCTTTGGGTCTAGAAAGTTTAAATGAAGATGATGGCTTAAGTGAAGAAGAAAAGCAAAAACTACTGCTTTACAATAAAAAAGTAGTATGTCCTGTTTGTGACAATAATTTTAATGCTAGAGCTATTAAGAAATCTTCTTATAGAATACTAAAAAAAGATTCTGACTTTTTTATAAGATATTCTATTATAAATCCCTATTTTTATGACGTATGGGTATGTGATGAATGTGGTTATGCTGCTATGAAAAGTGACTTTGAGCACCTGAGTGATTATGATGCAAACATAATTAGGGAAAACATCTCCCCTAAGTGGAAAAGTAAGAATTATCCTGAGGTATATGATATAGATTTAGCTATAACAAGGTACAAGTTATCTCTTTTAAATTATTACATTATAAATGCTAGATCTAGTAAAAAAGCAATGAATTCTTTAAAAATCGCCTGGATGTACAGACTTAAGGAAGACGAAATAAAAGAAATGGAATTTCTAAACCAGGCATTAGAAAATCTTCAAAATGCATATTATAATGAGCCTTCTCCTATATACGGTATGGACAAGTTTACTACAATGTATCTTATAGGAGAGCTTATGAGACGTACAGGTAAAGAAGAAGACTCCATAACTTGGTTCAGTGAAGTAACATCCTCTACTATAGCATCACAAAAAATTAAAAATTTAGCTAGAGATCAGAAAGATCTTATAAAGAATGTAATAACTGAAGATAATAATCCTACGGATGACTCAGGTGATAATAAAAAACATGGACTTTTTTCTAAATTTCACAAGTAACCTGTCCATACATTTTTAGAGTAAGCTTATTTTTAAGTTTACTCTACATTATTCTTATAGGGTTAAATTTTATATAGTCTGCAGAAGCTAGTATGTACTCTACACCATTCAAATTTCCCGTTACAGCCTTGGACAAGGATTCTCCATGAAGATGTCCATATATGACTTTCTCTACGCCATATTCCCTAAATATATCTGTAAATCCCGAGGACATAAACTTTTCACTTATAGGCGGATAATGTATCATTACTATAAATTTTTTATATCCTGACTTTACTGCACAATCCAAAGAATTTTTCATTCTTAAAAGTTCTCTTTTATATATTTTTTCATCATGAGCAGAAAAATTATCACTTTCTGGACAATTCCATCCCCTTGTTCCGCATATTCCATAATCCTTATAGGTAAAAAAATTATTTTGTATAAAACCCATGTCTTCATACATATTATTTAGTTTAGTAATACTGTTCCACCAATAGTCATGATTTCCCTTTATCATTAATTTTGTTCCCGAAAGTTGGTGCACCCACTCTAAATCACAAGCTCCTCCTTCCATATTCATGGACCAAGATATATCTCCTGATATCAATACCTTGTCTTCACTAGTTATTTTACTGTTCCAATTTTTTTTAATTTTTTCATCATGATTAGCCCAGTTGTTTCCAAAAACATCCATAGGCTTACTGCCCGTTAAGTCCAAATGCAAATCTGATATTGCAAATAAAGCCAAATAATCACCTTCTACTTATATTTTTATCTATATCTATCACATAAGCTATTACTTTAGCTACCGCATCG
The DNA here is from genome assembly GCF_000143685.1 of Clostridium ljungdahlii DSM 13528. Classification (NCBI taxonomy): domain Bacteria; kingdom Bacillati; phylum Bacillota; class Clostridia; order Eubacteriales; family Clostridiaceae; genus Clostridium; species Clostridium ljungdahlii. The sequence continues at coordinate 277,462 of NC_014328.1, read as the reverse complement.
TATAACTCAAAAGGCACATTATCCCCTATGTCCACATTACTCAAAAGATTGGCAAGCTCTTTATCATAAACTATAGGAACACCGCTCTCTTTTGCCTTATTCAGTATATTATCTGCTATTTGACCTATGCCTGCTGCAGTAACTATAGGTGCTTCATAATTATATTCATATTTTAAAGCTGCTGCTTTCTTTTTCTTATCCATAATATTCCCCTTCAATAAGAGTTCAGTAATGAGTTCATAATAATCAGTGAGGTATCTGAAAAAAATGCCTAAAGTTACGCCTTTGTATTTATAACACCTATATCACTATCCTGAAAAAATTCTCTACAAGTTGATATGTTCATCTCTTCTTTCTTTTCATCAAATCTAACATATACATTATACCCTATATCAGATAAGCTCTCCAGTACCCTTTTTTCAGTTTTCTTGAATAAATTAAGCCATTCCTTACTACATTTGATATCTATATCCATGCTACGGTTTTTAACGCTTAAATATGCATCTACTGTTCCCATATTTTCAGTACTTACAGAAGTTACTATTTTTACATTAGTAGAATCTATTTTTTTCCCTTTTTGCCTATCATCCTTAATCATCAGTTTACATTGATAATCTTGTTGATTTAAATTTATAGGAACATCCATATAATAGTATGAATTAGATACAGTATTGAATACTTTGAAATCGTTCATGTTATTGTTAAGCACCTGTACAATATTTCCACTAAGTTGATTTTTGCCATCTCCTTTTTGATCTAAAACTGTTCTTATAATATCCTTCATCTCACTAGTCTTTATGTTTATCTGTTCTTTTATCTGGCTTACAATGTCATCCATACCATTTTGCTTTATAAAATTATTATGGTGAGGACTTTCAACTTTACTTCCTTCCTTTTCAGAAAACTTTGAAACCGTATTTGAGGTATCCTTTTGTTCTAAATTCTCTATATCCTTAGAAGAAATGCCCTTATCTGTACCTGTTTTTTGTTCTATATTTTTAGAAGACATATCTTTATCTATACTTGTCTGCTGTTCTATGCCTTTAGAGGAAATATCCTCCTTTACATTAGATGATTGTTCTACATTTGGAGATTGAGTTTTTTCTTCACCTACTGAATTTTTGATTTTATTTAAAATCTCATTTAACTTATTTGCATCCAATCCCTCACTATTTAAAACAGTTTTATTTTCTACGCCAGCCCTTTCTGTACCTGTCCTACTAACAGTGTCCTTTTCACTCTGTGTAGAAGCAATATTGTCCTTAGTAGCTATGTTTTCTGCTTTGCTGTCACTATTTTCACTTCTATATACTTCAGTTTGGGCTTTTTCGGAAATAACTTTTAGATTGTCTTTTGTACCTTCAACTTGGCTTTGTGGCTGTACATTAGTGGATTTCTGTCCAGATAGAGTTTCTCCCAAGAATTTTATTTCATTATATATGGTTCCGTCTTTTTTAAATACATTGTTAAAACTTTTTATATTATCTTCACTTAGTTCCATATTGTTTTCTAGGAAAGTAAGCAAATCATCACCACTTATCTGTTTTAGTTGACTAAAAAAATTTTTTAATGTACTAGTGGTAAATTTACCTTCTGTGCTTTCAGGGGATATGCCTCTACTATCCAAATATTTATCTATAAACTCATTTTCTTCATTAGGCTCACTTTTTATTTTGTCTATAAAATCCAGGGTAGTTTTTATATTAGAAATATTGCTTTTGGTAAGTGGTATTTCGTGCTTAAGCATGCTTTTTACAAGCTGGTAGTCATCACTACTTAAATTAAGGTCACCGGATTCTCTAATAAAACTATCTATAGAATCTTTGCCTCCGACTTGTTCTCCATCTTGGGAGTTCACAATTTTTAACTTAAGCTTTCCATTTTCGAATCCTTGTACTTCTAGTCTTACAAGCTTATTTGGCAAAAAATCTACTGGGTTTTCTATTTCCGCAGAAAATTGCCATCCATCTAAAAGTTTTAAAAGTATCTCTCCCGTAGATTTTTTTAAATCTAAAATTCTAGCGGAAAATTTTTCACCTACTTCAAAAGATAATTTAGTAGATATACGCTTGTTATCTACATTATAACTACTGTTTACATTCCATATACCTGGCAAATTCATCACCCTTTATAATTTATTCTCTTTTTAAGTTATGTATAAATTATCGTACAAAAATGTTTTTTCATAAAGATAAAAATAAAAAAACCTGGGATAAACCCAGATTTTCCTTTAATTATTATGTTCTGCCAAACCTCTGCTTTTACTCTGCTCTTGTTTCAGTACCGGTGATACACTCTTATACAAAACTAGTGTAAGTGCTGTAAGTAATAATCCTTTTAATAAATTAAAAGGTACAATAGCAAATAATATCAAGGTATTTATATCTGTTATACTTCCATTTACTTTTCCTGCTGCTGCTACCATTGCACTTATAGGGAAATTAAGTACTTTTTCATAAAGCGGAAGTAATACAAAGTAATTTAACACTGCAGCAAATACTGACATAGCAATAGTTGCCGCCCCAAGACTAACTGCTGCTGTCTTTTTAGTTTTATGTCTATTATATAAATATCCTGCTGTAAACACTAAAACTGAACCCACTGCAAAATTTGCAAACTCTCCTATAAATGCTGTTTTTCCATCAAATATTCCATGAAGTATATTCTTTAAAAGCTCTATGGCAACTCCAGCTCCAGGTCCAAGTGCAAAAGTGCCTATTAAAGCCGGTAAGTCACTTATATCAATCTGTAAAAACGATGGGAACACAGGAATTGCAACTTCTATGAACATAAGTAAAAATCCAATTACACCTAACAATGATATCTTTACTAGCCTGTTTAACTTATTGCTTCTCATATCTAACATCCCCCTAAAATATTGTGTATAACCTTCTAAGGTAAGCAAAAAAGCCCTGATAAAATATCAGGGCTAATAAACGCTACATTTTACCTTCTTTCATCCAGACTCTACTGTCGGCCTCGGAATCTCACCGAATCATACCAATTATGGCTCGCGGGCTATACCGCCGGTGGGGAATCACACCCCGCCCTGAAGATTATATTTTAAATTTTCAAATTTATTATAATACTTTTACCAGCACATTTCAACATATTCTTAAAATAACTTTTATCCAATGATTACCTTATCTAATAGTCCTATAGTTTCTGTTTGTCCGATCGCTACCATCGATAACACCCCATCGCACACAGCGAAAGCGACTATCACCAAATCAAAGATTTGGAATATCTGCTTTTCTTCAAAGTGGGGTATAAGCACTGCTACGCGCCTGGATAAGCTCTTCCCCTAAAGGATAACGTATTCTAAGTGCTAAAGACACTAAGAATACTGTTTAATAAGGTTCAGATGGAGAAAGGTATTCCTTATAAGCAAACTCCACCTGAACCTAAGAATCACTTGATTTCATGCTAAGTGATATTCTCTTTCTCTTTTCATCTACTTCAAGTACAGTTACTTGGACTATATCTCCTACTTGAACTACATCAAGTGGATGCTTCACAAATTTATCTGACAACTGACTTATATGAACAAGTCCATCCTGATGAACTCCAATATCTACAAAAGCTCCAAAATCTGCTACATTTCTAACCGTGCCTGTAAGCACCATACCTGGCTTTAATTGATTAATGTCTATTATTCCAGTCTTAAGTATAGGTTTAGGAAGTTCTTCTCTTGGATCTCTACCCGGTTTTTTTATCTCTTTTATTATATCTTTTAGAGTTGGCTCACCTACATTAAGCTTTTCTGAAAGAACGTCTATGCCTATTTTATCAACTCTATTATCTATACCTGAAAGTTCTCCATTTTTTAAATCTTCCATATTATATCCAATAATTTTCAAAAGTTCTTTTGCTGCATCATAAGATTCAGGATGGACAGAAGTATTGTCAAGTGGCTCACCGCTTTCCATTACCCTTAAAAATCCTGCACACTGTTCAAAAGCTTTGGCTCCCAATCTTTTGACCTTTAAAAGCTCTTTTCTGTTTTTAAATTTACCATTTTCCTCTCTATAAGCTACAATGTTTGACGCTATAGCAGTATTTATTCCAGATATATAGGATAGAAGAGAAGGCGTTGCTATATTTAGGTCTACACCTACACTATTTACACAATCTTCTACAATTCCCTTTAAAGATTCATCCAATTTCTTTGGTGCAACATCATGCTGGTACTGCCCTACACCTATGGATTTAGGATCTATTTTAACAAGCTCTGCTAAAGGATCTTGAAGCCTTCTGCCTATAGATATAGCTCCCCTTAAAGATACATTTATGTCTGGATATTCCTTTGCTGCAAGTTCCGATGCAGAATAAATTGAAGCTCCTGCTTCAGATACAATTACATAGTACAGGTCCTTTCCTTTCTCTTCCTTAACTTCTTTTATAAGTTTTCCAATGAGTTCTTCAGATTCTCTGCTAGCAGTTCCGTTTCCAAGGGATACAACATTTACATCGTATTTATATACTAGCTCTTTTAGTTTCTTTATAGATCCTTCCACATCATTTTGAGGTGCAGTAGCATATACTATTGCGGTATCTAACAACTTGCCTGTATCGTCCAATACTGCAATTTTGCATCCATTTCTAAAACCAGGGTCATAGCCAAGTACATTTTTTCCCTTTATAGGTGATTGCATCAAAAGCGCCTTCAAATTGGCTTTAAATATTTTTATAGCACCTTCTTCTCCCATATCTGTAAGTTGTGACCTTATTTCTCTTTCAATAGATGGATAAATTAGTCTCTTTAGCGAATCTTCTACACTTTTTTCTATATAAGTATCTGTTATATTATTTCCTTTAAGAGATTGATTTTTTAAGTAAATTTCTATATTCTTCATATCACAACTTATCTTTACAGATAAAACTTTTTCTTTTTCCCCTCTATTTATAGCTAGTATTCTATGAGGTGGAATAGACTTAACTGCTTCTCTATAATCATAGTACATTTCATAAGGAGTTGGTTCTTTGCTTTCACCCTTCGTTTCAATTATTCCATTTTCCCAAACAAATTTTCTTATCCATTTTCTATATTTTGCTTCATCAGAAATAACTTCACTTATTATGTCAACTGCACCTGCTAGTGCATCTTCTACAGACTCAACGCCCTTTTCTTCATTTATAAATTTTTCTGCATACTTTTCTATATCATCTTGGAAGTTACCAGCTAAAATAGCTTCTGAGATAGGCTTAAGTCCCTTTTCCTGTGCAATAGTTGCTCTGGTTCTTTTCTTTGGTTTATATGGTCTATATATGTCTTCTACTTCTGTTAAAGTACTGCTGTGTTCTATAGAATTCTTTAATCCTTCCGTAAGTTTTCCCTGTTCTTCTATTATTCTTATTACATCTTCTTTTCTAGATTTAAGATTTCTAAGATATGTAAGTCTTTCTGCCAGTTTTCTTAAAGTTACATCACTCATGCTTCCTGTAAGTTCTTTTCTATATCTAGCTATAAAAGGCACTGTATTACCTGAATCTAAAAGTTCAATTACACTATTTATATATTTTTTATTTACACTAAGCTCTTCAGCTAATGTATCTATTATATTATCCATTTTTACCTCCTGGTTAATTTTATTTATGATAAATCTCTAAGTTAAAAGCAGGATTAAACATATTGAAAAAGTAAATCAGCTAAAAATATATTACAACAGTTATATACACTTTGGCAAATTAATATATATTTAGAAACACTTTATTTTAGAGGTTATTATTAATGAAAAAATTTATGTTTATACTACCATTAACTATATTTTGTATTATTTGTTCGTTAAGTTTTCAATATTACTATTTTATACATCCACTAAATTCTTTAAAAGTTAAAAATACTATTTCCTATCTATCTTCAGATAATTTTAAAGGAAGGCTTACTGGGACCTTAGAAAATTATGAAACAGCGGCTTTTATAAAACATTATTTTAAATTAGAAAATTTAAGTTCTTACAATAAGGACTATCTACAATCTTTTAATGTGGTTTATCCTGAAAAAATAGATGCTGCTCCATATCTCATAGTAAAGGATAAAAATGGCTTTATAGTAAAACAGTATAAGTATGCTGCAGATTATAAGGAAGATATGCTAAATTTTAAAAATAGTATTGTATCTTTTAAAAAAGGTGATGTTATTTCACCATTAGGAAACAGCTTTCAAGTACAGACATCAAACCAATATTTTTTGTTTTATACTCCCAAAAATAATAGCTTAGATTTTAGAAGTTCCTTTATTTCAAATTCTCGGGGAAGTATGTACATTATGATAAAAGAACAAACTGCCAGAGAAATAAAAAATTATTTAAATTTAGGTTGTGAAATAAGCTGTTTTATACCTTTTCATAATAAATTGACTTCTGCTTACAACGTAATAGGATACATAAAAGGTAAAAACCCTGCTCTACCTCCACTTGTTCTATCTGCCCATTTTGATCACCTTGGCTCTGACCTTTCCGGCACAATATATAGCGGTGCCCTAGACAATGCTTCTGGTACATCTTTTTTACTTGGTCTTATAAAATATATAAATTCTATTGGGAAACCGGAAAGAAATATAGTAATTGCAGCTTTTAATGCAGAAGAATTTGGATGCCTAGGGTCAAAAAATTTTGCACAGCAATATAAAGACACCCTAAGAGGGGGAAAAGTTATAAATTTTGACATGTTAGGCAGTGATAAAAACGTTCCTCTTTCCATAATGGCTGGAAAATGGGATTCAAAAAATTCACCTTTTGTAAAAGAAATAGCACAATTATGTACTAGTAGCAAGATAAACTTTAAGTATGCTTTTGAAAATTCCAGTGATCATCAATATTTTAGAGCTTATAACATAGACGCCCTAACTTTATCAGATGCGGACACATCAAAAATACACACACCTATGGACAAATCTCAATATATAAATACAAAATCCATAGATAGGTGTTTCAATGTAGTTTCAAAAGAAATTGACAGCTATGCCTTCAATAATAATCCTTTTATTTTATACTCTAAATATTTATTAGTCATATCGTTTTGTGGAATACTTATAATGGTTAATTTATATTTGCATCAATTTTATAAATAAATCTGCTTAAAAGTTCATAATTGACAGTAGACGGTTGAAGGAGGATTTTTCTTTAAAAAAATCCTCTATAACTTCCAAGTTTCTTTGTAAACTTAAATTATGCCTTGGGCCATCATAGCCTCAGCAACTTTTAAAAATCCAGCAATATTGGCTCCTACAACTATATTTCCTTCATTTCCATATTCTTTTGCCGCGTTTTTAGAATTATTATAAATATTAATCATTATATTTTTGATCTTATTATTTACCTCTTCAAATGTCCATGAATACCTTATACTATTCTGAGACATTTCAATAGCAGAACATGCAACTCCTCCTGCATTAGCTGCCTTAGAAGGTCCAAAAAGAATCTTATTACTTAAAAATACATTTATTGCATCTAAAGTTGACGGCATATTTGCTCCTTCTGATACAGCTATAACACCATTTTCTACAAGAGCCTTAGCAGATTTCTCATTTATTTCACCTTGAGTTGCACAAGGAAGAGCTATGTCACACTTAACATTCCAAATTTCTCTAAAATCTGGTACATACTTAGCAGTAGGCACACTTTTTAGATATTCTTTTATTCTTCCCCTTCTAACTTCTTTAATTTCTTTTACTACATCTAGATTAATTCCATTTTCATCTAAAATATATCCATTAGAATCAGAACAAGTAATAACTTTAGCTCCAAGTTCAGTTGCTTTTTCAATAGCATAAATAGCCACATTTCCCGAACCTGAAACTACTACTTTTTTATCTTTGAAACTCAAATTATGATCCTTTAGCATTTCTTCAGTAAAATAAACTAATCCATATCCTGTTGCTTCTGTTCTGGCAAGACTTCCTCCATAAGTCAGTCCCTTGCCTGTCAAAGTACCCTGTTCACTTACACCTTTAAGTTTATTATAATAGCCATATAGATATCCAATTTCTCTTCCACCGACACCTATATCTCCTGCAGGTACATCTCTATTAGAACCTATGTACTTGTACAGCTCAGACATAAAAGCTTGACAAAATCTCATAACTTCGTTATCAGATTTGCCTTTTGGATCAAAATCTGAACCGCCTTTTGCTCCTCCGATAGGTAACCCTGTTAAGGAGTTCTTAAATATTTGCTCAAATCCTAAAAATTTTACGATACTTTGATTTACAGATGGATGAAATCTTAACCCACCCTTATACGGTCCTATAGCCGAATTAAATTGAATTCTAAAACCTCTGTTTACTTGAACCTCTCCATTATCATCAACCCATGGGACTCTAAAACTTATAGCTCTTTCTGGTTCAGTTAATCTTTCAAGTAATCCTGCTTTAATAAAATCAGGTCTTCTATCAAATACAGGTACTAAAGAAGTTAAAACTTCTTTTACCGCATCAAGAAATTCTTCTTCACCTAAATTTCTTTTTTGTACAGTACTTAAAACTTTTTGAACATACTCTTTGCCATCCATATTATTACTCCTTCATAAAATAATTGTAGTTATCTTTACTATTTTACTTATAATTATACCAAAATTAACATAATTCAAAAACATATTCTATCATCTTCTAAAAATTTTGTACAAGCTTGAATTACTATTTATCCATATTATCCAATATATGTAACATAATCAATTATATCTAGGTTTCCTGTTTTTTAATTCAACAAAAAATACAGTGATAATCGTAAATAGAAACATCATTAATCCACAGCTAAAGAATCCAAATTTACCACCGAATTTTTCCATAACTGCACCCACGAAAGCACTACCGAAAGGGGTGCTTCCAATATTTAAAAGGGCATATATACTCATTACCCTCCCCCTATATTCATCTTCTGTATTAAACTGCAGTGTAGCATTTGCTTTATTTAAAAAAGTAAGCCCAAAGAATCCTATACATACAAATAGCATCCCTACCAATAAATAACTACTTGTAAATAAAGTTACTATTTGTAAAATAGCCAATATAAATGAATTTATAATGAGGAAATGCTTACTTCTAAGTCCCCTGCCTATCCCTGCCATAAAAATAGCTCCTAAAAATGACCCCGCACCTGAAAGACTTAAAAAAATACTATACTCTTTCGCTCCTCCATTCATGACTTGCTTTGCAAATACAGGTATAATTACATTGCTATTAAATGCAAAAGTACATACTATAGCCATCATAAACATTACAGATAGAAGTATTTTCTTATTTATAGTATACATAATCCCACCTTTTAAATCCTGAATTAGATTGAAATTTTTGGTTCTTAATGTTGGATTACCTTTGGCCTTTATTTGAAACACACCATAGATAACAGGTATAAAACTAATTGTATTGACAAGAAAGCATTGAAATACTCCTAATTTGTTCATTATTATTCCTGCAAATGCAGGTCCAACTATACGTGATATATTAAAAACAGTTGAGTTTAAAGATATAGCATTTGGAAGATCCTTTTTTCCTACAAGTTCAATAAAGAAGGACTGCCTTGTAGGCATGTCCAAACTTGTTATAATCCCATTAATAACAGCTAATATAGCTAATATCCAATACTTACTATATCCAATATAAATAACGAAAGTCAATATAAAGGACTGTATCATATAAGAAAACTGAGTCATTAAAATAATCTTTCTTTTGGGATATCTTTCTGCTATAACACCTGCAATAAGTGTAATCAAAAGTACTGGTGCATATTGAAATACTGATATAAGTCCAAGAAGAAAAGGAGAATTAGTTATCTTATACACATACCAACTGAGTGCGGTATTTTGAATCATAGTTCCCATTAGTGACAAAAGCTGTCCTGACAAAAAATATCTAAAATCTCTATGTTTTAGGGATGAAAAGACATCCCCTACTGTACTTTTAAAACTCAAGCTAAATCCTTCTTTCAATTATACGTTAAAAATACATGCAAATAAATGCTATCAGATTGTACGCCTGATAGCACTTTATTTACTTTGCCTGCTGTCTTAAATAGGCTAATATAAAATTATCAATTTCTCCATCCATTACTGAAGACACATTCCCATTCTCTACTCCAGTTCTATGATCTTTTACAAGAGTATATGGATGGAATACATAGGATCTTATCTGGCTTCCCCATCCCATGTCCTTAAGTTCTCCTGCAAGATCTTCTATCTTTTCCTTATGTGCTCTTTCTTTAAGTTCCACAAGTTTTGATTTTAACATGAGCATTGCAGTCTCTCTATTATAATGCTGACTTCTTTCATTCTGGCACTGTACAACTATACCCGTAGGTATATGAGTTATCCTGACTGCAGATTCCGTTTTATTTACGTGCTGTCCGCCTGCACCAGAAGACCTATAGGTATCTACCCTTAAATCTTCTGGCCTTATATCTATGTCTTGGTCTTTGGTAAGTTCCGGCAAAACCTCTACAGATGCAAAAGAAGTCTGCCTTTTCCCATTAGCATTGAAAGGTGATATTCTAACCAATCTATGAATACCCTTTTCGGCTTTCAAATACCCATAAGCAAATTCCCCTATTATCCTTAATGATACACTTTTTATTCCAGCATCATCTGCAGGAAGAATATCTAAAGTCTCAACTTTATACCCAGACTTTTCTGCCCATCTGGTATACATCCTCAAAAGCATCTCCGTCCAGTCTTGGGCATCTGTGCCACCTACTCCCACATGTAAATTCAATATGGCATTGTTTTTATCATATTCTCCTGATAAAAGTATTTCTATTTTAAGTTTATCAATTATATTTTCGATATCTTCCACTTCAGATAATATATCTTTGCAGTCAGAAACGTCTTCCTCTTCTTCCGCAATATGAGCTAGAATTTCTGCATCATTTATTCTACTCTCCAACTTATTATACATATCCAGCTTTTCATTTAAAAACTTTTCCTCAGAAGTTACTTCCTGTGCCCTTTCCAAGTGATCCCAGAAATTAGGTTCCTGCATTTTCATCTGCAATTCTTCTATCCTATTCTTATAGTTACCTAGGTCAAAGAGACTCCTTTATTTTATTTAATGTTTTTTTTAATATGCTCAATTTTGATAGGGATTCTTCCAAATCAATTATCATACAACCACCTCAATGTCATCTTAGTTATTTGCAAGCTTTCCACAACAATTTTTATATTTTTTGCCGCTGCCACAAGGGCAAGGATCATTTCTTCCTACAGTTTTTTCTTTCTTTATAGGTTTTTTCTTCATTGCAGTTTCTTCACCTTGATTAGTAACTACATTCTTAGCTACTCTTTCTCTCTCAGGTGCTTTTTCAATTTGTACATGAAGAAGATACTTAACCGTATCCAATTTAATATTATATATCATTTCTTCAAACATTTCACTGCCTTCAAACTGATATGCTTGCGCTGGTTCCTGCTGCCTGTAGGCTCTAAGTCCAATAGCTCTCTTTAAGTGCTCCATATCATCTATATGATCCATCCACTTTGTATCAACAACTCTAAGTAAGATAACTCTCTCAATTTCTCTCATCTGTTCTGGAGTACACTCTTCTTCTTTTTCTTCATAAATTTTTTGACCTATATCTATATATTTCTGCTTAATTTCCTCATTAGAAAGATTTATAATATCCTCTTTCTTTATGGAATCTTTTTGTACATAAACTTCTTCCATATATTTTATTAGCTTTTCTACTTCATCTTCAAAATCTTCTTCTATACCGGATATATGAGAATCTACAATAGAAGATACTAAACTCTTTATCATATCAACCATGTATTCTCTAAGATCTTCACCTTCAAGCACTTGTGATCTCTGTTTGTATATAATTTCCCTCTGTTTATTTATTACATCGTCATATTGAAGTAAAGTTTTTCTTATATCAAAGTTATTTCCTTCTACTTTCTTCTGCGCACCTTCTATAGCATTTGTAACCATTCTACTTTCTATGGCCTCATCTTCTTTGAGACCTAATTTTTCAACTATTCCCTGAAGTCTATCTGAACCAAATATTCTCATCAGATCATCTTCTAGTGATACATAAAATCTTGACGTACCAGGATCTCCTTGACGTCCTGAACGCCCTCTAAGTTGGTTATCAATTCTCCTTGACTCATGTCTTTCAGTTCCTATTATTTTAAGTCCGCCAAGAGCAACTACATCCTTTCCTAGCTTTATATCAGTACCACGACCTGCCATATTAGTTGCTATAGTAATTGTTCCTTTTTCTCCTGCATGAGAAATTATTTCTGCTTCCATTTCATGAAACTTAGCATTTAAAACTTGATGAGGTACTCCTCTTTTCTTTAACATATCTGAAAGTAACTCAGACTTTTCTATACTTACTGTACCTACAAGTACAGGCTGGCCTTTTTTATAGGTTTCATATATTTCATCTGCTATAGCTTTAAATTTCCCTTTTGCACTTTTATAAACTACATCAGGGTAATCTGTTCTTGCTATAGGCTTATGGGTAGGTATTACTATTACATCAAGTCCGTATATTTCTCTAAATTCATTTTCCTCTGTCAGTGCAGTACCTGTCATACCTGATAATTTATTAAACATCCTAAAATAATTTTGATAAGTAATAGTTGCAAGTGTCTTTGATTCTCTCTCTACTTTTACATTTTCCTTAGCTTCTATAGCTTGATGTAACCCATCGCTGTATCTTCTGCCTTCCATCATTCTTCCTGTAAATTCATCTACAATGAGCACTTCTCCATTTTTTACCATATAATCTTTATCTCTTCTCATTATATAGTTAGCCTTCAAAGATTGAACTACATAATGCTGTATCTCCATATTCTCTGGATCCGCATAGTTTGCCAATTGAAAGAAGTTTTCAGCCTTTTTTACACCTGTATCTGTAAGTATTACCGAATTTGCCTTTTCATCTACCTCATAATCCTCTTTTTGTAAGGATTTTGCAAAGCTATCCGCAATATTATAAAATTCAGTTGATTTTTCTCCTTCACCTGAAATAATAAGAGGTGTTCTTGCTTCATCAATTAAAATAGAGTCAACCTCATCCACTATAACAAAATTAAGCCCTCTTTGTACTCTTTCTTCTTTGTAAATAACCATATTATCTCTCAAATAGTCAAATCCAAATTCACTATTAGTACCGTAAGTTATATCACAATTGTACGCTTCTTGTCTCTGGGTTTGATCTAAATCATGTAGTATTACACCTACTTTAAGTCCTAGCGCTTCATATATAGGTGCCATGGTATCTCTATCTCTTTTTGCCAGATAGTCATTTACTGTAACTATATGAACTCCTTTTCCTGTAAGTGCATTTAAATATGCAGGTGCGGTAGCAACAAGTGTTTTACCTTCACCAGTTTTCATCTCTGATATTCTTCCTTGATGGAGCACTACTCCACCTATTAACTGCTCCCTATATTGCTTTAAGCCTATAGTTCTATATCCTACCTCTCTAACAACAGCAAAAGCTTCAGGTAATATTTCATCTAAAGATTCACCCTTAGAAAGTCTATCTTTAAATTCATCTGTCTTTGCTCTAAGTTCTCCACTCGTCAATCCCTGCATTTTTGAATCTAAACTATCTATTTTATCTACTATAGGGATAACTCTTTTTACTTCCCGTTCACTATATGAACCGAATATTTTCTGAAAAAGTTTCATTATTTTCATCCTCACCATGTTAAATTTGTTTACAAAAGTATACACCTTATAAATTATATCATCTAATTATTAGGTGTTCAACTTATTAAATAATAGTTTACTTTAGTTTAATAATATGCTGTCTATTTTTAAAGTATAAAAAGAGGAAGCTTTATGCTCCCCCTTTATTGCATCTAACTTTTAAAATTCAGGCTCTATTAATCCGTAATTTCCATCCCGCCTCTTATATACTACATTTACTTCTCCATTTTCAGCATCCTGATATACAAAGAAACTATGACCTAAAAGTTCCATTTGAAGAACTGCTTCTTCAGATGACATTGGTTTTATTGCAAATTTCTTGGTTCTAACTATTTTTTGTTCTTGTTCGTCTTTTTCTGACTCATCTGGTATGCATTGAAATCTCAAAGATTCCGAATTGTTTCTTCTTAACAACTTTGTCTTTTGCTTTCTTATCTGTCTCTCTAATTTATCCACAACTAAATCAATTGAAGCATACATATCTGAATTTCCTTCTTCTCCTCTTAGTATAACTCCTCCAAAAGGAATAGTGACTTCAATTATTTGTCTAGTTTTTTGTACGCTTAATGTAGCATGCGCTACTACATCAGGGTTGAAATATTTTTCTAGCTTACATAGCTTCTTCTCCACCGCATTTTTCAATGCATCAGTTACCACGATATTTTTCCCTTTTACAGTTATTTTCATATTTCCAGCCCCTTCCTATTGTAATCCTAAACATATGTAAAGGATTAATCTATGTTTTGTTAGTTATATTTTAATACTGTTTATCATAAATTACAATAGCTATTAATGACACATTTATACTACTTTTTTATTAATACCAAAAACTAATAATAAATAATCTTTTAAAATTAATATAGCAGCCTTAAAAAAGGCTGCTATATTGCACTGTTAGTGCATTTGCAAGTTAGCTGACCTGGTCTTTGCCCCCACACTCGCCTGCTGGAACTTTCGCTACCGGGAATTAACCTCTCACTACTAATCCTCTCGTATTTTACGGCAGGACTTACTTCTAAGCCGCACCATGCTCATTAAATATTTTATCTAACTTACGTGGATCGTTTTGCCTGCGACTGGCATCGACTTTCAACCACAAACCTAACTTGACTAATAAAATTATACTCTACTTTTTGCTCCAGTCAATACGTTAATTTTTTTTGCTCCATTTTTCAAAAGTTCTGAACAGCATCCAAAAGCTGTAGCACCAGTAGTTAAAACGTCGTCTATTAACAAAATTTTTTTATTTTTTATAATTTTTTTATTGCATACCTGAAAGCTTTCTGACATATTACTCCATCTCTCTGTTTTATCCAATCCTATTTGATCCTTTGTTTCCTTTATTTTGTCTAGACAGCATATAACAGGCTTATTAGTATAACTCCCCAAACTGTTCGCCAAATATTCAGCTTGATTATATCCTCTCTTTTTCAATGCTTTCTTAGTCATAGGTACGTATGTAAAAACATCGAAATCAATGTGATTATTAGCTATAATATTTCTCATACACTTTGCTATAACATCTCCAGCTTTAAAAGAACTCTTATACTTTAATTTTATTATAAGTTCCATCATCGCTCCAGAATAATAAGCACTACTATAGCATTGAATTTTTTTATCATCATATCCAATCTCAAAACTGTCTTTACAAACTTTTATATTGCTTTCACAAGCTTCACATATGTTTCTATCATTATATATATCTTTTTTACATAGTATACATCTTTCATCTCCACAATATATAAGCCCTAGTACACAATCTAATAAAAATTTTAAATTTTTAGTAATCCCATGTTCCATGCTTCCCTATTAAAATTGCTAGTTATACTCTTTGCTTTCTCAATCTCTTCTGTCTCTATATTGGAAACCAGTATAACCTCCTCTTTTAAATCTTTTTCACCTCTTCCAACACTTCCACACAAGTAAACAAATTCTTTATAAGTAAAGTTAACATCATCTGCAAAATATACTATCAATTCTGAATTTTTTGCATTTAATGCAGTTTCTTCAAAACAGTTAGTTATTAATATTGAGTTTTTTGTCTGTAAAAACTTATAAATCAATTTCTTATTCGATTCCCCTTTAGCAAAACATACTACATCATGTGCTAAATTTTTACAATATTTATGCATATATGAAGCTACCTTGTCTATTTTATATTTGCTAGGTACATATATTATTATCTTCTTGCCTATACTTATTGACCATTTTAAATAATCGTATACCAAAAAAGGCATTTCTTTATTCATATTCAGTCTAGTAAGTATACTCCTCGGTTCAATTATTAATCCTTCATTTTTAGCAGGCAAAAATACCTTTTTACTATTTTCAACTATACTTTCTATAGAATATATTATAACTTTACTATCCTCATGAGTTAATTTGCTAATTAATTTGCATATCTCGTACTTATTGTATAATGAAAAACTACTTATATCATCATATATAACTAATTCAAACTTATCTTCCAACTTTGACGCATTTTCAAAATTACATATCTGCAATTTACAATTTGAATTACTTTTACATCCTTTTACATAGCAATAATCTGTAAAATGTGTATACTTTTTTATATTTTTTATTATATCCACATTACCCATTTTTTCATTAGTAATATAAATAATATTTTCATTTTGTCTTATGTATTTTTCAATAATCTCCAGGAAAATCTCAGTAGAATTATAAGGAACTGAGATACAGTTTAAAAAAATATCTTTAGTACCGCTCCATTTTACTATATTCTCACTTATTTTTTTTCTCTCATTAATAAGACATGATTCATTCCACAGTAGCATTTGTTTCACTCTCCATTATATCCATTATTCTATATTTTAATAACGAATACCTTTCAAAGCTTTTATTATTATTTATCATAAAGTTCAAAGCTTTCAAACTCCCAACAAGTATTACCATCTGTTTTGCTCTAGTTATAGCTGTATACAATAAATTTCTATTCATAAGCAGCGGCGGACCCATAAACATAGGTATAATAATTACTGGGAATTCACTACCTTGACTTTTATGTATGGTTATTGCATAAGATAAATCCAGCTCATCTAAGTACATACTATCATATACAACTCTTTTTTCTTCATCAAACACAACTACCACTCTATTTTTTTCTTCATCTATGTCTTCTATATATCCAAAATCGCCATTAAAAACACCCATACCACTTTCCTTGTTTTCTTCTGAAATGCCTTGCCATTTTAAAGTATAATTATTTTTAATCTGCATCACTTTATCTCCTACCCTAAAAGTCATATCTCTAAACTTTTTTTCTCTCTTATTGGGACTTTTAGGATTTAGAACTTGTTGAAGTTTTTTATTTAAATTTGATACTCCCAAAACTCCCTTTCTCATAGGAGATAGTATTTGAATATCCTCTATTTTATTCCAACTACTATTAAAACTTGGCAGCCTTTTATCTATTAATCCTACCAATGTATCTAATATATCCGAAGGATCCTGACACTTTATAAAATAAAAATCTTTATTCTTTTTATTTAAAATAGGCATCTCTCCAGAATTTATCTTATGAGCATTAACTATAATCATACTCTCTTTTGATTGCCTAAATATCTCTTTTAATCTAACTACTTTAATACACTTACTGTCTATAAAGTCTCTTAGCACATTTCCAGGTCCTACAGATGGAAGCTGCTCTGCATCCCCTACTATTATTAACCTAGTTCCCATAGAGACAGCCTTCAATAAGTTATTCATGAGCACTATATCTATCATAGAAGCCTCATCTATAATAACCACATCGCATTGTAGTGGTGATTGCTCTCCTCTTGAAAAAAATAAAGCTTCTTCATCGCTTCCCACTCCCATTTCAAGAAGCCTATGTATGGTCTTTGATTCTCGTTTTGTAGATTCTGACATTCTCTTTGCTGCCCTTCCCGTGGGAGCACCCATTAAAACTTTAAGCTTTGCCTTTTCAAATAATCTAATTATGCAATTAATTATTGTAGTTTTACCTGTTCCAGGACCTCCTGTTATTATCTCCACTCCATTTTCAATTGCCCCTCTAATAGCTTCTTTTTGAGAAACAGCAAAATTCATATTATTTTCCTTCTCAAAATCTTCTATCTCTTTATCTATATTAAAATCCATATCCTTATATTTAGTAAAAGCTAACATCAATATTTTTCTAGTTACACTCAATTCGCAATAATAATAGGTCATAGAAAATACACATACTTTATCTTCCCACTTCTCCAATTTTATTTTTCCATTTACAGAACTTTCATATATGTTTTCTTCCAGTTCTTTTTGAGTTATATGGAGTATGTCAACACCTTCTTTTATAAGGTTATCTATAGGCATATACGTATTTCCCAAGCTGCAAAACTTATTCACCAAATACCTTATTCCACTTTGTATCCTAAATGGAGAATTATTCTCTATTCCAAGGCTTCTTGCTATCTTATCTGCCGTTTTAAAACCTATACCACTTATTTCTTCTGTAAGGGTATATGGATTTTCTTTCACAATACTTATAGAATCTGCTCCAAATTTTTTATGTATTTTAACACACTGACTAGGAGTTATTCCATAAGTTTGCAGAAATATCATTATATTTCTCACTTCATTTTGTTTAGAATAGGATTCCTCTATTAAAGCTATTTTTTTTGCTCCTATACCTTCTATTTCTTTTAATCTTCCTATGTTATTATCCAATATTTGAAGGGTATTTTCACCAAACTTCTCTACTATTTTCTTTGCTGTTACTGGACCTATGCCCGATATTATTCCAGAGGCCAAATATCTCTCTATGCCAATAGTAGTACTAGGTATTATCTCTTCAGAAGCCTGAACCTTAAATTGATTCCCAAACTGAGGATGAAGAACCCATTCCCCTACAGCCTTCAAATTTTGTCCTTCAATTATATTAGGTATACATCCTACTATAGTTACTTCATCTTTATTTTCTCTTATTTTAGCAACTACATACCCATTATCTTTATTTTGAAATATTATACTTTCTACAATTCCTTGTAATTCTTGCATAGAATCTCTCCTACCCTTATTTGCAAACAAAATCATATATTTATAAATAATTATACCACATTAAACTTTGTCTTAATCCACCATACTAAAAAAGCTCTATATCATTTTACAATATAGAGCTTTTCATTATTTACATATATTTTTTTATTTCTTCAACCTTATCTAGCCTTTCCCAAGGTACATCAATATCAGTTCTTCCAAAATGTCCATAAGCCGCAACTTGCCTGTATATAGGTCTTCTAAGATTTAAATCTTTTATTATAGCAGCTGGTCTCAGATCAAATACCTTGTTTACTATATCTACTATTTTTTCTTCCGGTATATTTCCTGTACCAAAAGTATCTACAGTTATAGATACAGGCTTTGCTACACCAATGGCATAAGCAAGTTGTATTTCCAACTTATCTGCAATACCTGCAGCTACTAAATTTTTTGCTACCCATCTTGCAGCATAAGCAGCAGATCTATCAACCTTGGTTGGGTCTTTACCAGAAAAAGCACCGCCGCCATGTCTTCCATAACCACCATAGGTATCTACTATTATCTTTCTTCCTGTAAGTCCAGAATCTCCCTGGGGACCTCCAACAACAAATCTTCCTGTTGGATTTATGAAATACTTAGTTTTATAATCTAAAAACTCTCGTGGTACAACAGGTCTTATTACATTGTTTATTATATCTGTTTCAATTTGTTTTCTAGTTACCATTTCATCATGCTGAGTAGATACTACTATGGTATCAACTCTAACTGGCTTATTGTCTTCATATTCTATAGTAACTTGAGTTTTTCCATCCGGTCTTAGATAATCTAAAACTTTATCTTTTCTAACCTGTGCTAATCTCTTTGCAAGTTTGTGAGCAAGACTTATTGGCATAGGCATATATTCTGGAGTTTCATTTGTAGCAAATCCGAACATCATACCCTGATCTCCAGCACCTATAGCTTCTATGGCCTCCATTTCGCCTTCCTTAGCTTCTAAAGCTTTATCGACTCCCATAGCTATATCAGATGATTGTTCATCAATTGAACTTATTACTGAACAAGTCTGGCAGTCAAATCCATATTTAGCTCTAGTATATCCTATTTCTCTTACAGTATTTCTAACTATTTTTGAAATGTCAATATAACAATTGGTTGATATCTCACCCATAACCAAAACCATACCTGTAGTAGTTGCAGTTTCACACGCTACTCTTCCATAAGGATCTTGTTCCAGTATGGCATCTAAGATAGCATCTGAAATCTGATCACACATTTTATCTGGATGGCCTTCTGTAACTGATTCAGATGTAAATAGTTTTCTCATTTTCTATACCTCCCATGTAAAAATATACTTTTCTTACAATAAGTGAATTAATTCTATTGCATTAAATGCTAATTTAAATCCTATATTCACAATATAAACTGAAATACCTAAAGTGGCATATCAATTAAAAAAACCTCTTCGATAAGAAGAGGTTAAATAACTTAACTACTCTCTTATCTTGCAGAATACTGCAGGAATTGGCACCTTGGTGATTTTCACTGGTTGCCGGGTTTCATAGGGCCTTGTTCCCTCCGCCTCTCTTGATAAGAGCTATAATATAATTTTTTGATTTATTAAGATTATAAAATTTTTATAAAATAAAAAACACCTAAAAGTGCCTTTATATTTATGGTGGAGGAAGATGGATTCGAACCATCGAAGTCACTGACAACAGATTTACAGTCTGCCCCCTTTGGCCACTCGGGAATTCCTCCGCATTTGGTGCTGGCAGTAGGAATCGAACCCACGACCTACTGATTACAAGTCAGTTGCTCTACCTGCTGAGCCATGCCAGCTTATTCTATTATTATTCTAAATGGTGGGCACAATAGGGCTCGAACCTATGACCCTCTGCTTGTAAGGCAGATGCTCTCCCAGCTGAGCTATGCGCCCTTATATTTATGGTGGAGGAAGATGGATTCGAACCATCGAAGTCACTGACAACAGATTTACAGTCTGCCCCCTTTGGCCACTCGGGAATTCCTCCATGTTTGGTGCTGGCAGTAGGAATCGAACCCACGACCTACTGATTACAAGTCAGTTGCTCTACCTGCTGAGCCATGCCAGCTTATTTTATTACCCTACGCTCTTTAAAACAAGAACGTACTCAACGTAAATTAGTATACAGTTTTATTAACTTATTATCAAATTTAATATATGATTAAATTTTAATATTATATATATCTTTCTCCATATTTCTCTATATTTCTTTCAAAATCATATTCACTTAATTTAACTTTAATAATTTGTATAAACTCATCATATAAATTATATATAGTGTTCTTCACAAGTACATACATAAAAGAAGGTGAATATATTGAATAAAGCAAAAACTAATTATAAAGATCCCTTAGCATATTACAAGCTTGCCTATTTTTTAAAAAATTACATTAATAACGATACCATAATTGTATGCATTGGTACAGATAGATATATAGGGGACTGTCTGGGTCCCTTAGTAGGTACACTTTTAAAGTGCAAACATTTTCCTCTACCTGTCTACGGTACAATCTCAGATCCTATACATGCTTTAAACATTGAAAGCAAACTGAATAAAATAAATTTACTTCACCCGCATAAAAACATTATAGGAATAGATGCTTGCTTAGGTGATCTAGAAACTATAGGCGATATTCAAGTAAGAGACTTTCCAGTTCATCCTGGCAAAGGTGTAGGGAAATCTCTCCCGGATGTAGGGAATTCCTCAATAATAGGTATAGTTGATTCAAATAGCAGTGAAGATTTATTTAATAATTCCAGCAGCAATATACGTCTTAATTTAGTTTTAAGTATGGCTGAAGTAATACTTTATTCATTAATTCATTCATATTATTTATATTACAACAACATATTTATTGATATTTAACTATGTCTAACATTTTAGTGTATATAAGAAAATTAAAATCTAACTTATTAAAAAATACATAATACTAAATAAGTTAGATTTTTTCTTTGTTTTAATCTATTAACGTTATATCATCGCCGCTAAAAACTACTTCCATTTTGTCTAAATATTCAAGTACTTTACCTGTACCCAGTGCTACACATGATACTGGTTCTTCTGCAACATAAACAGGTACGTTAGTTACTTTTTGTATTAAATTACTCAATCCATTTAAAAGTGCACCTCCACCAGTCATAAAAATACCTTTATCAGCTATATCAGCTGATAATTCTGGTGGTGTTTTTTCCAGTACTGCACGAGTTGTATCTGCTATAGAATTTACAGTTTCTTTTAGTGCTATTCTCATTTCCGCAGAAGATACCGTTATATTTTTAGGAAGTCCTGTAATTAAATCACGACCTCTTATTTCCATACTTACTTCTTCATCTCTATCAAAAGCAGATCCTATTTTTATTTTTAAATCTTCCGAGGTTCTTTCACCAATCATCAACTTATGTTCTTTTCTCACATATTTCATTATGGCTTCATCGAACTTATCACCTGCAACTTTAATAGAAGACCTTACAACTATTCCTCCAAGTGAAATTACTGCTACATCAGTGGTTCCTCCACCTATATCTATTACCATATTTCCACTTGCCTTAGTTATATCAATACCAGCTCCTATAGCTGCTGCCAGTGGTTCTTCAATTAAAAATACCTTTTTTGCGCCTGCATTTTTAGCCGCATCAATTACAGCTCTTTTTTCAACTTCAGTAGCTTCACATGGAACGCAAACAACTATTCTTGGTGAAGATATTCTATTTTTACCACAAGCCTTGCTTATAAAATACTTCAACATTTTTTCCGTTACATCATAATCAGATATAACTCCATCTTTTAATGGACGAATGGCAACGATATTACCAGGTGTTCTACCTATCATCTGCCATGCTTCTTCTCCTACAGCTAGTACTCTATTTTTTATCTTATCTATAGCAACAACTGAAGGTTCCTTTAAAATTACCCCCCTGCCTTTAATATAAACAAGTACGGTTGCTGTACCTAGATCTATTCCCATATCTGTTCCTATGCTAAAAAACATTCCCTTTTCACTCCTAATCTCCTTTGCTTTTGAAACTAAAAGGTAAATTTATTTACCTTTATTATCATATCATATTCTAATTATAATAGGAATGTTTTTAGCCTTCAATAGCTTTATATTTCATTTTAGTAGCTTTACCACCTCTTATATGTCTCTCTGCCTTATTATAATCTAATATACTCTTAGCTTCCTGAGCGATCTGAGGATTTATTTTAGGCAACCTTTCTGTCATATCCTTGTGTATAGTACTTTTACTTACCCCAAAAACTTTAGCCGTTTTCCTTATTGTGGCCTTAGATCCTATTATATATTTGGCAACTTCCAAAACCCTTTCTTCAATATAATCTTTCAATTTTATTCAACTCCTTTTTACAGTTACCGTTTTACAATCAACAATTGATGATGAAACTTTACATTATATATCCATAAACGTATTTACTCGTATTTATCATTAAACTAAATAATCTCTGCCAATTATACTTGTTCCTATATATTTATAAATATGCTGATTAATATTTTAAAATTCATTGTGTATGGGCCATTTCTCCATAAAATTCTAAGAAATGGCCAAATATTAGTATTTTATATATTTACCTGGGTCAACAAATTCTTTTCCTTTCAAAACAGCGAAGTGCAAGTGATCTCCGTATTTCTCATAAGCTGATCTCAATGTACTTTTCCCAACTACTCCAATAACTGCTCCTTTTTTTATGGTTTGACCTGCACTAACTTTCACATTTGGATCTAGGTTAGAATAAACTGTTTTTAATCCATTTTGATGATCTATAATAACTTCTACTCCATCCTGTGTTGCTGTATTTACTGATTCTACCTTTCCATCCATAGCTGCAAACACTGGTTTGCCAAGTGGAGTTTGTATATCATATCCTAAGTTTGGTCTATAAGTTGCTGTAGAATCCCAATATACTGGATCCTCTGAATAACCTCTTGCAATATTACCCTCTACTGGCTTTTGAAAGGAAGTGCTTACTGAGTTAGATACTCCCTTCGATGCTTCGTTATTAGATATATTGGATTTTGACTTATTATCCTTTTTTACTTGAAGAGCATTATTATAATTGGAAGAAGGCTTTTCATTTGCCTTTGCTGTTTCCCTAATTTTTTTCTGCTCTACAGCCTGACTTTTTTGAAGCTGTGCACTTTGATTTTTATTATTTCTTGCTGTTATTACTGCTGCTGTTACTGCAATGCATAAACATATAAACAGTATTACATAAAAGCTCTCCTTTTTTAAAAAGTTGATTGCTTTGTTAAAAGATTTTTTGTTCATACTAACACCTCCTTTTTGTAGTTTGTCCAGAGAATAGAAAAAAATACATATTTTATGAAATTTTTTTACAAAAAAAAGAGGAAATTTCCCTCTTTTTTACTTAATATTTATTTAATGTATTTTAGTAACATACAATTAGATGATATAATCATTATTTTTTAAATAAGTTTACATCTTCTAGACTAGTTCCCTCATAATAATGAGACAATATATTTTTATAGTTTTGGCCATTTTTGCCCATATAATTAGCTCCCCACTGGCTCATTCCAACTCCATGTCCATATCCAATGCACTGAATATACACACCATCTTTAAAATCTATACTAAAGTTTGCCGAATTCAATCCCATAATAGCTCTAAATTTTGTACCAGATATTGTAACAGCACCAAGTTTAATTTCTTTTACAGATCCACTTTCATTTTTACTTTTTATAGCTATTTGATTAGATAAATTTTCTGAAGATAACCCTGAATTAGCGTAACTTGAGTTTACCTTGTTTATAAAATCCACATATGACATTTTCACTGAAGTTTTATATTTTCTAGCACTTTCTTCTCCTGGACTTTCTACGCTCTTTAAATATCCCTCTGCTTCTCCAAATACGTCTTCTGAATTTTCAGTTTTTCCTGCACTTACTGCAAAATAGTATGGCTCCATCACCAATTTATTTTTATAAGTCAGCACCTGACCTGAAGTAGCTTGCACTGCATCTACAATTTTGCTCCAATACTTATCCCCATCACTCTTAGGCCAATTTTTAATTCTATCTTCTTTGTTAACAAACACCTGACACTTGACTGTATCACATACATCTGCACCTGTATTGCTTTTGTATTTTTTCCCTCCGTACACCTCCATATGTGCAGCTGCAAAAGTTCTAGACGCCACAGCCTGTGCTTTAAGTGCTTCTTCCGAAAATTCCGCAGGCATTTCAGCAGCTACTACTCCTGTTACATATTGCTCTAAATCCATTTCTTTTACTTTATCTTCTTTAGTTATATACACCTTTATTTTTTCTGAATTGGTATCCTGTTTTTTTAGTATTATATTTTTTGAGTTTATCAGGAATTGAGGTAAATTATCACATTTTGAGTTTCCAGTTCCAACTATAAATAAGGAAAGTACAATTATAAATAATGTACCCATAAATACTAAAATAATAAATTTTTTTAAAAAGTCTAATACATCATTCTTCATATTTTTCTCCTGTTAGGCCCTTGAAAGAAAATATCAATTCATTTCTTTGAAAATGCCTTATATATATTTTAAACTACAATATTATATTTTTATTGCAATATCTTATAAAATATTCCAATAAAAAAACAAAGAAAAAATTTTGTTCTAATCTTTTCTTTGTCTAATAATATATATAATAGGAGTATTATTCATTTATCCTCTTAATATCAGCTCCTAGTGCTTTTAATTTTTTTTCAATATCTACATAGCCTCTATCTACATGGTATATATCTGCAATTTCTGTTTCACCTTCTGCTGCCAACCCACAAAGTATAAGGCTTGCACCTGCTCTTAAGTCAGTTGCTTTAACTTCTGCTCCAGTAAGTTTTTTTACACCTTCTATAACAGCACTTCTTCCATCTATCTTTATGTTTGCTCCCATCCTTTTCATCTCTGCTACGTGCATAAATCTATTTTCAAAAATAGTTTCTGTTATTATACTTGTACCCATAACAGTACATAAAAGTCCTGTCATCTGTGACTGCATATCAGTTGGAAATCCAGGATAAGGCATAGTTTTAATATCTACTGGTCTTAATTCATCTCTTCCATCTACAATCAAGCTACTTCCTTGTGAGCTTATATGAACTCCAACTTCAGTTAACTTGGCGATTATAGGTTTTAAGTATTCTTCATTAGCACCATTTATTTTAATCTTGCTTCTAGTTATAGCAGCTGCCACCATAAAAGTACCAGATTCTATCCTATCAAATATTGGTCTATGAGTACTTCCCTTTAAGCTTTTTACTCCTAATATTCTAATAGTACCTGACCCTGCACCAATAATATTTGCCCCCATGCTATTTAAAAATTTTGCCAGATCCCTTATTTCGGGTTCTTCTGCTGCATTCTCTATTATAGTTTCTCCTTCTGCCATTACTGATGCCATCATTATATTTTCTGTAGCCCCTACTGAAGGAAAATCTAGATATATTTTATCCCCTATCAATTTCTTAGCACTTGCTTCTACATATCCATGCCCTACATTCACCTCTGCTCCAAGAGCACTTAATCCCTTCAAGTGAAGATCTATAGGTCTAGTTCCAATATTGCATCCACCTGGAAGACATAATCTGAACTTTCCAAACCTAGCTATCATGGGACCCATTATTAAAAATGACGCCCTCATTTTTTTTACCAATTCGCTGCATGGGTTACAATCTTTTATATTAGATGAATCTATTATTACTTTATTTGTATCTTTGTCTATATTTATATCTGCAGATATACTCCTCAATATGTCACTTATTACAAAAACATCTTCAAGCATTGGTACTTTTTCTATTACACATTTATCTCCGCTTAAAATACAAGCTGCTATAATAGGCAATACAGAATTTTTAGCAGTACTGATATTTACTTCCCCATGCAGTTTATTTCCTCCCTTAACTACTATTTTACTCATAATGTTCCTCCATTCTATAATTGCTAATATGTTACTTAATTTTTGTACCGCCTTATAAGTTACATTTAACAAAAACATCCATATTATATGATTCCTAATATGTAACCATTATTTCTGGAGTTCCCATAATTATATAAGTGCCTGTATCATATTTTACAACAGCATAGTTAAAATCTATTAAACCTGTGCCACTTTGTATTGGCTCATACTTATGTGTATAAGCAGTAGAACTGTATCCTTCCTCTAAAGCTATAGTTTTAATGTCAGATGTACCATAGCATTTTAAAATGTTTTTAACTTCACTATTTACACTACTTACGTCTTGTTTCTGAGTTTTTGCCTTTACATATTCAAAATACTTACACTTTTCTTTTCTATCACCTAGAGATCTATCTACCATACTTTTCAAATCCTGTAATTTGTACTGACTGGATTTTCTTGTAATGTTAACTGTAATGATATTATAATTTTCATTTTCTACACCTTCTACATAGCCCTCTGCATAATATCCATTAAATTCTATACAATAAATTTTATTATTTCTCCACACTTTTTTGTTACACTCACTATATCTCATTAATACCTTAAATATTTCATCTACAACCTTTTCCTTACCACTAGAAGTATTAAAAGTAGCCATAATTCCACACTCCACCGGGGTACTGTTAGTCTTTTCTAATATGTTTTTAAATATATCTGTTTCCTTTAGATTAGAAACGGATTTTTGGAATAATGTAGATCTTACACCCAAATTATCTCCTGAAGCACAAACATAATATTGAAAAGAAAATACAAGAACCAATAAACAGCTTAACATTTTTAGTTTTTTCATATATATTTAGTTCTGCACAAAATTAAACAGAACATTTTCACCCCCTTCTATTTCTCTTTAAAAATTATGGACAACTTTTCCTTTTAATATTCAATAGATTTCTACTTAGTTTAAGTTGCTAAATTTTATCTGATAGTCTTTTTTTATACTAGAGAACTGACATTAGTATTTCAAAAAATAAAGATTCCATAGGAGGGACCTATATTAGTATATAATTCTAAATAACAAAATGTGAATATTTTTAGATACAAAAAAAACACTATCCAAAATCATTGTATTAATGATTTTTAGATAGTGTTTTTTATCTTCAATTAAAATACAGCAATATCAAAAGCTCCATTATTTCAGATTAATTCTAGCCAGTGCTCTAGCCAATGCCATTTCTGCTCTTTTTACATCGACTCCATCTTTCTGACTAACTAATCTTTTTTCAGCTCTTTCTTTAGCAGCTTTTGCTCTATCTATGTCTATTTCATCTGGCCATTCACAAGAATCACATAAAATTTTTAGCTCATTATTTATTACTTCCAGTACTCCGGTTGATGTAAATGCCTTTAATTTTTTGCCATCTTTTTGAACGATTTCGGTATTTGCAGGTTTTAAAGTGGTAACTAAAGGCATATGGTCTGGAAGAATTGCTATGTCGCCTTGAATACTTTCCGTTATTACTTCTACTACTTCTCCTTCATAGAATTCTCTATCGGGAGTAAGGATAGTTAATTTTAAAACTTCTGACATATTAATCTCCTTTAAAATTTACATTAAACAAAATTCTCTCAAACCAATTTTGCTTAATAAATCACTTTAATTTTTTCCCATATTTTTAGCTGCTTCAACCACTTCATCTATACTTCCTTTAAATAAGAAAGCAGTTTCTGGCAAATCATCATATTTACCTTCAAGAATTTCTTTAAAACCTCTTATAGTTTCCTTTATTTGAACATATTTACCCTGATATCCTGTAAATTGTTCTGCAACAGAAAATGGTTGTGATAAAAATCTTTGAATTCTTCTAGCTCTAATAACTACTAATCTATCATCTTCTGAAAGCTCATCTACACCAAGTATTGCTATAATATCTTGAAGTTCACTGTATCTTTCAAGTATATGTTTAACATCTGATGCTACTTTATAATGATCCTCTCCTACAATCCTTGGATCCAATATTCTTGAAGTGGATGCCAGTGGATCAACAGCAGGATATATACCAATTTCTGATATAGATCTAGAAAGAACTGTAGTTGCATCAAGATGCGTAAATGTTGTAGATGGTGCCGGGTCAGTCAAGTCATCTGCTGGAACATATACTGCCTGAACAGATGTAATAGACCCCTGTTTTGTGGATGTTATTCTTTCTTGAAGAGCACCCATTTCAGTTGCAAGAGTTGGCTGGTAACCAACGGCACTAGGTATTCTACCAAGTAACGCTGAAACTTCAGATCCTGCCTGAGTAAATCTGAATATATTATCTATAAATAAAAGTACATCCTGACCTTTATCTCTAAAATATTCTGCCATAGTAAGTCCTGTAAGTGCAACTCTCATTCTTGCTCCAGGTGGCTCATTCATCTGACCAAATACCAAAGCAGTCTTCTTTATAACTCCTGATTCCTGCATTTCATAATATAGGTCATTTCCTTCTCTTGTTCTTTCTCCAACACCTGTAAATACTGATAATCCACCATGTTCTTTTGCTATATTATTTATAAGTTCCTGTATAAGAACTGTTTTACCAACACCAGCTCCACCAAACAGTCCTATCTTTCCGCCTCTTTGGTATGGTGCAAGAAGATCTATAACTTTAATACCAGTTTCAAACATTTCAGGCTTAACAGATTGATCTTCAAAACTTGGCGCCTGTCTATGAATAGGATAGTATTGTTCTGCCTTTACTTCTCCATTTTCATCAATTGGCTGTCCTAGCATATTAAAAAGTCTTCCTAAAACTGGCTCACCTACAGGTACAGATATAGGAGATCCTGTATCTTCTGCATCCATACCTCTCATTAATCCATCTGTACTCTCCATGGATATAGTTCTTACTACATCATCACCCAAATGTTGTGCAACTTCTGTAATAATTTTTTTATCACCTGATTTTATATCTATGGCATTATATATATTAGGAAGGTTTTCTGTATCAAACTTTATATCTACTACAGGTCCTATAACCTGAACAACTTTGCCTATATTTGGCATCAATGTCCCTCCTTACTTAAGAGCTTCTGCTCCTCCAACTATTTCAGTTATTTCCTGTGTAATAGCAGATTGTCTCTCTCTATTGTATTTAAGATTCAATTTATCCAGTAAATCATTTGCATTTTTAGTTGCCCCATCCATTGCTGTCATTCTGGAAGCCTGTTCACTTACTTTTGAATTTATCATACAGTTAAGTACTTTTTGCTTTAAGTGTAAAAGTACTACTTCATCCATCATTTCATCTATTGATGGTTCAAATTTAACAAGATAATTTGTTTTTTCTTTTTTATCAGCTTCCAATGGAAGTAATTTTTCAACAACTACTTTTTGTCTAACTGTTGAAATAAACTTAGTATATACTATATTAACTTCTCCAACCTCGCCACTTCTATAAAGGTCTAGAGCCTTATATACTATGGTATCTGCTTCATTTATAGTAGGAACATCTGAAATATCCACGTATTCTGCTTCTGTACTATACTTAAGCCTTTTAAAATACGTTCTTCCTTTTTGTCCCACAGATATCAAAAGGCAATTTTCTTTATTTTTTGACATTGCAGCATCTGCTTCATTTACTACACTGCCATTAAAGCCTCCGCATAATCCTGTATCTGAATTTAAAGCTATGTAGAGTTTCTTATTGCTTTTATTACCATGTATATAAATATTTCTTCCCTCTGCTCCTAAAACAAATTCATTCATAAGGGAACTAAATAGTTCACAATATTTATTATTTGCCTCAAGCTTTTTTCTAACTTTTCTAAGTTTAGAGGTGGCAATGAGTCCCATGGCATTTGTTATTTTTTGAGTACTGGTTATTGATCTAATTCTTCTTTTTATTGTAACAAGTCCTGCCCCTGCCATATTTCACCTCCCGCAGAAGAAACTATGCCTCTGCTAAAAATATTTTTTTGAATTCCTCTATAGCATTTCCAAGTTTATCACTTAATTCATCGGATATAATTTTTTTATTTTTTATTTCATCACCTATTTCTTTATGATGAGTACTCATATAATCAAGGAATTCTCCTTCAAATTCTACAACTTTTTCAACCGGTACATCCATTATATACTCTCTACCAGCTGCAAACAGTATCATTACCTGATTTTCTACAGGCATTGGTTTGTATTGAGGTTGTTTTAATATTTCTGTTAATCTCTTACCTTTTTCAAGCCTTTTCATAGATTCTTTATCAAGGTCTGATCCAAATTGAGCAAATGATGCAAGTTCTCTATACTGTGCTAAATCCAATCTAAGAGTACCTGCTACCTGCTTCATTGCTTTAATTTGTGCATTACCACCAACTCTGGATACGGATATACCTGCATTTATAGCTGGTCTTTGACCCGCATAGAAAAGCTCTGATTCAAGGAATATCTGACCATCTGTTATAGAAATAACATTTGTTGGTATATATGCAGTAACATCTCCTGCCATAGTTTCTATTATAGGAAGTGCTGTAAGTGAGCCTCCACCTAACTTATCAGAAAGCTTTGCTGCTCTTTCAAGTAATCTTGAATGCAGATAGAATACATCTCCAGGATATGCTTCTCTTCCTGGTGGTCTACGGAGTAATAATGACATTTCTCTATAGGCAACCGCATGCTTAGATAAATCATCATACACTATAAGTACATCTTTTCCCTTATTCATAAAATATTCACCCATGGAACATCCTGCATAAGGAGCAATATACTGAAGTGGTGCTGACTCAGATGCTGATGCAGATACTATTATGCTATAGTCCATAGCACCTGCTTCTGTTAAGTCATTTACTATATGAGCTACAGTAGACTGCTTCTGACCTATAGCTACATATATGCATATTACATCTTTTCCTTTTTGATTTATTATAGTATCCATGGCAATAGCAGTCTTACCTGTTTGCCTGTCTCCTATTATTAATTCCCTTTGTCCTTTTCCAATTGGTATCATTGAATCTATAGCCTTTAACCCGGTTTGCAGTGGTTCTTTAACTGACTGTCTTGTTATAACTCCTGGAGCTACAAGATCTACAGGCCTAGTTTCTGATGTCTTTATAGGACCTTTCCCATCAATAGGCTGTCCAAGTGAATTTACAACTCTTCCAACAATAGCTTCACCTACTGGTACTTCTACAACTCTACCTGTTCTTTTAACTGTATCTCCTTCTTTTATTCCCTTCTGGGAACCCAAAAGAACACAACCTACATTATCCTGTTCAAGGTTTAAAGCCATACCATAAACATCATTTGGAAACTCTAAGAGTTCATTTGCCATACATTGATTAAGGCCATAAACTCTAGCAATACCATCACCGATTTGAATTATTGTACCTGAATCAACTGTTTCTATTTTCTTTTCATATTTCTGTATTTCATCTTTTATAATTGAAGTTATTTCTTCAGGTTTTATGTTCATAGGCTCACCTCTGTTCTCCCTTAAGCATTATTTTTTTCATTTCAGAAAGTTTTGACCTTATACTACCATCAATAACTTCATTATTTACCTCAACATAAACCCCACCTATTATACTAGGATCTATTTCTTCTTCAATCAAAACTTTCTTATTAAATTTCTTTTCTAGCTTTTCAATTAAAGTGTTTCTCTCATCATCATTCAAAGCAATAACTGTTTTTACTTTTGCCTTAACAGTATTATTACTCTCAAGATATATATTTTCCATTTCCCTAAGTTTTCCATCAATTTCATTAATTCTATCTTTCTCTATAAGAACTAATAAGAATGAAAGTATGTCTTCATTCACCTTATCTTTAAAGATTTCAGTAAACATTTTTTTCTTCTCTGATGTACTTACTTCTGGATGTTCCATGATTTCCAAAAATTTAGAATTACCTTTTATAGCGGCTACAACCTGCCTTAATTCTTCTAGGTATTCTTTAACTTTTCCTTTTTCTTCTCCAATTTTATAGAGTGCAAGGGCATATCTTCTATCTAAATACTCATGCATAGTTAAATACCTACCTTAGCTATAAAGTCCTCAATAAGTTTCCTATGCTGCTGCTCATTAATAGATCCCTCTAAAGCTTTTGATGATACTAAAAGTGCTAAATCTACCACTTGATTTTTTATATCGTCTTTTGCTTTTTCTCTTTCTCTTTCAGCTTCAACTTTTGCCCTATCTAATATTAGTTGAGCTTCTTTCTGGGCATCATTTACTATGTTTTCGGAAACTTTATCGGCTTTATTTTTATAGTCTTCAACAATAGCTTTTCCTTCTTGTTTTGAATTCTTTAACAACTCTTGATGTTGAGTTACTAATTGTTTAGACTTCTTTTCATTTTCATCAGCAGTTCTTATTTTATTGTCAATCTCTTGCTGCCTATTTGTAATAGTGTTATTGACAGGTTTAAAAAAGAAATGCTTCAGAATGAAATACAATATGATAAAATTTATTATTGTTATAACGACTGTAGTCCAATCAATTTGCATATTAAATTCCAATCCTCCCCTCTAAATGTATATGTAAATTAGTGAGGTATACATTAGATCAAACTTTAAATACTAAAATAAGAGCTATTAATAGAGAGTAAATAGCTGTTACCTCTGATAAAGCTGCACTTACAAAGAATGTACTTAGTATTTTACCACTTGCTTCTGGCTGTCTTGATACTCCTTCAACTGCCTTACCAGCAGCATTTCCAACTCCAATACCTCCTCCTAAACATCCTATAGCAGCTAAACCTGCACCTATTGCTGCCATACCTGATATAAATGAATGTGCATCTAAATTCATAATAAAAAACCTCCTTAAATAAGTATTAAAAAGTAACTATTATTAGTCTTCAGCTATAACTTTTATATTCATTATTGTTAACATAACAAATACTATCATTTGGATTGAACCATCAAATAAATCAAAGAAAGCGTGTAAAGGAATTGGTATTAACAATTGAGAAAACCATGCCATACTACCTAATCCTTTATATACCATACCGATAATTACAGCTCCTGCTGTCAAATTACCAAAAAGTCGTAGACTTAGGGAAACTGGAAGAACTAGCCTTTCTATAATATTAATTGGCAATAGCGGTACTACTGGCTTAGTATATGCTCCAAAATAACGCACTAAACCATTTTTTTTAATTGAATTAAATTGGACTAATACAAAAGTTATTAATGCCAATCCAACTGCAACACTTAGATCTTCCGTTGGTGCCCTTACTCCTATCATCACTGGAGCAATGTTCATTACTAAAATGTATATGGCAAGCGTTCCTACATATGGTATAAATGATACATACTCTTTTCCCATGTTTTCAGTAACTAAATTTCTTACTGCTTCAACAATAATTTCAATAACACTTTGTTTTTTATCCGGTATTTTTTTCATACTAGATGTAAAAAATTTTGCCAATATAGCTAAAATTATAATAATGGCCCATTGTACAATGACACTGGAAGTTATTGGAATTTGAAATGCTCCCAGATGTATTAAAAACAATGGTGAAAAAGCCTCCACTTCATCACATCCTTTCCTAAATTTATTGTTAATTATTTTCAATAAGTGAATATATATATATCCCTAATAAATGGGATGTATAGCCAATTAAATAAGCAACTACATTGTATTTACTGCATATAAATACCCAATATCCTATTCCTGCTGCCATTACAACTCGTATAATAAAACTTATTATATACAAAGATGCTGATGAATTTCTAAATCTTTCTGATATGAGGGCACCTACAATGGTATTTATAAAAAAATTAAATATTGCTATGGAAACACCTAATAATATAAATAATCCATAACTTTTAAAAAAAAGCTGTACTAAACAGGCCAAAATCATGCCAAATAATAAATTAATTACAGATACTTTCTTTACCATGTCTAGAATATGTTTATTCATCAAGTTCCCCCAATATAAATAAGATTATATACCTTAAATATATAAAAAGATACAATCAAAAAGTCTTAATTGCTCAATTTTTGCTCAATTTTAGCCAGTTTATATTACACCTTTTTATGATTTCTCCTTAAATCTATGTATTTCCTTAATAAGGATTCTGATAATTTACAATTTAGAATTTATTTAACTAACTAATTGTACCAAATATTTTTTAAATATACAATACACTCAGTGTAATATTATAGTACAAATAATTAAAATGGGAAAAAATATACAGATTTTTAACCATATATTGATATTTTAACATCATATATTACTATATTGTCTGTATAATTATGATAAAATGTATGCTAATCTCCTTTAAAAAGAATGAAAATTGAAAATTATAACTTTTTAATTTGATTTAAACTCACTATATGTACCTTTTGCTAAATCAAAATATTGTAAAATAGCTTCTGTTATTCTATAAGCTGCCTTGCCATCTCCATAAGGATTTATAGCTTTACTCATTACATCATATTCCTTAGGATTTCTTATAAGCTCATTTGCTAACTTTATTATTTTTTCTTCATCCGTTCCCACGAGTCTTACTGTGCCTGCCTCTACAGCCTCTGGTCTTTCAGTCACATTTCTAAGCACCAATACAGGCTTTCCAAGATGGGGTGCTTCCTCCTGAAGTCCACCAGAATCAGTCATAACCATAAAACATTTATTCATTAAATTGTGTGTTTCCTTAGTATCTAGTGGAGGCAACAAATGAACTCTAGAAACATTTCCAAGTATTTTATATACCATATCCTTTACTACAGGATTCAAGTGTACCAGATAAACAATTTCTGTATCTTTATTTTCATCTATAATCCTTTTTAATGCATTACAAATATTCTCGATACCCTTTCCCCAATTTTCTCGTCTATGAGCAGTTACCATTATAACTTTTTTATTATCATAATTTATGGTATTTAATTCATCATTACTAAATTTATAATCCTTCTCTACTGTAAACCTCATAGCATCAATTACTGTATTTCCAGTTACAAATATTTGATTTTCAGACACACCTTCTTTTAACAAATTGGACTTTGATCCAGTGGTTGGTGCAAAATGAAGGTCAGCTATAGCACCTGTAAGCTTTCTATTCATTTCTTCTGGAAATGGGAAATACTTATCGTAAGTTCTAAGTCCTGCTTCTACATGCCCAACCTTTATTTTTTTATAGAAAGCAGCTAATGCTCCTGCAAAAGTAGTAGTCGTATCTCCATGAACAAGTACTAAATCAGGTTTTTCATCTTCAAATATTTCCTCAAGTCCCTGAAGTACTCTATTAGTTATACCTGTCAATGTCTGTTTAGTTTTCATTATATTTAAATCAAAATCGGGAACAATATTAAAAAGCTGTAAAACCTGATCAAGCATCTCCCTATGTTGAGCAGTAACACATATTTTATTATCTATTTCTTTTCTCTTCTCAAGTTCCTTAACTAAAGGAGCCATTTTTATTGCTTCTGGTCTTGTGCCAAATATAGTAACACATTTAATTTTGTTCATATTAAAAACCTCCTTTTTTACTCTCTATGTTTAAAAAATCCAGCCTTCCAGGCCATAAGAACCAAAATAACCATAACTATTATTAGAAGGAAGTATGATCTTTGTGCATTTATCTCCATGGCTATTATAGAAATACTTCCCAACACTGCACTTATACTATACATTATCATAACAACCTGTTTTTGTGTAAGCCCCATATCAAGAAGTCTATGATGCAAATGTCCTCTATCTGCTTGCATAATAGGTCTTCCATTTATTTTTCTTCTTATCATTGCAAATAAAGTATCATATATTGGTATTCCAAGTGCTAAAATAGGTACAGCTACAGAAAAAGCTGCAGCAGATTTTATTGCACCCTCCATGGATATGGCTGCAAGTAAAAAGCCAAGCAACTGTGCCCCAGTATCTCCCATAAATATAGATGCTGGATTAAAATTGTAAGGTAAAAATCCAAGTATAGCTCCAGATAATATACTAGTAAGCACCGCTGCCTCATATCTATTATTCAACAATGCTATAATAAAAATAGTTATAGAAGATATAAATGCAATACCTGCTGCCAACCCATCTAGACCATCAATTAAATTGAGTGCATTAGTAATTCCAATTACCCATATTATAGTTAGAGGAATGGATATTACTCCTATATTTATAAACTGGTATGCTCCATCAAACGGATTTGTAATTATTTCTATTTTTATCCCATAAATTATCAAAACCCCTGCTGCTGCTAATTGAAACAATAGTTTACACCAAGGCTTTATATCAAACTTATCATCTAAAAGCCCTCCTATTACTATAATAGTAGCTCCTAATATAAGTCCCGTTTCAGATTCTGTAAGTTTACCCGTTTTCAAAAATAGAGTAATTATAAACGAAAAGTATATGGCCAATCCACCTATAAGTGGTATAGGCTTATTATGTATTCTTCTATTATCCTTAGGCACATCCATAATATCTAGTTTAACGGCAAGCTTTTTAATGAAGGGTGTAAGTATAACTGAAAACATTATCGAAACTATTGCAAATAAATACAAATTATTCATAATAACCTTCCTTAATCACATCTTATGTTTTCTACATATTCTGTTATTCTCATCTCTTTATGCATATCAATTCAATTCCCGATGTTTTTTCAAACCAATTAATTTCTGGAGTATACTCCTCACAATATACAACTCTTTTAATTCCACAGGTAATTATTAATTTTTGACATTCAGGACAAGGCATATGGGTAACATATAACGTTGAACTTTCTCTATCATCAGGAGCTACCTCTAGTAGACAGTTTACTTCTGCATGAATTGTCCTTACACAATGATTATTCTTCATGTAACACCCTACATCTTCACAATGCTCTAAGCCCCTGGGACTTCCATTATATCCAGTTCCCTTTATCCTTCTGTTTTTAACAAGGACCGCCCCTACATGCAGCCTAGGACATGTACTTCTTTCTGCAACTTTAAATGCGATGTCTATAAAATAATTATCCCAATCTTTTCTCATAATAAGTATCTCCTTGATATATAATTATTACAACCTATATTATAAACTATTAATCAAAGTTTTAAAACAATCCACAAAGGTTTTAATTCTAAAGTAAAGAGTTCACTTAAATTATAAGTGAACTCACTACTACATTTAGTGGTATTATTTTGTTCCGTATAACCTGTCTCCAGCATCTCCAAGTCCTGGTACTATATATCCATTTTCATTTAATTTTTCATCAATTGACGCTATGTATACATCTACATCTGGATGCGTTTCTGTTACTGTTTTTATTCCCTCTGGTGCAGCTATCAAACACATAAGTCTTATATTCTTAGCACCTTTTTTCTTCAATATAGTTATGGCATCGGATGCGGATCCTCCTGTAGCAAGCATTGGATCTGTAACAATTACTTCTCTTTCTCCTATATCCTGTGGTAACTTACAGAAATATTCTACTGGCTTTAATGTAGCCTCATCTCTATATAATCCTATATGTCCTACTTTTGCTGCAGGAATAAGTTTTATCATTCCTCCTACCATTCCAAGACCTGCTCTTAGTATAGGTATTATAGCAACTTTTTTACCTGAAAGCATTTTACAAGTTGTTTTACATATAGGTGTCTCTATTTCTACATCCTCTGTTTGAAGATTTCTTGTAACTTCATATGCCATAAGCATGGCTACCTCTTCTACAAGTTCTCTAAAATCCTTAGATCCTGTATGCTTATCCCTTATTAAAGCTAATTTATGCAGTATAAGTGGATGTGTTATTTGTGTTACTTTACTCATATATATTCCTCCTATTTTTCATTTCATAAGGCATTTGAAAGAAAATAACAAGTCAAAGATACTAGCATACTGACTAGTTATTTCTTTGAAAATGCCTAATATCAATTTTAATTATATAATATTCATTTATTTGCTATACTTTTTCTCTATTTCTGTAATTTTATCTATCCTTCTTTGGTGTCTGTCTCCTTGAAATTTAGCAGATAGAAAAGTATCAACTATATCAATAGCAAGTCCTATCCCCACAACTCTCTGTCCCATAGTTAGTATATTAGCATTATTATGTTCTCTACACGCATGGGCACTAAAAGTATCACTACAAAGTGCGGCCCTTACACCAGGTACCTTGTTTGCAGCTATACTTATACCAATACCTGTTCCACATATAAGTATCCCAAAGTCATAATTCTTGCTTGCAACCTCTTCTCCAACTTTTAATGCATAATCAGGATAATCACAGGAGGATTCTGAAAAAGTTCCAAAATCTTTGAATTCTATATTCTTATCCTGTAAATGTTCCATCACTTCTTTTTTTAAAGGGAATCCAGCATGGTCACTGCCTAAAGCAACTTTCATAAAAAATACCTCCAAAGTTATAATATTTTATTTAAAGCATATATTATTAAGTTAAATCAATTTTTCAAAGGCAATTCCGCAAAAAAAGAAGATACTAACATCTAATTAATGTCTCTATCTCCCTTTAATTTGTTAATTAATAATAAAATACCATTTTTTAATTGTTTATAAGTATATCTGTACTCTTCTATATCTTTTCCAAAAGGATCTGTTATATCCTGCTCTAAAGAAACAAATTCATTTAAAGTATATACCTTATTCTTAAATTCAGGAAAATTCTTCTTTATGATATCTCTTATATAACCTGTCATAGTTAAAACAAGCATTGATTTTCTTATCATATCTTCATTTATCTGAACGGCCTTCCTGCTGCTTATATCTATGTTAATATTTTGTTTGACTACCGCTGCAGAATTTTTAGAAGTTACACTGTCCTCTACTACTGCAACTCCTGCTGAAATAGCTTTTATATGTTCTATATCACACAAATAATTAAATATTGCCTCTGCCATACAACTTCTACAGGTATTACCTGTACAAACAAATAATATATTTTTCATAGATTAAAAAGCCTCCTAAAAATCCTGCGTTTAAATTTTCACATTTTAAAAATTACACCATTATAATATCAAATCCAGCAGATTTATTTAATCTATTCATCACAGCTGTCCCTATTCCATTCTCATCAAAAGCTTCAGCTATTATAATATCTACATTCTTGTCATCAAAACTTCTTAATGTCTCAAATAAATTTTTAGATATACTAATCATATTATTTCTACTTCCCAGTGATATTACTAATCCATTTTTATAAAAATCTTTTGTTTCATCTGTAGCAAGTATACCTACCACTTTATTTTCACCTATATAATTTTGCACCATTTCGTTAATTTTTTCAATAGTTTTTTTTAAATCTCCCTTAACTATTTTTAGGGGTGCCTTTGGAGCATAGTGTCTATACTTCATTCCTGGAGCCTTAGGTCTTAAATTTTTATCTGGCTTTTTCATTACTGCAGGATCAATATATATACTATCATCTATCTCTTTTAATGCCTCTAGAGTTATTCCTCCTGGCCTAAGTACACAAGCAGGATTTACTGTACAATCTATTATTGTTGATTCTACTCCAACTTCACACATATCCCCACCTAATATAAAATCAACTTTTCCATTTAAATCTTCTATACATCTTTCTACATCCGTAGGACTAGGTCTTCCAGATATATTTGCAGAAGGTGCAGCAATTGGAACTTTTGATGTTCTTATTAGCTCCCTAGCTATTATATTAGATGGCATTCTAATTCCTATGCTTGGAAGAGATGCACTGGTGATATCTGGTATAACTTGTGATTTAGGAAGAATTATAGTCATGGGACCTGGCCAGAATTTCTTCATAAGTTTCTTAGCTATTTTAGGGACATCAACTACCAGCTCTTTTATATCTTCTATATCAGATATATGTACAATCAAAGGATTATCCTGTGGTCTTCCCTTAGCTTCAAATATTTTTTTTACTGCATCAGGATTGAGAGCATTCGCTCCAAGTCCATATACAGTTTCAGTAGGAAAAGCCACAAGTCCACCTTCTTTTATGACTTTTCCTGCTTCTTCAACAATACCCATATCTAAGTTTTCTTTATCTACGATTTTCACTTTTGTGTTCATCTAACATTCCACCTTTACATTAAGGCATTTTCAAAAAATATCCGTCGCATCTTTGACTGTTATTTCTTTCAAATACCTAAAAACAATACTTCATATTTTAAATTATATAAATCTAAAATGCCTGTACTATTACAAGTCCTAAAACAATTCCACATAAAGTTCCAAGTGTACTTGTAATACCATCCCATAGTTTTGAGGATTCTGGTATCATCTCTCCGCATACCACATACAGCATTATTCCAGATGCAGCAGATAAACACGCTCCCAATACATTTTTAGAAATATTAGCTATGTAAACACCTGCAAAAGTGCCTATGGCAGTCGGAAAAGCTGTAATGAAAGCATATAAAAGTATCCTTGAAATTTTTACCTTAGATGCCATAAGTGGTGCTGACACAGCAATTCCCTCTGGTATATCATGAATTGCAATTATGAGGCTCATCTTTATTCCAAGAGTTCCTCCTGCTGCAAACCCACATCCCATTATTATACCTTCTGGAAAATTGTGAATCATAAGTCCCAAAGAAGCCATAAATGCAATTTTTAGATGTTTGTTAGTACTTCCTATGTCTACCTTAGAATCAATTATGGCAATAAGACCAGCTCCTAAAACTACAAATATTATAGTAAAAACAAAGTTCCATTTATTCATAGATTCAGGAATTAAGTCAAATACTACTACAGACAGCATAATTCCACCTGCAAATCCTATTATAGCACCTAGCAGCTTATTAGAGGGTTCTCTCACTATTACGCCAAGTGAAGCTCCTATCATTGTTCCTACAAGTGACACTATGCTTCCTATTATAACTATACAAGTTATATTTGCATTCAAAAAAATCACCTTATATTATTATTTATATATCATGTTTATTTTAAGACTCTTCAATATATGAATACATTTTATTTTTTCTTATTATCAATGTAATTTTCTGAGTTTTCTCTATAATATTTTATTCTTTCAATGGTTTCCTCAGTAAAGTGAGCATAAACACAACTCTTATAAATAGTGTCCAAAAGTGGATATTTGTTCAATTCCCCTCTTTTTATTATAGTATAGTAAAAGGTATTTTCAGGATGCAAAATTTTCATTTTATTATACTGATGTGCTACATAAGAATGTCTTTTGAAAAATTCTTTATGTACCAATATCATCCTATCACTTCTAAACTTGGAAGTTGATAAAATGATTATTCTAAAATTGGAGTTGTCTCTGTACTTTGAAATATAATTTTCTACATGTACCAAAACAATTTTGTCACATATTATACTTAATTTAGCCCTTCTAATTCCTATTTTCAATTTTAGCTTATATCCATCATAATTAAATTTTAAAAATTCATTATTGATTCTAATAACAATAGCTAGAAAAATAAGCACTTCTAGAACTATTAAGTAAATTATATAAAATATATTAAATTTCCTGGCTAAAATAAGAGCTGTAGGCATTACACAAAAAATAAAGCACATAGACAGCATAAATATCTTGTAAGATTTTTTTTGCTTTCTAATGGCTTTATCTATGTTCATACTTCCCCGTTAGATAGCACTTAACGGTTTTTCAACTCCTCTCCCATTTTCATTACACTTACTATCAATCATTTCCCATTTCCTTCATTTTTTCTGCCTGATCTGCAGTTATAAGTGCGTCTATTATTTCATCTATATTTCCATCTAAAAATGAATCTAATTTATATAAAGTTAATCCTATTCTATGATCTGTAACCCTACCCTGTGGATAGTTATAAGTTCTTATTCTTTCACTTCTATCTCCTGTTCCAACCTGACTTTTTCTATCCTCAGCTATGCTGGCACTTCTTTCTTTCTCTGCCCTTTCATAAAGTCTGGATTTCAAAACTTTCATGCCTTTTTCCTTATTTTTAAGTTGGGATTTTTCGTCCTGACAGGATACCACAAGCCCCGTAGGTAAGTGGGTAATTCTAACTGCTGAGTCAGTAGTATTTACACATTGTCCTCCATGTCCTGATGCTCTAAATACATCTATTCTTATATCATTTGGGTTTATAACTACATCTACATCATCAACTTCCGGAAGTACTGCTACTGTAGCCGTTGAAGTGTGAATTCTTCCACTTGACTCGGTATCTGGCACTCTCTGTACTCTATGAGTTCCACTTTCATACTTTAATCTGCTATAGGCTCCCTTTCCCTTTACCATGAATACAATTTCTTTAAATCCGCCTATATCTGTGGCATTTATACTCATAGTCTCTATATTCCATGCCTGGCGTTCTGCATATCTTGTATACATTCTAGTGAGATTTGCAGCAAATAAAGCTGCTTCTTCTCCTCCTGCTCCTGCTCTAATTTCCACAAATACATTTTTATCATCATTTGGGTCTTTAGGAAGAAGGAGTACTCTTAGATCATTTTCACTTTCTTCTATAACTTCTGTAAGCCTTTTTATTTCTTCTTGTTCCATTTCCTTCATTTCCCTATCTGTTTCTTCCTTAAGCATCTCTTTGTTGTCTTCCAGCTCCTGCTGAGCTTTTTTATATTCTCTGTATTTTGTAACTATTTCCTCTAACTCTGCATTTTCTTTGCATAACTTTTGCCATTCTTTTTGGTCTGCCATAACTTGTGGGTCACTTATCTTAATAGATAACTCTTCATACTTATTTTCTATAAAATTAAGTCTTTCTAACATAATTTTTATCACTCCGTATAAATATTTTCACAATATATTATTATATCATAACATTTTTATTTATAACACTCCTTTAATCACCCTATCTTTCCCTGCTAAATCTT
Source organism: Clostridium ljungdahlii DSM 13528 (assembly GCF_000143685.1). Classification (NCBI taxonomy): domain Bacteria; kingdom Bacillati; phylum Bacillota; class Clostridia; order Eubacteriales; family Clostridiaceae; genus Clostridium; species Clostridium ljungdahlii. The sequence goes on along the minus strand of NC_014328.1, from coordinate 234,122 downwards.
TTATACACATTATATTTTTAAATCCGTTTTGCGCTAATATGTCTGAAACTGACTCTCTTTGGTCATAACCTATTTCAAACATAATAATTCCATTGCTTTCTAAAACCCTCAAACTCTCTTTAGTTATTTTTCTATAAAATTCTAATCCATCTTTGCCTCCAGAAAGTGCCTCTCTAGGCTCATAGTTTTTCACATCTTCCATTAAAGTAGGTATACTGCTTTCTTTTATATATGGCGGATTAGATACAATCATATGAAACTTTACCTCGTTTTGAATATAATATTCCATTAAATTACTCTTGACTACCTGAACTTTTTCCTCTAAGGAAAATCTTCTTATATTTTCTGCCGTAACCTCACAAGCTGTAGAGGATATATCGCAGCATTTTACATTCATACCTTCTATAAGTTTAGCAATAGATATTCCAATAATCCCTGTTCCACAACATACATCACATATATTATGAAAATTATTATGCTTTATTTGAATTAACGCTTGCTCTACTAAAGTCTCAGTATCAGGCCTAGGGATTAGCACCCCAGGTTTCACTATAAAATCAATACCCATAAATTCACAATGTCCTAATATATATTTTACAGGCATTTTATCCTCTCTTAATTTTAAGTACTTATAGTATTCTTCAGTTTCTTTTTCTGGGACTTTATAATCGCCGTTTATAAGCATAAATAATCTGTCCTTGTTTAATACTTTTCCCAAAAGGAGTTGTGCATCCAAAGCATAGCTTTCTATTTCTCTATTTTTTAAAACTTCATATCCTCTTTTTAAAAGCTCTCTTATACTACTTACTCTACTTTTCATAAGAATTCTCTGCCTTCATTAAGTTTTCTTCACAATCTTCATTGTGTTCGTTTTTTACAATTTCGTTCCCATCGTTATCCAATTCCACAACCCTCTTTATCTCTCCACTTTCACTATATCTACTTTCTTCTATTTCTTTTTCAATTCCTTCCGCATACTTTAAAGCTATAATTGCCACTTCCAGTTGGCTATAATCCGGTTCTCTTGTAGTAAGCTTTTGCAGCATGAGCCCAGGATAGGCAAGCACATTTGAAAAATAACTATTGCTTCTGCCCATCCACCTTATAATTTCATAGGTGACTCCAGAAACCAAAGGCAGTAGAATTACCCTGTATAAAATTCTTTGCAAAATATTACCCCAGCCAGTTAAAGAAAAAAGTATTATACTTACTATCATAACTAAAAACAAAAAATTTGTGCCGCATCTTGGATGAAGCCTTTTAAATTTTTTGGCTTTCTCAGGAGTAAGTTCCTCTTCATTTTCATAACAGAAAATAGTCTTGTGTTCTGCACCATGATACTGAAATATTCTACTTATATCAGACATATTACCTATGAGGAATATATAACCTAAAAATATAATTACCCTGATTATACCTTCAATCATATTGAGCTGTACACTTCCATGCACTCCGAACCTTTTAAATATATTTGCTGCAAAAGTAGGAAATATAAAAAATAAGAGTACAGCTATTCCAAGCGATATAAAAATAGTAACTCCCATAAGTACATTATCACTTTTTTCCTTAAATATGCTTCTAAAGCATTTGTCAAACTTAGTGGGCTCCTCTTCATCATCAAAAAATGAAGCAGAATAATTAAGTGTACTTATCCCCATCACCATAGCTTCTATTAAAGATACAAATCCCCTTATCACTGGCAATCCTAAAAATCTATTTCTTTTAGTATAAGATATACTGTCCTCTCTATTTACAACAATCTCGCCATCTGGTTTTCTAACAGCAGTAGCCATACCATGACTTCCCCTCATCATAACACCTTCTATCACAGCCTGGCCTCCAACTGATGTTTTTCTTGACATTGTATCACCTCGTATTAAATGGAATAAATACATTTTAACATAAGCTATACATTAAATCACATTATTCTATATTATAACGAATTAGGCTTTATTGACTTACCCATATGCCTATGTTATAATACAGAAGTTAAAATTAGAGTTTTGTTATTTAAATTTGAAAGAGGTGACTAATATGAAAAACGGCATACATCCAGAATACTATCACGATGCGGTAGTTAAGTGTGCATGTGGAAACACTTTTACAACTGGTTCAACACAAAAAGAGTTAAAAGTGGAAATATGTTCTAAGTGCCATCCATTCTACACTGGTAAACAAAAGGCTATTGATGCTGGTGGAAGAGTAGATAAATTCTTAAAGAAATTTAATTTAAAAATCGAAGAATAGACATATTTTTCTAAATTGTTATTATAAAACCTGTCTTTTATTTAAAAGACAGGTTTTTAATTTTTTACTTTTCTCCTAGTTTGTTCATGTTCATCTTGCTTACAATATTCATAAATTCATAATTGTTCCTAGTTTTTGAAAGTAAACTTATCAATTGTTCTGTAACATTTTGAGTATTATTTTCATCATATATAACTTTTCTTATGTTGAAAGCTGCTTCTTTCTCTAATTGACTTTTAAATAGTAAATCATCTCTTCTTGTTCCAGATTTGTATACATCTATGGCAGGGAATATTCTTCTTTCCTGAAGCTTTCTATCCAAATGTATTTCCATGTTTCCAGTGCCTTTAAATTCCTCAAATATCATGTCATCCATTCTGCTTCCAGTTTCAATAAGTGCAGTAGCAAGTATAGTAAGACTTCCACCTTCTTCTATATTTCTAGCCGCACCGAAAAACTTTTTAGGCATTACTAATGCTCCAGGATCTAGTCCTCCTGAAAGAGTCCTACCTGTAGGAGTTATAGTCAAATTATATGCTCTAGAAAGTCTAGTAATACTATCTAATAATATTACCACATCCTGTCCTTGTTCTACCATTCTCTTAGTACGTTCAAGTACCATATATGCAACTTTAGTATGATGTTCTGGTTCCTCATCAAAAGTTGAATAAATAACTTCTCCATTTATGGACCTTTGCATATCCGTAACTTCTTCCGGTCTTTCATCTATAAGCACAACTATTAATTGTATTCCTGGATGGTTTTTTGAAATACTTTGGGCTATCTTTTTTAGAAGAGTAGTTTTACCTGCTTTAGGTGGGGCAACTATAATTCCTCTTTGTCCTTTTCCTATAGGCGAGATTATATCCATTAGTCTTGTAGATAAATCAGCACTATTGGTTTCTAACTTTATCCTTTCATTAGGATAAACAGGAGTGAGTGTTTCAAAAGGTTTTCTTCCCACTGCCCTTTCTGGATTCTCTCCATTTACTTTTTCAACATACAATAATGCCTTAAATTTTTCACCTTCCTTAGGAATCCTAACTTTACCGCAAACTTCATCTCCTGTTTTTAAATTGAATCTCCTTATCTGAGATGGAGACACATATATATCATCAGGTCCTGTTAAGTAGTTCTTTCCTCTTAAAAATCCATAATTATTATTTTCTATTATTTCAAGTACTCCCCTTGCACTATCTGATTCACTTATCATTTCTTTAAGTTTTTCTCTTTTTTCGTTTCCATTTGTCTTTTGTTCTTCATTTTTATCTTCCTGTGCTTTGTTCTCACTATGCCTTACAGTATGTTCTGCTTCTTTATGCCTATTTGGGACTTCATCTTTAGGGCTTATTTTTTCTCTAAGTATAACACCACCCTTTTTGATATGGGCAGGAGATACTTTTTTTATTTCTTCAATCAATTGGCTTTTTTTATATTTTGATATATTTTTTATTTCCAAAGTTTTTGCAATTTGTTTTAATTGCAAAACCGTCATATTATCTATATCTTTATCGTCCAAAAGGTAACACCTCACAATTGTCTAATTTTATATTACAATTAAATTTAGGGAAACATTTAAAATATAATTGAAAATATCATTACTAATTAAGAAAATTCCATATAGAAATGCTTATATACATATAACATTATACCCTTTTTCTATATTTTAATCTACATTATTTTTGATAATTACAAAAAATTTATATCATAGCATATATTTTTTTATTAGCTCGAGTATACCTTAATATTTTTTCTTCTACGCTCTTACGATTTCCTATACAAAATATAGGGAACCCTAACAACTCGCATCCTCCAATTATAATATTTTTTTTAACTACTTTATTTATATTATATTTATAATAGTGAATGCTCCCGCAAAGTCCACATTTTATTTTTAAGGATAATACGCCATTATTTATAGAACTTACCTTTAAAGAGGTGAAACTTTCATTAATTTTGTTAGTGTCAAATAGAGAGAAATCCTTGATACAGTATTTCCCTTCTGGACTTATAACAGCAATGCTTATATTCGTTTCAAATACCATAAACCTCACCCCCCATAAAATTGGTATTTCAGAATAAAATATAGTATTTCTTTAAATATCTTAATACTATATACATTAATATTTCTATAAATATTACTAAAATCCTTCATAAAAATTGTTTATATTACTTTTATTTATATTATTTTCTCGACAAAAATTGGTATATGTAGTTTTCACTAACACATACCAATTTCTTAATTTAAAAATATATTAATTTTTATTATTTAAAGAAGCTTTTATGAAATCCCTAAATAATGGATGTGGTCTATTAGGTCTTGATTTAAGTTCTGGATGAAATTGTACGCCTACAAACCATGGATGGTCTTTTATTTCTACAATTTCTACTAACCTTGAATCAGGGCTCGTTCCTGAAAGAACAAGACCTGCCTGTGATAAATTTTTTCTATAATAATTATTAAATTCATATCTATGTCTATGTCTCTCATATATAACTTCTTCTTCATAAGCTTTAAAACAATTACTATCCTTTAAAAGCTTACATGGATATATTCCAAGCCTCATAGTACCACCTTTTTCATCTATATCCTTTTGATCTGGCATTAAATCTATAACAGGATATTTAGTGTCTGGGTCTATTTCTGAGCTATGTGCTCCGTCATATCCAAGTACATTTCTGGCAAACTCTATTACAGCACACTGCATGCCAAGACATATTCCGAAAAAAGGAATTTTATTCTTTCTAGCCCAACCTGCGGCTAATATTTTACCTTCTATTCCTCTATCACCAAATCCTCCCGGAATCAGCACTCCATCTATGTCTTTTAAGTGTTCTCCTACATTTTTACTAGTAACATCTTCAGAGTTTATCCACTTTATATTTACATTAGTATCGTTAGCATATCCTCCATGATTTAATGCCTCAACTACAGATATATATGCATCATGAAGCTCTACATATTTTCCAACTAAAGCTATATTTACATCTTTAGATAATTTTTTGATATTATCTACCATTTTAATCCATTCCGAATTATCTATTTCACTGCATTCTAATTTCAATTTCTTACATACCAATTCATCTAGTCCTTCTTTATGAAGCATCAATGGAACTTCATATAAATTTTCAGCATCTAAGTTTTGAATAACAGAATCTCTTTCTACATTGCAAAATAAAGCTATCTTTTCCTTTAAGTCATTAGATATAGACGCCTCTGAACGACATACTATTATATCTGGTTGTATTCCTATACCCCTAAGTTCCTTAACTGAATGTTGAGTAGGTTTTGTTTTCAATTCTCCTGACTTTTGCAAATAAGGTACTAGAGTAACATGTATAAAACATACATTTTCTATTCCAACATCATATTTTATCTGTCTTATGGCTTCTAAAAAAGGCTGGGATTCTATATCTCCTACAGTACCACCTATTTCAGTTATAACTACATCAATATCTTGTTCTTTGGCAACCCTATATACCCTTGATTTTATTTCATTTGTTATGTGTGGAATTACCTGAACTGTACTTCCTAGATATTCCCCTTTTCTTTCTTTTGATATTACTGACCAATATATTTTTCCTGTAGTAACATTATTATTTTTACTTAAATTTTCATCTATAAATCTTTCATAATGCCCTAAATCCAAATCCGTCTCTGCTCCATCATCTGTAACAAAAACCTCACCATGCTGATATGGGCTCATAGTACCTGGATCTACATTTATATATGGGTCAAATTTTTGAATTGAAACCTTTAATCCTCTATTCTTTAGAAGTCTTCCTAATGAAGCTGCGGTTATTCCTTTTCCTAGTGAAGATACTACTCCTCCGGTTACAAATATATATTTTGTATTCATAAAATTTCTGCTTTTAAAAGCAGTTTCACCCCCTGTTTTTTATCCTATAAAGTTTTAGTATTACAATCTTTAATTTAACTATTTAAAAATATAAATAACATTATAAAACTAATTAATTATTGACAAACTAATTAATTAGTTTTATAATAACAATTACCTTCATAAATAGTAAAATGGTGTATTTTTGTTCAAAACATATTTACTATGATATCACACTTTCTATTTATATTCCATATTTTTTTATTCTTTTCTATAAATATTTATTTTACTTTGTTTATTATATCTTCTGCTTCAAAATACATTTCTCTTATTTTTTTATCAAGCAATAATTTTTCTTCTGCTCTTTTTATATTCCTTTTTACATTTTTACTGTTCACAGAGGGAAAATCTTTTTTCAATAATTCCATATCACAGCATTCATATTTTTTAATAAGCAAAAAAAATAAGTATCTGCAAGATTCATTTTTTAATATTTTAAACATATCTTTCCTACTAAATCCCTTGTATTCACATAGCATTTTAATTATTTTAGTATATACTTCTTCTTTATTTCTAAAATATTTCATTGCAATCAATCAACCCTCTCTTTTCATTACTATATATTTAATTAATTGCCATATGTGAATACTTTAATCAAGACTGCCCAAAAAACTTATTCATTAACTTTTATATTTACTTTTAGCTTGGTATTTTTTAATGCTTGTCCTGCAGTACTAATTTTATAATTTATCATTATATCCCCACCTTGTTCGTCTACGTTTATATTCAAACTATTTGTTTCTATTCTCAGCTCTATAGTTCCATAAGGTGTTTTATACATGGACACATTTTTTTTATTCTTATCAAAATCCATTTTAGTACTAGTACTCCCCATTCTTATGAGAGAGAACTTATCCTGTTTTATCTTCAATGTAGTAGTAGTTCCTTCCATTCCGGATAATTCAGTTTCTTTATAAACAGCATAATAGGAATCATTTTTTTTATAAAAACTTCCTGGAGTAACAACTTCTATAGGTTCTTCCTCATCAGTTTGTTTACTGGATACATATATAATAGCCTTCTTTTTCATAATTTCGTTATTAAAACTTTATCAAAACCTATGGATTTTAGTAAAGCTATAACGTACTTCGCCTCCCCTTTAGTCTAAAATAACTAATATATACATTATATCAGACTAATTTTAATATTAAAATCTATTCCAATCGTGAAATACTTTTTCGCACTTTGGAAACCTCACCAAATAAGTGAAGTTTCCATCATTCTAAACTAGACATTTAAAAGAAAATAGCACTGCTTTACATAGCGAGTTTACCATTAGGAGTGTCAATTATTTGAATTATTCTCTCCTCATATCCCGTACTTGTATTTACATAAACTTTAAAGTAATCCCCCTTATAATTTCCAGAAAATTCGTAACATAATATTTCCTTATTAGTTTCTGTAGGAATTATAGTAAGCCTCTTACTTGTTACATTAAGCCTCTTGCTAACTCTCTTCTCAGCTTCTCCATAGCTTAACTTAGGGGTTTCTATTTTTCTATTTTCTTCATGGGATATTAAGTACTTTTCTGCTTCCACACCTATAATTTCTCCATTATCTAAAGCTATCTTTAGTTTAATCTGATCAGGATAAACAAGTATACCATTTTGACTATACACATAGTTTATTACTGCCACATTATTATATCTTAGGGAATACGTAGTAATCATATTTTTATAACCTAAATTATTTAAATACTTCAATCCAATTTCAGAAGCCTTTTTAACGTCCATAGAGCTGTTATTTATACTCTTATCATTTATTAAGTAGTATACCTTCCCTCCATTTTTACTTATTTCACATACCACTCTGCTGTCTTTTTTAGTTCTTCCCTTTAATGCTGCAGAAAATCTATATACCCCTATGTTGGATTTTTCATTAACAGAAGATACATCCATATTTTCTATCTTATCTTTTCCAATAACCTGCCTAGCAGTTTTTTCTGCCTCACCTTGAGAAACTTCTTTTTGTAATTTTATTTTAGGGTTTATCTGAAGTGTATTATCTGAAAATGGCCCATCATAAATTAATGTAGGATATTGAAGGACCTGTTTTTGTATTCCCTTAAATTGTTCAGATATTGATACATCGTTACTTTGGGCAAAAACACCTGTAATCTTTTTTCTTATTTCTCCCCATTTTACCTTTCCTTGATTTATATTGTTAGATACTAATTCCAGCTGATTTTCAAGTACATTGGATTGCTTTTTTAATCTTTCTATATCATTATAATCTTTTTCGCTTAACTGTTTTCCTTCTGTAGATGATCTGCCTAAACTATAACAGAAATCTCCTACCTGAGTTAAAAACTTACTAGTATCCGATATAGTAGATTGGGACACTGGAAGTGAATGCAATTTATCACTAGCTATAGCAGAATACCTAAATATTTCGTCAAAAACTACTATCTGTTGTTCCCTTGATCCAACTATAGCCGCTTTGGTTAAATTAGTTCTTATATTTTGCACTGCATCTATTAATTCATACATACTTTTACCATACTCACCCTGCAAATAATTTCTATAATCATTTCTTTCAAGTGTCATTAATACGGCAAATGTACTCGAAAACACTACAATTAAAGTTACTATGGCAGTATACATTATTCTTTTTTTAGAAAACTTCATAAATTTCCACCTCTTTTTATGACTAATCTCACCATTTATCCGATCGCTACCATTGCTAACGTCCCCCATCGCACACAGTGAAAGCGACTATCACCAAATCAAAGACTTGGGATATCTGCTTTTCTATCAAAGTTGGGGATAAGCACTGCTACTGGATAAGTTCTTCCCCTAAAGGATAACGTATTCTAAGTGCTAAAGACACTAAGAATACTGTTAATAAGGTTCAGCTGGAAAAAGTCATACTTATAAGCAAACTCCATCTGAACCTAAGAATCACTTGATCCGATGATAATTCCTGCATTATTACATTTTGACTCTTTTTATATTGTTTGCATTTACCTAATTGTTATGTATTATTTGTTTAATATAAAATTTAAAAGCCAATACTATATTTATTACTTATTATTAATTTTTTCTTAAATGTTAGTTAAATGAGTTTATTATTTTCCGTACATTTTATATAATTAAATTACATACTTAACCAGAAGGTGATTAAATGAAAGTTTTAATTCTTTCGATTTCTGCGGGAGGCGGACATGGTAACGCTGCAGAAGCTATAAAAAGTTACATAGCCTTAAAAGCTCCAAAATCAGAAGTAAAGATTATTGATACCATTAAATATATAAATCCTATAATAGACAAAGTAGTAATTGGAAGTTATTTAAAATCCCTAAAAGTATCCCCTTATTTATATGGGAAATTATACACTTACTCAGAAGATGATTACACAATTACAAACACTATAAGTTCTAAGCTTATTGAAGCTATGACTTGTAAACTGATTCCACTTATTCGTGAATTTAAACCTAATATATTAATAGCTACCCATTCATTCTCTACAGAAATGCTGTCGGTACTAAAGTCAAAATACAGTATGAACATACCCTGTATGTCCATAATCACTGATTATTACTCTCATAGTTCTTGGCTTCATCCTTATATTGACGCTTATGTAGTTTCTAATGAAGATATGATAAGCAAAATGATTTTTAAAGGAATATCCAAAGACACTATTTATAACTTAGGAATACCTGTTAAACCAGATTTTAATATGAATTATGATAGAGGAGACACGTTAGAATCATTAGATTTATGCGAATCAAAATTTACCGTACTAGTTATGGGTGGAAGTCTAGGACTTGGAAAAATAGTAGATATATATAAACAGCTAGCTAACATAAATGAAGATATTCAAATAATCATAATAACAGGGAAAAATAAAAAACTTTATGCAGAGCTTTCAAAGATTAAAGATTCTTCTTCAAAGGAAACTAGAATTATAGGTTTTACTGACCATGTAAATAAGTACATGCAAGCTTGCGACCTTCTTTTAACAAAACCAGGAGGACTTACTATTACTGAAGCCTTAATATGCAAAATACCACTTGGTATATTTTCTCCAATACCAGGTCAAGAAGAAAAAAATGCTCAATTTCTGCTAAGGCATAACTTGGCTGTAAACTTAACTGACATAGAAAAGTGTGGTGAAAACATAGAAAAACTTCTTCACTCTAAAGATGCACTAAAAAGCATGGTAGAAAATTGCAGTAAATTTTCTAAACCTTATGCTGGAAATGATATATTTAATTTAATAAATTGGCTTGTACAAAATAAATCAAATAAAAGTTCCTTTACAGAAGAAGATAAAATTTATGAAAAGAATAGTCCTAAAACTTTTTTTAAATCTGCAGAAAAATACTTTTTGAAAACAGCTTTAAAATTATTTGAATTATAAATTAACTTGTGTTAAATATAGATTTCGATTCATATATTACAAGTTAGGGCTAATTAAAGGTATGAAATTCTCAAGTTTTGAGAACTTACCATATTCAGCCCCCTTGTACACTAGATTTATATTCCCAACTTATTTAACACTTCTATTATTTTAAATCTAACTTTTATATTATTTTTGTCACTTATGTCAAATTTATTATTATTTACCATCTTATACTCCTCCGGTGTCAAAACCTTTTTCATTTCTTGCTCTGTCTTTTTGTATGATACTTGTCCTTTTGTAATATCTACAAAACATAATGGAGGAAACATAACACACCACCAGTTTTGACCTCGTCCTTTGCCTATAATCACCCTATAAGCCTCATACCTTCCCTGAGGAAGAGTTATATTTCCATAAGTCTTTATAGGAAAATTTACTTTGGATAAGGTACTTTTAACTTCATAGTTATAACCCTGTTCACTTATTACTCTACGGGCTACTTTTAATACATCCTTATCATTTTCCATTAAAACTTTTCTTGATTCGTCTATATTTTTACAGTCCTTTAGTTTAGGTTGTATATATTTCAATATTTCGTCTCTTACTTTTAGTTTAAGTGCCTGATCACTTTTTGAATCACTATTTGCTATAACATGAAATCTTATAATCCTAGATGCCATATCATCTTGTATATTGTCACTTTTTACTTTACATAAATAGGAACATACAGTAAATATACTTAAAACACATATACTAAATACTAATAAAAATTTCTTCATAATCTCATCCCCACTTTTTAATAACTATTGAATATTTCATTAGTAATTATTTACATATATCTCAATTATATTCACTGTATTTTATTATTTTACTACACCAATTCTCCTTATCTTAGTATCTACATTTACATTTACAACTGCATCCTTATAAGAATCCTCCCATTTATCTTTTACTTGCCTCCACATGAGAGGATGATATCTTTTTATATAATCCTTAAATCCTATAGGATCAATCTTAAGATCCCTTTGAGTAACTTTTATAGCGTCTTTACACTCCTGTGATATGGCCTTATTAAAACTTTGTTCAATATAGCTCAGTTTATCTACTGATAAAACCTTACCATTAGTATAATAATTTTTTATCTCACCTTCAATATTTAACTTTATATTAAATACCAAATTGCCTTTTTCTTGAGACACCTTTATTCTTCTATTGCTATCATTTATCCTTATATCTACAGGATGGCCTTCTAAATATATCATTCTTTTACCATTTTTTAATTTACCTTGTAATAATTGTATATTAGAAGTCTGAACTTGATTTAAATCACCCTCATATTTAAAATTTTTTATAGCTGCAGTACCTGCTATTTTTATATTCTTTTTGTCCTTATCCATTTCAACTTTTGGTATTATGCTATTTCCATTTTCACTCATACTAACTAGAAAATCATTTAAAGTTACAGTCTTAACTTCATTGTCCTTGGCATCTCCTTCAACTAATCCCAATATATAATCTTCTGTACTTTTTCCCATAGGTGTTTTAATTTTTATATATTTATCTGAGCTGCCACTAGCTAAAACTATATACATATTTCTATTTAAAGAAGGCTCTCTTTGCAAATAATCTATGACTTCTTTTACTACATCAGGATATTCCATTAAGCCTTTACCTAAAACAAGCAGCTTAGTTTGACTAAACTTCACAGTTCTACTGCTTTTAGACATTGCTGTATTTACAGCATCCTCCATTGAATATCCATCTACATCAACATATTTGTCCCCAGATATACCTCCTTTACCTGGTTCTAATTTACTCAAATCCGGTGTTCCAAAAGTTACATGAATCTTTTTTAGGTTTACAGACGTTAGAAGATCTGTTGACTTTACATTTTTTAATTCTTTAACCTTACCTATATCTTCTCCTGCATCTACTCCTATTACAGATACCAATTGAGTTCTTTCTATCTCAACTTTATCCCAGCATCCAGTTAACACAGTACAAACTAAAAATATGCATATAAACTTACTTGCATTTAAGTTTCTTTTAGGTTTGCTGAACAAAAATATAATTAAAGGAAGCAATATTAAGCTGTACGCAGCTGCCACAGGCATTACTGTGTTAATTATATGATATAGCTCTGCTATATTTTCAGGATACATAGCTGTCAAATATATAAAGGGAGCTATTAAAGCTGAAGAGATCTTTATATCCCCTAATCTAAATACATCTTTCACTATATCTGAAGACAAGTAATATACATTAGAAAAATTGCAAAAGTAAAACATGATCCATACAGCCATTGCTATACCTTCCCATCTCTCTATAAAGGCTCCTCTTATATCCACAGATTTTATCATTGTTATAGTAGGCCATAATAAAGTTTTAGTTTGTTCTTCAGAAAAAATAGCCAGAGACAGTATAACTGTAACAACATAAAATAACGTTACAAACAAGATGCTTTTTAAAGCTATTTTTCTTATACTTCCTTTATTTTTTGCAAAAGGACCAACTAAATATATTATCTCTATGCCGATAAAACTATATATTGTATTTTTAAACGCTTTTAAATAATCATAAACATCACTATTAATAAAGTTAGGGATACTGTTGTTAAAGTGTGTTTTGTTTAAAGTAAACAAAAATATTAACCCTATTGACACAAACATTATCCAAAAAGAAATTTCATTAAATTTTATCAAATCTCCCAGTTCATTTCTTATAAGATAGATTCCCGTAAATATCATTACAATTATTAGAAATTCCGAAGGAGTCTTTTCCAGTAAATACATTTTTATAACTTCTATAAATATCCTCATTCCCATGGATATAAAAAATATATTATATGCAACAAATATAAGTGCTAAAATACTTCCAAATATCTTTCCAAAGCTATTTTGTAGTATTGTACATAACTTGTTATATCCATTTAATTTTATAACTTTATAGGCAATGTAAATTAAGAAATAAACTAATATTCCTTCTACTATGGTTCCAATCCATCCATTTGAACCTAAATAGTTTACCACTTCTTCGGGATATGAAAATGATCCTACACCTATCATAGTTATTACTATAGTACTGAACATTCCAAATTCAGTTATAAAATTTTTTTGTGTCATGTAATAACCATCTCCTTACCAATTCACAGTTCACAATTCATAACTTACAGTATGTGTAAATTTAAGTTTTTAAGTTATCTTTGTCTTATTTTATCTTGAGTTTTCATATACCCTGGTCTTCTTTTAAAAAAGCTAAAAGGCAATCTCAGGTACATATCCTTAAAATCATTAATGTTTTCATTTACCATTGGAGACAGGTAAGGTATTCCAAAACTTTTAAGTTTAACTAAGTGTATCAATGTTAATATAAGTCCAATCATAATTCCATAAAGTCCAGCAATTGCGGATGCAATTATGAGTAAAAATCTAATAAGCCTAAATGCAGCTGTCATCTCATAATTAGGTGTAGTAAAACTTGTTATAGCTGTGATTGCTACTATTATTATCATTATTGGGCTCACTATTCCAGCCTGAACTGCTGCCTGCCCTATAATAAGGCCTCCTACTATACCCGTAGTTGCACCTATGGCCTTTGGCAACCTGGCTATAGATTCTAAAAGCAATGCCAAACTTACCTCCATAATTATGGCTTCTACAAAAGCTGGAAAGGGTACTCCTTCTCTTGAAGCTGCAATAAAATATGCTAGTTTAGTAGGTATTATTCCTGTATGAAAAGAAGTAACAGCAACATAAAGAGCAGGCAATATAAGCGAAAGAATAATAGACATAAACCTTATTATTCTAATAGTAGACCCATATATCCACCTTTGATAATAATCATCTGGTGATTGAAACAGATTTGGCATCGTAGCTGGAACTATAATTGCAAAAGGAGAATTATCTACTAAAACAGCAATTCTACCTTCATAAAGTGCAGCTGCTACTACATCTGGTTTCTCAGTACTTTGAACCTGAGGAAAAAGAGACCATTTATTGTCTTCTATAAGCTGTTCTACATATCCACTATCTAAAATAGCATCTATTTTAATGTTATCTAATCTTTTTTCAAGTTCCTTTAGAGCTTTAGTATTTACTATATCGTCTATATACATTATTACCACATCGGTTTTAGATCTTACTCCCAGTGGTTTAGGCACAATTTTAAATCTGGTATCCCTTACTCTTCTTCTAACAAGTGCTGTATTGAATCTTATAGTTTCTGTAAATCCGTCTCTTGAACCTCTTAAAACAGTTTCTCCTGAAGGTTCCGTTACCCCTCTCGCAGGCCATAATCTAGTAGAAATTATATAAAAACTTTTCATTCCTTCAAGAAACATCAAAGTATCTCCTGATAAGACCAAATCTACCCCTTTTTTCAAGTCATCTAAATCCTTCATATCAGATACACTCATCATTCTATCTTTTATATTATCTACATATTTTACATATCTTGATCTAGCCATTAATCCTCTAAGTAGATCATTCAAAAGCATTTTGTCTCCCATTCCGTCTATGTATACTATTGCAGATTTTACAGATCCTATATAAAATTCTCTAAAAACCACATCTGAATCATCCTTAAACAGATCTTTTAAATATTTTATATTTTCATCTACACTAGAAGACACCGTGCTTCTTATCTCTTCTTTCACTTTTATCACTTCCTTAAAAAGAATAGATAGAAAAGGCGTATAACACAACTGAGAGAACTATTAAAATTACGCCAATTACCCTAGATTTAAAAGCAGTTTTTACTAACCTATTTCTTTTAAATTTTTTTGATTCAATGAATGTCAAAATGATTCCTTCAATTACCATAAGTATAAAAAAATATTTGTCAAACAGATGAACTATTCTCACATTTTTCCCTCTTCCCTTTTGTCAACTTTATATGAAGTAATTTTAAGTTATTTTTCGCCTAATAAAACTTATTTATTCATAAAATTGTTTTTGCTAATTTATTTCAAATCTATATAAAAAATTCCTGCTTAGTTATACGTTTTGTAACCAAACAGGAACTTTTTAAGTTAATGATTAAAAATGAATAGTAAATAAGGATTTTTCTCCACTACGATTTGAAAAATCTTAAGTTTAAAGCTTATTGAATCAAAGCTTCAATAGCACTATACTTTAGATTTTCTGGAGTTTTAACAGAAGAAAATCATCCATAACTCTTAATTATACTTTATCAATTATCAGCAAAATATCTAGAATATAAATTCAACTTCCAAATTATAGATTCTATATACCTTTAAATGGTTCTTGTAATAAACACCTCTCTATACCTAGTTTTCATATTATCATAACATTTCTGTGCTTTTAGCATATCATCAAAAAAAGCAAAAATGCTTGGACCGCTTCCACTCATAAGTGAACCAACTGCTCCAAAATCTATCAAATCAGTTTTTATTTTTCTAAGCACGGGATATTTTTTTAAAGTTACATTTTCCAAAACATTTTTCATGTTTTTACTCAGCATCTCCAATTTTGATTCATTAACCGCATCTATTAAAATTTCTGTATTAGGATGCCTTTTTATTTTACTTATGTCTAAACTCTTATATACCTCTGCTGTGCTCACTCCAAAAGGTGGTTTAATTAATATGAGTATATGGTTTCTAAACGGCATGAGTGGTGTAACCTTCTCTCCTATCCCCTCGCACAAGGCTGTACCTCCTATTATACAATAAGGAACATCTGCCCCTATATTTAAGCCTAATTCGCTCAATTCTTTATCACTTACTTCAGGAGTATAAATATTTCTCATAGTCTTTAGTATAGCTGCAGCATCCGCACTTCCACCAGCAAGTCCAGCTGATACAGGTATATTTTTACCTATGTTTATACTAATTCCATTCTTTATATTATATTTATCAATAAATAATTTTGCTGCTCTGTAAACCAAATTTCTCCTGTCACAGGGAATATATCTATTATTAGAGCATATCTGTATTCCAGTTTTGATCTCATCTATTTTTAAAACATCATATAAGTCTATATTCTGCATTATCATTTTCAAAAGATGATACCCATCTTTTCTTTTTCCCACCACGTCTAATGAGAGATTTATTTTAGCATAAGCTTTTACTAACATTTCAATCCTCCAAAGTAACTTAATAATATTAAGGTATTTAAGATAGTATAATACTATTTTAAAATTAAAGCTATACTTTTAAAATTTAAAAGTATAGCTTTTTCCTATATCATAGCTAGTGAATTTAAATTTGATTTTTCTTTATTTAGCTTCTGATTTAACAGCTTTATTAGAGGATCTATTTCTTCAAAGAATATTATTATGAGATCTCCTTGTTTTGCAGTATCTATTGCTTTTTCTAATGCCTCTTTTTCATCTAAAATAACTTCTACCTTGTTCATGTCAAAGCCTGACTTCGTGACGCCTACCTTTAGTATTTTTGCTATAGCTCCAATTTCTCTACCTCTTCTATCTTTATCTTCTTTAATGTATACATAATCAAAGTTCTTTCCCACAATACTTCCTATTTTTTCAACACTCTCATCTGTTCTATCACCTGGTACTCCAATTACTCCAACTAATCTATTATATTTTAAATTTTTAGCACCTCTTATAACAGCTTTATAACCTTCTATATTGTGTCCATAATCTAAAACTACTTTTATCCCATT
The DNA here is from genome assembly GCF_000143685.1 of Clostridium ljungdahlii DSM 13528. Taxonomy (NCBI): domain Bacteria; kingdom Bacillati; phylum Bacillota; class Clostridia; order Eubacteriales; family Clostridiaceae; genus Clostridium; species Clostridium ljungdahlii. Next base: position 216,985 of record NC_014328.1, on the reverse strand, counting down.
TAAATCATACATATTAAACCTACCGGGGTTAAAAGAAAAATCTCCATAAAAGGTTTTAAACCCTTTCCTTATAATAGAATAGTCTATATTAAGCCCTACTGCAGCCGCACAAGCAGCCATAGCATTTTCTACATTATAGGTTAATTTTCCATCTAATGATATTCTTATATCTTCCACTTTAGCAATAGGTACTATTTTTTCTGTTTTTTCTACATACATAATATTATCTTTAATATATACTCCATACCCTCCACTATTTATGTTTTTTCTCAAAACTGGATTATCCTTATTTTTCGAAAACATAATTATAGTACTTTTTATTCTATTAATTATACTTATACTTACTAAGTCATCTGCATTTAAGACTACATACCCATCTTTTTTTACAGCTTCTCCTACAAGAGATTTCACATAAGCTAAATCCTTCATGGTATGTATTCCATCTATACCTAGATGATCTTCAGTTATATTAGTTATAACTGCTACATCTGCCAGGTCATAAGCAAGACCCCTTTTTATTATGCCACCTCTTGCCGTTTCTAGCACTGCTGCCTCTACATCCCTATTTGCCAGAATCGTTTTAGCACTATAATATCCTGTAGTATCACCTTTACATATACACTTATTATTTACATATATTCCACCTGTAGTAGTCATTCCAACATTATATCCAGACTTTTCTAAAATATGTGCTATAAGTCTTGTAGTTGTAGTTTTCCCATTAGTTCCCGTAACTGAAACTACAGGTATTGGCTTATATTTATCAAACATCATATCTACTATAGCACTTGCTACATTTCTGCTCTTACCTTGGCTAGGATAATGGTGCATTCTAATACCTGGTGCTGCATTAACTTCTAATATAGCACCTCCACTTTTGTCTATAGGTTTACCTATGTCTTCACAGCATATATCTATACCACACACATCAAGTCCTATAGCCTTTGCTGCTCTTTCACAAATATTTATGTTATCTTGACATATTATATCAGTGCAATCTACTGCCTTCCCTCCTGTAGATAAATTTCCATTTTCTCTTATTATCAACTTTTTACCTTTAGGTAATATACTATCTAACTTATAGCTGTGTTTACTTACACAAGACCTTAATTCTTCATCTATTTTTATTGTAGTCAAAGGCTTCTCATGTCCATCCCCTCGCGCTGTGTCTTTATTTACATTTTTTATTAATTCAACTACAGTGCTTACTCCATCTCCTACAACGTAGGGAGGTATTTTTTCCGAAACAGCTATTACTTTTCCATTTATCACACATATCCTAAAATCTTTTCCCGTTATATTTTTTTCTATCATTATGTTATCATATTTTTTTGATAATATATGATAAGCATTTATAGCTTCCTTTTCACTTTTTATATTTATAAATACACCTTTTCCTTGATTACCATAACAGGGTTTTAAAACTATAGGATATCCTATCTCTTTAGCTTCTATAAGCAACTCTAAAGGGCTTCTTACAATTCCGCCTTCTGCTACGGGAAGACATTGATTTTTAAGTATTTCTTTAGTCAATATTTTGTCACAGGATATATCTACAGCTACAGCTTTTGTATTATATGATATGGTGGCTTCTATAATTTTACTATGCTTTCCATATCCCAATTGAAATATACTATTGTCTCCAATTCTAGTTACAGGTATTCCTCTCTTTTTAGCTTCTGATATTACAGCTAAAGTACTTGATCCTATTTCTTCTCGTTTTAATACTTTCTTTAGATTTTCTATAGCTTCATTGAAATTATAATATGTTCCTTTTATAAGAGAATTTATTAAATTTACAGCTATCTTTCCCGCTGCTACTCCTGTATTTTTATATAAATACTCATATATTATATAATATTTGTCACCACTTATTTCCCTAGCTTTTCCATAGCAAGCATCTACTCCTAAATTATTTTCAATGGAAAGTATAATATGTTCGCATACATGAGCTAAGTAAGTGCCCTCTTCTAATCTTTTTCTAAAACCATGTTCTTCGTCAATTCCACACCTGTGTTCATTTAACTCAGGTATGATCTTTAACAATTTGTGATTAAACCCAGATATGTCTTTAGTAGGGATTTCGCTGTACCCTTCTAAATCTACAGACATTTTTATGCATTTTTTATGAGCAAATATATTTCTTCCCTGAAAAATTCTAAAATTATCTATTCTCATCTTCGTATATATTGCCCGTTATGCAAGCATAGAACTTTTAAATTCATTTAAAGACTCTGCTTACTTCCCTATTCATAGTATCCGATTTTGCTTATTTGCTACTTTCGTTTGGTCCGATACTCCAAGGGCTTAAAATCCCGTTTAACTATAACGGTATCATCAGCACTTATCTTTACGTTAGGCATTGTTATTTCCTTTCGAATGCCCTATTTGCTGATTTAACGGTCTATTCGGACTCCTCCCTTTATATCTATTTGACCTTTTATTGGTTTTTATTATTTCATTAGTAGTGACAAAAATCAAAATTTACTAGATATTATAGGCTGATTTATTTAGTAAATTAAAATTATCTCCACATTTAAGAACATGCAATTTTACATCAAACATGGATAACACTTCATCTGGATGTTGTTCTGAAACATTACTGTAAGTTATATTAGAACCATCTATTACATATACTGCTCCAGAACCAACTACTGTAAATTCCCCATTTTCCTTGACTATAATGGCTGTGTCCTCATCGATTCCTATGCCTAAACTTTGAGGATTCTCTGCTATTCCTACAAGCAGTCTCCCTATCCTGCCTCTCTGTGCAAAATGTTGGTCTATAATAACCCCTTTTATAAATCCAAGTCCCGGAGCCATTTTTAGAGTACACTTTTTAGGAGACTCCTCATCAGGACCTGTTACTATCATAGTATCACTCATAACAGAAGCACCTGCGGAAGTTCCCACAAAAGTACATCCATTTTTATATAGCTCTTGGATTTTAGAATACAGTGGTGTTCCTCCTATTAAACTGGTTATTCTAAGCTGGTCACCTCCAGTAAAAAATATCATGGAAGCATCTTCTATTACAGTTATATTGCTTATATTAAATGCATCCTTTCTATCTTTAATATTTAATATTCTTATATTCTTTATACCTAATTCTTCGAATATTTTCTGATACTCATATCCTAATTCCTCTGGAATTTCAGAAGCAATAGTTGCAATTACAAGTATATCTTTACTTTTTTCCAATATCCCACAAACTTCTTTTAATATTTTTTTATCACCTTTTTTATCCTCTGCCCCTCCTATTATTATCAACTTTTCCTCTACTTTTTCTTTCAAACTTATACACCTTCTCCTGTGGATATCCTATATCTTTTCCATATTTTTAATTATTATGCGTAAGGCAAAAAACTTCAGCACTTTACTACTGAAGCATGTAAATTAAATTATTTATTTTTAACTTAGCTTTCACCTATACGGAACTTTGACTTAATACAAAAATAATGCGAAGCAAAGCTTCGCAAGTTAAGAATTAATAGTGAAGTATAATTTTTAGCTGTCGCAAAAAATCTTTAAATTTATATAAGTCAGTGCTTAGTAATGTTTTACTTTAGCAAAACGGGCCTTCAAAAACTTAATTAAAGATTTTTTGTAGTGTAACGGAAAAAAGTCTACATTAACTATTAATTCTTCATTCTTAACTATTAATTAAAACTTTGCTTCGCAAAGTTTTTAAATTATATAACGGCTCTTCCTGGTATAATAAGCTTTTCTCCAGCTTTTATAACATCGGGATCTTCTATACTGTTTAGTTTCACTAAGTTTTCCACTGTAGTATAATACTTTTTAGCTATCTTCCACAGGGTGTCCCCTTGCTGGACTACATATATTGTTAAGCTGGATTTTTTATCCGGGAACTCTCCTTCTAAGGTATCTATATTTACTAAAAACTCCTTATGCGTAATATAGTTTACTCGAGCATAAACCTCTATAACTGCTTTTATTGCTATGGTGTCTACTTCTATTTCTCCCTCTATACTTTCTAAAGACACTTTTGCTATACACTGCATATCAATTTTACTTTCAGGTATATCCACACTGCAGTTAAAAGGTATCTCCTCTTTAGACCTTCTTATTTGATTTTCTGAATCTTTATATAGTATCTTGGCATTTAAAACTCCTTCTACAATAACCTTATCTTCTACTATTTTCTTATCAGTTATGCACACATCTCCATAACACATAATTACTTCTGTAGGTTTAATTCCTTCATTTATTTCTATATTGGATTTAACCATACTTTGAGTAGTATTTTGTCCATGCATGACATTCAATTCATAATCTTCTTTTTCCATTTGCATAAGGGAAGATGGAGAATATGCATCTTCTATTATATCCATATCTTCTTTATACATAACCTTAGTATTGGATTTAACAAGTACTTCTAGCTCAACTATTCTGTTTTCTCCTAAGTCATCTTCTCGCATAGTATGTTCTACTTCATCAATGTTAAAATCAGTATGACTTTCCATAGAAGGATTAACTCCCTGCATTGGAAGTTCCTTATTTACAAACACATCTTTTTCTATGCATACAATGTCTCTTGTATCCTTTCCTCTATAGAGCATTCTAATAAGCACATAAGCTTCTACAGAAATTCTATCTTCTAACACCTTTATATCTTTTTTATGAACATTTATATTATATTCTAGTACACTTCCAATCTGCGGTTTGTCCACAGATATCTGAATTTCAGTTTTAGCAACTAAGTCTCCTGAAACTGTACCCACTATTTTATCTACAGTAGCAGGATTTTTTAACATCTGTATGTCCTCAGATCCAGTTACATCCTTTATAACCTCAAATTCATACTTTTTATACACTTCTGCCTTTAATTTTATAATTCCTTCAATAGCTATTTTTCTCTCATTTGCTATAGTACAATTCATATGTTCCACATAACAATCTGAATCACATAACATCATATGTTCTGTGCCGGGTACCTCCACATAATTGGAAAATGTTCCTGTATAATTGACACTGTAAATACCCATGTTTTCGCTTTCTTCTGCTAAGTAAAGCAAAGTATATTCTATTTTCCCCTCTACAAATACTTTATCCTGCATCACTTCTTTATTAGTTATACTTGGTTTTGCATTAAGAATTAGAATTTCTTTAACATCCGGATTTGTATCAGGTATTACATATTCTGCTTTTATAACAGTATCCGAAAAATCTTCGGCTAGTAATTGTTCACATTCTATATTTTCTTTAATAAAATCTATGCTCATATTTATTACCTCCCCCATAAAAACCTACTATTTATTTATATAAATTTGAGGTAAAAAATATGCTACTATTGTAAAGATTTTTATGCTGTCTATTAATATTGACATTTAAAGAATTTTGACGTAATATTAAATTGGTTGTTAACCATATAACCTCTCATAAATTCTCAATACCCTTTTATACCATAGTTGAAAGATGGAATTAGCCATCTTTCTTCTTACCCTATAGAATTAAAAATAGTATATAGAATGATAATTATTTAAAATTATTATTCTATATACTATCCTTAATTCTACTAATTACCACTTAGAAAAGAGTAAAGGTAGTGGTTCCTGTAATTTGACTTGATTAATATTGCAAAAATAAATCGGTTATTTAATACCAATTTACGCCGTTTTATACTGGGAAAACTAATTGAACTGTCTTAGTTAAAACATCTGAATAGCTATATGTCACTTTCCTTTGGGTGTCACTTTCTAATCTAATCACAAATATACTAGGATAAGCTTTTTCTATCGTTCCCTTATTAACAAAAACTTTTCTCCTACCTCCATTTGCTTTTAGGGTTACCTTATCTCCCACATGATTTTCAATATTTTTTCTTATAGAAGCTAATACATTAGATCCTTCTATCATTCCAAACACCCTCTTTCAACATTTTATATTATACTCCCTATCCGCTATTATGTCAATTAAACTTTTTAGTATATCAGTTAATAAATCGCTTTGTCAATATTAATTTTTTGTAAACAGAACCAGGATACTTCTATTTATAGCATTTTATATTGTTATTTCTTTAAGTCACTCATATATACAATAATATTTACTATTTTTATGATTTTTATACATAGAGTGATTTGGGAAATCCTTCTCTATACTTTCCTCTTGTTTGTAATCCTCCAATGCCATTAGTTCTTGTTATAGTATTTTCTAATGCCTCTTGAATGGATACAACTTTTTCTATATTGGTATACGCTATTTTTTCGCACAAAAATACTGGGTCCAAACAATGAATAAGTACTCTACTAGGTGAGCTCGCAAAATTAGCTCCTGAATCTAAAATTTTCTCGTAGCAGGACTGGCATGCCCCTGCAAATATTACTAAATCATCATAGTTAGATTTGTAATTTCTGAGCTCGGATACTGTTTTCACAAAATACTTGGAATTTTTGTAGTTGTTTAAATCTGTATAGTCCTTAGTACCTTTAACTATAGCATCATGTCCTGTAATCACAACTATATCAGGCTTAATTTCCCTGGCTAACTCTACTACCTGACCAGGTTGATCTTTCTCTGGTATATTCTTCCCAACTACGTCTAACAAAAGCTGCTTATATACTTTAAGACATACATCTAAATATTCCGAATCTCCATCTATATGAAGTATCTTTCCTGGTCTTCCAAACGTCAATTCTTTACCTGATTTATGTGATAAAAATTTTGTTATATTATATTCTTGTCTGAACCCTCCCCTACTTGCTAAAATGTCTTTAATAGATCTATTAACTTGTCTACTAAATATCTTTTCACTTTCTGTAAGAGAATCTTCAGATACAGGTTCTAAATCATCTTCAGCTGAATCTGCAATTATTCTCAAATTTATTCCCTTTAGAATATATAGTTTTCCTTCTGCTTCTTCCTTCACATCTATTATTTTAAAAGTTATATCTCTATCGTAAGATTTCCTTACCACTACATCTCCTATTTTCATATTTTCATACATCCCCATATAAAAAGTCATGATATATATTATGAATACAATACATTTTAAGTGCAAAAAATAAGGACTATACCGGATTTAATTTAAAATTCCAGGTATAGCTCCTAGCCTTCTTTGATAATTTTACTTCTGGTTATATATTTTTTTAAATTTCTCAATAAAATCAATATATTTACCCTGCTCAGAAATTAATTCCTGAAGTTTATTATTATAAGTCTTTAAAGGCCAATTAACTTCGTTATAGTAGTATCTATTAGCCAACCTCCAAAATCTTTGAGGAAATAGCAAAAAAGCAAATATTACCCTGTATTCTTCTTCTTTAATAGGGCTAACTTCATTATATGAATTAATTATAAGCTCTGCATTAGCTATATCCCAGTCGGATCTTTTTAAAACCTTACCCATAAAAGACGAAATATCATAAGCCCTAACTTCCCTTTTACAATAGTCGAAGTCTATTACATTTACTTTATTATTATTGTCAATTACTATATTGTGATAGGTAAAATCGTGATGACAAAATCCTTCTTCTTTTTCTGTAATGTCACATAATTCATCATATTTAGAATCATTCAATACCTCTATGGCCTTTCTTCCAAAATCTTTATAAAACTGAACTTCTTTAGTATAATTTAAATCAAAATCTCCCTTGTTGCTTTTTTTCCTACCCATATCTCTCATTTTATCAAGAGCTTTAACCCTTTTTTCCATAAGGTGGTGCCACCTACCAAGATCTGTCTTCAATTTGCTGTTTTCCGGCGGCTCATATCCCTTGGAAGCTACATGTAAACTTGCCAGGCACTTAGAGGCATTTATGACATCATCTCTATTTTTAAAATCACATTCTCTGCCGCTAATCCATTCGGAAAGAGTATATATATCTTCATTTACAAGTGCATATGGATTTCCATCTACATTATTGCAATACTTATCTACATATGGAAACCCATTTTTTATAAGATGCTCCTTTGCTCCATAAACAAACAGAAGTTTTTGAGTCCCATAGTTTACCTTCTTTAAGCACTTCATTCCTTTGTCTGTTTTTAGAAGATATACTCCTTTGCTTGGTTTTATATTTTCAATTTTTACATCAAATTGTCTTTCTATTTCAAATTCTCGCATCATGTTAATCACCCCTATATATTTATATGAGGTCCTAAATTAATTTAGAAGAATATTAACATTTTGACCTTTATTTTAATATAATGAAATATACTAATTTAGAGAGGAATAACTTTATGAAAATAGGCATTGATGGACGTGCCGCAAAATGGTATAGAGGTACTGGTATAGGTACTTATACTTACCAACTACTAAATTGTTTAAATAATATTGATAATATAAATAATTATTTACTTTTCATGCCGGAGGGATTTAGAGACAATATAAATTTTAAAAAAAACTTTAGACTAGACACGCTCCCTCAAGACAATAATCACAATTTTTGGCAAGAAGTCAATGTACCGAATACAATAAAAGATACTAATATACAATTGTATCATGTTCCTCAAAATGGAGTTGGACTTCCAATTCATAAAAATTGTAAATTTGTCATAACACTTCACGATGTAATTCCCTATAGAATGCCTTCAACCGTAAGTGATAGATATCTCAAAGTTTTTTCAGACTATATACCTAAAGCAATACCCCAGTGTGATGGGATTATTACGGTTTCAAATTTTTCTAAAAAAGACATCATGAAGGCCTTTGATTTCCCAGAAGACAAAATATATGTCACCCCTCTAGCCAGTGAAGAGATATATAAACCCCTGGATAAAAGAATAAGCAAATATGTTGCTAAAAGATATTACTCTATAACTGGAGATTATATACTATACGTAGGTGGATTTAGCCCAAGGAAAAATATACTCGGGCTTATAGAAAGCTTTAGTAAATTAGTATCTTCATATAAAAGTCCTTTAAACTTGGTTATCGCCGGTAACAAAGGAATATCCTACAGCATATATAAGAATCGTGCTGAAGAATTAAATATATCGGACAAAGTTATATTCCCAGGGTTTATATCTATGGATCATCTTCCATATATATATAATGGGGCTGAATTATTTGTATATCCTTCTTTTTACGAGGGATTTGGTCTTCCTCCAATAGAGGCTATGGCCTGTGGAATACCTGTAATAGTATCAAATACAACTTCCCTTCCTGAAGTAGTTGAAAATGGTGCTCTTCTCGTAGACCCTACAGACCAAACTAATTTATATGAATCCATGTTAACCGTACTTTCAGATAACAACCTTAGAACTAAATTAATATCCTCAGGTATGAAAAGAGCTTCTGAACTAAGTTGGGGGAAAACTACCCAAAATACCTTGGATGCATACAACAAAATTCTGAGAAAATAATCAATTTAAAATTGTAAGAAACCGCATATATCTTTGAAATACATAGATTCTAAGGATATATGCGGTTTCTTACATACTTTATTTATTTTTTTAATATATTATTCACCTAATTTAGGATTTTATCTCTAAATTCCTGTAAAAATTCTTTTCTATCTTCTTTATATCTAGTTTTCCTCTTCAATCTATCTAAAAATACTTCTTCTTCCCACTCCTTACGCTTACTATAATAATCTCTTGCTATAGTGTAAAAATCATTAGGGAAATCTAGCATAGCATATAGTACCTCAAGTTCCCTACGACTTAAATTATTTTTATTGCAATAGCTATTTATTATAGAATTAGTTTTATCTATGTCAAAGGCAAAATTTTTAATAACTTTGTTTATGAAGTTACAAAGATCATGAACTTTAAGGTCTATGATGGCATAATCAAAATCTATAAAATACGCTTGATTTTCATTTATTAATATATTATGATACGCTAAATCATGGTGGCATACTACTACTTTATCCTCTTCACTACACAATTTATAATAATGAGATTGTTGAAGTAATATTATGCTTTTTTCTATTTCCTCTATATAGTAACTCCAATTTTTTATAAATATTTCATCAAACTCTGTCTTTTTCTCATGAATATTTGCTATATTTTTAAAAAATTCCATTTCCTGAATTCTTCTCTTAAAAGAATCAATCAATTTTCCATTATTACTCTTGTTATATATACCTGTCTTAAATCCTTCAGAAGCAAGATGAAATTCACCTAAGCCTTCTGCTGCAATATTCAGTTCTATAGGATTGCTAAAGTTACATTCCGTTCCATTTACTGTATCCATTATACAGTACATATCTCCATCCCAAATAGTATATATTTCTCCTGCTTTATTCTTCACAAAATTTATTATTCTAGGAAATTTTGTTCTCACATAATTTAAAACATTATATATAAACTTCAGCTCATCTAGGGTATAATCTACCTTTTTTAAAATTTTTTCCCCTTTGTCTGTGGAAATCATATATACACTTCTAACCGGTACAACATCATATACTTTTAAATCAAATCTATCAAAAAGCTTTGTACACAAATCATACTTGGTTAAATATTTTTTTTCACCATATCTGTCTACCAATTCTGCCTCCCCCTTACCATCTAAAATTTAATTAGACTCTCTCCATCTTCATTCATGGCTTTATTTAGTTTAAGTACATATTCTTCTTCTGTCCAATTTTTTGTACCATATATATATTTGCTGCAGCATTTCATAACCTCATTAGGATAAGAAATCATTGACAAAATAAACTGCACACTACTACTTTTTAAATGTTCGTACTTACAAAATTCCATTATAATTTCATAAAAGTCTGCATTTATGCCTTTCCTTTTTATTCTGTTTAAAAAATATACTGCATCCATCTCTACCATGTTATAGCAGCATCCTTGTATATCTATAACTTCTATATCTCTTTTTTTCCTCAGATTATTAAAATATGTGTTTCTGAGACACATTTCCACCCTTTTCATGCTTCTAATTATTAAATCTGTATAACTGTTTTTATCCAGGTTATCCATACAGCTTTCTGCTCTTATTAAATATTTTTTTCCTATTTGATTTAGTTTTTCCTGAAATATAGTCTTGTTTTGTAACTTCTCTACTCTATCTAAATATTTTTTCAATTTCTTCGTATAAACTCTATACTGTTCTACTTCCTTTCCTATATTGTTATATAGTCGTTTATTCATAATACCACTGTATTTTAAAGTTCTTCTATGAAATTCACTAATTATAAACATTTGTTCTTTTATGTTATCTATAGATATATCCTTGTACTTTATTGTATTATCAAATTCTTTTACTTTAAATATTTTTTTCGATTCTAAATAATTAACAAAGCATGATTCAACATCCTCAAAGTACACTTTTAAACCACCTCTTTGTTTTGCCTGTGAGATTGCCCTATCTATGCATTTTTTTCATTTCCTTTAACATCTTTTTCCTCTTTTTCTCTAATTTCATAACTTCCTTTTTTCTTTTATTCATTTTTTCTAGCTGTTTTACAGTTTTCTTTAAACTATCCACTTTACTTTCATAATATCCTAAATCCTTATTTTCAAATTCATCTATATTTTTATTATGAGACTTCTTATGAGACTTCTTATGTGACATTAGATGTTCCTCCTTTTAAAATCTTAATTATATTTGCTCTTCTTAAACTCATCTATGAATTCTAGTCTTTCTCTTGTGTCACCTAAAATTCTCTTTAACTTTTTTATAAATGCCTCTTCTCCCCAAGGCTGTTTTTCCCAATAATACTGTATTCCGAGCTGCCAATACCCTTGAGGGAACTCCATAAAAGCTGACATAATAGGTATATGCTCTGTTTTTACAACATTTATAGTACTATATGCATCAACTATAAAAGACGCATTATTCATATTCCATTTGCCGTTTTTCATCCTTCTTATAAGCAAGCTAGCCAAATCATGAAGATGAGTATCTAATATACAGTAATCAAAATCTATAATATTTATTTCTCCTTCAGTATCTATTAAAATATTATGGTTGGCATAATCATGATGACAAAATCCATTATTCAAGATTTCTTGTTTCATTTCATCCAAATACCTGGTTTTTTTTAAATCTTTTATAGACTTTTCTGCAATACTTATTTCCTTTTCCATAGAATTTAGATACAATATATCAAATTCTTCCTTATGGTCTTTTTTTAATATTCTTTTTTTAAAATCTAATATTTCGCTTTCTCTAGTTTTAAAAGTATCTATCCATTTAAACCATCCTATCCTAGGATTCATATTTTTTAGCACCTTAAAATTACAACTTTTTTTATGAAGTTCTGCTAATTTAGAAGTTGCAACTAAAACATCCAACGGATTTTCAAAATTACACTGTCTAGAATCAACCCATCTACATAAATAGGCATGACCCCCTTCTATTTCTACATAATCTTTTCCCTGCTTAGTTTTAATTATTTCAGGTATGCTTTTAAAACTTTTATTTTGGAGATGCTTTATGGCAGAAATTATAAATAAGAAATGTCCAAAATCGTAATTTATTACCTTTAAGCAATATTTATTGTATTTTGTATGAACCTTATATATACTTTTAACTTTTTCTATAAATTCAATATGGAGATCATAAGCATCTTCAACATATTTTTTTACTTCTAATATATCCAAAAGCCTTTTCCTCCAAAAATTACTATATATGTAGTATATGAATAAAGATATCCGTGTGTGCTAAATTGAAATGTCCTCTTAATTATTCATCTACAATTTGTATTCACCTTTTTATATTAGTATTAATATTATATAATATAACACTTTAACCATTTTAGAATTACTAGACTGTGGAGGTATAAAATCAATGAAAATTGCCATTGACGGAAGAGGAATCAATTGGTATAAAGGTACCGGTATAGGCACTTATACAGCTAAAATCCTAAAATATATGCTTAAAAAGCATACAGAGAATTTTTATAATATATACTGGTCCGGGAGCAATTACGAAAAATTTTTATATAAAAATACTAAAATATTAATGAGCTCTAAAAAACACCATAGATTCTTTGAAGAATATTATTTTCCAGAAAACTTAAAAAAGGAAGCTATAGATATATACCACATTCCCCAAAACGGTATTGGCATATCAAAAAATATAACCTGCAAAAAGGTAGTTACCATTCACGATTTAATACCATATATACTTCCTGAGACTGTAGGTAAAGGATATTTGTCAAAATTTTTAAAAGAGCTTCCTAATATTGTTGAACTGGCAGATGGAATAATAACTGTATCTAATTGTTCAAAAAAAGATATTCTGAAATTCTTTCCTATAGATGAAAGTAAAATATTCGTAACTCCTTTAGCTGCAGATAAAAAATATAAGCCTTTGGAAAAAGATAAATGCCAATACAACATAAAGGATAAATATAACATAAAAAATTCTTTTATTCTCTATATAGGTGGTTTTAGCTCCAGAAAAAACGTATCTTCACTAATTACTGCTTTTTCTAAAATTCATAAAAACTTGGATAAAAATTATGATTTAGTTATTATAGGTTCCAGTAAAGATGAATTATGTAAATTGAGAAACTTGAGTACAGATTTGAATATAGATAATAACATTAAGTTTACAGGATTTGTAGAAGAAAATATGCTTCCTATTTTTTATAATGCCTGTGATGTATTTATATATCCATCTTTATATGAAGGTTTTGGACTACCTCCTCTAGAAGCAATGAGCTGTGGTACCCCTGTAATAACCTCACGTATTTCATCTATTCCTGAAATAGTAGAAGATGGTGGTATACTTATAGATCCATTTGATTTAAAAAGCCTTATGTATTCCATGGAAGCATTACTTAATGATGAAAATATAAGAAATGAGTTAAGTGCAAAAGCCTTAAAGCAATCATCAAAATACTCTTGGGAAAAATCTTCTGAAAAAACTATTGAAGTTTATAAGAAAATTTTAGACATGTAAATCTTTCCAAACCCTTTAATAAAATAAAACCTTCTAACTACTGACGCTCCTAGTTAGAAGGTTTTATTTATGTTAAAAAATCCCTATGATTAATCCCCTATATTCATATTATACATCATTTTGCTAATTTTGTAAACGTTTCATGTAATTATTTTAAAATTGCTTCCAACCCTTCTATTATAGATTTATAATTTTCACTTTTAATGTTTGTTTGATTTAAAACTCCTCTTATTTTTTCTCTTATATCAGGAAAATTTTTTGTATAATTTATACTAAATGATCCTTGTTCTACACTCCCAAAAAGATTCCATATTGTACTATCAAAATACGTTATGTTTTTATTTAAATCTACAAAATTGTAAGCATCTGTGCTAACTGGGAATCTGCCATATTTATTTAATAAATCCATTTGAAGCTTTCCATCTGTAAGTGCAAATTTTACAAACTCCTCTGACAAATTTGATTCAGAAGTATTTTTATTTATAACTAAATTAATTCCACCTAAAGACACATCCCTATTACCTCCATCTTCAAAGGCAGGTAATTTCATTACACCCCACTTACCTTTAGACTGTGGAAACTTGTTCATTAAAGTTACAGCATAAGTAGGATCTGCAATAAAGGATACTATCTTGCTTAGCTGTGCTTTGTTTATAACTTCGTCTTTAGAAGAAATTTCTTGTATAAGTCCTTCTCCATAAAGGATCTTTGATATCTCGATAACTCTAGCCCACTTTTGCGATTTAAAATCTGATTTCCCAGATTGGTTAAAATAAGATGTTCCCAATTGATTTGAGAGCAGTAGATAAATATCATTATTGTCTTCTGAAGAATTTGCAATAAATATCTTTCCAGTATCTTTACTTATTTTCCTTCCTGCTTCTATATAATCACTCCAGCTTTTAATCGTATTTACGTCTATGCCTTCTTTATCAAATATATCTTTTCTATATAACAAGGCTTTAGGGTAAGTGTCCCAAGGTAAAGCATAAATTTTACCTTTTATAGTATCGTTATAAATCTTATTTGTTAATAATTCATCTTTATATCCCTTTACCGAATCTGTCATATCTAAAAATTTTTCTGGATTTTTGATTATAATGTGCTTTATACTGCTATCATTTATTGTAGTTATGTCTGCTTCATACTGCGGTCCATTAAATATCGCTTCAACATTGTTATCTGTATCCTTTACAGTAATAACATTTATATTAACTTTCTTATGCAATTTTTCAAATGCCTCTGCTGCAAGTTCAAATTGAGGTCCATGTTCTACATCCGTAACAATTTTAATATTTCCTTTAAGTACTCTTTCATTATTTTCGCTATCCTGTTTTTTATTACAGGAAACTACCATTAAACATAACGTTACTAACATTATTAGAAGCAATGTTATCCTTATATATCTTTTCATAAAAATTCTCCTATTGATTTCAATCTAATATGTATATTTTATAATAATACCAATTATCTTTCAACTTCAGTGATTAATCACAAATTTCTGATTAAAGTAAAATATCCAGAGAATAAATCTCTCTGGATATTTTAAAGGTTTAGCCTTTAGACATTTTATAATTTCCTTCAGAATTAAAATCTTTTTTCCAAGCCTTTTCTGCATAAGGCTTGTATTCCTTTGATAATTTATCAAGTTGTTTTTGAAATTCTAGATCTTCAAGCATCATTCTTGCACCTTCGTCTGTAGGCTTTGCGCCTGTCTTTTTAGCAATTTCCCTAATTTCATTAGTATTGTCAATCATCATACAAGGCAATAGCAAATTCTTATTATATGGTTGTCTATTTCTTAATTCCTTAAAAAAATCTGACTTAAATACATCCACAAGCTTTTTGCCTTTTAAATTATCTACTGCAAAATGAGCAAATATACAAGGTTCCACTTCTTCCTTGGAATTTATGTGACAATAGTATTTTCCTGCAATACATCCTCCAACATAAGGTGCATCATTAAAAAAATCAATAGTAAAATACGGCTTCGTATTTCTTATTTCTCTTATTTTTTCTCCTAAGCGTATTCTCTGCTCTGGAGTAAGCATTACATTTACATCAGGTTCTTTACCTACAGGCATAAATAAGAAATACCACCCCATTTTTGCTCCCTTTTCAACAAGCATGTCTATAAATTCACTTGATGTAACTGTATCTATGTTATACCTACTGGTTGCAGTAGATACTCCAAATAAAACTCCTCGTTCTTTCAAAAGATCCATTGCATGCATAACTTTTTTAAATATACCTTTTCCTCTTCTTTTATCTGTCTCTTCTTCAAAACCCTCCACAGAAAACATAGGAATTACATTTCCCAGCTGTTTTATCTTATCCGCTAATTTCTCATCAAAAAGGGTGCCATTTGAAAATGGTGTAAATATACAATCATTATATTTTTTGTATATATCAAGCATATAGTCATTTATAAAAGGTTCTCCACCAAGAATTATAAAATAATAAATTCCAAGTTTTCTAGCTTCACCAATAATTCTATCTACTTCCTCTTTGGGAATATCATCCTCTTTACTATAACTTGAAGCATAACATCCTATACACCTTAAATTACATCTCATAGATGGACTCATCAATATTGTAAATGGTGTCTTTATACCTGTATCTTGAAAAAACTGCTCTCTTTTTGGCATTCCATACCAAACTGCATTTGAGAAAAAATTGGTAAAAAGTTTATCCATACACTTTTTATTAGAATTTTTAATAATGCCTATAACAAGTTTATGAATTGCTTGATTAGTTTCGTATAATTCCTGAACTCTTTCTACTCTAGCTAAATTCTCTTCGTCTTTTTTTACTGTTTTCTTAATCAAAGCAAACAGCTTATCAAGGCTTTCTTCTGGGTCTCTATTCAGCAATTCTACACCGGCTTTAGCTAATGCATTCTTAGTTGCCTTTTCCAATATTCCAGTTACCTTCATCTGCCATTCCTCCTGATAAATAATAATATGAAAAATACGTCTTTAAAAAATAGCCATTTCCTTCTCATTTATGGGAAAATACGCAATAATATAAAAAAATGAATCTCTATTAAACAATATGAATTATTCAAACCGCATACCATAATTATACCTTTTAGCAGTTATTTGTCAATAAAATAACATTAGATGCATTTATTAGCATAACAACATTTAATAAAATTAATATAATCTAAAACAATATTATATTAATTTTATATGCAAATATTCAATAATTCCCACTCAATATTGCACAATTCATTTTATCCTGCAATTTTTCATCTAAAACACTTTTTCATTTAAATGTTTTAGACATAACCTCCCTATATATTTCATCTATACTTATTTTATTTTTTAAAGCAAGTTTTTTACAATCCTCATATTCAATTTTGCTTTTTATTTTTTTGCCTTTGTAATAAGCATTTTTTACATTTACTTGACCATACTTTGTAACTACCTTTGTAAAATCTCTATATAACATATTCCTTTCTACTTTATATTTTCTAAATCCCAAGGTAGTAGTTTCTGTTAAAATAATATCTCTAATCTCTTCTTCTGCTTCATCCTTATAAAGCGCGCTCAATTTTACTGCCGGCCTTCCCTTCTTCATTATTATGGGAGTCAAGTACGCATCTAAAGCTCCTATTTGTAACAATTTATCTATTATATATTGATATTTTTCAGGATTCATATCATCTATATTGCATTCTATAACTTGTGCTTCTTCTTTAATACATCCTACTTCATCTTTAAAGCTAGATTTATCCATGTTTCTTCTATTTAATATATATTCAGTTTTCTCATCTTTATTCCAATAACAATTCTTATGGTTATTCTTTTCATAAGATATAGGTTCTCCTATAAAAACTCTCAAAACATTTGGAATATCATCATTATCCTTACTTCCTATTCCATATCCTATTTTTGTTACTTTAAAATTCTTATCCGAAGTAAAATTTGAACATAGATAAGATAAAATAGCTGCACCTGTTGGTGTAGTGGCTTCAAAATTCACTTTAGATTCTATAGGAACGTTTTTTAATATCTCTGCTGTAGCAGGTGCTGGCACAGGTAATATACCATGAGCACACTTTACAAACCCACTACCAACTTCCACCTTAGAAGCTTCCACTTTATCCACATCCAAATAATCAAAACATATAGCAGCTCCAACAATGTCCACTATAGAATCCACTGCCCCAACTTCATGAAAGTGAACCTCATTTATAGGTTTACTGTGCACCTTTGCTTCAGCTTGTGCTACTTTTTTAAAAATTCCCTTACTTATTTCCCTAACCCTAGAGCTTAGACTACTTGAACTTATCATGTTTTCTATATATTCTAAATTTCTATGATGATGTGCACATACAGAATTATTTTTCAAAACTACGTCTACTTTAGTCCCTGAAATGCCATTTTTTATATCCTTCTTAATATTAATCTCATAACCATCTATATTAAGCTTTGCTAATTCAAAAGTTAAATAATCCTTATCTACTCCAGCATCTATTAAAGCACCTAAATTCATATCCCCACTTATTCCAGAAAAGCAATCATAATAAAGTATTTTCATAATTTTAATCTCTCCCACTCTATAAGGGTTTTCTAGTTGAAAATCCCTATAACATAATTATTAGTCTTATATGATATAATAATATCATATAAGACTAAGGGAGGTTGCATAATTTGTCTAACAAATTAGATAGAGATTTTTACGGAAGGGATACCTTATCAGTTGCAAAAAGTCTCTTAGGTAAAGTATTAGTTCATGAAATAAACGGTAAAAAATTGTCTGGGAAAATAGTGGAAACAGAAGCTTATAAAGGAATTATAGATAAAGCTGCTCATGCCTATGGAAACAGACGTACTAAACGAACAGAAGCCCTGTATGGCCCTTGTGGTTTTTCCTACGTATTTATAATATATGGAATGTACTATTGCTTCAATGTAGTAACTGAAAGAGAAGGTATTCCTGAAGGCGTACTTATAAGAGCATTAGAACCTCTCACTTGTTTAGAAGACATGTCCTTGAACAGATATGCAAAAGAATACAGCCTATTAAATAAACGTCAAATTGAGAATTTAACCAATGGCCCTGGTAAACTATGCAAGGCACTTCTCATAGATAAAAGTCAAAATAGAAAAGATCTTTGTAAAAGTGACCTATACATCGAAGGAAATAATATTGAAAATATCAGCATAAAAAGCTCTAAACGTATAGGTGTAGATTATGCAGAAGAAGCTGCAGATTACCTCTGGAGGTTTTATATAAAAGATAATGCTTACGTATCTGTAAAATAAGCTTATGGAAGAGATTAAAAAATGAATTATGTATATATATTAAAATGTAGTGATGGAACACTTTATACAGGTTACACCAATAATTTAGACAAAAGAATATCCACTCATAACAAAGGAAAGGGAGCCAAATATACTAGAGGAAGGCTTCCAGTAAAGCTAATTTATTTTGAAGAGTATATACTAAAAGGTGAAGCCTTACATAGAGAATTTATTATAAAAAAAATGAGTCGACAAAATAAGCTAAATTTAATAAAAAATTGTCAGCAACTTTGATATTTTACAAACTCACTGACATTATCTCTTAGATGGAAACTGCCTCTATATTCCATAATTACAATTTCTTCATTAAATGTATTTTTTTAAGTTACTTTTATTCTTTAAAATATCTACTAGATATTTTACCTCCTGATCTCTATTTTTGTCCATAATTAAAAGCACATCTTCAGAATCTATTACTATCAAATCCTTAACCCCAAATACTATTATAAGTTTATCACCTCCAAATACAGTACAACTTTCGCTAGACTCTATTACAGTATTCCCCTTTACATTATTACCCTTTACATCCTTAAGAAACCTTCCTAACGCAGTAAAAGTACCTATGTCATCCCATAAAAATTCGCATTTAATGACATAAGCTTTTCTGGTTTTTTGCATTATTCCAAAATCTACAGATATCCCATCTATACGTTTATATTGTTCCTGTATTACCTTCTCCTCCTGTTTTGTATCCAGGTTTTTATATATAAGAGCCATACTCTTATACATTTTAGGAAGGTACTTCTGCATTTCTCTTAAAAAAACATCCACCTTCCACACAAACATACCACTGTTCCATAAATAGGTTCCTTTTAATATCAAATCTTTTGCGACTTCTATATTGGGCTTTTCTAAAAATCTTTCTACTTTAAAAGCATTAACTCCTATATTTATTTTTTCGCCCATTTCAATATAGCCATATCCTGTTTCAGGTCTTATGGGTTTAACTCCAATGGTTACAAGTCCTTTTTTCTTTTCTGCAATCTCAACCGCTTTATTTATGGTATCTATAAATAATTTTTGACTTTCTATATAATGATCTGAAGGCAAAATTATCATAGTAGCTAGAGGATCCTTTTTTAACAATTTCACCGCCGAAAATCCTATACAGGTGGCTGTTTCCTTATTTTCTGGTTCTGCAAATATATTATTTCTACTTATATCCGGAAGTTCCGCTTGAACTCTATCTATATATTCCTCATTAGTAACTACATATATATTATTTGTATCAACTAAAGGCTTAATTCTATCTACAGTATTTCTTAAAAAACTCTTATTATTTACAATTTTTAAAAATTGTTTTGGATTTTTAGCTCTAGATAATGGAAATAATCTTGTTCCTTTACCTCCTGCAAGAATTAGTGCATACAACAATAAATTCACTCCAAATAATACTTGCTATGTTTTATACTATGTATAAATTATTGTAATTGTGAAATACTGTTTAAAATATTATTTCATTACAAGACTAAAAATATAGTGCCTTAAAAACATTTTTAAGGCACTATATTTTATACAACTTGAAGATTTTTATTCTGAATTTCTTCTAGCTTGTACTGTTCAATACCTATATTATTTAGCTTACTCCAAAGTTTTTCCATAACCCTTTCCGGGTTATAATAAAATTCACCTTCTCTTATCTTATAAAATATCCAACCTAATCTTTCTAAATCTAATTGGATTTCCATAATCTCCTTAGAGCTGTAATTTTTCTGAGACAGTTCACTATCACATATAATTGCAACCCTATTTCTCACGTCCTCCACAACAAAGTCTATTTTGTACTTACCTATTTTTACCTCAGGCACAATTTTATATCCCTTGTTTTTTATAATGCCATACACGTCTTTTTGAAATCTAGATTGAAATGCATATTCCATACTTTTATTTTTAACACTATACTTATTATAATTTAGGAAGTAATTTAAGAGAGAATAACGCACACATTCCTCATTTAAATCTTCTAAGTCTATTGAATGAAATAGCCACATCTGATTTCTAGCCCTACTTGCAGCTACATTAAATCTCCTTATGTCATTTTCTTTAGTAAGTGGAGCAAATTTTACATCCTTTGAAATAACCATAGATAAAAACATTATATCCCGCTCATCACCCTGGAAAGAGTAAGCATCTCCACATATGAGCTTTCTATTTATCATCTCTTCTACACCTATTTTTTCTCTAAGCATATTTTCTATAAGATGCCCTTGAGGTTCCCCAAGTAAAGATATAACACCCATAGACATATTAGAATATCTTTTATCCCTACAGCAGGAAACAACCTTATCTACTAAACATTCAGCTTCCTTAACATTTATAGGCTTAGATGCATCTCTAGCCCCGCCATTTACTTTAACAGTGTTTATCGCTGGATAAAATTTTTCACATATTTTAGGATATCTAAGAGGTACTATTTCACCTGAATAGCTTAAATCATTACTGAAGTTTATTATTTCCGGTACGCATCTGAAATGTTCCTTCAACATTAATCTACTTGGAAATACCCTAAGTGCTGTATCATACAAACTAACTTGAAGATCAAACCATTCTTTTTGAGGTATATTTTCCAAGTACTTCTCTATTAAGTCATGCACCACATTCTGATCAATACCTATAGTTTCTGGACTTATTTGTTTGTCATCACCTACTATAACTGCTCTCTTAGCCCTCATAAGTGCACACAATGAGAATATATCGCTCTGACTACTTTCATCAAATATTATTACATCAAACATATTTTTAGATAACTTTATGTTTTCAATAACCCTATTTAAAGGCATAATCCATACAGGTATAACCTTTTTACATTTTTCCATTTCTTTTTGAGCTATCTTCCTATACTGAGGCACCATCTTACCTCTGCCTTTGCCAATTCTTTTTACTGCCTGAGCCCAAGAAAATAAGCTTCTTTTTTCACTTTCCTTAGTTTTAATTATCTGATTATACCAAGTCTTCTTTGATACTATATCTTTTATAAGCACCTTCTCCCTATTTTTTTCATTTTCTATAAGGTCACCTATATTATCATCATTGAAATCATAGGTGCTCTGTAATAAACTATTCCATTTAGCCCACTTCCATGCTTGCCCCCAACTGTTAAACTTTTCCTTATCGTAAGCCCAGTTATCCAATATATTTATGCAAGTTTTGGGACATACTTTTTTCATTTTTCCTATTAACTCATCTATTTTAAGTGATTTATTTTTTACACACTTAATTTCTTCAAATTCATTTAATATCCTCTTAACTTCATCTATATTCAAATTGTCCACAGCTTTATAGAGATCTCTCAACTTTTCCGTAGTTTTTATCAACTTTTTCAATATCTCTATATAGGCTTTGTCTTCATTATATTTATTCATATTCTTTATAAAATTTACGCATTTAATTAAATAATCATAGGTCTCTTTCTTATGCCAATCAATATTTTGTGGAACTGATATTTTCCCAAGAGCCCTTAAGATCTCCCTTTTATACTCCATATCCCAATTTATTATAACATCCAAATAATTTAAATTTTGTTCAATAGCAATAAACTCACTTTCCCTTAAATTAGAGTTTATTGTTTCTCCACCGTAATCTTCCATTACATTATTCCACATAGTCTTTAATGCAGCAAAAATCCTCTCCTGCTGGGTATAGAGTTTAACTATTAAGGCTTGATCCGTATTTTTTAATAAGGCACCATTTACTTTACAATATTCCAGTATATATTTGCATTCAGGATGAAAAATCATAAATACTTTTCCTACTTTTCCCTTTTCATTAAATGCATCAAATAAAATATCAAAGTCTTCTATAAACTTATTTTTGCTTACATTTTCAGGAATCTCTATTTTGCAATTTCTAATCTGATTGTTAATCCTACTCAAGCTCAACATGTATTCGCTGCTTTTGCACAACAAGTCTCTAAATGTTTGCTTTGATATCTTACTATTGTGATAATCTTGAAATACATTCCACCATATATTTTTTTCCTGGAGTTTGGTAATTTTACTTTTACATATATTTGCAAGCTCTAAAACTTTTTCATAGTTGCATTTATTATCGTTAGGTATATGCCACCCTTCTACAGTTTTAATATAATTTTCATATTGGCCATTTAATCTTTTATACTCTGAAATTTTATTATATATTTCATTAAAGTCAGGTAATTTATTTATTATGTTTTTAATGCTATCAAACTTACACTTTTTATCCTTATCTAAATCCCCTAACAGATATATTAACAAATTGAATTCCTTATCTGACAGCGGCATTACTTGATCAATTTTTATTCTATCTTTCATCCAACTATATTTGTCTTTATTGTCTTTGACCCACTTTGCTATATATACAATGTCATACTCTTTTCCCTCATAATTTATACTTCTCTTTTCCCTCTCTCGAATCTTTTTTAATTTTTCATACAGAAGCTCCTCATTTCTCCTGCAAAAGCTTAATTCTTTTTCTAAACTTTTAACTTCTTCATCCATAATTTCTGGATCCATAGAGAGGTTGTCCGTTATTTTTCTTACAGCTTTGTTAAGGTCATTTAACGAATTGATATCGTTTCCCAAAACACTTATACATAAAGGTCTTATTTCTTCAGGTATTTTTTCTGTCAATACTTTAAGTGCTCTACTTGTTTGACTAGTTACAAGTATCTTTTTACCATTTGCCAATAAGTGACATATCAAATTCACTATAGTATGACTTTTTCCCGTTCCAGGTGGTCCTTGTACAACTACTCCATAATTTTCACATATTTTCTTTACTATGCTTTTTTGTTCTGAATTTGCAGGAAGCGGGAATAACAAATTATCCGACACATCCTTCCACTCGCTTTTATCAGCTCCACTGTAATCTGACCCATCTTCATCAACCAAAGCTTTAATGGTCTCAGGTATCTCATATCCATTATCTATTTCATCAATTATATTAGCTATTTCAACCTGCCATAATTTCATACTATTTTTTCTTACCAATATAACGGAGGAATTATAAATAACAGGAAACTGCTCAAAATCAATTTTCTTTTTTAAAACCTTACTCTGACTCAACTTACCCTTAACATTTATGTGGGAAATTAAATTTAAAAATACTGACTTACTTTTTTCTATATTTCTCGGATCTAAATTCAAACGACTTACTTCATCTCCAAGGGAAATAATATCAGACATATTACATTCTTTCAGGCCTTCAAAAATGGAAGTCTCTAACCTAGTCTTACCTGAAGGTATTAATATAAATGAGCCCTTTGCCTTATTAAATTCTATTTTCATTCTAGTAGTCAAAACAGGGTGAAGTATTTTTTCCTTATCTATATTCCATACAATTAAACCATGTCCAAAAACTATCTCAAAATTCTCTCCATTTTTTTCACTTTCCTGGTATAGATTAAAAAACTCCTGATACAGCTTTCCACACTTTTTATTCACCTCAATCCAATTTTCACTGGTAACAGTTTTACTAACAATACATCCAGCCATATGGGAAAACTCTTCTTCCCAGTACAACTTATCATAATCATAAACATTTCTTACGGATTTTTCATTTAGTTTTTTTAATCTTAGCAAATAAGAAAATATCTCTTTTATCTTTTCCCTGTATTCCATAATCCCCCTCCTAATAGTGGTTAACTAATTAATGTATTTACTTTTATGTTAAATTATACCATCATAAGGGAAATACTTCAAAAAAATCGTTAAACAAAATTCAAATATATGTGACGGCATTTTTTTCAATGATTTTATGTACCTTATAAAATACAAATTTCAGCCAAAAAAATTCAGTGAAATATATTTTCACTGAATTTTTTTACTTATTAAATTCCGTCTAAGAATTTTTCCTATTTATTTTTTTATACACTAACTTATACAATACAAATATAATTATAAAAACAACTAATGCTATGTCTGCAAAATGAAACCATTGTCGTATAATTGTCCATTTCTCTCCCATTTTATAACCTGCATATCCTAAAATAATACTCCATATAGAAGATCCAAGTAAAGTGTAAATTATAAATTTTTTAACTTCCATTTTACTTATCCCTGCAGGAAGAGAGATAAAAGTTCTGATTATAGGTAATAGTCGAGAAAAAAACACTATTTTTTCTCCATATTTGCTAAAATAATAATCGCTTTTTTCAATATGGGACCTAGATAATCTGAGTTTTTCCGCGTATTTTTCAACTAAAGGTCTTCCACCTATTTTTCCAATATAATATGCACCTAAAGAACCTATTGTTCCTCCAAATGTACCAACTATTATAACAAGAGGTAAACTTAGTCTTCCCGTATAACTTAGGTATCCTCCAAATGGCAGTATAGCTTCACTTGGAATAGGTATACAGGCACTCTCAAGAGCCATAGCTGCAAATGTGCCTATATACCCCGTTTTATCTAAGACAAAAATAACTATTTCAATTATTTTTTCTACCATTACGTTTTCCTTTCCCTATAATATATATTTTTTTGATTATAATTATATATTATCATTTAATACTTTTGTATTAAATTTTTATAAATAAATTTTTGTCCTAAATAAAATTATTTTTTGCAGGAATCCCTCTCAATCAATTTATGTGACAATACATAGTTCTTTTTTTCAAGTTCTTGCTTATTTATTAATTTTATGAGCATCCTCATTCCAACAGACCCCATGTCATAAGTGGGTTGCGCTACAGTTGTTAGCTTAGGATAAAATATGGAGGCAGAATATATATTGCCAAATCCCATTACATCCACGTCTTCAGGTACCCTAATATTATTATCTCTAAGTGCATTTATAGCTCCCATAGCCACTTCATCACTGGTGCAAAATACTGAATCTACTTTAGTTTTACTGAGTATTTCACTCATTCCTTTGTAACCATCTTTTGCTTTAACATTTCCAAAATAAACCTTACTTTTGTCCAACTTCAGGTTATTTTCCTCAAGAACCTTTCTATACCCTTTGTACCTTACGGCACTAGCATTTGCCATATCTGGATTTTCACCTATGTAAGCTATATTCTTATTTCCATTTTTTATTAGATAAGTTACACCTTCATATGCAGCTTTTTCATTATCAATAGTTACGCTAGGTATACTTTCTTTTTCATTTGTGGTCTCTACTAAAACCATTGGAAGCTGAAGTTGTTTTATGAGATCCAATATTTTTGGTTCTAAGGAATTACTCATATATAAAACTCCATCTACCATCTTCTCTTTCAGAACCTTTAAATATTCCATTTCTTTTTCTATATCTAAATCAGTATTACATAACATTATATTATAATCATATATATTTGCTACATCTTCAGCTCCTCTTACAATCTCAGGATAAAACTGATTAGATATATCCGGGATTATTATCCCTATAGTTCTTGTTCTTTGAGTTTTAAGACTTCTTGCTACTATATTGGGCCTATAACCTAGTTTTTCAATAGCTGTTAAAACCTTTTTTTTAGTTTCTTCATTTACAACGTCTACATCATTAAGTACTCTAGATACTGTAGCTATTGAAACTCCTGCCTCTCTAGCAACGTCTTTAATTGATGCTGCCACCTTATCACCTACCAATTACTTTTTTAATAATTATACTTATAAAATTGACTTATTACAAGCTAATTTACAATATTTCATATATCCAATTAAAACTAATCACTAACTTTAAAATAAATATATATTTAAAATTAGTGATTAGCCTATTTACTAATTGCTTTATTTATTTACTACTTCCATTGCAATATCTAGTTTTTCTCCATTAATGTTACAATTATTATATTCTCTATTGGCATTATAAATAACATCCATAGAAAGAGTTTCTTTTTTTATTCTTTCATCAAACTTTTTCACTACCGCTTCAAGTTTTTCATTACCTGAAATATATAGATTTATCTTATCTGCAACTTCGAAACCACTTTCTTTTCTCATATTTTGAACTTTGCTTAAAATCTCTCTCAAATTTCCTTCTTCTCTAAGTTCTTCTGTAATTGCGGTTTCTAAAACAATTCCAGTGCTTCCTTCTCCTGCAAATGCAAATCCCTCTAAGCCTTCCATTGTAATAAGTAAGTTATCTGAATTTAACTCTATTTCTGACTCTGATATATTTATCTTTACGGTTTCCTTGTCATTTATCTTTTGTGCCAATTCCATTTGATTCATGGATGATATTTCATTCTTTATTTTTGGTATTAATTTACCATATTTTTTACCTAATACAGGTAAATTTGGTTTTATACTAAAGTTAACATACTTTGATAAATCTGCATTAAAAACTATATTTTTAATATTCAATTCATCCTTTATTATATCTCCATAATATTCAGGAAGAGTATTTACACTTATAAGCATTTCAGAAAGAGGCTGCCTATTTTTTATATTAGCACTGTTTCTAGCACTTCTTCCAAGTTTAACTATCTTATAAGCTTCTTCCATATCTTTCTCAAGTTTATCATCTACTGCACTTGAATCATATTCTGGCCATTTACATAAATGAACACTTTCTACTGCATTTTTATCAAGATTTACTACAAGATTTTGATAAATTTCTTCTGTCATAAATGGTACAAATGGTGCAGCTACCAGACATAAAGTATTTAGTACTTTATATAATGTTAAATATGCTCCTATTTTATCATCTGTTAACTTTTGACTCCAGAATCTTGATCTATTTCTTCTTACATACCAGTTTGAAAGTTCATCTACAAAGTTTCCTATATTCTGAGCAGCTTGAGTAATTCTATAATTATCTAAGTGATCTTCAGTTTGCTTTATAAGAGAATTCAATCTGGAGATTATCCACTTATCCATTACATTCTCACTTACAAAATCTTTATAATCCATAGGGTTAAAATTATCTAAATCGGCATAAAGCACATAAAAAGAATATACATTCCATAGGGTACCTAAGAATTTTCTCTGACTATCCTGTACTGCTTCTTCATAAAATCTAGATGGAAGCCATGGTGCACTTTCAGTATAGAAATACCATCTAGCTGCATCTGCTCCTTCATTTTCCAAAATAGTAGAAGGACTTAAAACATTTCCTTTATGCTTTGACATTTTTAATCCGTGTTTATCCAAAACGTGTCCCAGAACCACACAATTTTCAAATGGACTTCTATCAAACATTACAGTAGATATAGCCATAAGAGTATAGAACCATCCTCTAGTCTGGTCTACTGCCTCAGATATAAATTGTGCAGGGAAGTTTTTCTCAAAAACTTCTTTATTTTCAAAAGGATAATGATGCTGTGCAAAAGGCATTGAACCTGAATCAAACCAGCAATCAATTACTTCTGATACTCTCTTCATTTCTTTTCCACAATGAGGACACTTTAACTTAACTCTATCTATATAAGGTTTATGAAGTTCTATATCATCTGGTACATTTATTCCTTTTTCCTTTAATTCTTTAATACTTCCTATGCACTCTCTATGACCACATTCACATTCCCATATTGGAAGAGGTGTACCCCAATATCTTTCTCTGCTAAGTCCCCAATCTATTACTCCTTCAACAAAGTTTCCAAATCTACCAGTTCTTATATTATCAGGATACCAGTTTGTATCATTAGTATTTTTAACTAGTTTATCTCTCATTTGAGACATTCTTATAAACCAAGTATCTCTTGGATAGTATAAAAGTGGAGTATCACATCTCCAACAGAATGGATAGGAGTGAGTAAATTTTTCTGCCTTATAAAGCATTCCTTTTTCTTTTAAATATTCTATTATTTTAGGATCAGCATCTTTTACGAAAAGACCTTTCCATGGAATAACTTCTTCTTTATATCTTCCTTGAGTATCTACAGAATTTGTCATAGGAATATTGTATTTTTTCCCTGTAATACTATCATCTTCACCAAAAGCAGGAGCTGTATGAACTATTCCAGTACCTTCTGTTAAGGTTACATAATCTGCATGAACAACATAATGTGCTTTTCCTTCAAAGGATGCGAAATTGAAGATTGGTTCATAATCAAGTCCAACTAATTCTTCTCCCTTGAACTTTCTTAAGACTTCATATTCTCCCTCTAGCTTTTCTAACATAGCTTCTGCTAGTATTAAATGTTGTTCTTGATTAAGAACTTCTACATAATCATAGCTTTTATTTACAGCTAATGCCATATTATTAGGAAGTGTCCAAGGCGTAGTTGTCCATGCTATCATGTATTTATCTTGGTCCTTAATTTTAAATTTAACATATACTGATGTCTCTTTTACATCTTTATATCCTTGAGAAACTTCATGGGAAGAAAGTGCAGTTCCACATCTAGGACAATATGGCACTATTTTATGACCTTTATATAAAAGATCCTTTTCCCATATTTTTTTAAGTGCCCACCATTCTGATTCTATGTAATCATTGTGATATGTTACATATGGATTATCCATGTCTACCCAGAATCCTAACCTATCAGACATTTCTTTCCATTGGCTTACATAAGTAAATACACTATTCTTACATTTCTTTATAAAATCTTCTACACCGTATTTTTCAATTTGTGGTTTTCCAGAAATCCCAAGACTCTTTTCAACTTCTAGTTCAACAGGAAGCCCATGCGTATCCCAACCTGCTTTTCTCAATACTTTATATCCCCTCATAACCTTATATCTTGGTATAAGATCTTTCATAACTCTAGTTAGAACGTGTCCTATATGAGGTTTGCCATTTGCAGTTGGAGGTCCATCGTAAAAAGTAAAGTATTCACCATCCTCATTTTCTTTAAAACTTTTTTCAACTACTTTTTTATCTTGCCATAATTTTAAAACATCCTTTTCCATCTGTACAAAAGTTTTATCACTATCAATTTTTTTATACATGGATTTAACCCCTTTCTATTCTCATTGTTAAGTTTTTACTATTTTTCAATGTTTATACACCATATAATTTTTAAACTAAAAAATACGCAATAAAAAAACTTCATCCAAATAGGACGAAGTTTAACTCGCTGTACCACCTATGGGTAATAAATTTAAGTACTACCATACTCTATTCTGTAACGTAGAATTACGTAAGAATTTACTAAAGTGATTATAAAAATACTGTTCAATTCTTCAACTCCCAGGTGATTTTCTTTAAGCTTTTCTATGGGTTTTCAGCACTCCCCCACTCTCTGTAAATAAAAACAAACTTAAATACTTTTCCTGTTCAATGTTTTTCAATTACTACCTATATAATTTCCTTTTATTATATTATATGAATTTTCTATTGTCAATTTTTTTAGACAATTTTTTTGTATTATATTCCTAAAACCTGTAATATAGCACTTGCTATGGCTTGTGCAGCTTTACTTCTACCACCATCAGTTCCTAATATTCCCGCATCATTTTTATTGGTAAGAAAACCTAACTCCGTTAAAACCGTTGGTGCAGTAGTATGCTTTGCTATATAAAGCCAGCTTCCATCTTTAAGTCCCCTGCTATAGGTTCCAAGAGCACTAGACAAGCTTTTTTGTATAGCCTCTGCCATTTTCTCTCCCTTTACACTTCCTGTATAATACAGTGTTTCAGTTCCTTCTGCAGCTGGATCATCAAAAGCATTGGTATGAATTGAAATCATATAGGTTGCACCTGCATTGTTTGCAGTATCACATCGTCTTTGAAGACTTTCAGTGACAGTTAAAGAAGTTGTTTTTCGCTCATCTGTAGTCCTAGTATAAATTACTTTCACTCCCTTGGATTCAAGTATTTTCCCAACTTTTAAGCCAACACTTAAAGTTACATCATCCTCTTGAAATCCATTTCCATTTGAACCTATATCACTACCTATGCCATGACCAGGATCTATAACTATCACAGGTGCACCTTCCGATGGTATTACTGGTACTGGCTCTATTTGTTTTGCTTTTACAGTTAAAGTAAATGTTACAGTTTTACTATATCCTGTTACAGTTCCCTTATACGTAAATATACCTACCTTAGATGTGTCAACATTGTTTGGATTCCATACAATATTTACTTTTTTACTAGTTCCATCACTCATGGTAGCTTGTACACTAGTTGGCAGAGAATACTTACTTCCTACAATTATACTATCCGATAAGTTAGATATTGAACTTACATTTACTGTATTTTCTTCCTGAAGAGATGGTAAAGACTTTAAAATTCCATTTGCAATAGCTGATGCACTTTTATTTTGAAAATCTTCACTTCCAATTAATTGGCTTTCCTTAGGATTAGTCATAAAGCCAAGTTCAACCATAACAGCTGGTGCTGTAGTTCCCATCAGTATTTTATGCTGAGCTGTCCCTTCTTTAATCCCTCTGTTAGAGAGTCCTGTATAACTTATTAAGTCACTTTGAATATTATTTGCTGTATTTTTAGCAGAATCATTTGAAGCTCTATAATAAGTTTCTATTCCATTCACCAAGGCACTTCCCGTATAGCAATTAACATGCAGACTGACAAACAAATTTGATTTTGCGTTATTTGCTATGTCAAAACGAGCTTGTAAATTTGTACTATCATTCCAGGTTACATTATCATCTTTCCTGGTGTAAACCACGTTTACTCCATTTTGCTCTAATATTTTTCCAGTCTTTAGTGCCACAGACAAATCTACATCTTTTTCTTTCAATCCTGCTTCACTTATATTTCCTGCATCAGTTCCTCCATGACCAGCATCAATTGTAACAGTATATTTGTTATTAGAACTTGGGTTAGATTTCACTCCAAATTGCACCTTAGCTTCGCTGGACAGATTTTTCCCATTTACAGCTTTTACTCCACTTTTTACAATTAAATTATAGGTTTTACCATATGCATACTGGCTTTTAGGGGTAACTACTACACCCATCCCATCCTTTTCAACCTGCAAAGATATGGGGACAGCATTTCCTGTACTATCTGTTACCACTATGTTTGAATCATTTACTGTATCTTGGTCTAATTTCATGTTGAACTTTATATTCCAGGACTTATTGGTTTCCACATCATTTCCTATAGTAATTCCGCTGTAATTAATTGCATGTACAGTATTTCCTTTTGCAAACATAATTAATACAAATATAAGACTTAATAATATCATCATAGAAATTCTTGTAATCTTCAAATAATGACCCCCGTTCAGCAGAATAATTGCCTTAGTGTAACATATACTATTATAATTATAGTATAAAAAATGAGAATTTTGTACTTAAAAATTGTTATGTTAACATATTAATTCAAAATAATCAAAACATATTTTACAAAGGGGCGATATTCTATGAAAATAAGATGGTTTGGTCATTCAAGTTTCTTATTTGAAGATTCAAAAGGTAGAAAACTTTTAACAGATCCTTTTGACGAAACTGTAGGCTATAAAACTTTTAAAGGAGACGTTGATGTCGTTACAATAAGCCACAATCATTTTGACCACTGTTATACTGAAAAGATAAACTACAAACATATTATAAATAAAATAGGCGCTTTTAATCTGTGTGATATACCTATCTATGGTATACCTTCTTATCACGATAAAGTTAAAGGTGCAAAACGAGGTGAAAATATAATATTTATCATTGAAATGGACGATTATAGGATATGTCACCTTGGAGATGTTGGATATGTATTATCTCCGGAAGAGATAAAAAGTTTAGGGTCTATAGATGTGCTTTTGATTCCCATAGGAGGAAATTTCACTATAGATGGAAAAGAGGCTGCTGAACTTGCAAAATCCATCAATAGCCACATAATAATTCCAATGCATTATAAAACTTCTCAGTTAACTTTTGAATTAGATGGATTAGAAAAATTTCTTAAATATATGAAAAATACAGAAAGAATTGAAAGCAATACATTAACTCTAGATAACAAACCTGAAGATTTTAATCTAGTTAAAATTCTTAACTTTAAGTAACTTACTAATATTAAGTGATTCTTAGGTTTAGGTGGAGTTATACCTTTTCTCCATCTGAATCTTATTAACAGTACTCTTAGTGTCTTTAGCACTTAGAATATATTATTCTTTAGGGGGGAAGACCTTATCCAGGCGTGCAGCAGTGCTTATCCCCCATCGCATACAGGAATATACTTACAAAGTTCATTACTGAAAAAACTTTTTATAAGATTTTATAACTAAAAAATCAACTTATACGCAGGCATATTTTTACAATAGAGAAGCTCTTTTAAATATTTTGTATATAAATCTTAGGTAAAAATTTTTAAAAAACCTAGAACTTTTGAACTGTTTGAGGTACGAGTTTTCAAAAGTTCTCAGTATTTTTTTAAATTTTTCCTTTAGACTTATCAAAATATTTAACTGAGCTGAAGATTGTAAAAGATATCCGGAGTATAAGTTGATTTTTTGCTTATAAACCTCATATAACTACACTCTAATTATGTTTTACATGTTCTAATCCTGCATTAATCAACTTATTTATATGTTCATCATCTAGGGAATAATACACCGACTTTCCCTCTCTTCTAAACTTAACTAGCCTTGCAGTCTTTAAAATTCTAAGTTGATGAGATATTGCAGACTGACTCATTTGGAGTATTTCTGTAATATCACAAACACATAATTCCTTTTTAAATAATGCATATATAATCTTAATTCTTGTATAATCCCCCAGCACCTTAAAAAGTGCTGATAAATCCATAAAAGTCTTTTCATCCAACATACTTTTTCTGACACATTCTATGCAATCCTTATGAATTTCAGTACAAGAGCAAACTTCAATTTCCGAATTGTTATTCATATTATCAACTCCTCGTCATGAAGTATTATAATATATTTAGCTAAAGTTTTTCAACTAAAAGTCAATACTATTACATCATTGGAATCTAAACTTTTCTTTACATCAATAATTCTCTGATTACTGGATCCTTTAAATTTTAATTTTGTATCTTTTTTGTTCTCTTCAAATTTTCCATCCACTAGCACATCTACATTATTTAAAAGACATTTCTTTGCCATATCTGAGCCATTAACTATAGATTCAAAGGTGTATCCTGTATAACACCATATATTTAAATTTAATTCTTTAATTTTATCAGCCATGTATGCAAATTCTTCAGGTTGCTCAAATGGGTCACCACCTGAAAATGTAACTCCACTTACCATAGGATTATCTTTAATATCACAAACCAGTTTATCTATATCTTTTAGCTGACCGCCTTTGAAATCATGGGTAGATGGGTTAAAACATCCTTTACAATTATGTCTACATCCCTGGGCAAAAAATACCCGTCTCATTCCAGGGCCATTAACTAGGCTCTCATATGCAATACCTGCCAATCTAATTTTTTTGCAACCCATTGATTTTTCCTCCTTCTTATGCATGGCTTAATTAACTACTGAGATTTAGCAATATACATGTTTGCTACTTCCCTGGGATATTCTATCCCTTCTTTCTGCTGTCTTACCTTCTCCAAATCTTTCATCTAAAGATAGATACCCTGTAACCCTTGATATACCCTGTATATTGTTGCTTCCACATTTAGGACAGACATCTTCCCCGTGCATATAGGTTCCACATTCTTTACAATATCTTATGTGAAAGTTTATCCCTATATAACTTATATTTGTATTATCGTAGGCATAGTCAATTATACTTTTAACAACCTCTTCCGATGGATAATCATCAACTTCTATATAACTTATGTGACCTCCATTACAAAGTTTGTGATAAGGAGCCTCTATATCAATTTTGTCTTTTATAGATATTGGATATCCTACAGGTATATGGTAGGAATTAGTATAATACTCTTTGTCTGTAACTCCAGGTATTTCTCCAAATATCTTCTTATCATGTACTATAAACTTTCCACTTAAGCCTTCAGCTGGTGTAGCATAGCAGCTCCAATTTAAATGTGTTTCCTCTATAAGTTTATCTGTATAATTTCTTATATATGTAATTATCTTTATCCCAAGTTCCCTTGAACTCTCATCCTCACCATGATGTTTCCCAGTTAATGCAATTAATGTTTCAGCAAGTCCTATAAACCCAATAGCCCAAGTACCCTGCTTCAATATTGGTTCTATCGAATCTTCTGACTTTAAGTTCTCTGCACCTTTCATAAGTTTCTGACCTGCTACAAAAGGTAAATCTTTAACTCTGAGCCTCTTTAGAATACCATATCTATGCATTAAAGATTCCCTTGCTAACTCTAACTTTCCTTGTAATAATCCAAAAAATTTACTTACATTTCCCTTAGATAAAATTCCAAGCCTAGGTAAATTAATAGTAACAGGAGCTATATTACCTCTACCCTTTACCCCTGGATCTCCATTTACATTTGAGCAGACATAGGTACGGCATCCCATAGTTGCAGGTATTACACCTTTATCATAATATGCTTTATTAAAATCAGCATCTAAATTCATAAAAGTAGGATTCATTCTCTTTGAAGCTACCCTACATGCAATTTTAAATAAATAATAATAAGGATCTTCCTGATTCTTATTTACGCCTTTTTTAACCCTAAATATTATATTAGGGAATATAGGTTGTTCTCCTCTTCCAAGTCCTTTTTCATATTCCGTCAAAAATACCTCACATACAAGAGCTGCATCCTTTGAGGTTGGTATACCTATATTTAGTGAGCTAAAAGGTACCTGTGATCCTGCCCTAGAGTGCATGGTATTAAGATTGTAGATTATTCCCTGCATAGCCTGTTCTATACTTCTTCTTAATTTCTTTTCAGAAATATCTTTTATTTTTTCCTCTCCTACTCCCATTTGCTTCAGGTTCTTCAATATTTCCTTTCTTGTAGGTTCAACAAAAATGGCCATATCATTATCAAAGTCTGGGTGAGACTGTCCACCAAACATATCATTTTGTGCTGACTGCAGTAATATACAAGAAAGTTCTGCAGCAGATTCTATTCTCTTAGGAGTCCTTATATTTCCATATCCTGTATTAAATCCATCTAAAAGCATTTCCTTTGTTGGTATATGAAGACAATTTACAGTTAAGTTATAAGAATCTAAGTCATGATAATATATATCACCATTTTCATGAGCCTTAGCTAAATGTTTAGGCATTGTAGCTAAATTATGCCACTTGTTAGACTCACTGGCAATCCTCAAGAGCTTTGCACTAAAGTTATTTCCAACATTTGCATTATCCCTGTCTGTTTGAACTCCTATTTTATCAATAGCCTTCATAAGATCAGACTTTATTTCTCTTATATCATTTCGTTCTCTTCTATAATTTGAATAAGCTAGCCCAATTTTAACATAGCCTTTCTTCATAAGTACTTCTTCAACTATATTTTGTATATCTTCTACATTTACTTCCTTAAGATTAAGATTTTCTATATTTTCTGTGACCTTTTGAGTTAAATCAATAAATTCACTTTCTTTTAAATCAAAACCTATTTCATCACAAGATCCTTTTATGGCATTGGTTATCTTAATGGAATCAAAGGGAACCCTTCTACCATCTCTTTTCACAACATGTAGCATATACCTTCCTCCCAACTACTATATATTGTATAAACGACTTGATTATTATACCTTGCCATATATAAAAAAGCAATTTATAAATTGAGCTTTATTTTTACTTTAAACCTATAAAAACCTATAAAGCACACTTTTTAATTGAAATGCATCAAATACCTATAAGATAAAATTTCTAGGAATAATATTTAAAAATACAGATAAAAATAACATATATAATCTTATCTTTAGGAGGACTTTCATGATCGGCAAAATAATTGATATGAATATTACAGACGCACTTGTAAGCTTTCAGGATGGTACTACTGCTAATGTGGGAGCTACTCATTTACCACCCGATTCTAAAATAGGTGATAGAATAAATATCCATCCAATATCTGAAGTTACATTAAATGACAAGTATAAACAGCATCCAGTTTTGTTTTAACCCTAATTGATATGCTGTGTGAAAAACTGTGGTACATTTTTATCACAAATAGTTTTTGAAAGTTTAGGGGATTATGTAATTTTTTACACAATCCCCTTTTCTTAATTTACCTTAATAGCGCAAACAGGACAACTGTCCTCTGCATCTTTCGCAGCGTCCTCTGTTTCTCCTGGGACATTATCTTCAATTGCCTTAGCTTTTTCGTCATCATCCATCTGAAAAACCTCCGGACATATACTTGGACATAGCCCACATCCTATACAAGTGTCTTTATCAACTACAGCTTTCATACTATTTCCCTGTTATTAATAACAAGTTTTCACTCCTCGCTATATAATTAGTTACTTTAAAGTACACTTTATATTATCCCAAAAATAATGCTTATTATAATAATTTCTACTTTAATTTTTTTATAAAGTTATTAAGTAAATCATTATATTCCAATGATTTTGATATGTATTCTTCTGCCTTCTTAGCTTCCATATTTTTTACCAAATCAGAATTTATGGGCATTTCAGCAAGAAGTTCTAATCCAAGATAATCAGCTTGTTCTTTCGCTGAATTTTCACTAAATAGCCTTACTTTTTCACCACATTTTCCACATTTAACATAGGACATATTCTCTACTACACCTAATATATTTACCTTTAGGTCTTCTGCCATTATAACAACCTTTTTTACTATCATAGATACCATATCCTGAGGAGTAGATACTATTATAACACCTTCCATTGGAATTTCCTGCATTACAGTAAGAGCTACATCTCCAGTACCTGGAGGCATATCTATAAGCAAATAATCTAATTCTCCCCAACTTGTATCTGAATACATCTGTTTTAACACTCCTGTTATCATAGGTGCTCTCCATATAACAGGTTGTTCTTCCTCTTCTGTCAAAAGATTTAAGGATATAACTTTTATTCCCGAAGAAGATTCTACTGGAGAAAACTTTATTTCTTCACTTTCCCCCACTTGTAGTATATCCGCCCTTTTATCGTTTATTCCAAAAAATCTAGGCATAGATGGACCTGTTATATCTCCATCAAGTACTCCCACCTTATATCCAGAGTTTCTTAATTTTGATGCCATTATTCCCGTAACTGTAGACTTACCTACTCCACCTTTTCCACTCATAATACCTATTATATGCTTTACGTTCCCATACTTAGGCAATATGTATTTACATCCACCTTTATCCTCTTTACTGCACTTTGATTTACTTGAACAACCATCGCAATTACTCAAATCATTTCTCCTCCTTTTATATAGTTAATCCACATTAAATTTTAAGCAACATTTCCTATATTTTTAAAAACCATTAGGCTTATTTTCCGATATGCTCTTGTTCCATCCGCCACTGCTGTATGTATCCTGTACATAATAAACCTTCTCACTTTGATTTTGTCTATCAAAAAGTGTAACAGTCATTTTATACAATGTGGATTTATAGCCTTCTGTCTTTATTGTTACCCATACATCATAATTATCTTCATCATTATTTCCAATGTTTGCATTTTTAAATTTACTAGTAAGATCCGATTTAAATTCTTCCTGTTCAGTGGAAAGTATAAATCTTTGTGCCTCTATATCATCTTTTAAATTTATTCCTATTTTCTTAGTTTTATCCTTTTCACTAAAATATTTATTTAACGTATCCATTATGGACCCATAGTACACAGATTTAAAGTCACTTGGCGGCATCCTTGTATTCCAAAAATTATTTATCATATCGTTGTCTATTCTATTTGATACTATATATACTTGACCTTTGCTATAGAGATTTCCTAAATCTTTCTTATCAAGTCCTGCTATATAACTAAACTTGTGAACTTTATTGTTTCCTTCATCTATTTCGAATACATAATCAGGATCCAATGATGATTTTTTTGATACTTTTTTAGCAGAAGATAGTATATCGTACAAATTTTTAATGGTACTTTGATCAGTAACTACAAATTTAAATCCCTGATCCCTTGTATTTTGAATAATTATCTGTTTAACTTTTCCCTGCTGTTTCATATATTCAAAATCTGAATTTTTTAAACCTGCCTTAACTTTTAATTGATCCAATTTACTACATCCACACAATAAGGTTACAGGTATTAAAATGCAGGATATTATAAATATATTTAATCTTTTTTTGGTAATCTTGTCCAATGTTTTCACCCACTGCAGAATTTTTAAGAATTTAATATGTAAAAATTATATTTACAAATACATTCTAGTATACAGCGAGGGATTCTCACCCCTTTCTATCTTAATGAAATCTATGATTATTATACCATAATTAGTATAAAAAAATCCCCTTTCATATAATAAACCTGAAGGGGATAAACCTTATATTTTCTAATTATATTCTAAAGTTTTAACAATAACCTCAAATATAGTAGGCATGTTTTCTTTGAAATTTGATTCTTTTACAAAAAAAGAAAATCTGCAAAATTGTTTTCCTTCTTCTGTAAAGTATTCTATACACTTATAACTATCTCCGATTTCCTTTGTAATTGTATACTTAAGTAAATATCCTTTTCTGCCATTCATACAAATTTGTTTTATAGAATACTCTTTGTACAAATTTTGTTTTTCGGATATACTCTTGCTATTTTGTAAAAATAATTTTAAGTCACCTTTTAAATTCCATACTTCTACAAAACCATTTATGGCATTGTCATCACTCTTAAAATCACTATGATATAATATTTCATCTCCAAATGTGTCCTGATTTCTACAGGTCCATCGTGATGGCAGCTTATATAGTAACCTGCCTTCCAGACCTTTATATTGAGTAAGAGATTCCATATTATTTTGAATAAGAGCTGTAAACTTTAACCTCATATCAAAATTTTTTTCAAGTCCTAAAAGCACTATCATAAGTCCTATTATAATTATAGTAACCCCAATTTTTTTTTTATCTATTACTATTAATCTCATAATAAGTGACCAATATTACTTTCTAACAGGTATTACTATAGTATTTGCTCTAAAGTCATAAAACATAAGCCAATGGCCCATCGTGTCTTTATCCTTTAGGGGTATCCACGTAACAAATCCAGATTTTCCTCCATAAGGTTGATCCTTTCTGCTTTTAGTTCCCGGAATTCCATATATCAAATATTTTACCCTGTCATTTTTATCACATTTATAACCTGCTAGATAATAATTATATTTTTTTATATATGGATAATATTGTACCATAGGATAATATATATAAGAATATTTATTATAATCAGTTATATTATACATATCATCCATAGAACTTACAGGTACCTTATTCCATACACACCTTTTTAATTCCTTATTTATATCTTTTATTTCTTTAAAGCCACTCATAAGTTGTGTAAAAAACTTTCCTTCTGGACCTTTAGGATAACTTCTAGATACATTATCTTTTTCACATTCTCTCTGACATCTATTTAAGTTTAATTTTTTATGGCATCGTAGTCGGGATTTATCCACATATATTGAGCTATCATTATTTCTATCTTCTTTAGAATTTATGTTTCTGTCTTCATTTTTTCCTGTATCATTAGATTTTGAGTTATCTTCGATAATCTCTTCTTCCATCACTTCAGCATCTACTTGAACTTCCTTATTTTGTTCTTCACTTTCCGATTTATTAACTTCCTCAGATTCCTCTTGCTCTTCTTCTTGTTCTTCTCTATACGAATCTTTTTCTTCTATTTCTATATTTTCTTTAACTTCTTCTTCGTCTTCTTTGGCTTTCTCTATAATATCCTCATACTGATCAAACACACTCTTTGTTTCAGTTTTTTCAGATTTTTCTATTTCACTTACTTCGGTTTCTTCTAAATCTTTGTTTTTATTTTGAGATACGGGAAATGCTTTCCACTCAGGTATTTCCGTACTTGCAAACCCGCTCATTACAGATATTATGTTATCATCCACCATTCTCACTATAGCAGCTCCTGACACCTTATCCATAGCTATACCACTTCCTGCTACATCATTTGCAGCATATTCATAACTTATATCTGCTCTTCCATAATCATCTATGTTCATTTCACCAATTTTGATTATATTTTTTATATCTTTTTTATTACATATTAACATCATGTAATAGGGTGTTTTTTCTTTTTTTAAATTTTGTACATAATAAGATATTTTACACTTATCATTTTTCATCTCCAACTTTGCATATCCTGAAGCAATTTTGTCAGAAGCTAAAGAGTATCCTTTTTCATCTTCTTGTAATATTATAAAATATCTACTATAACTCTTTTTTTGTGCCAACTTCTATACCTCCATATATTATATTCATTATAATATATGAGATAACTTTCAAAAAGTGAACAAATAGTTTTAACTTATCTTCAAAAACATGTCGCATTTTAATGTATACATATGTCATATATACAATCAGATAGTCTTCCAAACTCTTCTATAGATAGCGTTTCGCCCCTTCTCTTTTCATCAATTTCAGCTTTTTTAAAAGCAGCTTCCATATCTTCTTTAGGAACTTTTAAGGTCTTTACAGCATTCCAGAGAGTTTTTCTTCTCATATTAAATGAACATCTTACTACCTTAAAAAATAATTTTTTATCTTTCACCTTAACTCTAGGTTCATCAAGTTTGGTTAACTTTATAACTATAGATTCCACTTTGGGCCTTGGAATAAACGATAAAGGACTTACTTTTCTTATTACTTCAACATCGCAATAATATTGCACTAGAATCGAAAGTGCTCCATATTGTTTGCAATTAGGTTCTGATGAGATTCTCTCACCCACTTCTTTTTGTATCATTATAGTAAGAGTTTTAAAATTGTAGTTTTCATTCAGCAGTCGTGTAATAATAGGAGTTGTAACATAGTAAGGTAAATTTGCAACA
The DNA here is from genome assembly GCF_000143685.1 of Clostridium ljungdahlii DSM 13528. Taxonomy (NCBI): domain Bacteria; kingdom Bacillati; phylum Bacillota; class Clostridia; order Eubacteriales; family Clostridiaceae; genus Clostridium; species Clostridium ljungdahlii. The sequence goes on along the minus strand of NC_014328.1, from coordinate 175,212 downwards.
ATTTTCACATTTTTTTCATCATCTATTATTTTATTAAAATCTATTTTAAGCGCATCTTTATGTATCAACTCAAAATTTTTAAAGTCCTTTAGTTCTTCCTTTAAAATTGGAATTAAATCTGAATCCAATTCAATAGCACATACTTTACCTGCTTTTTTTAAAAGTTCTCTTGTTAAAGTTCCCACTCCAGGTCCTATTTCTATAATAAAATCCTCTTTACTTATATCAGCACTATTTACTATGTCATCCAATACTGTATTGTCTATTAAAAAATTTTGCCCTAAACTTTTTGAAAATTTAAATCCATATTTTTTTACTACATCTGCAGTAGATAAATCATTCATTGTACTTCTCCTTGTCTATTATATTATTTACTTTACTTATAGCCTTTTTAAATTCCTCTTTTGTTATTCCATAATCATTTAGTCTATTTAAAAACTGAGAAGTATTACAATATCCTATTCCAAGTTCTTTTCCCATCATATCCCTCTTCGCCTTGGAATTTGATTTTCCTGTCAAACCAAAGAACACCATATCACTTATTTCAAATTCCTCTCTTTTTTCCTTTACCTCATACTTGGCATTTTTTAAAGCCTTTATTATAGTTTCTGGGGAAGCATTTTCAACCCCAATATCTCCATTTTTTATACCATCTTTCTGAGATATATAAGCATGCTTTATTCCCTTTACCCTTTTAGATATAATCTGCCTTATTTTATTTCCTGCAAAATCCGGATCCGTAAGCACTATGACGCCCTGTCTTTTTTGAGCTTCTTTTATTTTATCTATAATTTTTTTATTTATTCCAAAACCCCCTACAGCTATAAGTTGAGCATCAACCGCCCTTTTAACTGCAGTTATATCATCTCTTCCTTCAACCACTATTACTTCCTTAATCATAAATGTCCTCCTATTTTATTAAATCTATTATTATAGATAATAGATACCTTATACTTATACTCGAAAGTATTTTCATAAAATTAAAAGAAAAAATAGGAGCATATGCTCCTACCTAATTACATAAACATTAACCCATCTTACACCCCAGTTGTCTACTTCTGAGCTAGAATCAAAAAATAAATCTAATCTATTTCCCTTGATAGCTCCACCTGTATCTTCTGCTATAGCATAACCATAACCTTCTATATAAAGCTTCGTACCAAGTGGTATTACTCTAGGATCAACTGCTACTGAGCTATAATCTCCATTATTTCTCCTGGCTACAGTGCCAGATGCAGTTATACCAAATGCTGGATCTCCAGGATTCTTACCTGTACTGGCATAATCTGCAGTATATGCAGTTGCCCTCATTTGCAGTGATTCAACATAGTTAAGATTAGTTCCTCTAGACGGAGTATAATTAGTCAATGTTCCTATGGCTATAACTTTTTGTACCGGCTGCTTTTTTATGATTTCGCTAATTACTTTTTTCGAAACCTCTTTACCATTTTGGTATACAACCCTAGTCACAGTCTCCTTCTCTCCATTTTGTCCTTCTTGCACAACCTTTTTAGTTCCATTTTCAACCTGCTCGTCACTTTTCAAAATTGTGTCATAGTTTATAGGTCTGTCCTCTTTTATGTCTTTTGTTTTAACCCTAGTCACTACTACATTCATTCCTTTTTTCAACTCATGCTTCCTGGATGGATATACTATATCAAGTTTTGAAATTCCTATCTTTTCTGCCTTTAACATATCTTCAACATTATCCTCGGCAGACTCTAAATTCAACTTTTTATTGTCAGCTTCTACTTTAACTTTTACTACTCTTTTGATTTTCAACGTGGTGTTATTCTCCACCCTACTGTCTAGACTAGGCTTCACTTTATCCTTAGGCCCTATGCTAATTCCACTATTATCGAGAACTTTTCTATAGGTACTACAAAACGTGGTAATCTTCTTACTTCTTCCATCTACTGAAACAACTATTGTCTTTCTTGTACTAAATATTACTCCGATTAAAACAGATAAAATTACAACTGCAATAATTTCTACTCTAAGGCCAATTGGAAAATATTTTTTCAAGTAAGTCTTAAACTTTTCCACCATAAAAATACCTCCTCTGGGCGAGAGCGACATACTCCATTATAAATGGAACCCAAAATCATGTCAAATATCACTCTGCATTAAGACTGTTATAAAATGTTAAATGCAGCCTTGTGCATAAAACTATAAATAAAATAATTATTTATGATTCCGATATTATACTTCATGAGTAAATAACTCGCATTAAATCTACTAATTAGAGTTCCCTACTCAACTTACAGTCTATGCTATTTTTTGGTGGTTTAAAGTGCCTATTATATAAATTATGCTGTTAAATGTTTTTTTATTACTAAAAATAGATTTAATAAAACCTCTCTTTAATTTTACACTATTTTACCATATTAAGCAACTGTTTCATGTTAAAAATTGTTAATTGGCTTATTTTACTATCCTCTACGCCTTTGATTTCAGCTATTTTAGCTATAATAAATTTTATATATTCAGATCTATTTCTCTTTCCTCTAAAAGGAACCGGAGCCATATAGGGACAATCTGTCTCAACTAAAATTCTATCAAAGGGTACTTCCCTTGCAACTTCAACAGCTTTCTTTGCATTTTTGAAAGTTACTACCCCTGTAAATCCTATGTAATATCCTAATTTTAAAAATTCCCTTGCAATTTCAACACTTCCAGAAAAACAATGTATTTCTCCAATAACATTCTTAAACTGTTTTACTATATTTAAAGTATCTTCATGAGCTTCCCTATCGTGTATAATTACTGGTAATTTTAATTCATCCGCTAATTTCATCTGCTTTATAAATACAGCTTTTTGTACTTCTTTCGGAGGATTTTCTTTGTAATAATAGTCAAGCCCTATCTCCCCAATTGCCTTTACTTTTTTATTTTTAGCTAAAATTTTTAATTCTTCTAATATATCATCAGTAAATATGTCTGAATATTCAGGATGCACTCCTACTGCTGCATAAAACATATCATGTTTATCCGCTAATTTAACAGATGCTCTAGCTCCTTCAATAGAAGACCCACAATTTAATACTCCAACTATATTGTTTTTTTTCAACTCTTCTATTACTTTGTCCCTATCTTCGTCAAATTCTTCATCATCATAATGCGCATGGGCATCAAATATGTTCAGTTCCATATGATTTTCTCCTAACCTAATTTTAAATTCTTTCGCAGTTTAAAAAAATTGCAAAGCAATTTTTTTAAAGAACAAAGTTCAAAGTTCAAATATCAAATAAGGATAATTTTCTTTCTAACATCAGAAAATATTTAAATTATAGATTTCCTGAGGTACGAGGGAAATTATCTTTATCTGTTCTTTGCTATTTGAACTTTGTTATTTTCAAAAGCTTTGCTTTGCAACTTTTTATATTAAATCAAAATTTCTTATGTTCCAAAGTTGAATTACATAAAATTCACATTACCTTACTGTGCTTCCACTTGGGATTTCATCAGAAAGTGATAGTATGGATAATTTACTATCATCATCTGAAGCTGCAGATAATATCATTCCTTCTGAAATTTCGCCTTTCAATTTTACAGGTTTTAAATTCGCTACAAATACTACATATTTGCCCACAAGCTCTTCTGGCTTATAATACTTTGCAATTCCTGAAACTACCTGCCTCTGTTCCTTTCCCATTTGAAGTTGAAATTTAAGTAGTTTATTGGATCCTTTTATGTTTTCACATTTTAAAACTTTAGCAACTCTTAAATCTATTTTATCAAAATCATCTATAGTTATTTGTTTTTTTAAAGATTTTTCATTGGAATTCTGTGCTGCTTTTTTTTCTTCTTTTAATTTATTTAACTCCTCTATTTTTTTATCTACATCTATTCTAGGAAATAATAGTTCTCCCTTGCTTATCTTTGTTCCAGCCTTGGTTCCATTAAAAGAAGTTATACTATCCCAGGAAACAACGTTTGTATTAAGTTGTTTATACATTTTAGCACTTGTTTCAGGTAAATATGGAGAAACACATATAGATATTATTCTAAGTGACTCTAAAAGATTGTAAAGCACTGTTCCAAGCCTATCTTTTTTAGACTCATCTTTAGCTAATATCCATGGTGTAGTTTCATCTATATATTTATTTGATCTAGTTATAAGATCCCATATATTATCTAAAGCTTCTGGTATTCTTAAATCATTCATATTCTTTTCTACTTTTTCAGGAGTTTCTAATGCTAACTTTATAAGTTCATCATCAATTTGCTCTTTTTTTGTTGGTTCTTGTACTACTCCATCAAAATATTTTTCAACCATAGCACAAGTTCTAGATAACAAGTTTCCCAAATCATTAGCTAAATCTGCATTAATTCTTTTTATAAATATTTCATTATTAAACAATCCATCTGAACCAAATGGTATTTCTCTCAATAGATAATATCTAACAGCATCTGCACCAAAATTATCTACTAAAACTACAGGATCTACTACATTTCCCTTCGACTTTGACATTTTTCCCCCATCTACCAAAAGCCATCCATGTCCGAATACCTTTTTAGGAACAGGAAGTCCCAATGCCATAAGCATTATAGGCCAATAAATCGTATGAAATCTCAGTATGTCTTTACCAACTAGATGTACATCTGCCGGCCAATACTTATTATACAATTCTTCATTTTTACTGCCATATCCAAGAGCTGTTATATAATTTGCAAGAGCATCTATCCAAACATATATCACGTGTTTTTCATCAAAAGTTACAGGTATTCCCCAATTAAAAGATGTCCTAGAAACACACAAATCCTGGAGTCCAGGCCTTAAGAAGTTATTTAACATTTCATTTTTTCTAGATTCAGGCTGTATAAAGTCAGGATGATCCTCAATATACTTTATAAGTTTAGGCGCATATTTTGACATTTTAAAGAAATATGCTTCTTCTTTAGTTTTTTCTACTGGCCTTCCACAATCAGGACACTTACCGTCTGCTGCTTGGGTTTCTGTCCAAAAGGATTCACAAGGTGTACAATATAACCCTTCATAACTTCCCTTATATATATCACCTTGATCATACAATTTCTTAAATATTTTTTGAACTGCCTTAACATGGTAGTCCTCTGTAGTTCGTATAAACTTGTCATAGCTTATATTCATCATATCCCACAACTTTTTAATTCCAGCCACTATTTCGTCTACATATTCTATAGGAGTAACACCCTTTGCTTCAGCTAACCTCTGAATCTTCTGTCCATGTTCATCTGTTCCTGTCAAAAGCATAACATCATAACCTGTAAGCCTTTTAAATCTTGCAAGAGCATCTGCTGCTACAGTAGTATAGGTGTTTCCTATATGAAGTTTTGCAGATGGATAATAAATTGGCGTAGTAATATAATAAGTTTTCTTGGTCATGTTTTTCTCTCCCTTTTTCTTCTAGTTTTATTGTATTTCTAATTATTTTTTCATATAAAAAAACCCCCATATGGAAAAATTTTTTCCACATAGAGGCGTAAATTACGCTTTACCACTCTACTTTACTTTTACTTCACAATAAAAGCATCATTAAGTAACTATTCATTACCTTGTAATGTAACGGTTACTACCGTACCACTCTACTATTATTTCAAGCGATATACTCTAGAGCCATATTCATAAATTTCATTGCATTCGGCTCTCACCAAAATCTGCCGACTCTCTTTGTGCAAACTAATTTACTACTCTTTCCTTCACAGTATTTAACAATATAATATGTCATATAATTTTATGTGTCAACATTTTTTGTTTGAAAAATTTCTTCATTTTTCTCTTTTATACTTTTTAAATCTTCCCAAAATGCAGCTTTTTTATTCGCATCTCTCAAAACTGCTGAAGGATGAAAAGTTGCAGTCATATAAAAGCCTTTTCTTTCAATCCACTTTCCCCTATCTCTTGTAATTCTCCATTCCTTTCCCAATATACATCCCATGGCAGTTGCACCAAGACAAACTATTATTTTGGGCCTTACAAGTGCTACTTGATTTCTTAAATAAGGAATACAAGCTTTTTCTTCTTCTTCATAAGGTGTCCTATTGTTCTTGGGTCTGCACTTGCAAATATTACATATGTAGTAATCTCTTTCTCTATGTAAATCCAGAGCAAGAAGAGCTTTCGTCAAAAGCTGACCTGCCCTACCTACAAAAGGTATTCCCGTTCTATCCTCATCTGCTCCTGGTGCTTCTCCTATAAACATGATATGTGCCTTAGGATTTCCATCTCCAAAAACCATATTAGTTCTGTTATCTCCTAAACTACATTTAGAACAACTTAAACATTCTTCATAGAGCTCTTTCCACCTTAACAACTTAACTCACATCCCGAATAATTATGAATTATACTATATATTATACAACTAATTATTATAAGGTAAAATATAAAATTTCATACCAATTTTCAATTAAAACATAATTCTAGTTACTATAACTGCTGTGATTATTGCAGTTATATCTGCCATTACTGCTGCCCAGAGGGTATGCCTTATTTTTTTTATACCAACCGCTCCAAAATAAACTGTAAGAGTATAAAATATGGTTTCCGTAGAACCCATAATTATAGAAGAAATTCTACCTATGTAACTATCTGGTCCAAATTTGCTTAAAGTTTCAGCAAATATTCCAAGAGCTCCACTGCCTGATAATGGCTTTACAAGCACAAGAGGTACTACTTCAGGAGGAAGCCCTATAAATTTTACTACAGGCTTTACAAATCCTATAAAGTAATCTAAAGCTTTAGATTCTCTAAAAACTCCTACTGCTATTATCATAGCTAGTAGGTACGGAAATATCTTAATACATATATCTATCCCTTCCTTGGCTCCTTCTACAAAACATTCATATACTCTAACTTTTTTCATTTGACCATAGGTAACCATAAATATAATAATTATTGGTATTATAGCTTTTATTATGTACTTCACACTACTCTACTCCTTTTAAATAAAGTTAAAAATACCTCTGGAGAATTTTACAACATACTACTCCTACTACTGCAGATATAGTAGTTGTAATTATGGCTGGTATTATTGTTTCTGCAGGATTTTTAGATCCCATTGCCGCTCTTATGGATATAACTGTAGTTGGAACAAGCTGTATGCAAGCTGCATTTAAAACTAAAAAAAGCGCCATATCATCACTTGCTTCTTCTTTCTTTTTATTGAGATTACTAAGCTGATCCATAGCTTTTATTCCAAAAGGAGTGGCTGCATTAGATAATCCCATCATATTAGCAGTTAAGTTCATAACTATTGGTCCTATAGCTCTTTCATCTTTAGAGGCATCCTTAAACAAAACTTTCAAAATGGGTCTCATTAAACTTGCTATTTTATTCATAAGGCCACTTTTCTCTGCTATTTTCATTACTCCACACCAGAGACACATTATTCCCAAAAGACTTATCATAAGTTTTACTGAAGCATCTGAAGAAGCTATAATAGACTTAGACACTGCCTCTCCCCTTCCAGATAATATTCCAAACCCTATTCCAAAAGCTAAAATAAAAAACCATATAATGTTTATCACAATATAACCACTCCCCCTATAATCCAAAATATACAAATATTTATCATATAACTAATATATGATAATAAGAATATAAAATTACCTATAAGCAGATGGATTTTATAGAGATGAAATCATTGAAAATCCCCTTTAATAGTGTTACCATTTATGTTGTGATAATTTTTAAATTGGAGGTTAATAATGACCATTAGAGATATAATGAAATATATAGAAAGTGAATATCTAGTTATAAATGATACTCCCTGTGAAATATGTGGAGGAGAATATTTAGCTGAAAATTCAAATGTATCCATAGTTGATGGTATCCCCTACGATATTTGTAATTGTGTATGTTCAGAATGCGGCCATGAAAAAACTTTTCAATTTTGTGCACCATTTGTAGAAGATGAAGATTTATCAAAAATAAAAAATATATTAAATTAAGGAGAATTATTAATGAAAGAAAACACTTTAAATTTGGCTCAACGAGATATCGACGAAGCTCTGTCAGTTATTGAAAGTTTGGAAAAGGCCATAGTAAGCGACAGCTCACAGAATCAGGTATTGAAAGACAAATTTCATCTTCTTTACGACAAAGTAAACGAATTGGAAAATATACTAAAAAGTGAAGGAATTATTTAAATAAAAAAACACTATCTAATCATCATTGATTTTGATAGTGTTTTTACTATATTTATTACTTATATTTAGGTATTTCAAATTCTAATGTTAAATTAGAACCTGCTGTTATATCCTGCATTTCCTTTATTATATTTGGTATTTGTTTATATGCCCAAGATATATCTGTAGCATACTCATGCTGTCCGGGATTTCCAGGATCCCACCTCATTTTATAAAGAGTGTTTTGATTTGTTGATGGATTGTTTATATACCACTTTCCTATCCACTGTGCTCCACCTGAAATAGCACTCTCTACAGTAGTCCATCCATTCTCATATGCAGTTTTAGTCCCATTTAAAACAGCATTATCGTCTGTAGCATTTATTCCAAAGAAATTATATACAGGTACTCCATAAATATAATTTCCATTGCTATCCGTTGCTCCACCATTTGCAAGCTTAGAAGTACCATTTCCTGTTTCAAGCATAGCATGTGAAACTAAATAAGCTACGCTTATATTATTATTTTTAGCTGCATCTAAAAATGCTTGTCCTTTTCCATCAAAGATTCCTTTTCCTTTTAGAAAATTATTTAGGCTATCTGCTGTAACGCCATCAGCATATGTAAGCTTTAAAAATTGATATTTACCATAACTGTCAAGAAAATTATTAGGATCCGCATAATATTTTATCTGATTTTTAGTTGCAGCATTGTCCATTACATTAGCTGCTACAAATACAGGTGTACTATCTGAATTTAATTGCGTATTTACCATATCATCTAAAGATATATCATAGTTTGCATATTCATTTGACCCAGCATCTATACTATCCACACATCTAAAGTAATCTACAAAATAATTATCATACTCTGTATTTCCATCTTTATGGGCTCCAGTAGCTCCTGTCCTTTTCACATAAATTACCGCTTTGTATTTTTGACCGTTAGTACCTGCACTCAACGTTTTTAAAGCTGTTATTTTTCCGCTATCCTCGCTAGTGTATCCATTTGTAAGTTCAGTATAATTTCCATCCTTGTCATTTTGTCCATTTACAAAAATTCTGTACTGTACATCTGATGAGCTATCACATTGTATAAAAAACCCTTGTTTCTCAGATGACAAAAGTGGTTCATATTCAAATTTATTGGAAGTTATCTTAGGAAGATCTGTATAACTTGTCCCATCTGAATATTTATTACTTGTAGTAAACTGCATACTTAAAGGGTTGGACAAATTTTTTCCTGAAACTGATTTTAATCCTTCCCCTATAACAAGATTATATTTTTCACTTGGATCATATCCTGATACCTTAGGACTTACCAATACAGTACTTGGATCATTTCCCAAAGTTACTGCCACAGGAACCTGAACATTATTTTTATCAGTAACTTGTATATTAGTACTATTTACAGTACTTGGCTCCAAATTGCTGCTGAATTTAACAGTCCACTCTTTATTGGTGTCAATATTTATCCTAGGAGATCCCAGCGAAGAATCTGCAGATACCTTAAATTGAAAAGCCACTAGTGCAAAAGCTGCTGTTATTATAAGTGTCTTTACATTCTTATTCAATTTTTACCCCCCAAAATATCTTAATTATAATTATCCTATTACTTGAACGTATTACCCTAGATAAAAGTCTTTACTTATTGGCATTTTCGTAATTACTATTTGTAAGTCGTCTTTTAAATTCATTCATTCCATATCTTTCACTTACATATACTCTGTGCAAAGTATATATTCCTTGGTCTTTATTAGCCCACCCCCCTAGTATGATAAACATGTAAACATTAAATAATAGTTTTCCTGCCTAAAACTTTAATCTATATAACATCTTTATAGTTCTAAAGTTCATTTATATAACTATTGTTTAATAACTCATCTTTTGAGACAATATTCTCGTATAGATAGAGGTTTACGCTCACCCCCATGAGGCTTTTTGACCTCGGAGCAGAGACTGCTGCCTCTTCTTTGCGAGATGTTGCGTATGAGCTGGATGTCAATTGTATTTTTACAATTTTTCGTATATCGAACTAGGCTGTAACTTGCATAGATGAGAGGATTCTATCTAAATAATCTTTTAAATGAAGGTGACTTTTTATGTATATTGTTGGTGTTGATATTGGTAAGAATAATCATGAAGCTACTATTATTGATGATACTGGCTCCATAATCGGCAAATCTATAAAGTTTGCTAATTCCCATAGCGGTGGAAATAAATTAATTGAACATATAAAAAAATATACTGGCAATTCTAAAGTTATATTTGGACTTGAAGCTACGGGGCATTATTGGCTGTCATTATATTCATTTTTACTAACAAAGGGATATGAGATAAACGTTATTAATCCTATTCAATCAGATAGTTTTAGAAATTTGTATATTCGTAAAACTAAAAACGATACGAAAGATTCTTTTATAATTGCTGAAGTTATTAGATTTGGTAAATTTACTAATACAAAACTTTGTGATGATAAACTTCTTGCTCTAAGACAGCTTTGCAGATATAAACTTTCTTTAACTACTGAAATTTCTGAACTTAAATGCAGAATAATTACAGTACTTGACCAAATTTTCCCTGAATATGATAAACTATTTTCTGATATTTGGGGTGCAAGTTCTAAAGCTGTTCTCGAAAAATGCCAAACTCCAGAAGGAATATTAGAATTGGATATAAATGATTTAACTAAACTATTGAAAACAAAAAGTAAGGGAAGACTTGGTTTTAATAAGGCTGATGAGATTCAAAATGCAGCTAAAAATACCTTTGGCATTAAGATAGCTAAAAAAGCTTTTAAATTTCAAATAAAACAACTTATTAGTCAAATACTATTCCTTGAAAAACAAATGAAATCTCTAGATTCAGAAATTGAGTTTTATTATAGTAAATTTGACTGCCATCTAACAACTATTCCTGGAATTGGTTCCGTAACTGCTGCTATTATTCTTAGTGAAATTGGTGATATTAAACGTTTTAAAAACTCTTCTAGTCTTGTAGCTTATGCTGGCATTGATCCTACTGTTAAGCAATCAGGACAATTTCTATCTAATAACAATAAAATGTCCAAAAGAGGTTCACCGTATCTTAGACGTGCCTTATTTTTATCTGCTTCAACATGTGTCTTACATGACAGTCCTCTTAATGAATATTATAATAAAAAACGAAGTGAGGGTAAACATCACTTAGTTGCAATAGGAGCTACAGCTAATAAATTAACACGCATTGTTTTTGCTGTTATGAGAGATAACAAGGATTATGTCCCTATTAACTAAGCAATATTATAACTAGACTAATAGTTTTATGTAAAATTTTAACTATTAATTATTTTAATAGTTTATTTGCTTTGCTCAAAATACTTTCTTATTATTCGTTTTTAATCTTCATATAAAATAAAAAAGGCATAACTCTGCCTTTTTATTAGTAAACAAAATAAGAATAATACGAACTGGTTTATTTATTACTATTAACAATTTCTATAGCTGCCTTACCTGTCATATGTTCGATTTTGACTTCAATTAAACATACTCTATTCCATTCTCTTTCAATTTCTTGCTGCCCTTCTTTAATATAGTCAGGTGAATATTTTTCAACTAAACTTTCAATGGCATATCTCCTATCGGAATCGTTTGTAAGAATCCTTGCTCTGCCAAATATGGAAACACTCCGAAAATGGGTAGTAAAAGTTTTTTGTATTACTTCGTCTTTTTCTATAACACAAAATGTCACTTTATCATTCCTTTTAATGCTGTCAATCTTATGCCCTTGTTTTGCACCATGCATAAATAGTTTGCCGTCTTTAAAAACATAACTTATTGGAACGGTATATGGATAATCATCGTCACCAATTACACCTAAGACGCCAGATGTACATAACTTTAGAATTTCAATTGTCTCTTCTTTGGATAATAATTGTTTTTTTCTTCTCATATCTCTAAACATAATTACACCTCTAATTCTTTCGCTATTTTATTTCTTATCATTTACTGCAATTCTTGATTAAATATTACAATTTACACTTACGACGTTTTATAAAAATATAATATATTAGCATTACTAAATATTTAATAATGTACTTGAAATTTCCTCAAATCGTTCATCATTTATACCAAGTTTTTTCTTAAATTTTTCATCTTCCATTCTTGCTACAATTATTTTGTCAGGAGATATTGCTTTAATAATATTTTTTATCTTCTCAATTGATTCTTCATCATCGTTATAGCCTTTAATGATAGTAATTTCAAATATAAATTTTCCTTTGTATTGTTTATTAAAAGAAACCATGTTTGAAATATATTCTGCTAATGTATATCCTTCAATAGGTCTTTGAACTTTTTGAAAGCCTTCTTCTGTTATTATTTTTATTTCTCCAACAACCTCATCACATTTATTAGCAATTTTCATATATTCATCTCTACCTAGTAAATATCCATTAGAAAGTAGTCTTACAGGCAAACCTTTGTCTTTGATAAAGTCAATAATATCACCAATTTTATCATTTACTAAGGCTTCTCCTTTTGAGTTAATAAAAACTAATTCTGCTTTTGTACTTTCTATCCTGTTTCCAAGTTCAATCAATGAGCTGTCTATTTCATCAAATGACATTTTTGTATCTACCTTATTTTTCGACCTTCCAATAGGACAAAATATGCAATCAAAATTACAATACTTTTCTGGAAGTACATTAATCTCCAGTACCCTTCTTCCATCTTCCATATAAATATCTTTATAACTAAAACCACTCATTACCTTTTTTTCTCCTTTCGTATAACCATGGGACAAGCAATCCTGACCGCTTTCGCTCACGAGTTACTCGTTAAAGGTCATTTAGACCTTTAACCTCAAATTAATCTATTAATACTTCTTTATTGTTAATATCAAGAATTGAAATCTTGCACGTTCCACCTAAATTATCCTGTACTATTTTTGCTAAATCTTTTAAAGCATTCTCAAAATCTTTAACTCTTCTCTCATCAACTAATTCAATGCACAAAAAAGCATTCCTTGTATTTTCAGTGAGCATTGTTCTTACTGATTCACGCCAATTAAAACATCTGCAAATTGCTCCTTCGTTATCTTTATATACTATTTCACCTTCATATGGTAGTGCACTCTCATCTGTTCCTAATGTAATAAAGCTTTCATCTCCAACTGCCTTAGTCAATCTTATATCACCAGCAAATTTATCCATATCCTCTCCACCACAAGGCAATGCATATGTTAAAGAAATAGAATTGTAAATATCAACTAGCGGATTAATAGTTCCTATATGAGTTCCTTTATCAACTCGTTTTAACAATGCTTCAATAGATGATCTTGCACCTTTCTTTGTTTTAAACTTTTGGAAGGCTTCTCTCCATACTTTTATGACTTCATTGCTGCTGAATTCTACATTCTCCAAATATTTTAATGCTTCCTTTTCTGACTTACTAATCATATTCTTGTATTGATCTTCATCTTTTATAAAGTTATCTATGCCATGACAAACTATAATTCCTATCCTTGCACCTGGAAACAGACTCCAAAAATCATCTTCAATAACAAACTTTTTCATTAAAATTCCTCCTTCATATTAAAGCTAAATAACTGCATATTTTCTTCTTATCACTTTTCTTTAATTAAAATTATATTTATTTTTGTTATTTATAAGCTATATACAATTATTAGTCTATTGATATTAATTTTAAACCAACGATTCCAAGAACTATAAATACAATACAACTCATACGCATTACATTAATTGGTTCTTTAAATAAAATAACACCTAACACTACAGTGCCAACAGTTCCTATCCCTGTCCAAATTGCATATGCATTGCCTAATGGTAATCTTTTTAAAGACAATGATAAAAAATAGAAGCTTGCAATCATTCCTATAACAGTTAGGATGCTAGGTAATATTTTTGTAAATCCCTGCGAGTACTTCAGCCCTATTGCCCAGCTTATTTCGAAAAAACCTGCTATAACTAAATAAATCCATTCCATAAACTTTACCTCCCTAAATTTTATTAATTAAGATTAGTATAGTAATATTTCATGGCTTATTTAAAAGAAAATAAAACAAAAAGCCTAAGGAAATATTACAAAAATATCTCCCAGGCTTTTATCCTTCCGTGTACACAATTAAATGTGCGCTTCCTCTCGGACCAGCCAGTTACAAACTGCGGAACCCTAGAAAACTCAAATATATAAACTTTTTTATAATTTATAAGTTACAACTTATAAATCTAATTTAGCATAGTAGTGGGTTTAAATCAAGTTAATATTTTTAATTCGCAAAATCTTACTCTTGCGAATTAAAGTATTTATATATTTTAAACATATTACAAATTTTTTTATAAAATCTATTGACTTCTCATAGCTGGTCTCTGCTGTAGTAAAAGCCATGCTATATCCTTCTGCCTTTAAAGCTTTTATAGCATTTTCATTCCATTTGCCATAAGGATATGCAATATACTTTACTTTTTTATTAAGAAGTTTTTCTAAGAATTCCTTTGAATCTTTTAAAGTCTGTATTTGTTTGTCATAAGTTAACCTATCCAGCTTATCATGATTTACGGTGTGGCTTTCAATATCCATACCATAACTATCCATCTGCTTCAACTCACTAGAAGTTAAAAAATCTTTCTCATTATTTATACTACTTGTAATCATAAACACGGTAGCCTTAAATCCAAACTCCTTTAAAACAGGAAAAGCATTTTCATAGTTATCCTTATATCCGTCATCAAGAGTTATCACTACAGATTTATTAGGTACTGGTTTATTATAAGCTAAAAAATTATAAAGTTCATTTAAAGTAAGGGTGGTATATCCATTATCCTTTAAATACTTCATCTGTTCTCTAAATCTTTCCTTTGGCACCCTTAATTCATTTCCCTTTTCATAATCTATGGAATGATAATATAAAATAGGAATAGATTGAGAGTTATATTTTATATTTTTCCCTGTAAATTCTCTATCCTTAACGTGTTCTACCTTTTTTATATTTGTTTGATTTTTTTTATCAGACTTTACATTTGATTTATTATCGACCTTTTTTTGGTCATTTGAAGATACAAGTTTATTTTTGTAAACACTATGTGCGCCAATTATAAAGAAAATCAATAAAACTAGAGCAATTAAACCTTTTATATTTTTATTTTTCATATTATCGCTTCTTTCCAACCTAACCTGGATGGTACCCTCACTTTTCTCATTAGTTATATAGATTACAAATTTTCCAGTAAATAAAGTAGGCTTTTTCCTAAATTTATTATATCAAACAATCATATACATAAAAAGTTTAATTTCAAAAGTCTATAAGCTGATTTTTTGCTTTAAGCTATTGTTTTAAATTCATATCCCTGATCTTTTAGATATTCGATAATCTGAGGTAATGCTCTAGCTGTTTCTTCTTTACCATAAGTATCATGCATAAGTATAACAACTTTTTGTTGTGAACCCACACTTCTTTTTACGTGTTCTAAAAGCTGATCTGCATTTTTTCTTCTTCCTTCTGCATCAAAATCATAGGCATTCCAATCTATGCTGTACATACCTTTTTCCTTTAGTCTTGCATTAAATTCATTTAAATTAGGATCGTGATAGTATGCCCTTGACATATAACCTCCTGGAAGTCTTAGTACTCTAGTATTAAAGTCTTGTCCAACAATATTTCTTATAGCTGTATTATCCTGTTCAACTTCTGCCATAACAGTACCTACATCAAGTCTATTCCCAGGATACAACTTTCTCATGCTGTGTGTATAAGTATGATTTCCAATAGCATGTCCCTCTTTTAGTATTTCTTTTACTAGTTCCTTACTTTTTTCATTTTTTTCTACATTTTCTCCTAGCAGACAAAAAGTTGCTTTCACATTATAATTTTTCAAAGTATTCAATATTATTGGTGTCACAGTAGTAGAAGGTCCATCATCAAAAGTTAGAAATGCTATCTTCTTTCCATCATTTGGAGCTTTATTGTCCAATATATCTTTTACTTTTTGTGCATCATAAGTATATTTCATTCCATCTTCAGATACATTATGTCTAATGTTTTTGTTCTTATCTGAATCTTGTTTATTACTACTTTTCACATTACTTTTAGATGTCTTTTTCTCACTAACTTCACTCCCAGCTTTTTTATCAGCAGATATTACCTTATTAGTTTTTGATTTATTCCCATGAAAATAATTATATCCTTCATAGGACAAGCCAAAGACTACAATTAATCCAAGTAACATCAATCCACCATTTTTTAAAATCTTACTAAAGTTGTTCCTTGTTGTCATTATATATTATCTCCCATCCACTTTTATTAAATTAAACTCCGCATAAAAATCCTTTCTCTAACATATTAAAACATGTATCTTCATTTTTGTTAAGCAAAATATTAACAAAGTGTAAATTATTTTAGCTTTCGTTACATTTATAAGACCTATTGTACGTTTGATTCGAAATAAAAACTATATTCAACATTATCCACAACATTATTACATATTTTGTGGATAACATGTTATTTTTAAATAATATAAGTTATCTTTTTCCTCTAATTTTCTATCTAGGATAAAATTTAAAATATAATACAAGTATCTTATTACTGCTATATTAAAAAAATACCTCCGAATAATAGCCATAGGTACTGCATATCTAATAATATGATAAATACTACTAGTTGTTGACTTTTCCACATTATCCACAGATAATATGTTAATAAGTTGTGTTATTAACGTATTATCTATAAAACAAAATTTGTTTACATGTTATTTTTATATCATTTATCCACATTATCCACAATTTTGTGGACAATATGTGGATAACATATTATTTAGTAACAAATTTAACCCTATATCCATATAATATTATTAACCACATAGTCACAAAGCTCATAAAACACAACTAACATTTTCCAATACAAAACAATATACCTTTTTATCTCAAAAATTAAGGGGATTACCTGTCCCCTTAATTTTATAATTGCAATTGATTAAATATTTTTGGTAATTTTCTTAACATATTTTTAAACTTATGTTATTATTATAGTAAGATCTTTTTATGGAAGGTGAGGTTATTTATGAAAGATAACGTTATCAAGGTAGATTTTTCAAGAAATAGGAAAAAAGATCCATTTTCACTTCTATTACTAATAAAGAAAACTTATAAAAAATTCTTTTACTCTATGTTTAAATCCTATAAAACAAAAGATAAAAATAATAAAAATATAATTCGAAGTTTTAAAGATATATCTTAAGGTGCCATTAAGTGCACCTTTTTATTATGTGTGTTAAAATATAATAAAAATATCTAGGAGGAATTAAATGTGAAAATCGGGCTTGGTTATGATGTCCATAAATTAGTTTATAATAGACCTCTTATTTTAGGAGGCGTAAATATCCCTTTTGAAAAAGGTCTTATGGGACATTCAGATGCAGATGTACTTCTTCATGCAATAATGGATAGTCTCCTTGGAGCCTTGTGTCTAGGTGATATCGGCAAGCATTTCCCTGATAATGATAATAAATATAAGAACATATGTAGTCTTAAATTGCTGTCACATGTATCAGCTTTGATTAATGAAAAAGGATATACTATAGGGAACATAGATTCTATTATAATAGCCGAAAAGCCTAAACTTTCTTCATACATACAAGATATGAGGGTAAATATAGCTAAAACTCTAAATGTAACTACAGCCGTAATAAGTGTAAAAGCCACTACAGAGGAAGGTCTTGGCTTTACCGGCAAAGGAGAAGGCATAGCCGCTCAAAGCATCTGTTTGTTAACAGCTAATTCAAAATAAGCTGCCCATAAACAGGGTGCATGGGAGTGCTATATCAGGTAGTCATCGGATAAAAAATAACTTACCTAAATTTAATTTGATAAATCTAGGTAAGTTGCATGAAGTATCACGATAAACTCATTTTTATCCCTTCTACTTTCCTTCATAGTTATTTACTATATTTTGAACTAGTTTCTTAATTGCACTCGCCTGGCAAATTAAAGACATTACCACAAAAAAGATACCTATCCTCTCTTCATCATCAGATTTTAAGTCCATATCCTTTACCATGTCTTGAAATTTTTGTTCATTAAAATGTTCTTTACTCATCAAATCATCAAGGCTATTGTTATGCAAATCTGAAAATATCTTATAGGCTTTTTCCCAAGATATTATATCATCTTCTCCATCGTTTATCTCATTAAAGGCAAGTCTAAAAACCTTTTTTATTTCCTCTGTGGTTAATATAGGTCTCATATAACTTAATAAAATAAGCTGTGTCAAATGAACTTTTGTATATCCCCTTTTTTTCCCATCTTCGGGTTTAGATATGACTTCATTTTTAATATAATTTTGTACTATATTATTTGTGTATTTTTCACCCTGAAACTTATCATTTAGATAGTCTGTAACTTGAGATAAAAATAAATCATACCTTGGCAAATCCTCATAAGGTACTATAGTATTATCTGATATATTCTTAGCAATTTTGTTTATATATTCCATGCCAAATTTGTGTTCTTTCATTATTTACAACCTCCAAAATAACAGTTATTTTAACCTTAAAAAACCATATTAATATTATATGTTATATATATATTCTTTACAAACTAACTATTTATTAAATCCACGGGAATTTGTTACATTTTCTATATATATCATGATAAACCATAATAAATCCTATTAAACCGTCTTAAATTGCCTAAAATAAGTTAATCTAATACTTGTTATAAGTTATATAATACTGTATAATGCTCTCATACTTAATGTTATAAAAATTTAATAATATTAATATCCACTAGCTATAAATATTATGTTACCATATAAGAAAAGATTATTTTCTTTAAGGGGGTGGCTAAAGTTAAGTTAAATAAAAAACTTTTTATTATATCATTAGTGATGGCTTTTTTGTTCTTATCAGTAGATTTGTTTACACCACAGGGAAATATCTTAAACATAAATAACAATACTGCATATGCAAGAAGCTCTGGTGGATTTAAATCAAGTGGATTTTCACACAGCACAAGTAGTTTTTCACATAGTAGTAGTTCCAAATCTTCTGGTGGTAGTTTTAAATCGGGTAGCTTTTCTTCCCCTAATTCTACCTATAAACAAAAAAATAGCAGTAATAGTTCTGGAGGAGATTTTAAGTCAGGCAGTTTTTCTAATACACCTAATTCTTCTTCAAAATCTAGTAATCAAAATACTAACCAAAATAATTCTGGCTCCGGTCAAAATTATAGCAGTAGAAGTCATAGGTCCTTTTTTCCTATACCTATACCCATCCCTATACCCTGGGGACACAGCTCTAGCTATTATGGATATGGTGGAGGTCATAGTCTTTTAGCAAACTTCTTTTGGGGCTTTGTTAAATTTGTAATATTAATTTTAATATTACTATTTATTATAAGAAAGATAAAAAAATTTAAAAATAGAAAATAATGAGGAGGATTTTTTATGGGAGTATTAAAAAGAGTATCAAATATTTTTAGGGCAAAAGTAAACAATACTTTAGATGATATTGAAAACCCTATTGAATTACTTGATCAAAAACTAAGGGATATGGATGACAGCCTAAACAAAGCTAAATTATCATCAGCACAAATACTAGGTAATGTTCATGAAATTGAAAAGAAAATGGAAGAATCAAAAAGAGTATCTACTGAATTTGATGAAAAAGTAAAACTTGCAATGAGTAAAGGAAATGAAGAATTAGCTAAAAAGGCTCTAGCTAGGAAATTAGAAGCTGATAAAAGTTACAGTTCTTTAGAAGCCAGTTACAAAGATGCTTGCCAAAAAGCTGAAGCAGTTAAAAGTAAGTTAAAAGAACTAGAAGAAGAAATACACAAAACTAGAGTATATAGAGATGAGGCTGCAGCAAGATTTAATAATGCAGAAGCCTCTAAAAAAGTAAATGAAATACTATCTAATGTAGAAACAGGAAGCAATAAAATAAATATTGATGACATCGAAAGAAAAATTCAAAAGAAAGAATCTTTGGCTGAAGGCCTTGGAGATTTAAGAGAAGAAGATTCTTTAGAAAAAGAATTTAAAAAATTAGATGAAGTTGACCTTGATAAAGAATTGGAAAAATATAAACAAAATTAGGTGATATCATGAGTAAAGCTGACCAGTTCTTAAAATGTGAAAAAGATAAGTACGGCAAAATATTTGTAGCTATAAATTATGCTATAGATAACATTTCTCCTTTTTTAGATAAAGATATTTTAAATAGGAGAAAATATGTATCCAAAATATCAACCTTAAAAAAATATATAGATTTAATTGAAGCTGCACAAGGTGAACTTGATACAGGAGGCTTTTTAAACAAGCTAAAAAGTGATAAATATATTTCTTTACTAGAAGATTATAAAAATGATAATTTAGAATCTTTATTCCAACTTGAGAAATGCAGCACCTGTCAATGCCTTAACTGTACTTCAGATTGTAAATTTGACAGTTGCCTTGGATGTAAAAGTGGTTCTAAAATCGTAAATTGTGATAAAAAGAAAATAAACATTACAAGGCATGATAGCTTTTCTTTAAATCTTACTAACGATAAAACTGGTGAAAGTGATAGGTATACAGTACTAGCCGTTCTTCAAGATGTACAATTAGACAGAAAGTATATAATAATAGAAAATACCTTATCTAAAGAAAAATTTATTCTGTATTATTATCCTGGGATTTCAGAAGACAGTTATGGAGAAATTTCCGATGCAGAAGAATTTGACTTTATAGTCTCAACTTTTCAAAGTATAGAAGAATAAACGAATTTTCAGACACTTGTCCACAGAAATCATGAACTTATCAACATTTTCTGTGGATAAGTTATAAATATTGATATTAATACAACACTTCTAATCAAATTTCAACTTTTATATATTAGCATAAACAAAATTCTAATTTATCAATTCATAGTGTCATAAGCAAGAACTTATCCACAATGTGGATAAGTTCTTGCTTAGTTTAAATATAATTGTTATTTATCTTAACTCTTAAATAATTTAATGCTTCTTCTCTAGTTTGTATTTTTCCTAAATATCTAAGTCTTATCACATCTTCAAGAGCATTTTTTACCTCAGGCCCTGATATATTTAAAATCTGAATAACATCATTTCCATTTAAAATCTTATTCTCGTTTATACTGCAGTATAATTCATACTCTTTTAGCATATCTTCAATAAACATTTTAAATCTAACTTTCTCATTTTCAACATCCAAAAGCATTCTTGTAGCATAGTTATCACAATATGCAGCAGTTAGTATTTCTATTATATATCCATCATATTTTGAAAAAAACTTATAAAAATCATTCTTCTTATCTTTAGAATTTTGTTTAAAAATCTTTAGCGGATACATATGGCCCTCTACTATATTCTCTATATAGCTTTCTGCTTTTTTTGGGAATTTCATGTTCCTACAGAAATTCCTAGCTATAGCAGCTCCTTTCATTTCATGTCCCCAAAAACTTACTTTGTCTCCGTCCTTTCTATAAGCCTCATATTTACCAATATCATGCAAAAAGCAAGCTAAAGACATATACTCTCTCAACTTAAAGTCACCTATTTTATCTTGAAACACATGTAAATTTAATCCCTTAACACTTACCTTACCATTTAAGATATCCTTAAATACACAATAAGTTAAATTCATATGAGTAAATACGTCTTCTATATGATATGCACATTTTCCTATAGTTTTTAATTCTTCTATATAAGGTATAATATTTTTTAGTATTCCATAGTTATCTAAAACTTCAAAAGCCTTTCCATAATCATCCCTTTCCAATATAAGCATAAATTCTTTAAAGACTCTTTCCATAGGCATATCCATTATTTTGTAACATAATTTTTCAATGCATTTTTCCGTATCTAAATTAAAATGCATTCCATAAGATATACAAAATCTAATACCTCTAAGTATCCTGATGGGATCATTTTCTAAGCTCATATCCGTTACACTTTTAATTATTCTATTATCAATAGATCTTCTTCCATAAAAGGGATCAATAACTTTAACTTTATCTCCACTAAGTTTTATAGCTATAGCGTTCATAGTAAAATCTCTTTTCTTCAAATCCTCCTCAATAGAATCCCCCTCCATGAGAGATATATCTATCGAATTATTTCCTAGCATACATCTATATATACCTATTTCCTGCTTTATAGGGAAAAATTTATATTGTCTATTTTCGAGTTCCTCCATAAATTTTTCAATATTTCCGTTAAATATAAAATCTATATCCTTTGGTTGAGCTGTTATACTAATTAATCTATCTCTTATATACCCACCAACTAAATAAACTTCTCCTCCTACTTTACTTATTACTTCTCTTGTGCTTTTAATAAAGTCTTTCACATAATCCAAATTAATCACCTACTTACTTATTATTTTATCACATAGAAATACTCTATTTCTATAAATAAAATTTCCTTTTTTTAAAATTATCAACATTATGTGTCTAAATTACAGATATATTTTTGCAAAACTAATTCCCATACAACCTGCTCTACTTCTATTTATTAAATCATACATCTCTTATTTTAATATAAATACTCTCTTATATCCATATAGATTATCAATATTAAATTTCTTATCGAAAATTTCGACTTTAAATATTTAATTATCCATTTAGTTACTATTTTATAAAAAATATTTTTTCAAATTTCCTGATTTTGTACTTAATTTTAATATTAATTTCTTACATTTAAATCCTTGTTTATCATATATTATAAACTTTTATTAATATTGTTATTGACTTTTGAATATTATGGTAGTATATTAACTTTAGATGGAATTTGATTAGAAATTTGTAAAATGTTTTATGAAATTATATTGACTTTTAATGTAATTTTTGCTATTATCTAATTATAGTCGTGTCGAATTATGGAATTAGAGGAGGAAAATCAATGAAATCAACAGGTGTTGTAAGAAGAGTAGACGAGCTAGGAAGAATTGTCATTCCTATAGAATTGAGGAGAACTTTAGACATTGCTGAAAAAGATGCCTTAGAAATATATGTAGATGGTGAACAAATTATATTAAAGAAGTATGAGCCTGCATGTATCTTCTGCGGTGACGCAAGAGACGTTGTAAATTATAGAGGTAAGAACATCTGCAAAAGTTGTTTAAATGAATTAAAAGAAGGCAAATAATTATTATTTAAAAGACCTGCATTATAATTATAATGTAGGTCTTTTTTCTATATTCAACTTATAAATGAATATTACGTTAAGATAGCCATTGAACAATTTAAGGTAAAAAAAACATAGCTAAATTTCCTAAATACAAAATGGATTTAACTATGTATGTATATTTAAATTTAAAAATAATATGTCATTAAATTATTATCTAACTCTTCTTCCACCCGTAAAATCTGATCTATTGTCCAAAGATGCTATTTTAACTACATCTCCTGTTTTAGGTGCATTAATAAACTGTCCACCACCTACATATATTCCTACATGATACGCTGGAGAACCAAAGAAAACCAAATCTCCTGGCTGAAGTTCATCTCTTGACACAGCTGTACCTACCGTTTGCTGTTCCTGCGAAGTTCTTGGCAAATCAATTCCAAAATGGGCATATACATATTGAACCAATCCTGAACAATCAAATCCTGAAGGAGATGTTCCTCCCCATACATATGGAACTCCTAAAAAGTTAGAAGCATATGCTACTACTGCATCAGATGATGCTATAGAACTTCCGCCTCTTGAAGCACTTTGTTGAACATTACTTGCAGCTGAAGCAACTGCTTTTAGAGTTGCTTGATTAGCAACTTCTAAAGACTTTTCTTGTGCATCTAAGGATGCTATTACATTTTTTGCACTTTCTTTATCACTATTAAGCTTGGCCAACTTTTTTTCATTTTCTGACTTTAGTGCCAATAGCTTATTATTTTCATTATTTAATTTTTCTTTTCCATTAGCTAATTGCTCTTTTTTATCTTTTAAATTTCCTATAACATTCTTATCAAAACCCATTACTTTTTTAACATTATCTACCCTAGATATAAAATCATTTAAATTATCTGCATTCAATATTACTCCCAGGTAACTACTTATGCCATTTATGTACATAGCCTTTACTCTTTGATTGAACACTTGCTGCTGATTTTCCATATTTTTTTGGGCGGAATCTATATTAGCTTGAGTTTGTTTTATATTATTAGAAATTGAGGCAATACTCTTCTTATTATTTTCTAAGTCATTCATAGTCTGTGTTATCTGGTTGTCCATTTTTTCAGCTTTAACTTCCAATTCCTGCTTTTGTTGTTTAACCTGCTCTAATGAAGTCGATGAACTTGATGCACTTGGCGCGGCTAAAACATTTGCCCCTGTTGACAATGCCAAAGTTAACGCAATTGCAACAGATAAGGTTCTTTTATTCAAAACTTTTCTACCTCCTCGTAAAATATTTAATAGCTTACAAATTTGAACTTCTCATAACCCCTAAAATCTGAGATTAGTAAGTAACGTATATCTATTATAACATTAAATTGATATGTACCTCAACACATGTATAAAATTTTCAGAAGAAATATTGCAAATTTTAAATAAAGCCAAATATTATTTTAATAATTTATTAATTATATTTTATGTTTATTAACAATTTTTCATAAAAAATATGTAAATTTTAAACTTGCCTTTATTTTCTAACTATAGGCCTAAAAATTCTTATAAAATTCACATTTGAAAAGTTTTCTGTTCCCTATTTGCCACATCGTGTCTTTTATGTTTATATCTGTAAAATAAAAAAACATAGCTAAACTCTCGAGTACAAAATGGATTTAGCTATGTATGTATACTGAAATTTAAAATAATATGTCACTAAATTATTATTTAACTCTTCTTCCACCTGTAAAATCTGATCTGTTATCTAAAGCTGCTATTCTAACTGAAAGCCCAGTACGTGGTGCTTCAATAAACTGACCATCACCTACATACATTCCTACATGATATGCTGGAGAACCAAAGAAAACTAAATCTCCTGGCTTAAGCTCATCTCTTGATACAGGTGTGCCCACATTTTGCTGTTCCTCTGAAGTTCTTGGCAAATTAATTCCAAAGTTTGCATATACATATTGAACTAATCCTGAACAATCAAACCCTGAAGGAGATGTTCCTCCATATACATAAGGGACTCCTAAAAAGTTAGAAGCATATGCTACTACTGCATCAGATGATATTATGGTACCTCCTCTTGAAGCACTAACATTACTTGCAGCTGAAGCAATTGCCTTTAAAGTTGCTTGATCAGTAATTTCTAAAGACTTTTCTTGTGCATCTAAAGATGCTATTACATTTTTTGCACTTTCTTTATCACTATTAAGCTTGGCCAACTTTTTTTCATTTTCTGACTTTAGTGCCAATAGCTTATTATTTTCATTATTTAGTTTTTCTTTTCCACTAGCTAATTGCTCTTTTTTACTTTTTAAATCGCCTACAACATTCTTGTCAAAACTCATTACTTTTCCAACATTATCTACTCTAGATATAAAATCGTTTAAATTACTTGCATTTAATATTGCTCCCAGGTAACCACTCATGTTATTTGTATACATAGCCTTTGCTCTTTGATTAAATACTTTCTGCTGGCTTTCTATACTAGCTTGCACAGAATCTATGTTAGCTTGAGTTTGTTTTATACTATTAGAAACTGAGGCAATACTTTTTTTATTATTTTCTAAGTCATTCATAGTTTGTATTACTTGGTTGTCCATTTTTTCAGCTTTAATTTCCAATTCCTGCTTTTGTTGTTTAACCTGCTCTAATGAAGTCGATGAACTTGATGCACTTGGCGCAGCTAAAACATTTGCCCCTGTTGACAATGCCAAAGTTAATGCAATTGCAACAGATAAGGTTCTTTTATTCAAAACTTTTCTACCTCCTCGTAAAATACTTAACAGCTTACAAATTTCAGCCCCTTATAACCATAAAAAACTCAAATTCGCAAATAACATGTTTCCATTATACCATTAAATTGGTATATACCTCAACACATATATAAAATTTATATCAGAGACATTATAAGTTTCTAATAAAATCAGCTTCTTTTTTAGTAATTTGTTACTTATATTCTATATCTATTAACGATATTTAATAAATTTTATACAATTTTTAAGCTTACTTTTTTCTTATTATAGGTTTAAAGAATACTTATAAACTTCAGATTTCGAAAGTTTTCTATCCTTAGCTACTTTTTTTATAGCTTCTTTTTTATCTAATCCATCTTCCATATACATTTTTATATGTTTTTCTATAGACAAGTTTATCCATTTTTCACTTTCTTCTCTTAAAAGTTCTTTTTCATCCTTACCTTCTACTACCAGTACAAATTCCCCTTTTGCATTATTACTTTCATAATAATTCATAGCTTCTTCTAATGTAAATCTCAATATTTCTTCATGAACTTTTGTAAGCTCTCTACAAATGCCTATATGTCTATTACCTAGGACGGTTGCTAATACTTCTAAGGTGCTTGTCAGTCTATGTGGTGCTTCATAAAATATCAATGTTTCAGTTCTATTTTTTACACCCTCTAGTATACTTCTCCTATCTTTATTTTCCCTAGGTAAAAATCCAATGAATGTAAACCTTGACGTATCCAGACCCGAGTAAACCAAAGCCGTTGTTACTGCAGTGGCACCAGGCAGGACTTCAAATTCTATTCCCTGTTCTATACAACTTTTTACCATAATGCTTCCTGGATCTGATATACCTGGTGTCCCAGCATCACTTACTAATGCTATATCTTTACCATCTTTCAACTTTTGTATTAATAATTTGCTTTTCTCATTTTCGTTGTATTTATGGCAACTTATAAGTGGTTTTTTTATATTGAAATGATTTAATAGCTTTAAACTCTGTCTGGTATCTTCTGCTGCTATTAAATCTACATTTTTAAGGGTATCAAGAGCTCTTAAGGTTATATCACTTAAATTTCCTATAGGAGTTGCCACTAAAAAAAGTTTTCCCATCACACATTATCTCCTTAAACATCTTCCGTATATTCTATCAATTTCATCTGTATAGCTTCCATCTAATTTATGTACACATATAGGTACTTCCCATTTTAAAAATGGCTTTCCATTATTTTGTCCCTCTATAAGTACCATATTAGGTGCCTTGTTAACACATGGCTGTACCATTGTCATCAGCTTTGGTTCTATATTGTATTTCCTCATAGTGTACATTATGTCTACAAGCCTATCCGGTCTATGGATCATATATAACTTTCCATTATCTTTTAATAAAATCTTTGCTGCCTTTATAACATCTTCTAATGTACAGCATATTTCATGCCTTGATATTGCATTTTCGTATTGGTCATTTGTGATTCCCGAATTTTTTAATTTATAAGGTGGATTTACCGTTACTACATCCGCTTTTGGTAACTTTTTTAAAAATTCAAAATCTACTAAATCTCTGTGAATAAATTCAACTTTTTTCTCCATGCCATTAAAAATTACAGAACGAGTTGCCATATCTACCATATCTTTTTGAATTTCCATACCTGTTATATGCTGAGCCTTTGTTTTACCAGCTATTATAAATGGTACTATCCCTGTTCCACTGCACAAATCAATTATATTCATTTTAGGTTTAATCTTAGCAAAATTTGCAAGTAAAACAGCATCCACTCCAAACCTAAAGCTATTTTTTTTCTGTATAATACATATTCCATTTATTTGTAGATCATCTAATGTTTCATCACTTCTCACTAACTTCAATTTCACTTAAACATCCTCACTTATAAAATTTATTTTACACAAGTTTACACATTAACTTAAATTGTAATTTAAATAAAATATGTTGTCAAATACTAGATACTTAACTATCATTAATTTTTGTAAAAAATAAAATCCCATTAAAATTAAGGGATTTAATAAATAGTATATTACTAACTATGTTTAATGTTGTTGAGATTGATTTACCTTTTGTTGATCTGTAGTTGTAATCTGTGAGGTACCCTGCGAACTGTTGGTGCTGCTGCTTGTACTATTTCCACGTTCAATACTGTTAAATTTATTGCTTTCTATAATTATATCTACTCTCCTATTTTTAGCTCTATTTGCATCTGTAGAGTTATCAGTAACTGATCTGTATTCTCCATAGCCTACTGATGTAAGTTTTTCAGGTTTAATACCTACTTTATTTTGTAAAAATTGAGTTACATTAGCTGCTCTAGCACAAGATAACTGCCAATTAGATGCATATTCATTATTGCTAATAGGCACATTATCCGTATGTCCTTCCACCCTTATGGAATTTCCCATTTGATTTATCATTTTTCCTATTCCCATTAATGTATTTTGGATTTCAGGTTTTATTTCTGCTTTTCCTGTATCAAAAAACAAGGTATTACTTAAACTAACAACAAGACCTCTTTCATCTATCTGTGAGCTTACACTTTGACTTAATCCGTTAGCTGCAAGATATGAGTCCACTTGCTTTTTTAATTGCTTTAATTTATTTGCTTCCATCTTAACCTGTTCTTCAGATTGGTCACTCTCAGTTGGCTTATCTACTGTTTTAACACTATCTTTAACACTAGAAGTATTATCAGCACCTATTATTGTTTTTCCTCCTCCCATTGCTATACTGAGAGATTGAGAAAGTTTATTATATTTAGTTTGATCTACCTGGCTCATAGCATACATAACTACAAAGAATATCATAAGAAGCGTCATAAAATCAGCATAACTAAGCATCCATCTTTCTGCACTTGGTCCTTCATCTGGTTTTTTATTTTTCTTCTTCATAATTCAGCCTTCCCATCCATTCCTTCATATTTTGCCAATTCCTGCTTGTTCAAAAATCCTTTTAATTTTTCTGCTATAGTATTTGGATTTATGCCTTCTTGAATATATAATATTGCTTCAATTATAAGAGTTTTTTCCTTAACTTCCTTTTCATCTTGCTGCTTTAATCTATTACCTAATGGAAGCCATAATAAATTTGCAGATCCTATACCATATAATGTAGCCAAAAATGCACTTCCTATTTTACCACCTAAGCTAGCTGTATCTGTAAGGCTACCTAAAATATGAACCATTCCCATAACTGTACCTATAATACCCATCGTAGGCCCATATCCTCCTGCACTCTCAAATACACTTGCCCCCTGCTTATGTCTCTCAGATGTAGATTCAAGTTCCAATTCTAGTATATCTCTTACAGCTTGAGGATCTACCCCGTCTACTACAAGCTGAAGACCTTTTTTTATAAAAGGATCTAAATTAGGGTCATTGGATATTTCGCCTTCCAAACTTAACAAACCATTTTTTCTAGTTTTATAGGATACATCTTTAAAATATAAAATTAAATCAACTAAACTTGCTTTTCTAGGATTAAAAATTACTTTAAATATTTTAGGCACTCTTTTTAATACATCTAACGGAAATGATAAAGCTACAGCTCCAAACGTTCCACCAAAAACTATTACAGCTGCTGCACCGCCGAAAAGTGCCGTTGGGTTTCCTCCATCCATCACAAAACCAGCTGTTACTGCAGCAATTCCAAATATCGTAAATATGACAACAGATATATCCATTTTTCCCTCCATCTAGTACATTTTCTAACTATAATTTATTTAATCTCCTATCTATATTAATTATTCGTGTAAAATAACTTACTCTTTATACAGAATTTGATATTTATATAAATTAAAAAGGCCACCTTATGGTGACCTCCTAACAACTAGCTTTCTTCAACTGGTGCTCCTACTGGACAAACATTAGCACAGTTTCCACATTCTATACATTTTTCTGGATCTATTACAAATTGACTATCTCCTTGGCTTATAGCATCAGCTGGACATTCTGAAGCACATGAACCACAACTTACACAATCCTCTGTAATTTTATATGCCATCTTATGTAACACCTCCTTAATTTTTAGATAATGTTTTCATCCCCTGTATTTTATCACATTTGTTATAATTTTAAAAGATAATTTTAGGCATTTGAAAGAAAATAACAAGTCAAAGATGCAGCGAATATTTTTTATCAGATAAGGAGGCAGGTTCCGCAGATAGTGAATCCTATCTAAGGGTTCTACCCACGCAATATGATAAAAAATAGGCTAGCATACTGACTAGTTATTTCTTTGAAAATGCCTTATAATACTGCATAACCTAAATCTTCTATACACTGGATAATTTTATTCTCTGTTATAAAGTAATTATCATATACTATACTTACTTTTCCTTTTTCTTTATTTATTTGGCAGGCTATTACCCCTTCACTACTGGAAATAACTTTTCTTATTTTATTAACATCCTCAGAAGTACGTATATTAGGAATTTTAAATACTGATTTCATATGTTCCTCCTTAATCCTCCTTAAACAATTGTTTAATCATATCTGCATCTTCTGTTTCTTCATCAATTTTTATCTCATTTTCATCTATATTGCCTTCAAATCCTCCTGAAATTACTTTAATTTCACTTATAGGCACTTCTTTTACTATATCATCACCATCTTCAACTTTTATCTTTATTTTAATGCTTTCCTTTACTACAGAGTTATCTATAACTTCTCCCCTTCCATCAGGTGTACTAACTACAGACCCTACCTTAGGCAACTTCTGTCTTATTTTTTCATAAGTATCTTGTTCATAATTCAAACAACACATAAGTCTTCCGCATATTCCTGATATTTTAGTAGGATTCAATGACAAATTTTGTTCTTTTGCCATTTTTATAGAAACAGGTACAAAATCGCCTAAAAACGTAGAACAACACATAGCTCTGCCACAAGGCCCAAGGCCCCCTATCATTTTTGCCTCATCTCTTACTCCTATTTGTCTAAGTTCTATTCTTGTTCTAAATATGGATGCAAGATCTTTCACCAATTCTCTAAAATCTACTCGTCCGTCAGCTATAAAATAGAATATAACTTTATTGTTGTCAAAAGTATATTCTACATCTATAAGCTTCATATTTAATTCATGTTGTTGTATTTTTTCAATACATATATCAAAAGCCTTTTTCTCTTTTTCTTTATTTTCATTATATTTTTGTATATCTTCTTCTGTAGCTATTCTTAAAACACTTTTAAGTGGTGAAACTATATCACTCTCTCTTATATCTTTTGGTTCTATGACACACTCACCAAATTCTATTCCCCTTGCTGTTTCTACTATTACACTATTTTCTCTTTTTATATTTAAATTACCTGGTGAAAAATAATATATTTTACCGGCCTTTTTAAAACGTACTCCTATAACTGTTACCATATTTTTATACCTCCTGCATTTTCACCAACATAGAATTAAAAACTAAAGTTCTATTTACATTGCTTTCTAACTTTTCTCTAGTATCCTTTACTATATTAATAATATCATTCAACTTATTAAATGAAAACATTTCTCCTATGGTCTTTATATCTTCAAATTTATCAATATTTATAATAAACTTCCTATTACCCGTTTCTTTGTATACAAGTACATCTCTTATATATGACAAAATACAGGTTAGTACTTCCTCCCATTCATAATTGTCTTTAGCTATATAATCTGACAGCTTTAAACAGGAACTAAAATTCTCATGACATAATTCTTTAAATATATTTAAAATTATATTTCTCATTTCACTTAAAGATATATCCGAAATAAATTTTTGTGCTCTTCCAGGTATTCCATCACTAAACGCTAAGACAGATCTTAATTCTTCAGTAGATAAGTTAGGAAATTTGGCATTTAAAAAAGTCTCCATTTCTTTTTGACTTAACCTATTAAGTTTATATACTTGACATCTCGACTTTATGGTGTCCAATATTCCATCTAGCTTTTCACATAAAAGTAACATAAAGCTTCCACTGGGAGGTTCCTCTATAGTTTTTAATAACGCATTTTGAGCTGCTTCTGTCATTTTATCAGAATTATATAGTATTATTACTTTTTTGTCACCTTCGTAAGGTTTTTTATTTATTTCTTCTATTATATTTTTTACTTCTTCTATTCCAACGGACTTTTTACCTTTTGCTATTTTAAATTCAATTATATCCACATACTGTTTCATTTGCTTTTTTCCCAATATATCTAAAGCTATTTCTTTAGCAAGAAGACTTTTACCTATCCCATCTTCTCCTACAAAAATATGGGCATGAGAAAACCTATTGGAAGTTACAGAATTTTTTATCTGGAGTTTTATATTCTCATGCCCTATTATATTGCAAAATTCCAACTCAGTATACCTCCCATTAAATCTTTACAAACTTATCTACATCTACTACAAATATATTTGCTCCTCCAACTTCTACCTCCACAGGATAGGGCATATATACCCCTGTGGAACTTGCTACAGATGAAGGAGTTGTTATAATTTGATTTCTTGTTTTACATACGTCCTCTATATGGGCTATTACTTTATCAACGTCTTCTTCTTCCACTCCTATGAGCAAAGTTGTATTACCAGCTCTTAAAAATCCGCCTGTAGTTGCAAGTTTAGTAACCCTAAATCCACCTTCTGTTAAAATTTCCAAGAGATCAGTAGCATCATCATCTTGAACAATGGCTATAATTAATTTCATAAAACATCACCTCTTGTAATTTATTTTACAAATAATTGCCTAAATTTCTCAAATTAGCTTATATTTATTATACCATAAGTACTTATTATCTCATATAACTGAAACTTTTAATTAATACATTAACTTTTTACTATAGTATTTTTTTTATCAAATCATATATATCTTCGTGAATTTTATCTACAGTCTTTATTTCACTACCTTCTATACATGAAATTTTATTCCAATTATATTTATCTACAATATGTATAGCATTTTTATAAGAATTAACCAGATACTCATAATCTCTCTCATGTATGTCCTTTTCTGCATTACCCGTAAATTTATTATTCCTCTTAGTCATAAGTTTTTTACTATATTCAGGAGGCATATCCAAAAATATAACACAATCTGGTACAGGAAGTCTAAATATATCAAATTCAAAATTCCAGAGCCATTTTAAAAACTTATTTTTCTCTTCTAAATCATCAATTTTAGAAGCTTGATGTATCATATTAGCTGTTGTATATCTATCTGCAAGTATTATTCCACCATTTTCATAAAACTTTTTCCACTCCATCTTATAAGATGCAAATCTATCTACTGCATAAAATGTTGATGCCGCATATGCACTTACATCTTCAGGTTTTTTTCCAAAATCTCCATTTAAATACATTCTTACTAAAGCTGAAGATTCACTATTATAATTAGGATATTCTATTTTTTTTAAATTATAATTTTCATTTAAAAGCCTTTTATAAAGTTTTTCTGTCTGCGTAGCTTTTCCGCTGCCGTCACATCCTTCTATGACTATAAGTTTTCCTTTTTGTAAACTCATTCGCTTTCCTCCAAAATTTATTTTACAACTTTTATTTTATTATCTTTTACTCCAATTAAATCCATACTATTTTTTATATAATATTTAATAACTTGAATTACATTCTTATCTATCAGCTCTCCTATAGACAATACAGGAACTCCCGGAGGATATGGTATTACACTTGCCCCACTTATCTTTCCACACGAATCATTTAAATCCACCATTTCCTTTTCTACATCTATAACTTGAAATGGAATCATCTTGGATTGAGGTATTCCATATTTTATCCTATTTGTTTTTTTACATTTAATTCTTTCTAAATCACAATTCTTTAATACAGTATATAATCTTTCAAACTCCTCTTTTTCATTAAAGGGAGAAAGAATCAATACTAGGTTGGAATTGTCACTCATTTCACACTGTATATTTAGTTTTCTTAAATAATTTAAAAGTAAATTGCCACTGTATCCTGGTTCTAGATTTATAGTATATCTTGTTAAATCTATATCTGCTACACTTGGTACTGCCTTCCTTTCTTTAGAATTAAATTGTATTATATCCTTTCTGCCAATTACCTGCAATCCTCTTATAGAGTTTATCTTATCTCTATAGAATTCAGCTATCTCTATAAGTTTTTCGTAATCACTGCTGCCATACTCTTCAAGGTAAAATCGAGCATAATCCATAGAACAAAGTGCTATGTATGAAGGACTTGTACTTAAAAACGCATTATAATAAAAGTCTACTTTATCTATATATTTCTCATTGTTTACATGTAAATAAGCAGTTTGAGTTAAACTAGGCAGCGTTTTATGCGAACTAGTAACTACCATATCTGCACCAAGTGTTACTGCACTTTCCGGTAAATTTTTATTAACACCAAAATGTGCGCCATGAGCACAATCAACTAATACCTTTATGTTAAGCTTTTTTGCCTCCTTTATTATAAACTTAAGATTGCTGCATATTCCATAATAATTGGGATATGTAACTACTATTCCCTTTATATTCTTGTTTCTCTTTAGTGCTTGTAAAAAATGCTCCAAATTTACGCAAATAGGAGCATTTATTTTTTCACTTATAATATTTTCTAAATATATAGGAATTAACTTCCTCATAATTATTCCATTTAGTATAGAACTATGGCAATTTCTTTCTACTAAAATTTTATCCCCCTCATTAAAACTACTAAACAACATTATCATATTTCCAGACGTACTTCCATTAACTAAAAAATAAGACTTTTTACTTCCATAAAGCTTTGAAAGACGCTTACTTGCATCTAATATTATACTTTTTTGATTATGAAGATTGTCTACACCATCTACTTCAGTAATATCAAATTTTAAAATATTAGATATAAATTCTCTTCCTATTGAAGTATTATAAAAACCTCTTCCATTTTTATGACCTGGCATACAAAATGATATATTATTTTCCTTAATATATTTTAAAACTCCTTCTAAAAGTGGTAATTCTGACAATGAGTTATCTCTCCTCTTATAATAAAACGTGCTATAGTTTTACTTATTCTTTCTTTATAGTATTCGTAAAAATCTAAATCATTTTCTAATTTTATTAATCTTTCTTCACAACTTTTACATATTCCTCTACCATATATTATTATACCATCACTCAAAGGTTTTCCACATATGATACAATATTTTTTTTTCATCTACATCCTCCTAGCGGCACTACTTACAAATTAATATTATTACTTTTGTTATTTAAATTTTTACCCTTAATACATAAAATATTCAATTTAAAAAATTCTTTCTCATTTTTATATTCTATAATATATACTATTCAGTTCTACCCTTAAACTTATTTTGTCCACATAAATAAATTTAAATAGTAGCATTTATATTAATATCTTATAATGATATATTCAAAAGTATGTTTTCATAAGATATAATATAAATATACTATATAAATAAACCAACCAAGATACTCTGCTAATTTTTACAAGGAGGCATTACATGATTTCAATTTATAAAACTATAGACGAATCAAATAACATTCAATCTGTAGATACCATAGAACATGGCTGCTGGATTAACGTTGTAGCACCTTCAGATGAAGATTTACTTTTAATATCAAAGAAGTCTGGTGTTTCAATGGATTTTTTAAAAGCTGCTCTAGATGAAGAAGAAACGTCACGTATAGATACTGAAGATAATAATCTACTAGTAATAGTTGATATTCCTTTTACAGAAATGGAAGTTAATTCTTTAACCTATGATTCTTATCCATTAGCTATAATCCATACAGAATCTACTTTAATTACGGTTTGTTTAAAAAACAGTAATATTCTTACTGATTTTATAAATGGGAAAGTTAAATCCTTTTTCACATTTAAACGTTCTAGGTTTATTTTACAAATACTTTATAGAATAGCGAGCTATTACTTGCTCTATTTAAGACAAATAGACAAAAAAAGTGTAATGATTGAGCAAAGACTTCATAGATCTATGAAAAATAAAGAGTTTATTCAACTTTTATCTTTACAAAAGTCTCTTGTTTATTTTTCAACATCCCTAAAAGCTAATGAAATGACTTTAGAAAAAATGTTAAAGTTAGAACTTTTACAGAAATATCCTGAAGATCAAGATATTCTAGAAGATGTTATTATTGAAAATAAACAAGCCATAGAAATGACAAACATATATAGTAATATCTTAACAGGAACTATGGATGCATTTGCCTCAGTTATATCAAATAACTTAAACATAGTCATGAAACTCCTAGCTTCAGTAACTATAGTTATGGCAATTCCAAATATAATATTTGGTTCCTTTGGCATGAATTTATATGGAATACCTTTTGCTAAATCTCCAAATGGCTTCTGGATGGTATATGTCATAACAGCTTCAATTTGCCTGGTGTGTATATTATTTTTAAAGAAAAAAAACTTATTTTAATTTTAGGATGTGATGATTTTGATTGGAAAAAGATTAAAAAAAGGAGATACTATAGGCCTTGTATCTCCGGCGAGTGCAGAGAAACCTGAAAAAATCAAAGGAAAAATTGAATTTTTAAAAGACTTTGGTTTTAATGTTAAAGAAGGGAAACATATATATGACAAATGGGGTTATTTAGCTGGTAAGGATGTGGACAGGGCTTCCGATATTATGGATATGTTCTCAGACAAAAGTGTAGATATGATATTATGCACAAGAGGTGGATACGGCAGCATGAGGCTTCTTCCTCTTATTGATTTTAACATTATAGAAGAAAATCCTAAAATATTTGCAGGATTTAGTGATATAACCACTTTATTAAACAATATCTACAACAAATGCCATATGATTACCTTTCATTCTCCAATGTGTACTTCTACTTTTGATGATTTTACATTAAAAAGTTTTTTAGATACCCTAATGTGTGGATATGCTCCCTTTACTATAAAAAACCCTGAGGACATCCCCACACGGTATTTTAATGGAGAGTACGCAGCTGGTACTCTTATAGGTGGTAACCTATGCCTTATATCTAGTCTTCTAGGTACTCCTTATGCTCTAAATACTGAAAATAAAATACTCTTTATAGAAGATGTAGGAGAAGAACCCTATAGAATTGATAGAATGCTTACTCAATTAACACTAAGTGGAGACCTGCAAAAATGTTCAGGTTTTATTCTAGGACAGTTTACAAATTGTGAACTTCCACATTATGAACGAAGTTTAACTTTAACCGAAATACTTGAAGACAGGATACTTAGCTTAAAAAAACCAACTTTAATCAACTTTCAATCTGGCCATTCATATCCAAGAATAACTTTACCAATTGGGAGTAATGTAGAAGTAAATTTTAAAGAAGGAGAAATACATGTATTAGAATCTGTAGTGAAATAGATCATTTATTTACAAATATAAAACACACCAATTTTTTATACTATAGAGGCGCCATCCAGATTTGAACTAGGAAGAAATGTTTTCCTCAGCTAATCTAGTTGGCAAACTCCTATTATATACAATTTTACATATCCTTATCATATTTACTTATAAAATATATATTTGAAAATACAACAAACAGGTACGCAATAACAATGGCTAAAACTACTGACCAACTGACACCCATCAGTGCAAATGCCATCATCAATGCCCCGAATACCAATATCATAAGATCATATGCTTTAGCTTTAGCTTTATTTCTTATTGCTATATTTCTCTCATCTTTTTCATCAATTTCCCTTTGCTTAGCTATCTCGGGATTTTTTTTCATAGTATAGATGTCAAAGGCAGTACCAAGATTTTGTCCAAAGACCCCACCTCCAATTCCAATAAGAATATATGGTAAAGTCTCAATGATACCTTGATCATTTCTTGTAAGTTTTGCTAATATAGCACCTGCAGCCAAAATTACAAAACCAATGAGTGAAAATATTAAATACCTTGCAGCACTCTTACTTTTCATTTTTTTCCTCCTCATAGCTAATACTTCTTATAAGCTATTTTTCACATAACAACTATTTTCCTAAATTGTACGGAAAGTTAACTTTACATTTTTATGTTACTACCACATAGTATAGATGTCAAGTATACTTTCCATAAAAAATTATACAATAGTATTTGTCTGCAGAAAATATTGCTCTAAGACCTAATAAAATTATCAAATAAGTTGAAATAGAACGATAAACGAGGAAAATCAAAAGTGAGATGGGCAATATTCATAAGTCATTTATTTATATTACTTCTTATTTTGGGTTTTAGATGATAACTTAAATTCAGTTTTTCTAATATCTTAATAGGGTCAGGAATATGCTGTAGTACAGTTTGACAAATAGTAATATCATATCTTTTCTTTGGTATATTAATACAATAATAATTATACTACAATATACCAAAGTGCTATAAACAATAAAAAAGAAGTAACCTATCTACTGAAAAATCAGCAACCAGATTACTTCTGTATCTTTTTGGAGGCGCCATCCAGATTTGAACTGGAGATAAAGGTTTTGCAGACCTCTGCCTTACCACTTGGCTATAGCGCCATACTTTTTTTAACAGAGTTTATGATATCATTTTAAATACTTTTTGTCAACTCCAATTACTAAAAAACCCGCTGCTAAATAAAATGAATTACTCTTATACATAAAACATGCTAATATTTGCTAAACAATTAAACATATAAAAAGTATATGCTATAATATTAATCAGAGGTGATTTTATGAGTTATGAGAATTTAAAATCCGCTGTAAATTCAAGTACTAATATTGTATTTTTGGGTGGTGCAGGAGTTTCTACAGAATCGCAAATACCTGATTTTAGATCCGAAACAGGATTATATAAAACTAAAAATAATTTTTCATATCCCCCTGAAGTAATGCTAAGTCATAGTTTTTTTATGTCTCATACTGAGGATTTCTTTGATTTTTATAGGGCAAAAATGATATACAAAGATGCAAAGCCAAATGACGCCCATTACGCTCTTGCAGAATTAGAAAAAATGGGAAAGTTAAAAGCTATAGTAACTCAAAATATAGATGGTCTCCATCAAATGGCAGGGTCAAATAATGTATTAGAATTACATGGTTCCATTCATAGAAATCATTGCACTAAATGTGGAAAATCTTTTGATTTAGATTATGTACTAAATACCCCAGGTCTTATACCAAAATGTGATAAATGTAATGGAACAATAAAACCAGACGTAATTTTATACGAAGAAAGTCTAAACATGGACACATTAAATAAATCCGTAGAATACATCCAACAAGCTGATATGTTAATTGTAGGAGGTACTTCCCTAATAGTATATCCTGCTGCAGGGTTAATTAATTATTTTAAGGGAAAATATTTAGTTCTTATAAATAAATCTTCTACTTCTTATGATAATGAGGCTAATATAGTTATACATGACAGTATAGGAAAAGTTCTAAAAAGTATATTGTAAGATTTTATTCTTTTTAATAAACAGAGTTCTTGACATCAAGTGGAGTTTAAAACTCCACTTGTGATACCTTATTAACAGGCTTCTTAGTACTTTAGCACTTAAGTCTTTATCCTTTAGGAGATTATCAAGAAACGTAGCTTCTCTCAACGTACACTTGGAGAAAAGCAACTGTTACAAAATGCGTGTGAGTATTAGAGCTCATAATCATCAGATAAAATTAAATTATGATAAAAAAATAGAGTGCTAATCAGTACTCTATTTTTTTTACCTGGCAGCGACCTATTCTCCCACAGGGCCTCCCCTGCAGTACCATCGGCACCCTGAAGCTTAACCTTCCTGTTCGGTATGGAAAGGGGTGTTACCTTCACGTCATTACCACCAGATTATCATCGAAAATTGCTATAAGCTTCTCATATTTTCGTCAAGTCTTTCATTGCGGTGCTCATTTACATAAGTAAACTCTGCTCCTCATTCAAGCCTTTCCCCAATCTGATCGCTTCTATCAATTTTCTTATATATTAACTTTTAAGAGTTCAAATTACTCTGTCCTCTCAAAATTGCACAGTAAACTTTTTTTCTTTCGTTTTTATTTGGTCAAGCCCTCGACCTATTAGTATCAGTCAGCTTAACAGGTTGCCCTGCTTACACCTCTGACCTATCTCCTCGTGTTCTTCGAGGGGTCTTACTAGCTTACGCTATGGGAAATCTTATCTTGAGGTGGGCTTCACACTTAGATGCTTTCAGCGTTTATCCCTTCCCAACTTGGCTACCCAGCTATGCTCCTGGCGGAACAACTGGTTCACCAGCGGTCGGTCCATCCCGGTCCTCTCGTACTAAGGACAGCTCCTCTCAAATTTCCTGCGCCCGCGACGGATAGGGACCGAACTGTCTCACGACGTTCTGAACCCAGCTCGCGTGCCGCTTTAATGGGCGAACAGCCCAACCCTTGGGACCTACTTCAGCCCCAGGATGCGACGAGCCGACATCGAGGTGCCAAACCTCCCCGTCGATGTGAACTCTTGGGGGAGATCAGCCTGTTATCCCCGAGGTAGCTTTTATCCGTTGAGCGATGGCCCTCCCACGAGGTACCACCGGATCACTAAGCCCGACTTTCGTCCCTGCTCCACCTGTTTGTGTCGCAGTCAAGCTCCCTTCTGCCTTTGCACTCTTCGAAGAATTTCTAACCCTTCTGAGGGAACCTTTGTACGCCTCCGTTACTTTTTAGGAGGCGACCGCCCCAGTCAAACTGCCCGCCTAACATTGTCCCGTCTCCAGTTTCATGGAGCCCGGTTAGAATTCCAGTACTATCAGGGTGGTATCCCAACATCGACTCGGTAATGGCTGGCGCCACTACTTCCTAGTCTCCCACCTATCCTGTACAGACAATACCGAAATTCAGTGCTAAACTGCAGTAAAGCTCTACGGGGTCTTTCCGTCCAATCGCGGGTAGCAAGCATCTTCACTTGCACTTCAATTTCGCCGGATTTGTTGTCGAGACAGTGCTCAAATCATTACGCCATTCGTGCGGGTCGGAACTTACCCGACAAGGAATTTCGCTACCTTAGGACCGTTATAGTTACGGCCGCCGTTTACTGGGGCTTAAGTTCTGACCTTCGCTTGCGCTAAGTCTTCCCCTTAACCTTCCAGCACCGGGCAGGCGTCAGCTCCTATACTTCAGCTTTCGCTTTAGCAGAAACCTGTGTTTTTGATAAACAGTTGCTTGAGCCTTTTCTCTGCGGCCACTTGCGTGGCTCCCCTTCTCCCTAAGTTACGGGGTTAATTTGCCTAGTTCCTTAACAACAATTCTTCCGATGGTCTTAGGATTCTCTCCTCACCTACCTGTGTCGGTTTGCGGTACGGGCACATAAAAACTCCATAGAGACTTTTCTCGGCAGCGTGAAATCAGGTACTTCCCCTTGCGGGTTCCCCATAACACCTCATCATTGATATACCGGATTTTCCTGGTATACCTGACTCGATGCTTAGACATACATCCATTTGTATGCACACCTTATCCTCCTGCGTCATCCCTTTTGTCAAACGCTTTTATGCGGTATCGGAATTTCAACCGATTGTCCATCACCTACGCCTTTCGGCCTCGGCTTAGGTCCCGACTTACCCTGGGCGGACGAACCTTCCCCAGGAAACCTTAGGTTTTCGACCAATAAGATTCTCACTTATTTCTCGCTACTTATGCCAGCATTCTCTCTCCTGTACAATCCACCGTTCCTTCCGGTACGACTTCTACTCATACAGGATGCTCCTCTACCACTCTTTCGAGTCCACAGCTTCGGTGGTAAGTTTTAGCCCCGGACATTTTCGGCGCATGATCTCTTGACTAGTGAGCTATTACGCACTCTTTAAATGAGTGGCTGCTTCTGAGCCAACATCCTAGTTGTCTTAGAAATCACACATCCTTTCCCACTTAACTTACACTTTGGGACCTTAGCTGGTGGTCTGGGCTGTTTCCCTTTTGACCACGGATCTTATCATTCGCAGTCTGACTGCCGGAATTCAAGTATATGGCATTCGGAGTTTGATAAGGTTCAGTAACTGTTGTCAGCCCCTACCCCATTCAGTGCTCTACCTCCATTACTCATTTCCGACGCTAGCCCTAAAGCTATTTCGAGGAGAACCAGCTATCTCCGAGTTCGATTGGAATTTCTCCGCTATCCACAGCTCATCCCATGGTTTTTCAACACCAACGTGGTTCGGTCCTCCACGGAATTTTACTTCCGCTTCAACCTGGCCATGGATAGGTCACTCGGTTTCGGGTCTACAACATACAACTTTTCGCCCTTTTCAGACTCGGTTTCCCTCCGGCTCCGTACCTTAAGTACTTAACCTTGCTGCATATCGTAACTCGCTGGCTCGTTCTACAAAAAGCACGCCGTCGTACTTTACGTACTTCGACTGTTTGTGGACACACGGTTTCAGGTTCTATTTCACTCCCCTCCCGGGGTTCTTTTCACCTTTCCCTCACGGTACTCCTTCTCTATCGGTCACCAGGTAGTATTTAGCCTTGGGAGGTGGTCCTCCCTGTTTCCCACAAGGTTTCTCGTGTCTCGTGGTACTCTGGATTAGATCTGACTGCTCTTTGTTTTCATTTACAGGGCTTTTACCTTCTCCGGCGGAGCCTTCCAGCTCTCTTCAATTAACACTTCACAGTTTTTATGACCTATCCGCAACCCCAGGAACAAGTTCCTGGTTTGGGCTCTTTCCCTTTCGCTCGCCGCTACTTAGGAAATCGATGTTTCTTTCTCTTCCTCCGGGTACTTAGATGTTTCAGTTCCCCGGGTTTGCCTCTACAAACCTATGTATTCAGTTTGCAGTACCTAGCGTTGTCTAGGTGGGTTTCCCCATTCGGATATCTCTGGTTCTCTGGCTATTTGCGCCTACCCAGAGCTTTTCGCAGCTTATCGCGTCCTTCTTAGGCTCCTGGTGCCAAGGCATCCTCCATGCGCCCTTTGTAGCTTGACCTTTATTGTCGAAAATCGTCATTAACTTCGTCCAGCTTCGTCAAATACCTCATTCCGGTGCTCATTTACATAAGTAAACTCCGCTCCTCATTCGGTCTTTTCCTTGCTGTACTCGTTACTGCCAATTTTCTTAGTTCCATATATTATCTTAAATCTTTAAAATAATATACATCTACTACAAAGGTTATATTATAACCTTTGCTTTACTTTATTTCTTATTTACTGTGCAATTTTCAAAGGACAAATTTTTTCAGTGGTTAAACAATAATGTTTAACTCACCTGGGATACATATAATATCATGTCGATCAATTTTGGTCAACATGTAAATAATCCCTGGAAATTAAACAGAGTAGACTTTCTAACTTACTTAAACCATCAATTTATAAGATAGATTATACTCTATCTTTCGACTCCCTAGAAAGGAGGTGATCCAGCCGCAGGTTCTCCTACGGCTACCTTGTTACGACTTCACCCCAATTACTAACCCCACCTTCGGCCGCGTCCTCCTAAGTTAGACTACGGACTTCGGGTGTTGCCAGCTCTCATGGTGTGACGGGCGGTGTGTACAAGGCCCGGGAACGTATTCACCGCGACATTCTGATTCGCGATTACTAGCAACTCCAACTTCATGTAGGCGAGTTTCAGCCTGCAATCCGAACTGGGGGCAGTTTTTGAGGTTTGCTCCACCTTGCGGTCTTGCTTCTCTCTGTACTGCCCATTGTAGCACGTGTGTTGCCCTGGACATAAGGGGCATGATGATTTGACGTCATCCCCACCTTCCTCCGCGTTAACCGCGGCAGTCTTGCTAGAGTGCTCAACTAAATGTTAGCAACTAACAACAGGGGTTGCGCTCGTTGCAGGACTTAACCTAACATCTCACGACACGAGCTGACGACAACCATGCACCACCTGTATCCCTGCCCCGAAGGGCTTCTCTTATCTCTAAGATATTCAGGGTATGTCAAGTCCAGGTAAGGTTCTTCGCGTTGCTTCGAATTAAACCACATGCTCCGCTGCTTGTGCGGGCCCCCGTCAATTCCTTTGAGTTTTAATCTTGCGATCGTACTTCCCAGGCGGAGTACTTATTGTGTTTACTGCGGCACAGAAGGGGTCGATACCTCCTACACCTAGTACTCATCGTTTACGGCGTGGACTACCAGGGTATCTAATCCTGTTTGCTACCCACGCTTTCGTGCCTCAGCGTCAGTTACGGTCCAGAGAATCGCCTTCGCCACTGGTGTTCTTCCTAATCTCTACGCATTTCACCGCTACACTAGGAATTCCATTCTCCTCTCCCGCACTCTAGATATCCAGTTTGAAATGCAGTGCCCGGGTTAAGCCCGGGTATTTCACATCTCACTTAAATATCCGCCTACGCACTCTTTACGCCCAGTAATTCCGGACAACGCTCGCCACCTACGTATTACCGCGGCTGCTGGCACGTAGTTAGCCGTGGCTTCCTCCTTGGGTACCGTCATTATCGTCCCCAAAGACAGAGCTTTACAATCCGAAAACCTTCTTCACTCACGCGGCGTTGCTGCATCAGGCTTTCGCCCATTGTGCAATATTCCCCACTGCTGCCTCCCGTAGGAGTCTGGACCGTCTCTCAGTTCCAATGTGGCCGATCACCCTCTCAGGTCGGCTACGCATCGTCGCCTTGGTAGGCCGTTACCCTACCAACTAGCTAATGCGCCGCGGGTCCATCTCAAAGCGGATTACTCCTTTAAATCAGTCTCCATGTGAAAACTGATTATTATGCGGTATTAATCTCCCTTTCGGGAGGCTATCCCCCTCTTTGAGGTAGGTTACCCACGTGTTACTCACCCGTCCGCCGCTAATCCACTCCCGAAGGAGCTTCATCGCTCGACTTGCATGTGTTAAGCACGCCGCCAGCGTTCGTCCTGAGCCAGGATCAAACTCTTAATTTAAAAGTTTGTATTGACTCTTCTTATTACGAAATTACTTTTTTAGCTGCTCTCGCAGCTCAAAAGAATTGCTGGTTTATTCTAAATAAGTTGTACTTATATCTTCCTCTGTTTAATTTTCAAGGATCATTTTGCCGTCTCACTTCGACAGCCTTTATAGTATATCAT
Organism: Clostridium ljungdahlii DSM 13528; assembly: GCF_000143685.1. Classification (NCBI taxonomy): domain Bacteria; kingdom Bacillati; phylum Bacillota; class Clostridia; order Eubacteriales; family Clostridiaceae; genus Clostridium; species Clostridium ljungdahlii. Next base: position 130,320 of record NC_014328.1, on the reverse strand, counting down.
TTTAAATTACATCTGTCAATACGTTTTATTATTTTTCTTTAAATAAAAAACTATTGATTTAATCTGTTTCTGTAATCTCCATGACAACGAAATTTATTATATCACAGCTTATACTTAACTCAGTTCACTTACTCCGGTATTTTTATAACTTAATTTGCATTTTCTCCTTTATACTACTTATATTCACCATTTTTCTTACATAGATACACATGGATATGTTTATACTTAATTTATTCTAACAGAGAACTATATTACCCATTTTTAATAAATATGATACCTATTACATATCATTAAATAACCCTAATAAACAAATTTCTTTTAGGATTGGAGATAAAACTATAGTATTTAAATACAAAAAAAGTTTCGGATATAATCTGAAACTTTTTTAATAAAAATTAATAAGCACCTTGTGAATTTATCCAAAGTATTATTTAGAAGTTCTTTTCTTTCTTATTACATCAATTCCTACAGCTAAAATTATAATTGCACCTTTAGCAAACCTCTGTGGTCCCTGTTGCACATCTAGTAGGTTCATTCCATTCGCAATTACTCCCATAATTAAGGCACCAATAAGTGTTCCAACTATACCGCCTTCTCCACCGGTCATACTTGTTCCACCTATAGCTACTGCCGCTATAGCATCAAGTTCGTTTCCATCACCTGCAACTGGTACTGCTGAATCAAGCCTTGCTGTTAAAATTATAGCAGCTATAGCACAGCATATTCCTGAAATCGTATAAACCAACATCTCATATTTATCCACATTTATTCCTGAAAGCTTACTTGCTACTCTATTTCCTCCAATAGCATACATGTATCTTCCAAACTTTGTGTATTTAAGCACATAATAACCTAATGCAAATATTACTGCCATAATAATTGCAGGAATTGGAACAACTCCAATAAATCCAGCAAAGCTTTTAAACCCAGCTGAGAAAGAATATACTGGTTGTCCATTTGTTATAGTATATGCAAGTCCTCTAGCCATAGTCATAGTTCCTAGTGTAGCTATAAAAGGTTGGAGTTTAACCTTTGATATTAAAATTCCATTTAAGAAACCAATAGCTGCACCTAGTATAATACCTACTAAAATAGCTAACACAACAGACATTCCTGCTTTCATGCATAATGCCATAATAAGTCCTGTAAATGCAATAATTGAACCAACAGATAAGTCGATTCCTCCAAGTAATATTACAAAAGTCATACCAACAGATATTATTCCAATTTGTGCAATCTGCTGCAATATGTTAAATACATTTTTTACAGTAAGAAAATCTGGAGACAACACAGCCATAACTACAATTAAAACAACTAATGCAATGACAACCCCTAGCTTATCCAGTATGTCATTTATACTAGTCTTTTTCTTTTTTTCAGTATCTTCTAACTGATTCATCATTCTATACCTCCTGTTGCATAATGCATTATTTTTTCTTGAGTAGCCTCATCCTTATTTAATTCTCCAGTTATTTTCCCTCTACACATAACTAATATTCTATCACTCATGCCAAGTACTTCAGGAAGTTCTGAAGAAACCATAATTATTCCTACCCCACTTTTAACTAAATCATTCATAATATTATAAATTTCTATTTTAGCACCTACATCTATTCCACGAGTAGGTTCATCCACAATTAAAACCTTTGAATCAGATAATAGCCACTTTGCTATAACAATCTTTTGTTGGTTTCCACCGCTCAGTGTACCTGCAATTTGTCTATATCCTGAAGACTTAATTGACAATTTAGATATATAATCTTTTATTTCCTTGACTTCTTTTCTAAGATTTAATTTTATAGGATTACTAATATATTTGCCAAGGGATGCTAAGGTTATATTTTGACCTACACCCATCTGTAAAACAAGACCTTCATCTCTTCTATTTTCCGTTACAAATCCTATACCATTTTTTATTGCTTTCATAGGGGAATTTATTTCAACTTTTTTACCTTTTAAATATATTTCACCAGAATCAAATGAATCTATACCAAATATAGCCCTCATTACTTCTGTTCTTCCCGCACCCATAAGACCAGAAAATCCTAGTATTTCGCCTGATCTCAAACTGAAATTTATATTTTCAAAAACTCCTTTTTTGGTTAATCCCTTAACCCTTAATATTTCTTCTCCTAAATCAACCTTTATTTTAGGAAATTTTTCTTTAATTTCTCTTCCTACCATTAATTTTATAAGTTCATCTATAGATGTACCTTTGATATTAACTGTTTCTACAGTTTCTCCATCTCTCATAACAGTAACTCTATCACCAATTTGAGCAAATTCCTCAAGTCTATGAGAAATGTATATTATAGAAACTCCTTCAGATTTAATTTTTCTCATTATTTTAAATAAATTATCTATTTCTTTTTCTGTCAGTGCCGCTGTTGGCTCATCCATTATTATGATATCAGAATGAACCGATAGTGCTTTTGCTATCTCAACCATTTGTTGCTGGGCAATTCCTAAATTCTTTATTGGTTTATCTACAGGTATATCTACATTTAAGTAATCAATCATCTTTTGTGCATCATTGTACATTTTTTTGAAATTAACCTTACCAGGTACCTTGGATTCAGGTTCTCTTCCAAGATATATATTCTCAGCAACAGTCATATAGGGAACTAAATTAAATTCCTGATAAATTATGCTTATTCCAAGTTTCTCAGCATCTTTTGGAGAATTTATCTCTACTTTGTTTCCGTTTAGTATAATGTCTCCACTATCTTTTGAATATGCTCCAGAAAGTATCTTCATAAGAGTTGATTTACCTGCACCATTTTCACCAAGTAAAATATGAACTTCTCCTTTTTTAACTTCAATTCCCGAATTTTTAAGAACTGTAACTCCTGAAAAACTTTTAGTTATGTTCTCCATTTTCAATATAGTTTCTGACAATATTACCCCCCCTTTTGCCACAAATTACGTAACTAAATATTTTACTCTTAGAAAATGTTAAAGCTAACATTTTCTAAGAGCAAATATAGAATTATTTTGCTTTATAAGTACTAACGTTACTCTTGTCTACTACAAAAGTCTTTGTCTGATCTAATTTATTTGCCATTTTTTCACCTTTTAAAGCTTTAGAACAATCTATTATACTTTCTTTACCAATTTGTTTTGGATCTGTATAAATTGTAGCAGTAGTTTCTCCCTGTGCGATTGAATCTAAAGTAGCTGGATTTCCATCTATACCAATAGTAACTCCATCCTTAACCCCTGCTGATTTAAAAGCTTGGGCTGCACCTATTGCCATTTCATCACTCAATCCATAAAACATATTTATAGCCTTATTAGCTTGATAAAGGTTAGTTGCAACATTCATGCCTTTTTCTCTCTGCCAATCAGCTGGTTGTGTAGCTACAATCTTTACATTTGAATATTTTTTAGCTTCATTTACAAATCCACCTTTTCTATTGTCTGTAAATACACCAGGAAGACCCTCTAATACACCAACATTGAATTGCTTGTCTTTAAGTTTAGTTCCTAAATAGTCTGCAGCCTGAGCTCCTGCTTGTTTTTGGTCATATCCAACATAAGCATAAACATCTGCACCCTTTATTGGACTTAATGAGTTAAATACAATAACTGGTATCTTTGCATCATTTGCTTTTTTTACAACAGCAGCCATAGTTTTATCATCTGTGGTACATATTGCAATAGCATCAACTTGCTGAGTTATAACGTCTTCAACTATTTTTAATAATCCATTGAAATCGTCTTCTGTTTGAGGAGCCAATACTTTTATGTTAAATCCTTCTTTAGCTGCTTCTTGCTTTGCTCCTGTAACAGCCTGAGTATAAAATGGGCTTACAAGTGATGGTGGAATAAATGCTATCGTTTTCTTTTTACTGCTTGTACCAGAACTTGAAGTACTTGTACTTCCACATGCCATGAGACCTACACTTAGAACTAATACAAGTCCACATAATAGAATTGACCTCATGCTTTTTCTAATTGATTTAAATTTAATCATTTTTAAATCCCCTCTCCTTTTAATTAAAAAATCAAGTTTATATTGTAAATTTTTATTACTAATCTTAACAATTGTAATTACTGTTATGGTCTTCATTGTATCCATATTAGTCCCTTATATTCCATTAAATGAAAGCGATTTCTTAAATTTATAATAATATTTGTTCGTACAAATGTCAATTGTTTTTTGTGATTATCAGTATTAATTTTTATATTTTGTCATAAAATTAACCTACTTTCTATTAATTATTATCTTTTGAATTTTAATGGCATATTTTGACATTCAAATTAAAAAATATAGAGAGTATCATCTCTAATGATAAAAAAACCATCAGAAAAGACACTCCCTATTATTTACTTCTTATTTATTTGTTATTTTATTGAAACTAAAACCTTATTTCACTTATTCATTTTTATATGTCAGTTACAATATTGTATAAAATCTGCAAGTACATTTATTAGTTATTTTCTGCACTCATTTTACTTTTTCTTAATTGTAAATCCTTCATAATGCGTGGATACTCTTTGTCAAGTCCATAACAGAGCAATAATATAATTTGAGCAACATATATTATTATTGGAACATGAATAAACAATGCTTTTATTGAAAATACCGCAGAACTAGCTTGTACTGCTTGTGCACCATTATATCCTCCCCAAGCTAAAATCCATCCTGTTATGGCTGTACCAAAACCTATACCCATCTTTTGTCCTAAACTACCTCCGCTATAAAGCAATCCTTCATTTCTTATGCCTGTTTTCCATTCACCATATTCTATAGTATCAGGGAATAATGCCCACACTCCTCCTAGCAAGAAAGCTTGGCCAAAACCTTTAACAATTTGAGAAACCATAACAACTGTTAAACTATACGGATTTATTATTGTAATTAAGTAACCACCTATGCTTATTATTGAACCAATGATCATAGCATTTCTTTTTCCGTATTTATCATAAACTTTTGAGATCATAAGGAATCCCACTAATACTGGAGCTAAATATGCAATAGTTAATCCTCCAACTAGAGAAGAATTACCAAGAAGATATTTAGCATAATATACCGTACTACCTTGATTTATAGCATATCCAATACTATAAACTATAAAAAATATAGTTGCTATAAACCAATATTTATTTTGACATAAAGCCTTTAGACTAATCTTCAAAGGAATTTTTTCCTTTTTAATTGGTTTTACTCTTTCTTTTTGCGTTTTAAAAACATAAACAAATAATAATAGAGAAACTACTCCTAAAACTGAATAAGTTAAAGCCCATCCAGGTTGTTTTCCTCCAAATAAATTTACCAATGGCATTGTAAGATTAGTAACAATTAATACTCCTATTTGTGCCAAAAACATTCTAAAAAGATTTAATACTTCTCTCTGATGTTGATCTTGAGTAACCAATGAATTTAATGTACCATAAGGAATAGCAATTGCAGTAAACGCTATCATAAGTAAATTATACGATATTACAATATACACTATCTTTCCAAAAGTGCTTATGTTTGGTACCATAAATATTGATACTGTTAAAACAACAAAAGGAATTGATCCCCATAATATCCAAGGACGAGCTTTACCATACTTTGAATTAGTTTTATCAACAATTGTGCCCATTATAACATCTAAGACACCATCTAAACAACGTGAGAACAACATAATAGTTCCAATAATAGCAGCAGACATACCAACAACATCAGTATAGAAATAAACTACAAACATTCCCAAAGAAGCCCAAGTAAAGTTAATGGCTAAATCACCACATCCATAACCAAACTTCTCACTAAATTTTAAATTTTCTTTAAAAACATCTTTATCTTGTACTTTCATATCCACTTACCTTCCCACTCCCTTCATAATTTATTGAAATTACTTTATAATTAAAACATTCCAAGAAAGCTTTGGAAGAACAACTTTCGTACCATCACAATTTGAAAGATCTTTTTCCTTTACAGTAACGTTATCAGGACTTTCAAATGTATTTCTAAGTTCTAAGTCATCTCCAGATAATACAAATTGCTTAGAGATTTTACGATCTCCAAATCCATTAAATTGAAGGTCTAATTCTGTGTCTTCATCCTGGTTACAATTTAATGCAAATACTCTAATTTCATCAGATTCTTTATCATAAACAGTAGCTGCTTCTACTAAAGGTAATTCACCAAAATCACATTTGTAGCTTGCACCATTAACAGATGGTTTAAGTACAGTTCCTCTACCATAATTACTAACCATACTAAATGGATAATAAGTCGACTGTTTTAAAACTCCTCCATTTCTCTGCGTTGTAATAGGTGCTATTACATTAATTAATTGTGCAAGACATGCAATCTTTACTCTATCAGCATTATTTATTAAAGTTATTGCAAGTCCACCAACTGTTAGTGCATCTAAAAGACTATATTTTTCCTCTAAGATTGCAGGAGCTTCTTCCCATTTCTCAGCTGAAGTTACTTCAAAAGTCGTCAGTCCCTGTAAGTCGTCGAGACTATCAAGTTTTATATCCTGGAAGTTCCATACATTCCATTCATCTAAACATATTTTTATATCTTTTTCTTCCTTATTTTTTGCCTTTACATAATCAAGAACTCTTTCTGTATTTTTTATATGGTCATCAAGTTGTTTATATGATGCAAGAAAATTTGACGTTCCTTGATTGGTATTCATATTATAATTATGAGTAGATATGTAATCAACATAAGGATAAAGTTCTTTAAGTACAATTCTATCCCAATCCATATAAGTAGGAAGCATTTCATAACTACTTCCACAAGCAACTAATTTAATATCTTTGTCTACCCATTTCATAAGTTTAGCAGCTTCACAAGCTTTTTTTGCATAGTCTTCTGCTGATAAGTGACCTGCTTGCCAGGTACCTTCCATTTCATTTCCAAGGCACCAATATTTTATATTATAAGGCTCCTTACTTCCATTTTTGATACGAAGATCACTCCAGTAAGTCCCGCCAGGATGATTACAATATTCTACAAGTTCAGCTGCACTTTTAACACTACCTGTTCCTAAATTAACTGCTATCATTGGTTCAATACCAGCTTTTTTTGCCCAACGACAAAAATCATCAATTCCAAATTGATTTGTTTCAACACTTGACCAAGCAAATTCCATTCTTTTAGGCCTGTTTTCCTTTGGTCCAATACCATCTTTCCAATCATAATTGGAAACAAAATTTCCGCCAGGGTAACGAACCAATCCCAATTTTAAATCTTTTATTACTTCCATAGCATCTGTTCTGAATCCATCTTCATCGGCCTTTTCATGCCCTGGTTCATAAATTCCACTATATACAGCCCTGCCTAAATGCTCAATAAATGAACTATATAAATTTTCATTAACATCTCCAATCTTAAAATGATTATCATAATAATAACTAACTTTTTTCATTTTATAACAATCTCCTTTCTTATAGATAAAATATAACTTAATATAACTTTTTAGAGAATTATAAATCTTTATAATCTGCAATAAATTATGATAGTACCTTTAAACCATATCACCGTACTCTTTCAAACATCATCGTAAGCCACTACATTACCAGGAGTATTTATACACTAACATTCCTCCTTTAATTTTATTTTTGAAAGCGATTACTTAAATTAATAATAATATTTGTTCGTACAAATGTCAACCTTATTTTATTTTTATAGGGATAAATCCCCGTATTTCTTAAAAATTTGATCATTTTATTAGTTTTTTTACAAAAAATGACCCTTATGTTATTCATAAGGATCATTTTGAAAATTTTATTTTATTATGTGCATAAATTTAAATTGATGCTGTAGAACTTCTAATAACAATTTCAGGTTCATATAATATTGAATCACATTCACTAAAATGATTATTATTATTAATTAATCTAATAATTAACTTAGCAGCATCTATTCCCATCTTTTCCTTTGGATGAGTTATTGATGTTAATTTCGGTTCCATAATTGTTGCCATTGGAGAATCATCAAATCCAATAATTGATAAATCTTCTGGAACCTTTAATTTTAGATCATATGCAATATTTAACACCATGTATGCAATTTCATCATTATAGCAAAATATACCCGTTGGACGTTTTTCCTGTTTTAAAACATTCTTTATCTTTTCAGGTAGTAGTGTATTTGTTTCCTCTGACAGATAGGTTAAAATTTTATCTTGCCTTAACAATACATTACTTTCCTGACATCCAGTAATAAAACCATTCATCCTGTGCACACCTTGTAGGTCATCTACCTTGAAAATACCAGCTATATTCTTATGTCCTAAAGTAATTAAATACTTTGCAGCTATATTGCCCCCCTTTAAATCATCTACACATAAGCTTGGTACTTTAACTTGAGAATAAGATGCATTTATCATAATAAAAGGAATATCTTGCTCTATTAAATTATTAAAATATCCCATGTTAGGACTTTGATATGCACTCTTTGTAGGCTCTACAATGAGTCCATCTATTTTGTGTGCTAATAAATTTTTTAAATTGCTGCTTTCAAGCATTATATTATTCTTCGTAGAAGATAATAAAAGGGAGTATGATTCATCATATAGTGTATCTTCAATTCCTCTAATTATATCAGGGAATATATAGTTGGAAATATATGTTGTAAGCACCCCAACATTCTTGTTGTTTGTCAAGTAAATTTCATTTTGTTTAAAATCAGATACATATATTCCACTTCCCTGCAATCTATACAAGTATTTCTCTGCCGCTAGATCACTTATTGCTCTCCTTATAGTATGTCTACTAACTTTAAATAGCTCCATAAGTTCCGATTCTGTTGGAATTTTTTCATGTGGTTTATATTTTTCATTAACTGCCCAGCTAATAATTTCTTCTTTTACTTTTTCATATTTATGTTTCATGTTTATCTCCTGCACAAAATAATAGTTTATTATATTACACCTCATATTATAATACATATCATATTATATTAAAGCATAAAAATATAAAAAGTAAAATAATTACAATCATCGAGCAATTTGTACTAATAAATTTACAAGTAAAATTAATATTTAATGATATAGCAATTGTTTGTGAAAAAGTAGTTATATTTGTTTAAAACGCTGTAATGAAACGCGATAATATCATCACTAAAAATAATTATTTAATAAGTAATTATCTAAATACATTTAAAATAAGTACGTATCTTTTTTTATATATTTATTGACATGTACGTATATAAATGATATATTTATCATAAAAAACCGTTTACTATTATTGTAAGGGGGAGGTAATTCTATTGACTATAAATAAGGATAGAGTAAAAGAAATTCAAAATGGTAAAACATCATTAGGAATAGAATTTGGTTCTACTCGTATTAAAGCTGTTCTTATTGGAAACGATTTTTCTCCATTAGCTAGTGGCAGCTTTGAATGGGAGACAAGCTTAAGAGATGGTATTTGGACCTATTCGCTAGAAGAAATCTGGAAAGGATTACAATATAGTTATCAAAAACTTTTTGCTGAGATAAAAGAAAAATATGGTGTAACACTTTCAAAAATTGGTTCAATTGGTTTTTCAGCAATGATGCATGGATATATGGCATTTGATAAACAAGGAAACCTACTTGTTCCATTTAGGACATGGCGTAATACCATGACAGAGGAAGCAGCCAAAAAGTTAACAGAATCATTTCACTTCAATATTCCTGAGAGATGGAGTATAGCTCATTTATATCAGGCTATTCTCCATAAAGAACCTCATATTGAAAAGCTTGATTTTATAACTACTTTAGCTGGTTATATTCATTGGGAATTAACAGGTAAAAAGGTTTTGGGTATTTGTGATGCATCAGGAATGTTTCCAATTGATATGAAAACTCATAATTACGATAAACATATGTTAGAAACATTCAATCATTTGCCAGAAGTTGAAAAGTATTCATTGAATGTAGAGAAGCTTCTACCAAAAGTCTTACTAGCCGGAGAAAATGCTGGCGTCTTAACTCCAGAAGGAGCCAATAAACTTGATGTAAGTGGAAATCTTCAAAGTGGTATTCCACTATGTCCACCTGAAGGAGATGCAGGTACAGGAATGGTTGCTACAAATTCAGTTGCACCACGTACAGGAAATATCTCTGCAGGCACATCAATTTTTGCAATGGTCGTCCTTGAGAATCCACTTAAGAATGTTCATCCAGAGATTGATATGGTAACAACACCTACAGGAGACTTAGTTGGAATGGTTCATGCAAATAATGGTTATTCTGATATAGACGCATGGATTAATATCTTTCATGAATTTGCCGAAGCAATAAATGTCAACATTCCAAGAGATCTTCTTTATATGGGACTCTATACTCAAGCATTTCTAGGTGACCCTGATTGTGGAGGAATTCTTGCATATAACTATTTTGCAGGCGAAAATATCACAGGTGTTCCGGAAGGTAGACCTCTAATTGTACGAAAACCAAAAAGTAATTTTAATCTACCAAACTTTATGAAAGCACATCTCTTTACTTCATTAGGAGCCTTGAAAATTGGAATGGACATTCTCCTAAAAGATGAAGGCGTAAAGCTTGATAAGTTACTTGGTCATGGTGGATTATTCAAGACACCTATTGTAGGACAAGAAGCAGTTGCAGCTGCAGTAAATACACCAGTATCAGTTATGGAAACTGCAGGTGAAGGCGGTGCATGGGGAATTGCACTATTAGCTAGTTATTTGAATAATAAAGAAAGTAACTCCACGCTAGCAGAATTTTTATCAAAAAAAGTTTTTGCTGGTTATGTAGCTGATGAAGTAAAACCTGAAGCAAAAGACGTTAAAGGTTTTGAACAATTTATGAAACGTTATAAAAATGGAATTCCTATTGAACAAGCTGCAGTAGATTATTTAATCTAGATGAATAAGTTAAAAACAACTAAGATAATTTATCTTATTAGTGAAAGAAGGTTAGCTCATGTTAGAAGATTTAAAAGAAAAAGTGCTCGAGGCTAATTTGATGTTGCCAAAATACCATATGGTAACATTTACATGGGGCAACGTAAGTGGAATTGATCGCAGTCAGAGTCTTGTAGTTATTAAACCTAGTGGTGTTGAATATACAAAAATGAAAGCAAGTGATATGGTCGTTGTAGATCTTAATGGGAAAGTAATTGAAGGAGATTTAAATCCGTCAAGTGATACAGCAACTCACTTAGTATTATATAGAAACTTCCCTGACATCTTAGGCATTGTACACACACATTCTCCTTGGGCCGTGTCTTTTGCTCAAGCAGGTATTTGCATTCCTGCAGCTGGTACTACACATGGCGATTATTTCTACGGAGATATTCCTGTAACACCAAAGATGACTAAAGATGAAATAGTGACAGATTATGAGAAGCAGACAGGAGATGTAATTGTTAGAACATTCAAGGACAATAGTATTAATCCAAATGATATACCTGGAGTTCTTGTAAATGATCATGGTCCATTTACTTGGGGAACCGATCCTAAAAATGCAGTTCATAATGCAGTCGTATTGGAAGAGGTTGCAAAAATTACATATCATTCCTTACAATTAAATCCCCATAATATTAGAATGGATCAAGTTTTATTAGATAAGCATTTTAAACGCAAACACGGAAAAAATGCATACTATGGTCAAAATAATAAATAAAAACAAGGAAAGAGGGTCAATTATGCTAAAAAATAAAGAAATGGAATTTTGGTTTATTGTAGGCAGCCAACATTTATATGGTGAAGAGGCACTATCAGAAGTAAAAGAACATTCTATGGAAATTGCAGATGCTTTAAATAAGAGTGGCAAATTACCTTATCCTATTGTATTTAAATCTCTTGCAACTTCTGCGAGCCAAATAACAAAACTTATGAAGGAAGTAAACTACAATGATAATGTAGCTGGTGTTATTACATGGATGCACACATTCTCACCAGCTAAAATGTGGATTGCTGGTACTAAATTATTACAAAAACCATTACTTCATCTAGCAACACAATTTTACGAACATATTCCTTGGAAAACAATTGATATGGATTATATGAACTTACATCAAAGTGCTCATGGTGATAGAGAATATGGTTTTATTAATGCTAGATTAAAGAAACATAATAAAATTGTTGTAGGACATTGGAAAAAAGAAAATGTTCAAAAACAAATTGCTGATTGGATGAACGTAGCCGCAGGTTATATCTTAAGTCAAGACATCAAAGTTGCACGTTTTGGTGATAATATGCGTAATGTTGCTGTTACTGAAGGTGATAAGATTGAAGCTCAAATTCAGTTTGGATGGACAGTAGATTATTTTGGTATTGGTGATTTAGTTGCTGAAATGAATAAAGTTTCCCAAAAAGACATTGATGATACTTATGAAGAATTTAAAAAGATTTATATTATGGATGTAGGAGAAAATGACCCTAAATTCTATGAGAATCAAGTAAAAGAACAAATTAAAATTGAAATTGGACTTCGTCACTTCTTAGAAGCAGGAGGCTATACTGCATTTACAACAAATTTCGAAGATTTATATGGTATGAAACAGTTACCTGGACTTGCAGTTCAGCGTTTAAATGCTGAAGGATATGGCTTTGCAGGAGAAGGTGATTGGAAAACTGCTGCTTTAAGTAGACTTATAAAAATCATGACAAACAATAAAAAGACAGGATTTATGGAAGATTATACTTATGAATTAAGTGAAGGTAATGAGGAAATCTTAGGCGCTCATATGTTGGAGGTTGATCCAACATTTGCATCTGATAAACCTAGAGTTGTGGTAAAACCCTTAGGAATAGGTGATCGTGAAGATCCTGCACGTTTGATATTCAATGGATCTACTGGTAAAGGTACTTCAATGACAATGCTAGATCTTGGAACACATTATCGTTTGATAATCAGTGAAGTAAATGCTGTAGAACCTGCAGAGGATACTCCTGAACTCCCTGTAGCTAAGATGGTATGGAAACCTGAACCAAACTTTGCTGATGGTGTAAAAGCCTGGATTTATGCTGGTGGTGGTCATCATACTGTTCTTACTCTAGGATTAACAGTTGAACAAGTATATGATTGGGCCCGCATGGTTAATTTAGAATCAATTATTATAGATCATAATACAAATTTAAGAGATGTTATAAGAGAAACTACAAAATAATTAATTATATAAAGGTATGCTTATTATTTAATATTATCATAACACAAATAATTAAGCATACCTAAATTTTTTATCTTATAAACAGAGTTCTAAGCATCAGACGGTGTTTTAACTCCGCCTGATGCTTAGAAATCGTTATCCAGAGACGTAGCTGATCTTTACTCCCACTTGGAAAAGTGTGAGTATTAGAGCAGGTAGTCATCGGATAAAATTAAATATTAAAGGAGTATATAAAATGATAGAAAAAAGTGTTTTTGGTTCTTTCAAAGGAAACAAAATTTATAAATATACAATGACTAACAAACATGGTATGAAAGTTTCCTGTATCTCACACGGAGCTACTTTAACAGAAATTATTGTACCCGATAAGTTAGGCAACTTTTCAAACGTTTTATTAGGCTTTGACAACTTAGATAGTTATATAAAAGATAGAAAGATGTTTCTAGGAGCAGCTATCGGACCAGTAGCTGGTCGCATAGCTAATGGCTCTTTTAAAATTAAAGGTATCTCCTATAACGTTCCTAAAAATGAAGGTGAAAATACACTTCATGGTGGCACTTATGGGTTCAATTCTCTTATATGGAATAGTAGCACAGAAGACTCTGAAGAAGCCACTAGTGTACTTTTTCATAGGACTATATCTCCCGACGAAGATGGATTTCCTGGGACATTAAATGTAGAGGTTAAATATACACTTAATAACAATAATGATTTATTAATCACTTTTAGTGGATTAAGCAATAAAGATGCACTTTTTAATCCTACAGTACATTCATACTTCAACTTAAATAATGACATTACAAAGTTGTTCTCAGGTCATACACTACAAATTAATGCATCCCATTATGCTGAAATTAATGAAGCCTTATTACCAACTGGTACTTTAAAAGAAGTTTCTGGAACACCTTTTGATTTCCAGCAGCCTAAAAATTTGGAAGATGCAATTAAATATTTGCAAACTGAATCGGGCCTCAATGGCTTTGACCATCCCTTTAATGTAAATGGTAAAAATATTGCTACTTTAATTAATCATGATACATGTAGGCGTTTAGACATTGAATCAGATCGTAATGCTCTAATCGTTTATACTCTTAATATTAAAGATGACACTTGGAAAGTGCAAAATCAAAAATTAGTTTCCAATATGGGAATAGCTTTGGAACCGCAGACATTACCTGATGCAATTCATTATAAAAATTTCGGTGACATTATATTACCTGCAAATAAAAGAAAATGCTATAATATTAAATACCATTTTAGTTTAATTTGAAATAAATTTCCATTAAATTTCAAAAAGTTACATAAAATAATGGACATAGGTTTTGTTTTTACACAAACCTATGTCCATTATTACCTTGGCATTTTTATTGCAATATGTATTACTTCATTTCAACTTTATATTTACTTCTCAATTCTTTATTAAATTTTGAATACTCATATTTCTGTCTTTCCTGTAATAATCCATTCTTAATAGCGTTCTTTACTTCATCATAAGATGCTATAGAAGGTTCTATTTTCTCTTCCACTTTTATAAGGTGGTATCCAAATTGAGTTTTTACAGGTTCACTAACTACATCTATATCTAAACTAAATGCAGCGTTCTCAAATTCTGGAACCATTTGTCCTCTAGCAAATTCACCTAAACTGCCACCTTGAGCCTTAGATGGACAAGTTGAATATTTTTGTGCAGCTTCTTCAAAAGGCATACCTTCTGAGATCTCTTTTGAAATTTTCTTAGCTTTTTCTATACTATCTACTAATATATGCTTTGCTTTTAATCTTTCAGGCTTTTTATACATATCTTTATTGGCTTCATAATAATCCTGACTTTCTTTATCAGTTACATTAACCTTATTCATAACTTTAGATATAGCTATTTGAGTTAATATTTCTTTTTTAGCAGATTCCAGCATCTTTAAATACTCATCATCTTTTTCTAAGTTTTCATCTTTAGCGTAACTATATGCTAATTCAAAAAATACCATCTCATTAAGTAAATATTTCTTACCTTCAGCTGTATTTAATTGATTTCTCTTATCTTGTGGAAATCTATTAATTGCTTCTTTAAGATCGCTTTCTTTTATTTCCATTCCATTTACAATTGCTAACACATTATTTTGCATATAAGTTTCTCCTTAATATTTTTATATTTTATACTTAATTATTACATAGTTCAATTATTTTTTCTATATAAAATAAAAAAAGTTTCAGATTATATCTGAAACTTTTGGTGGCCAGACCAGGAATCGAACCAGGGACACGAGGATTTTCAGTCCTCTGCTCTACCGACTGAGCTATCTGGCCAAAAAACTTACCTGGCAGCGACCTATTCTCCCACAGAGCCTCCCCTGCAGTACCATCGGCACCCTGAAGCTTAACCTTCCTGTTCGGTATGGAAAGGGGTGTTACCTTCACGTCATTACCACCAGATTATCATCGAAAATTGCTATTTCTATCAATTTTCTTTTATATTAATTTTTAAAGAGAACCTTCTGTCCTCTCAAAATTGCACAGTAAACTTTTTTTCTTTCGTTTTTATTTGGTCAAGCCCTCGACCTATTAGTATCAGTCAGCTTAACAGGTTGCCCTGCTTACACCTCTGACCTATCTCCTCGTGTTCTTCGAGGGGTCTTACTAGCTTACGCTATGGGAAATCTTATCTTGAGGTGGGCTTCACACTTAGATGCTTTCAGCGTTTATCCCTTCCCAACTTGGCTACCCAGCTATGCTCCTGGCGGAACAACTGGTTCACCAGCGGTCGGTCCATCCCGGTCCTCTCGTACTAAGGACAGCTCCTCTCAAATTTCCTGCGCCCGCGACGGATAGGGACCGAACTGTCTCACGACGTTCTGAACCCAGCTCGCGTGCCGCTTTAATGGGCGAACAGCCCAACCCTTGGGACCTACTTCAGCCCCAGGATGCGACGAGCCGACATCGAGGTGCCAAACCTCCCCGTCGATGTGAACTCTTGGGGGAGATCAGCCTGTTATCCCCGAGGTAGCTTTTATCCGTTGAGCGATGGCCCTCCCACGAGGTACCACCGGATCACTAAGCCCGACTTTCGTCCCTGCTCCACCTGTTTGTGTCGCAGTCAAGCTCCCTTCTGCCTTTGCACTCTTCGAAGAATTTCTAACCCTTCTGAGGGAACCTTTGTACGCCTCCGTTACTTTTTAGGAGGCGACCGCCCCAGTCAAACTGCCCGCCTAACATTGTCCCGTCTCCAGTTTCATGGAGCCCGGTTAGAATCCCAGTACTATCAGGGTGGTATCCCAACATCGACTCGGTAATGGCTGGCGCCACTACTTCCTAGTCTCCCACCTATCCTGTACAGACAATACCGAAATTCAGTGCTAAACTGCAGTAAAGCTCTACGGGGTCTTTCCGTCCAATCGCGGGTAGCAAGCATCTTCACTTGCACTTCAATTTCGCCGGATTTGTTGTCGAGACAGTGCTCAAATCATTACGCCATTCGTGCGGGTCGGAACTTACCCGACAAGGAATTTCGCTACCTTAGGACCGTTATAGTTACGGCCGCCGTTTACTGGGGCTTAAGTTCTGACCTTCGCTTGCGCTAAGTCTTCCCCTTAACCTTCCAGCACCGGGCAGGCGTCAGCTCCTATACTTCAGCTTTCGCTTTAGCAGAAACCTGTGTTTTTGATAAACAGTTGCTTGAGCCTTTTCTCTGCGGCCACTTGCGTGGCTCCCCTTCTCCCTAAGTTACGGGGTTAATTTGCCTAGTTCCTTAACAACAATTCTTCCGATGGTCTTAGGATTCTCTCCTCACCTACCTGTGTCGGTTTGCGGTACGGGCACATAAAAACTCCATAGAGACTTTTCTCGGCAGCGTGAAATCAGGTACTTCCCCTTGCGGGTTCCCCATAACACCTCATCATTGATATACCGGATTTTCCTGGTATACCTGACTCGATGCTTAGACATACATCCATTTGTATGCACACCTTATCCTCCTGCGTCATCCCTTTTGTCAAACGCTTTTATGCGGTATCGGAATTTCAACCGATTGTCCATCACCTACGCCTTTCGGCCTCGGCTTAGGTCCCGACTTACCCTGGGCGGACGAACCTTCCCCAGGAAACCTTAGGTTTTCGACCAATAAGATTCTCACTTATTTCTCGCTACTTATGCCAGCATTCTCTCTCCTGTACAATCCACCGTTCCTTCCGGTACGACTTCTACTCATACAGGATGCTCCTCTACCACTCTTTCGAGTCCACAGCTTCGGTGGTAAGTTTTAGCCCCGGACATTTTCGGCGCATGATCTCTTGACTAGTGAGCTATTACGCACTCTTTAAATGAGTGGCTGCTTCTGAGCCAACATCCTAGTTGTCTTAGAAATCACACATCCTTTCCCACTTAACTTACACTTTGGGACCTTAGCTGGTGGTCTGGGCTGTTTCCCTTTTGACCACGGATCTTATCATTCGCAGTCTGACTGCCGGAATTCAAGTATATGGCATTCGGAGTTTGATAAGGTTCAGTAACTGTTGTCAGCCCCTACCCCATTCAGTGCTCTACCTCCATTACTCATTTCCGACGCTAGCCCTAAAGCTATTTCGAGGAGAACCAGCTATCTCCGAGTTCGATTGGAATTTCTCCGCTATCCACAGCTCATCCCATGGTTTTTCAACACCAACGTGGTTCGGTCCTCCACGGAATTTTACTTCCGCTTCAACCTGGCCATGGATAGGTCACTCGGTTTCGGGTCTACAACATACAACTTTTCGCCCTTTTCAGACTCGGTTTCCCTCCGGCTCCGTACCTTAAGTACTTAACCTTGCTGCATATCGTAACTCGCTGGCTCGTTCTACAAAAAGCACGCCGTCGTACTTTACGTACTTCGACTGTTTGTGGACACACGGTTTCAGGTTCTATTTCACTCCCCTCCCGGGGTTCTTTTCACCTTTCCCTCACGGTACTCCTTCTCTATCGGTCACCAGGTAGTATTTAGCCTTGGGAGGTGGTCCTCCCTGTTTCCCACAAGGTTTCTCGTGTCTCGTGGTACTCTGGATTAGATCTGACTGCTCTTTGTTTTCATTTACAGGGCTTTTACCTTCTCCGGCGGAGCCTTCCAGCTCTCTTCAATTAACACTTCACAGTTTTTATGACCTATCCGCAACCCCAGGAACAAGTTCCTGGTTTGGGCTCTTTCCCTTTCGCTCGCCGCTACTTAGGAAATCGATGTTTCTTTCTCTTCCTCCGGGTACTTAGATGTTTCAGTTCCCCGGGTTTGCCTCTACAAACCTATGTATTCAGTTTGCAGTACCTAGCGTTGTCTAGGTGGGTTTCCCCATTCGGATATCTCTGGTTCTCTGGCTATTTGCGCCTACCCAGAGCTTTTCGCAGCTTATCGCGTCCTTCTTAGGCTCCTGGTGCCAAGGCATCCTCCATGCGCCCTTTGTAGCTTGACCTTTCATTATCGAAAATTGCTATTAACTTCGCAATACTGCGTCAAAACTTTCATTCCGGTGCTCATTTACACTAGTAAACTCCGCTCCTCATTCAAGTTTTTCCTTGTCTTGCTTGTTACTATCAATTTTCTTAGTTTCATGTATCATCTTAAATCTTTAAAATGACATACATCTACTACAAAGGTTATATCATAACCTTAGCTTTACTTTATTTCTTATTTACTGTGCAATTTTCAAAGGACAATTTTTCAATTTACATTCCTAATTGCTTGTAAACTGAAAGAAGAATCTATCTGATCCTTCAAAATTAAACAGAGTAGACTTTCTAACTTACTTAAACCATCAATTTATAAGATAGATTATACTCTATCTTTCGACTCCCTAGAAAGGAGGTGATCCAGCCGCAGGTTCTCCTACGGCTACCTTGTTACGACTTCACCCCAATTACTAACCCCACCTTCGGCCGCGTCCTCCTAAGTTAGACTACGGACTTCGGGTGTTGCCAGCTCTCATGGTGTGACGGGCGGTGTGTACAAGGCCCGGGAACGTATTCACCGCGACATTCTGATTCGCGATTACTAGCAACTCCAACTTCATGTAGGCGAGTTTCAGCCTGCAATCCGAACTGGGGGCAGTTTTTGAGGTTTGCTCCACCTTGCGGTCTTGCTTCTCTCTGTACTGCCCATTGTAGCACGTGTGTTGCCCTGGACATAAGGGGCATGATGATTTGACGTCATCCCCACCTTCCTCCGCGTTAACCGCGGCAGTCTTGCTAGAGTGCTCAACTAAATGTTAGCAACTAACAACAGGGGTTGCGCTCGTTGCAGGACTTAACCTAACATCTCACGACACGAGCTGACGACAACCATGCACCACCTGTATCCCTGCCCCGAAGGGCTTCTCTTATCTCTAAGATATTCAGGGTATGTCAAGTCCAGGTAAGGTTCTTCGCGTTGCTTCGAATTAAACCACATGCTCCGCTGCTTGTGCGGGCCCCCGTCAATTCCTTTGAGTTTTAATCTTGCGATCGTACTTCCCAGGCGGAGTACTTATTGTGTTTACTGCGGCACAGAAGGGGTCGATACCTCCTACACCTAGTACTCATCGTTTACGGCGTGGACTACCAGGGTATCTAATCCTGTTTGCTACCCACGCTTTCGTGCCTCAGCGTCAGTTACGGTCCAGAGAATCGCCTTCGCCACTGGTGTTCTTCCTAATCTCTACGCATTTCACCGCTACACTAGGAATTCCATTCTCCTCTCCCGCACTCTAGATATCCAGTTTGAAATGCAGTGCCCGGGTTAAGCCCGGGTATTTCACATCTCACTTAAATATCCGCCTACGCACTCTTTACGCCCAGTAATTCCGGACAACGCTCGCCACCTACGTATTACCGCGGCTGCTGGCACGTAGTTAGCCGTGGCTTCCTCCTTGGGTACCGTCATTATCGTCCCCAAAGACAGAGCTTTACAATCCGAAAACCTTCTTCACTCACGCGGCGTTGCTGCATCAGGCTTTCGCCCATTGTGCAATATTCCCCACTGCTGCCTCCCGTAGGAGTCTGGACCGTCTCTCAGTTCCAATGTGGCCGATCACCCTCTCAGGTCGGCTACGCATCGTCGCCTTGGTAGGCCGTTACCCTACCAACTAGCTAATGCGCCGCGGGTCCATCTCAAAGCGGATTACTCCTTTAAATCAGTCTCCATGTGAAAACCGATTATTATGCGGTATTAATCTCCCTTTCGGGAGGCTATCCCCCTCTTTGAGGTAGGTTACCCACGTGTTACTCACCCGTCCGCCGCTAATCCACTCCCGAAGGAGCTTCATCGCTCGACTTGCATGTGTTAAGCACGCCGCCAGCGTTCGTCCTGAGCCAGGATCAAACTCTTAATTTAAAAGTTTGTATTGACTCTTCTTATTACGAAATTACTTTTTTAGCTGCTTTCGCAGCTCAAAAGAATTGCTGGTTTATTCTAAATAAGTTGTACTTATATCTTCCTCTGTTTAATTTTCAAGGATCATTTTGCTGTCTCACTTCGACAGCTTTTATAGTATATCATCTATTTCTTACTTTGTCAACATCTTTTTTTCAAAACGTAATTTTGAATTGCACGAGACATTACAATTGATATTCTCAAATTAATATCTTCGCTTGATGACGACAGTTGCTATTCTAACACATTACGTATATGCATAATTCAAAAATATCACCATTATATAAAATTATCTTATAATATATACACCATAATACTTATTCCTTAAGTATTCTTATACTGACACACTAGGTTATGTTGTTTTTTTAATATAAACAGAGTTCTTTGCGTCAGATGGAGTTTTGACTCCACCTGATGCTTAGAAATCGTTATCCAGGTACGTAGCTGCTCTTTACTCCCACTTGGAGAAGTGGGAGTATTAGAGCAGGTAGTCATCGGATAACAAAATAACCAGAACTCTCGGTATCAGACACCTAATGCTTATTAACAGCCTTCCTAACTTTTTAGAACTTAGAGTACATTATCCAAATATGTAGCCTATCTAATGCTCCCACCTAAACAAGATAGGAGCCACCAGATAAAATTATCATTTTTTATTATTCAAGGCTTTTAGCATTCTTTAAAAAGCAATTAGCCATATCACACTGACAGTAAAATTGAAAGTTTTCTAGAGATTTTTGCAAAGCATATAAAGTATAACTCACCATATCTTTTTTTGCATTTTCACCCATATGTCCTATTCTTACTACTCTCCCTTGTAAGTATCCAAAAGATCCTGCTATTAAAACATTGAAATTATCTACCATATATTTTCTAAGCTTAGATTCATCTATTCCTTCTGGGACTTCAATAGCTGTAACTGTATTTGAATATCCATTTTCATTATAAAGGCTTAATCCTGCCTCTTTAACTGCTATCCTAACACTTTTACCTATTTCCCTATGTCTTTTCAAAATATCTTTATCTTTTAAAATATTATCCACCGCTACTTTAAGTCCAACTATATCACTTATAGGAGGCGTATATGGAAACCACTTTTTCTCATAGTAATTTTCCCAGGCTAGCAAATTACAATAAAAAGACCTTATTGGTTTTTTCCTATTTCTCATAACTTCAAAGGCATCTTGACTTATACTTAATATTGTAAGTCCTGGAGGTGCAGAAATACACTTTTGTGATCCACCTACCACTATATCTATATTCCAATTATCTACTTCTAACTTTTCTCCTCCCATAGCAGATACACTATCTACTACAGTTAATATTCCTTTTTCTTTAAGCATAGGACATATTTTTGATATGTTATTTAACATTCCTGAAGGGGTATCGCAATGGACAACTGTAGCATACTTAAACTTACTATCTTTATCTAAAAATTTCTTCAGTTCATCCACATCTATTTCCCTTTTTCTATTTCCTTTAAAAAACACTACTTCTCCGTCATAAAGTTTTACAAAATCAGCAAACCCTTCACCATATATGCCATTATCAATTACAAGTACTCTATCTCCTTCTTCTGTAAGAGAAGCACAAGCTGCTTCAAGACCAAGTATTCCTTCCCCGCTTAATATTCTAACCTGATTTTTAGTATTTAAAAATTTAGCTATATCTTCACAGGTATCTTTATAAAAATCATAAAATTGAATATCTAAGTCAGGATTTGTACATCTTTCACTTCTGGCAAACCTAACATTATCTCTAACTTCTGTAGGCCCAGGCGTCATTATATATGGAGCTTCCATAAAAATCACCTCTTAAACAATTTTAGTTAGAATTATATCATCGACTATATACTTTTCAAAATGTATGCATACAATTTGAAAATACACACATTATATCAATAATTTAACCTATACTTAATTCAAAATGCATTTAAAAGCTCTTTATATGCTAAAATATAATTGACGTTGATAGTTTAAAGGAGGGACTTCTTTTATGAATGCTAAAGAAGAGCTTATAGAAAAAATCAAAAAAATATGTGATGGATATGATGAAACGCCTACTGGCGGATACATTTTTGGTGATGGGCCTATTCCTTGTAATATATTATTCATAGGTGAAGCTCCAGGCAAAACGGAGGTAGAACAAGGTAAACCTTTTGTTGGAATGGCAGGAAAGACCTTTGGAAGTTATCTAAACTCCATAGGTTTACAAAGAGATAATATTAGAATAACTAACACTTGCTTTTTAAGACCAATAAAAATAAATCAAGGGAAAAATGGGAGAAAAACTATAAGTAACAGGCCTCCTAAAACTTCTGAAATTGAACTATTTAAAGATATACTAAATAGAGAAATTGAGCTAGTTAATCCTAAAATAATTGTAACTTTAGGAAATACTCCTTTAAAAAGATTTACTAAATTTAACTCTATAGGTGAATGCCACGGTAAAATCTATTTTAATGAAGATTTGAAAAAGGATATATTCCCTATGTATCATCCATCTGCATTAACTTATAATAGAAATGATTCTTTCAAACTTATGTATGAAAATGACTGGAAAAAATTAAAGAACACTCTAAATAGTATTTAAGGTTCCCTTTTACTAATTATATATTGTAAAAACTCTATAAAAATAGCTTCTATGATGATTTATCATAGAAGCTATTTTTATAAATGGCGTATCTTTATAAGATAGATTCTTTTTATTATATTATTTCTTTAAAGTTTTCCAGTTGCTTTAATAATTTTATAGTATCTTCTATATCATTTATTGATACCATTTCAGATGTGGAATACTTGTATCTACATGGTACTGCAATTTCTCCGGTTCTTATTCCAATTCTCTCTTTATGCACTAATTCCCCTTCAGATTTACCTGTACTTATGCTGTATTGTAAATTTATTTCTGATCTCTTAGCACAATTTTCTAACATCTCTTTTATATCTTTATGCATTATAAGTGAACTATCCATAATTTTAATTACTGGTCCTTCATCTATATTTATGTTGTTTTTTCTTTCCTCCGCATTTGTGGCATTTTCAGTACCAACTATTATACAATAATCAGGGTTTATATTATTTGCAGCAATTCTAGCACCTATTCCTCCTATTTCACCTTGTGATGCAAATACAAAATCAAGCTCTGCATTTTCTACTTTTACATATTCTATAAGCTTTAAAAGTATATAACATCCTACCTTATTATGTAAAAGTGGGCTTATAACATTGTTGTCACCTACACTTAAATACGGTCCTACAAGGGATGCCATATCACCTTCATTTACCTTTTTTAAAGCATCTTCCCTTTCATTCACGCCTATATCTACAAATTCGCCTTCGTGAGAAGTATATATTTTTCCTAAGGTTCCATTATCAAACCTTATAAAACTATGGGATATATCTTCCTTTTTAAAATTTCCTATGTTGTCCACCCTTATCATGCCATCATCGTCTATATGGTTTACTATAAATCCTACAGAATCCATATGAGTACACAGCATTATTTTAGTTTCACCAGAACCTAATTTTACTATTACATTACCTATATCATCTTCATACATATCTTGATTAATTTCATTTAAACGTTCCTTTATTACTTCCCTCACTTCATCTTCTTTACCACTAACTCCAAAAGAATTGATTAATTTTATTAGAAGTTTATCCATAAAAATTTCACCCCTCAATATTTTAAATTATCATCTATAAATCTGACAAATAACTTTTTACCAAAGTTAAAGTACTTTCATAATCCATCAAGCTGCACATTGAAATATTATAATCCATATGTTTGCATGGTATTAATACCGCTGCTGTCTTGCAGTTATTAATAGGTAAACGGACTGGTTTAAGTTTACTTGTATCCTTAGTACTTATGCTCTTTTTATAAGCAATTCCCATATTATCTGCCTTATTTCTAATAGACTTTACAATGTCTCTATTAAATATAGACTCTTCCATATTAAAAGGTATAACGGGTCCTCCTGTAAGTTCATTTGTTTTTAAATATTCCGGTACGCCTTCACCATCAGTACTATTTATAGTATCTAAATCTATCATTATATCAGGCTTAACATTGTAAGCTGCAGTATAAATTCCTCTTTTATCTATATTTCCCTGGACATAAAACACTCCATATAAATTACACTCATATTTTTCCTTCAATAATTCTAAAAGTATAGAACATCCTATTCTATTATCTAAAGCCTTGCCTTTTACCAAATTGTCTCCAAAATTAGAAAAACTATTGTCAAATACTACAAAATCTCCAAGTGAAACAGTTTTCCTACACTCATCTTTACTTGAGGCTCCAATATCTATACACATATCATCATAAGATATATTTCTATCCCTTTCACTTTTATTCTGAAGATGTATTGGTTTTATGCCTATAACACCATGTACTTTTTTGTTTCCAATTAAAACAGTTTTACAAGGCAATGCTCCTTTTTCCATTTTACCTAAAGTTGAAAACTTTAGAGTCCCATCATCATTATAAGCTGTAATTATAAGACCTCTCTCATCCATATGAGAAGCTATCATTATTTTAGGTGAAGAATTATCATTATTATCACTATGGACTATAACGTTTCCCATTCTGTCTACAGTTACATTATCAGTAAAAGTGTACAACTCCTCTTTTATTACATTTCTAATTTCTTCTTCGTAACCAGAAGGTCCTATACAGTTAGATAGCTTTTCTAAAAGCAAAATAATCCCTCCAATTCATCCTCTTTTAACTCTTGAATAAACCTAGCCAAAAGTCTTCCTGTGTTTTTGATATCTTTCAAATTTACCACTTCTACAGAAGTATGCATATACTTTATAGGAATAGATATAAGAAGTGTAGGTATTCCCCCTTCTGCAGTTTGAATATCCCAAGCATCAGTTCCAGTGTTTCCCGGCTCAACTTCAATTTGGTATGGAATGCTATATTTATCTGCAGTTTGTATTATCCTATTTTTAATTTTAGTATGTATATTAGGACCTATACATATAACTGGCCCTGCTCCCAGCTTATTTTCCCTATCGCTATCCCCTAAAGTTCCACCATCAAAAGTAACATCAAGTGCTATACCTATATCAGGTTTAACTTCGTAACTTGCCATTTTGGCTCCTCTATGTCCTACTTCCTCCTGACATGAACACACAAAGTAAACATTTAAATCTGGATTTACATTTTTAAGTTCTTCCGCACAAACGTACATGGCAAAAATACTAGCTCTGTTATCTATTGACTTACAACTTACATTGTCATTTAAAAGCCCTACCATTTTTCTATCTAAAGTAATATAATCTCCTACCTTAATTAAACTTCTTAATTTTTCTGTGCAAAAACCAGTTTCTATATATAGGTTTTCCATACTAACTTTACTTTTTTGTTTATCACTATAATCATATTTTAACGCCACAACTCCAGATACATTTTCTTTTCCATGAATGATAACTTCTTGAGCAACAAGGCTTTTGGCATCTATTCCTAATCCTTTAAATTTTATAAAACCTTCTTTTGTTATTTCTTTTACCATTAAAAAAATTTCATCTGCATGAGACATTATCATTAATTTTCTAGAAGTTTTTCCTTCTTTATGTATATACATATTATTAAGCTTACTTATAGTTATATCTCCAAATTGGTTAAAATTATCTTCTATAATAGAATACAGCCAATCTTCTCTGCCACTTGGTGCATGAGTTTCACATATTTCTTTGAATAAATCTAAGTCCTCCATTTTTACCTCCAATCAAATACATTGATAATTTAATTACACATTAGTTATCATATATTCTGCATCTAACTTTATAACCTATCATAATCCAATTATAGCATACATATAAACAGAGTTCTTGACATCAGATGGAGTTTTGACTCCACCTGATGCTTAGAAATCGTTATCCAGGGATGTACCTGCTCTTTACTCTCACTTGGAAAAGTGGGTGTATTAGAGCAGGTAGCCATCGGATAAATAAAAGTTTTCACTTAGAAACTTTACGTAAAATTTCTAGGTGAAAACTTAATTTTATTCACTATATCTTATTCTATCTACAATTGATTCCTTTTTTAATTTATTTTCAATTAAATATGTTATGAGTATTGTTATTATAGCAAACGCTAAAATCAATACCAAAATTGAACCTAGTGGTAATTTATATTCTGCATAATCTGCTCCGGACCTTTTAAACAATTTAAAACACAGGTATCCCAAAGATGTTCCAAAAATTATAGACATTAAAGAGCTTCCAAGAGAATAATATATTCCTTCAATTTGAAGCATCTTACGAAGCTCTCTATCTGAAAGCCCAACAGCCTGAAGCATTCCGTACTCTTTTTTTCTAGTAAGTATACTTGTAATCATGGTATTTATAAGATTTAAAATTCCAATAAGGGCTATAATACCAATAAAGCTCATTGCAATAATTTGCATTCCCATATACTGACTTTCAAGTTCCTTTTTGTAATCTGTATTTGAATCATAGAATATCCTATTGTCTTTTTGTGAAATTGATTTAATTTTGCTTTTTATAGATTCAAACTTGCTGCTGTCAATATCTATATATACTCCTGCCATTTTGTTGTCATTTGCACTAACTAACTTGTCCTTAAATTCTCCTCTTGTAAACACATCTTCGTGGGTTATAAGGTCATATCCATCTATTTTCCAGCCAAAGCTTCCTATGTTCTTACTAACTATACCTGCCACAGTAAATTGTTTTTTTATACTTTCTGTTTGTTTCCCATTTTTATCTACTGCAATTGATAAATTTATTTTATCTCCAACTTTATATTTGCAAATTCTGTTATCATTTTTATCATAATTAGTTGCAACTAAAACTTCATCTTTACTTTTTAATTCCTCAGAAGATATTTTTCCCGCTATTAAATATTTTTTAAATTTACCTAAAAGATAATCATCATATCCATATAGTCCATAGCTTAAATTGTTTACAGATATATTCCCGGTATATTTTTCAGTACTGACATTTTTAACCCCTTTAATATTTTTTATATTATTTATTATCTCATCATTTAAAGGATTACCCTCTGTTTCTGTGCTTGTTAATGAAAATTCGTGTTTAAAATCTTGTTTTGTGAGATTATATATATTCATACTTTTAAGTACAGTACAAATTACAATAAATAAAATGCCGCTCATGGTAAGAGAAATCATAGTCATAATTGTTCTCTTTTTATTTCTCCAAAGATTTAAATGTGCAATTTTAGATATAGATATTTTCTTAATTGAATTTCTTTCTTTTTTCTTTGAATTTATTTCTACACCGCTGTATCTCATTGATTCTACTGGAGATATTCTCGAAGAAAGCTTTTCTGGTTTTCTAAGGGAAATTACAACTGCTAATAAACTTATTAGTGCCGAAATAATTATAATATATGGTGAAGATTTTATTTCTATGGAGTACTTTGATATTAGTAGTTGCCTTACTATATAATATATTACATGTGCAAATATAATCCCTATTGGAATTGCTATAATTGATAAAGTAAATCCTTCTTTAAATATAACTTTTCTAATTTGCTTTTTAGTTGCACCAATTGCAGAAAGAAGACCAAATTGTTTTATTCTTTCAATAACAGATACATAAAATATATTATAGATAACCACCATAGTTGCAATTACTATAATTAAAGCTATAACAAGAAATGATATTAGTAATGATGGATCTCCTCCTACTGCACTTATATACAGCGAATTTGTCTTTATATTTTCATCTTTTAAACCAATACTATGTCCAATATCAAAAACAGTGCTCATAATATTTCTATGATTTTTAACCCTTACATAACATGCCGTTTTTATTTTATATAAATTTTGAGTTACAAGTTTTTTTGATACTACACCTATGACATTATTTTGCTGCTTACGTATTTTATCATCGCTTAATATTCCACTTAAAATAAAATCCATACTTTTATTGTTTTCATCTTTAATATGAATGTTTTCTCCTATTTTAGATTTTACCTTCAATTTATCAAGTACCCATGATTCTAGTGCTATTTCATTTGATTTTTGAGGCAAGTTTCCTTGTTTTAATTTCACATTCGTCATATCTGCCCCTGCATAATCTGTATAAAATAACTCCATTTGAGAATCACTTAAATCTTTATTTTTTATAGTTTTAAATGGAATGCATTTACCTACCTTTTCAATTTTTCTATTGTTTTCTAACATTTCAATTTGTTTATTATTTACATTAATATACACTCCATGATAATTTCCCATTTGTTCTTCAGCTGAATTTATTATAGAACTTTGTATGCTGTAAAACATTATTCCTGATGCAGTTATAAGACAAGTAGCTAACGCTATAGTGAGTATGATCAGTATATTCTTTGTTTTAGAAAACTTTAAATTCTTCTTGGCAAGATTGGATATATAATTCATACTTACTCCCTCCCTTGCACTATTTTTCCGTCTTCAATTCTAATCACTCTATCACCCATCTGTGCAATTTTATCATCATGAGTTATCATAATTAGAGTTTGATGATATTTTTTTACTGACATCTTCAAGAGCGCCATAACTTCTTGCGCTGTCTTGGAATCAAGATTTCCTGTAGGTTCATCTGCAAGTATTATAGAAGGTTTAGCTGCAAGAGCTCTACATATAGCCGTTCTCTGCTGCTGCCCACCTGACAGGGCATTTGGCAGTGAATTTTTCTTATTATATATATTCAAAGTTTCCATAAGTTCTTTAACATAACTTTCATCTACCTCTTTACCATCAAGTCCTATTGGGAGTGTTATGTTTTCCCACACATTTAAGACAGGTATAAGATTATATGCTTGAAAAACAAAACCTATATTTCTTCTTCTAAATATGGCAAGCTTATCATCCTTCATTGAAAATATATTCTGTCCTACAATATAAACTTCCCCTGATGTTGGTTTATCAAGACCTCCAACCATGTGAAGCAGTGTACTCTTACCTGAACCTGATGTACCAATTATTACAACAAACTCCCCTTCATCTACAAAAAAACTTACATTATCGACTGCTTTAACTAAATTCTCATCTTTCCCATAATATTTTTTTAGAGATTTTACTTCCAATACCTTCATAACATTACCTCTCTTCAATATTTAATTATTATACTTAGAGGATAACATGTTAATATTACAATTCACTTTCAATATCACTTACATTTTTGTAAGAAAAGGCTGAATTTACTTCCTTCCCCTAGCTTTGAATCAACCATTATACTTCCACCTTGCTCTTCTAGTATCTTTCTTGTAAGATATAATCCTATACCAGAACCTTCAGATTCTTGAACTATTTTACAATTTCCTCTAAAAAATCGTTTAAATATCTTGTTGAAGTCCTCACCTGGTATTCCTATACCAGTATCTTCTATATCAATTCTTATAAAAAAATTCATATCAGTCATACTTACATTTATTTTCCCATTACTATCTGTATACTTTATGGCATTTTCCAGTACATTAACTATTGCTTCTTTAGTCCATCTCACATCATGGAAAATAGAAAATTCATATACATTTTCAACATTTATCTCTATATTTTTTTGCAGAACTTTTGAATAAACTCCTTCTATAGCTTTATGTATTGTATACTTTATAGACCTTTTTTCTTTTTTTAGCTCAATCATACCAGCTTCAAGCCTGGACAACTTTATAAGGGAACCTGTAAGCCACTCAAGTTTTAAAACTTCTTCTTTTATTGTATTTAAAAATTCTCTTTTTTCATTTTTACTTATACTTTCATCTTCTATTAAAATTGAATTAAAGAGTTTAATTGAGGATATGGGAGTTTTTATTTGATGTGAAATATCTGTAACAAGATACTTTATATTTTCTTTTTCCCTATACAATTTTTCGATATTTAAATTAAGTATTCTGCTTAAATCACACATTTTAGAATATATCTTAGACAAAATTCCTTCATTAAAGCTATTCATATCCGTCAAGAGTTTTCCATTTACTGCCTCATCAACACTATTTAATATATACTCAAGCCTTTTCATAACATATAAACTGCAGCTTCTGAAAATCAACATTGATTCAATTAAGATTACTATAAACAATATAAAATTAATTTTTATCATATTATATACATTTTTATTAAATGCATCATCATTCCATGCTGTAACTTCATCACCATAACCATATTTTTTAGCAATACTTTTTCCATATTCCAAATTTTTAGCATCATATTTTTTAAACAGCACAGTTTTTACAATTTCAGTTTCATTTTCAGGATTTAATCTTGTAAGTGTTCCAACTAATTGAAGTGTAGAATTTATATTTTGTTTATACACTTGTTCAGTTATATAGTAATTTACAAAACAAGTTATCACGGAAATACTTAATATAGTAATAATCATTATATTAAATACTTTCTTCAATAAGGGATTTTCTTTTAAATATTCAATCATATCTTTACACATCCTTCTATCCATATATACCCCATTCCCCTAACATTCTTTATATATTTAGGCTTTGAAGGATTATCCTCTATTTTTTCTCTAAGTCTTCTTATATTTACCGCTATAGTATTGTCATCTACAAATGTGTTATCTATGTCCCATAATTTATTTAAAAGCTGATCTTTGGTTATGATTTGTCCTGCATTATCCATTAAATACTTTAAAAGTTTTATTTCAGTCTTACTTAGAAATAATTCCTCTTCGTTTTTTAACACTTTCATATCCGTTATAGAAAAAACTATATCTCCGGATACGATTTTTTTGCTTTGATTTTTATTAGAATTTCTTCGAAGTAGAGCATTTATCTTAGACATTAATACCATAAGACTAAATGGCTTGGCTATATAATCGTCTGCTCCCATATCAAGTCCTGTTACAATATCAATTTCTTGATCACAGGCCGTTAAGAATATAATAAGTAAGTCATTTTTTTTCCTAACTTCCCCACATAAATCAAATCCATTCCCATCGGGCAAGCCTACATCAAGGATCATAAGGTCAACACTATTTTCTGCTAATATTATTTTTGCTTCTTCAATAGTTCTTGATGAAAAAACCTTATATCCTTCTTTACTTAATTTAAAGCTAATTCCCCTATTTAATGATTTATCATCTTCTACCAATAAAATACTTTTCATTACACCTAATCCTCTACTTTTCAATTAATAAATATATAAATATTTTATCACAGTAAAATTGATATACTAGTACAAATTCGATATACTAATACTATAATTTAAACATAAGGAGGCACTCATGTCAGATTTAGCAAGTTACGTTACTAAAAAAATGATACTTTATTTTGGAAATGATATAAAAAGAATAAATCATGCTTTAAAAGTACATGGTTTTAGCAAAACTATAGGTCGATTAGAAGGATTAAATGATAATGAAATGCTTATACTTGAATTAGCTTCCATACTTCATGATATAGGGATTAAAGAAAGCGAAAGGAAATATAATAGTTCAGCTGGAAATTATCAAGAAATTGAAGGGCCTCCCGTAGCTAAAGAACTGCTTAAAGAAATAGATCTAGATGATACAGCAATTGAAAGAATATGCTTTTTAATAGGTAATCATCATAGTTACAATAAAATTGATAAAATAGATTTACAGATATTGATTGAAAGCGACTTTTTAGTAAACGCATATGAAGATAATATTAAAATATCTGATATAGAATACATGAAAAATAAATATTTTAAAACTTCTACAGGAAAAGAACTGCTTAATTCAATTTACATTAAGTAACTAAAGCCATATTCTATGGCTTTTTTCCACGTAAAAAAAGAAGTACATTCAAGTACTTCTTTTGGTGGCTCACCGGGGAATCGAACCCCGGACAACATGATTAAAAGTCATGTGCTCTACCAACTGAGCTAGTGAACCATATTACCTGGCAGCGACCTATTCTCCCACAGGGCCTCCCCTGCAGTACCATCGGCACTCTGAAGCTTAACCTTCCTGTTCGGTATGGAAAGGGGTGTTACCTTCACGTCATTACCACCAGATTATCATCGAAAATTGCTATAAGCTTCTCATATTTTCGTCAAGTCTTTCATTGCGGTGCTCATTTACATAAGTAAACTCTGCTCCTCATTCAAGCCTTTCCTCAATCTGCTCGCTTCTATCAATTTTCATATATATTAACTTTTAAGAGTTCAAATTACTCTGTCCTCTCAAAATTGCACAGTAAACTTTTTTTCTTTCGTTTTTATTTGGTCAAGCCCTCGACCTATTAGTATCAGTCAGCTTAACAGGTTGCCCTGCTTACACCTCTGACCTATCTCCTCGTGTTCTTCGAGGGGTCTTACTAGCTTACGCTATGGGAAATCTTATCTTGAGGTGGGCTTCACACTTAGATGCTTTCAGCGTTTATCCCTTCCCAACTTGGCTACCCAGCTATGCTCCTGGCGGAACAACTGGTTCACCAGCGGTCGGTCCATCCCGGTCCTCTCGTACTAAGGACAGCTCCTCTCAAATTTCCTGCGCCCGCGACGGATAGGGACCGAACTGTCTCACGACGTTCTGAACCCAGCTCGCGTGCCGCTTTAATGGGCGAACAGCCCAACCCTTGGGACCTACTTCAGCCCCAGGATGCGACGAGCCGACATCGAGGTGCCAAACCTCCCCGTCGATGTGAACTCTTGGGGGAGATCAGCCTGTTATCCCCGAGGTAGCTTTTATCCGTTGAGCGATGGCCCTCCCACGAGGTACCACCGGATCACTAAGCCCGACTTTCGTCCCTGCTCCACCTGTTTGTGTCGCAGTCAAGCTCCCTTCTGCCTTTGCACTCTTCGAAGAATTTCTAACCCTTCTGAGGGAACCTTTGTACGCCTCCGTTACTTTTTAGGAGGCGACCGCCCCAGTCAAACTGCCCGCCTAACATTGTCCCGTCTCCAGTTTCATGGAGCCCGGTTAGAATTCCAGTACTATCAGGGTGGTATCCCAACATCGACTCGGTAATGGCTGGCGCCACTACTTCCTAGTCTCCCACCTATCCTGTACAGACAATACCGAAATTCAGTGCTAAACTGCAGTAAAGCTCTACGGGGTCTTTCCGTCCAATCGCGGGTAGCAAGCATCTTCACTTGCACTTCAATTTCGCCGGATTTGTTGTCGAGACAGTGCTCAAATCATTACGCCATTCGTGCGGGTCGGAACTTACCCGACAAGGAATTTCGCTACCTTAGGACCGTTATAGTTACGGCCGCCGTTTACTGGGGCTTAAGTTCTGACCTTCGCTTGCGCTAAGTCTTCCCCTTAACCTTCCAGCACCGGGCAGGCGTCAGCTCCTATACTTCAGCTTTCGCTTTAGCAGAAACCTGTGTTTTTGATAAACAGTTGCTTGAGCCTTTTCTCTGCGGCCACTTGCGTGGCTCCCCTTCTCCCTAAGTTACGGGGTTAATTTGCCTAGTTCCTTAACAACAATTCTTCCGATGGTCTTAGGATTCTCTCCTCACCTACCTGTGTCGGTTTGCGGTACGGGCACATAAAAACTCCATAGAGACTTTTCTCGGCAGCGTGAAATCAGGTACTTCCCCTTGCGGGTTCCCCATAACACCTCATCATTGATATACCGGATTTTCCTGGTATACCTGACTCGATGCTTAGACATACATCCATTTGTATGCACACCTTATCCTCCTGCGTCATCCCTTTTGTCAAACGCTTTTATGCGGTATCGGAATTTCAACCGATTGTCCATCACCTACGCCTTTCGGCCTCGGCTTAGGTCCCGACTTACCCTGGGCGGACGAACCTTCCCCAGGAAACCTTAGGTTTTCGACCAATAAGATTCTCACTTATTTCTCGCTACTTATGCCAGCATTCTCTCTCCTGTACAATCCACCGTTCCTTCCGGTACGACTTCTACTCATACAGGATGCTCCTCTACCACTCTTTCGAGTCCACAGCTTCGGTGGTAAGTTTTAGCCCCGGACATTTTCGGCGCATGATCTCTTGACTAGTGAGCTATTACGCACTCTTTAAATGAGTGGCTGCTTCTGAGCCAACATCCTAGTTGTCTTAGAAATCACACATCCTTTCCCACTTAACTTACACTTTGGGACCTTAGCTGGTGGTCTGGGCTGTTTCCCTTTTGACCACGGATCTTATCATTCGCAGTCTGACTGCCGGAATTCAAGTATATGGCATTCGGAGTTTGATAAGGTTCAGTAACTGTTGTCAGCCCCTACCCCATTCAGTGCTCTACCTCCATTACTCATTTCCGACGCTAGCCCTAAAGCTATTTCGAGGAGAACCAGCTATCTCCGAGTTCGATTGGAATTTCTCCGCTATCCACAGCTCATCCCATGGTTTTTCAACACCAACGTGGTTCGGTCCTCCACGGAATTTTACTTCCGCTTCAACCTGGCCATGGATAGGTCACTCGGTTTCGGGTCTACAACATACAACTTTTCGCCCTTTTCAGACTCGGTTTCCCTCCGGCTCCGTACCTTAAGTACTTAACCTTGCTGCATATCGTAACTCGCTGGCTCGTTCTACAAAAAGCACGCCGTCGTACTTTACGTACTTCGACTGTTTGTGGACACACGGTTTCAGGTTCTATTTCACTCCCCTCCCGGGGTTCTTTTCACCTTTCCCTCACGGTACTCCTTCTCTATCGGTCACCAGGTAGTATTTAGCCTTGGGAGGTGGTCCTCCCTGTTTCCCACAAGGTTTCTCGTGTCTCGTGGTACTCTGGATTAGATCTGACTGCTCTTTGTTTTCATTTACAGGGCTTTTACCTTCTCCGGCGGAGCCTTCCAGCTCTCTTCAATTAACACTTCACAGTTTTTATGACCTATCCGCAACCCCAGGAACAAGTTCCTGGTTTGGGCTCTTTCCCTTTCGCTCGCCGCTACTTAGGAAATCGATGTTTCTTTCTCTTCCTCCGGGTACTTAGATGTTTCAGTTCCCCGGGTTTGCCTCTACAAACCTATGTATTCAGTTTGCAGTACCTAGCGTTGTCTAGGTGGGTTTCCCCATTCGGATATCTCTGGTTCTCTGGCTATTTGCGCCTACCCAGAGCTTTTCGCAGCTTATCGCGTCCTTCTTAGGCTCCTGGTGCCAAGGCATCCTCCATGCGCCCTTTGTAGCTTGACCTTTATTGTCGAAAATTGCTATTAGCAATTTTCTTTGTATCATCTTAAATCTTTAAAATGATATTAAAGTTTATTCTACAAAGGTTATATTATAACCTTAGCTTTACTTTATTTCTTATTTACTGTGCAATTTTCAAAGGACAATTTTTCAATTTACATTCCTAATTGCTTGTAAACTGAAAGAAGAATCTATCTGATCCTTCAAAATTAAACAGAGTAGACTTTCTAACTTACTTAAACCATCAATTTATAAGATAGATTATACTCTATCTTTCGACTCCCTAGAAAGGAGGTGATCCAGCCGCAGGTTCTCCTACGGCTACCTTGTTACGACTTCACCCCAATTACTAACCCCACCTTCGGCCGCGTCCTCCTAAGTTAGACTACGGACTTCGGGTGTTGCCAGCTCTCATGGTGTGACGGGCGGTGTGTACAAGGCCCGGGAACGTATTCACCGCGACATTCTGATTCGCGATTACTAGCAACTCCAACTTCATGTAGGCGAGTTTCAGCCTGCAATCCGAACTGGGGGCAGTTTTTGAGGTTTGCTCCACCTTGCGGTCTTGCTTCTCTCTGTACTGCCCATTGTAGCACGTGTGTTGCCCTGGACATAAGGGGCATGATGATTTGACGTCATCCCCACCTTCCTCCGCGTTAACCGCGGCAGTCTTGCTAGAGTGCTCAACTAAATGTTAGCAACTAACAACAGGGGTTGCGCTCGTTGCAGGACTTAACCTAACATCTCACGACACGAGCTGACGACAACCATGCACC
This sequence comes from Clostridium ljungdahlii DSM 13528, assembly GCF_000143685.1. NCBI lineage: Bacteria > Bacillati > Bacillota > Clostridia > Eubacteriales > Clostridiaceae > Clostridium > Clostridium ljungdahlii. The sequence continues at coordinate 94,036 of NC_014328.1, read as the reverse complement.
ACCTGTATCCCTGCCCCGAAGGGCTTCTCTTATCTCTAAGATATTCAGGGTATGTCAAGTCCAGGTAAGGTTCTTCGCGTTGCTTCGAATTAAACCACATGCTCCGCTGCTTGTGCGGGCCCCCGTCAATTCCTTTGAGTTTTAATCTTGCGATCGTACTTCCCAGGCGGAGTACTTATTGTGTTTACTGCGGCACAGAAGGGGTCGATACCTCCTACACCTAGTACTCATCGTTTACGGCGTGGACTACCAGGGTATCTAATCCTGTTTGCTACCCACGCTTTCGTGCCTCAGCGTCAGTTACGGTCCAGAGAATCGCCTTCGCCACTGGTGTTCTTCCTAATCTCTACGCATTTCACCGCTACACTAGGAATTCCATTCTCCTCTCCCGCACTCTAGATATCCAGTTTGAAATGCAGTGCCCGGGTTAAGCCCGGGTATTTCACATCTCACTTAAATATCCGCCTACGCACTCTTTACGCCCAGTAATTCCGGACAACGCTCGCCACCTACGTATTACCGCGGCTGCTGGCACGTAGTTAGCCGTGGCTTCCTCCTTGGGTACCGTCATTATCGTCCCCAAAGACAGAGCTTTACAATCCGAAAACCTTCTTCACTCACGCGGCGTTGCTGCATCAGGCTTTCGCCCATTGTGCAATATTCCCCACTGCTGCCTCCCGTAGGAGTCTGGACCGTCTCTCAGTTCCAATGTGGCCGATCACCCTCTCAGGTCGGCTACGCATCGTCGCCTTGGTAGGCCGTTACCCTACCAACTAGCTAATGCGCCGCGGGTCCATCTCAAAGCGGATTACTCCTTTAAATCAGTCTCCATGTGAAAACTGATTATTATGCGGTATTAATCTCCCTTTCGGGAGGCTATCCCCCTCTTTGAGGTAGGTTACCCACGTGTTACTCACCCGTCCGCCGCTAATCCACTCCCGAAGGAGCTTCATCGCTCGACTTGCATGTGTTAAGCACGCCGCCAGCGTTCGTCCTGAGCCAGGATCAAACTCTTAATTTAAAAGTTTGTATTGACTCTTTTTATTACGAAATTACTTTTTTAGCTGCTTTCACAGCTCAAAAGAATTGCTGGTTTATTCTAAATAAGTTGTACTTATATCTTCCTCTGTTTAATTTTCAAGGATCATTTTACCGTCTTACTTCGACAGCTTTTATAGTATATCATCTGAGTTTTAATCTGTCAACATGTTTTTTTATTTCTTATAAAATATATAAAACATATTCGCTGAAATCTTTTTTCTCAAGACAACGAAGATTATTATACCACAGGTTAAAGTTCTATAATACATAATAATTTAAAAATTTTAAGTTTATATCACTAATACTTCTATATTCTATTTATTTCTACATTTTTTATATAAAGATACACATGGATATGTTTATGTAATTTATACTTACAACCCCCTGCTTTTAAAGACCAAACCTTACTCTTTTTATTATTATTCTCTTGGATTAATCTTATTAAAAGTTAAATGATCCTGCCACTTCCCATTTATAAATATGTACTTTTCATTCAATCCAATTTCCTTAAACCCACAACTTAAAAGAACTTTCTGAGATCTTATATTATCTACTAATGTAGAAGCTTCTATTCTATGAAGGTCCATTTCATTAAAGGCATACTCAAGAGTTAATTTTAATGCCTCTTTCATATATCCCTTCCCCTGCTCATCTTTATCTATAGAATATCCTACAAATGCGCTTTTAAACACTCCCATAACTATATTAGATATCTGTATCTTTCCTATAAACGTTTTATCCTTATATATTCCAAGATTCACACTTTTTCCGCTCAAAAATTCCCTGTAACTTTCAATTAAAATTCTCTTTTGAATATCTAAAGTATAAAAATTTTTTTCACGGTCAGGCTCAAATTTACTCAGATAATCTTTATTCTTTATATAATAATTTAGTACACTTTCTGCATTTTCTGGCGTTAGTACTGAAAGGTTTATCTTACTACCTTTTATATGTAATCCCCTATTAATGCTTATGTTTTTAAATTTATCTAGTTCTAACCCAAATAATATTTCATTCTTATATCCAGAATCAGACTTAATACTATTTGCTATTATACCTTCGAGTTCAAATCCTAGATCTGTAAATGCAGCTATATTTATATCTTCATCTGCTAATATATTTATTTTATTTAAATTAGCATTTTTAAAAAGTATTTCTATAAATATACTAAGTGAATTTTTAAGCAACCTGTAACTAGATTCCCCCCACTTATAAAATTTTATTCTAATTATACAGCATTTATTTTTAGAGGAAATTTCAATTATGAACACCCGTCCTAAAGTTATGCCACAGTTATCCCTTATTATATATTCACTATTACTCCCACTAACTAAACTAATGGTTACAAGTTGTTCTTTAAGCATTTCTATCTCTCCCAATTAAATCAATACTATAGAAATTCCAATTTAAAAATTAATTCTTATATTTTTGCATATACTAATTTAAAATTAAACTTTCTTAATTAATTATAACATAAAAAATGGCTATTATTTTATCAGTAAAAATGCTTTTTCTTCCTTAATACTAGTTATAATAATCTTTCCATTAAATAAAAACTTCAACCTAACAGGCTGAAGCTTTATTTAATATTATCCTAATATTATAAAATTAACTGGTCTATAGTGATTCTAATTGAATTTTGTTAGTATAAGTAAATTTTCTACTTAGAACCCCTATAATATTTACTTTAATTCATGAATGAATAAACCACTTCTAAGTTTAGGTTCAAACCAGGTGGATTTAGGAGGCATTACTTTTCCCGCGTCAGCTATTCCCATTAAGTCATCTAATGTAGTTGGATACATGGAAAAAGCAACTCCTTCTCTCTCCTTGTCTACCCTTTTTTCCAATTCATTAAGTCCCCTTATTCCTCCTACAAAATCAATTCTAGGATTTGTACGTGGATCATCTATTCCAAGAATTGGATTCAATAAGTTATTTTGAAGGACAGAAGCATCTAGTTTTTCAACAACATCACAAGGATCATAAGTACCCTCTTTTGCTTCAATCTCATACCACTTTCCACCTAAATACATACCATAAGTATGTTTCTTAGACGGTCTATAAGGATCTTTACCTTCATATTCTTTCACATTAAACTTTTCTGAAATCTTATTCATATATTCATCACGGGTAAGGCCATTTAAATCTTTTACAACTCTGTTATAATCCATGATACTTAACTCTGAATCCGGGAAAAGTACAGACAGGAAGAAATTAAATTCTTCATCTCCCTTGTAATCTGGATTTTCCTTTCTTCTTTTAATACCAACTTTAACTGCAGAAGCTGTCCTGTGATGACCATCTGCTATATAAAGACTGTCTATATTATTAAACAACTGACAAATAGTATCTATTACCTTGTCATCATCTATAACCCATACAGTATTTGTAACGCCGTCCTCAGCTACAAAATCATAAACCGGTTTTTTTTCATTAGTCCACTTATCTACTATATCATTAATTTTTTCATTATATCTATATGTCAAAAAAATTGGTCCTGTATTTGCATCACAAGTATCAACATGGTTTATTCTATCCTGTTCCTTGTCTTTTCTTGTAAATTCATGCTTTTTTATTTTATTATCAATATAATCATCTATGGAAGTACATCCTACTATACCTGTCTGTGCCTTTCCATTTCTAATCAGTCTATATATATAGAGATTTTTCTTATTATCTTTTATAAGTAAATTATTATTTATCATGTTTTGCAAATTTTCATTTGCCTTTTCATATACTTTTTTATCATAAGGATCTATATTTGTATCTAAATCAATTTCAGCTTTATCTATATGCAAAAAAGAATATGCATTATCTTTTGCCATTTCTCTTGCCTCTTCACTATTCATAACATCATAGGGAAGTGCAGCTATTTTACAAGCTACATCTTCCCTTGGTCTTATGGCTTTGAAGGCTTTTAAAGTTGCCATTTTAGTCCTCCTTATGCATTAACCAAATTTTTATCTAAACATTTTTCAACTATATCTACAATTTCCATTCCAATTCTCTTTTGAGCCTCAACTGTTGAACCACCTATATGAGGTGTTACTGATACTCTATCATTATTTAGGAGTTCTTCACATGGTTTAGGCTCATTTTCAAATACATCTAGTGCAGCTCCTGCTACCTTTCCTGTATTTAATGCCTTTGCTAGAACTTTTTCATCTATAACTCCGCCTCTTGCACAGTTTATTACAAAAACTCCATCTTTCATAATGTTGAATTCTTTTTCTCCTATTACAGCTCCCTGCTCTTTATTGAAAGGTATATGAACCGATATATAATCTGCCTTCTTTAACAAATCGTTGAGTTCACAGAATTCATAATTATTATATCCCTTTGCCATACCAAGAATGTCTGTATATATTATCCTCATTCCCATAGCAGCTGCTCTCTTTGCAACCTCTTTTGCAATTCTTCCAAATCCTATAAGCCCCAATGTTTTTCCATACAATTCTACGCCTTTATATTTCTTTTTCTCCCATTTTCCATCTCTCATAGTTACATTGGCTATATTAATATATCTTGATACTGCAAATATGTGGCCCATAGTAAGCTCTGCTACTGACACAGTACTAGCATTTGGAGTATTTCTAACTGTTATTCCGTTTTGAGTAGCATACTTTACATCTATATTATCTACTCCAACCCCACCTCTTATTATAAGTCTTAAATTACCTTTTTTAGCCTCATCTATAAGTGGTTTTCTTATTTTAGTAGCAGATCTAACTACTATTACATCAAATTCTTTTATTTTTTCCTTTAATTCATCTTCTTCAAAATGTTTGTCTACAACTTCATAGCCATCTTCTATTAATTTATTTAAAGCTTCTTTTTCCATTCCATCACTAACTAATACTTTTATCATTTCCCTAGTCCCCTTAAAACTTATAATCCTAATATTTCATTAATATTTTCCAAAAGTTCTTTTATATCATCAAGAGTACAATCAGCCATATGAGCTATTCTAAATGCTTTCCCCTTTAATTTTCCGTATCCATTTGATATCTGGAATCCTCTTTCACCCAACTTTTTATTAAGTTCTGCTACATCTATATCCCTAGTATTCTTTATATTAGTAAGAGTATTTGAAAGATATCTTTCATCTGCAAATAATTCAAAATACTTTTTAGCCCATTCTCTCACATATTTAGCCATTTCCAAATGTCTATTATATCTATTTTCAAGCCCCTCTTCTAAGATTCTATCCAATTGATAATCCATTGCAAACATATGTGAAAGGGATGGAGTAGATGGATATTGATAATCTTTCTTTTGTATATAATTATATATTGAAAGTAAATCCAAATAATATCCTCTAAATTTTACATTTTTTGCTCTTTCTACTGCTTTTTTTGAAAAAGAGCATATAGCCATTCCTGGAGGAAGTCCTAAAGCTTTCTGGCTCGATGTCAAACATATATCAATGCCAAGCTTATCCACTTCTATTTTAGTACCTCCCATGGAGCTAACTGTATCTACACACCATACTATATCTGGATATTTTTTTACTACTTCTGCTATTTCTTCTATTGGATTCATAACTCCTGTAGAAGTTTCATTATGAGTTATACAAAGTGAATCATATTTTCCTGTAGCTAAAACTTTGTCTATTTCATTAACATCTGCTGCCTTACCCCATTCTACTTCGTATAAATCTGCTGGTACGTTATTACATTCTGCAATTTGATGCCATCTTTTTCCGAAAGCTCCTATTGAAAAAACTGCTGCCCTCTTAGCTGTACTACATCTTATAGCACCTTCCAACAGTCCTGTTCCAGATGATGTTGAAAGTAAAATTTCTTCCTTTGTATGAAATACTTTTCTCATCTTGTCACTAATGTCTCTTTGAAGCTTGGAAGCTTCTTTGCTTCTATGTCCTATCATAGGTGTAGCCATCTTCTCTAATACATCTTCTCTAACTTCTACTGGTCCAGGAATAAATAATTTCTTATGCATGTTTTTACCTCCAAATAAATTTATTTAATTAATAATCTAATGTTATTTAACAGTTTAAAGTTCTACACTGATAAAGCGCGTGTTGTAAAAAATAAAAGCCAACCAGATCCCTTTAGGGACGATTGCCTCGCGTTGCCACCCTTGTTGGTTATAATAATATAACCCTCTCATTAAAATAACGGTTTTTCCGTATTATTCATCATAATAATTCTCCAAGGTGGATTCACAAAAGCATCGGTATCAGTTTACACCTTCCACTGACTCTCTACTACCTAACTTACGCTACTATTCTCTTCATAGAATAATATTAAATTTGAAATACTATTAGCAAAATATTTAGCATATGAGAATTTACTATAAATAAAAAAGAACCAATCAAATCCCACATAGGGACGATTGGTTCGCGTTGCCACCCTTATTAGTTATATATAATATAACTCTCTCATTAAAATAACGGTTTTTCCGTATTATTCATCATAATAATTCTCCAAGGTGGATTCACAAAAGCATTGGTATCAGTTTACACCTTCCACTGACTCTCTATTACCTAACTTATGTTACTATTCTCTTCATAGAATAATATCAAATTTGCTAACGTTTGTCTTTCATTGGTATTATTATATAGTTTATATTTTTATATGTCAATACATATTTTTAAAATTTAAAAAATAATTTTTAATAACTATGTTTGGTCTAAACTAGTTAAGACTTTGTCATAAAGATCTTTAATACATATGCCATTTTGCAAGTTTCTGCAATTAGTACAGCTTTTAGTGTCAGAATTTCCTATGCCGGAATTAAATGAAATATCTTTTCTTTCATATCCCGGACAAGAATTAGCAACACCTACCATTTGACCTATACTTCCCATTTTAGCTGCCCCTTTCACTGTTAAATTTAATTCATACTTATCACTTGTTCAATTTTGTAAAGCAAATCTTTACTGCATTTGTTATTTACAAAATTCACACAATTACTGCAACTTCCTGAGATATAGCTTACCTGTAATCCCAGAATACTATTTTTAGATTCATATTCTTTACAATTTTCTGCAACAATTCTTTTATCTTGGGCTGAAATCATAAAACTCACTCCTGAAAAATATTGTATTTTTATTATTCCCAAGCTAAAAAATTTAATTCTAAAATAGCCTCCAACATTAGAATTGTTAGAAGCTATTTGTGTAATTCAGGATCAAAAATTTATTTATTCAGATCTAATACCTGTATAATATTTTTTTGAGTTTGATCTATTTTCTTACCTCTGTATCTTACTGCATTTATTGGGCATATATGTATGCATCTTAAACATAAAATACATTTACTATGAAAAACTGCATGTCCATTTTCAAATGTTATATTACCTTGAGGACAATTTCTAAGGCATAACCCACATTTAATACAATCTTTAGTTGATGATATATTTCTAGATAATTTAGGAACCCTACCTTTGAACACGCTGTGCAGTACTTTACTAAATTGAAGTCTTATTAAAGAATTAGATTCTTTTACAATCCTCCCTTTTATAAAGTTTTCCACTATATTCGTAATCTTTTTATCAACAGAAATAAGCAAATTTTCTATTTCACTTTCATTATATTTTTTACCTATAAAGAAGTAAAAATTATTAGGCATTTTTATGCTAATCTGTATAGATGGTACATATCCTTTCTTTTTTAAACATCCTGCAACAAAACAAGAAGCTGAAGATGATGAAGCACCTTGTGTAGAATATACTATAACCCTTACATTCTCTTTTGTATTATTCAGTCTATTTAAAAAATTTGTTACAATTTTTGGTGGTAACTTCCAATGTACAGGAAAACCAATGATTATAAAATCATATTTTTTTGTTTTTCTTTCTTCTAGAGATTGAATATACGCTAAGTCTATATCTACGTTATAAAGCTGAAATTTTTCCTTAAATCTATCAGCCACCCACTTAGTATTTCCCGTACCACTAAAATAATATAAAATACCTTTCATACTAATTTAATCTTTTATTTTTAAATAATCAAAATAAAAGTAGTTGCTCCTCTCCCTATAATATACTGTAAATATTTATTCTGGTCTTCTATTTTTACATTTTTTCCTATGTTCAATCATAATTTGTCTTAAAATTTCAGCCGAAGTAGGAGGTGTAAAAGCTACAGCATTAGCTCCTGCACGTATAGTTTCTCTCATATTTTCCTCTGTGGGTCCTCCTGTAGCTATTATTGGGAAATTAGGATACTGACTTCTAACTTTTTTGACTATTTTAGCAGTTTCCTCAGCTCCAGACACATTTATTATAGTAGCCCCCGCTTCTATTCTCTTTTGTACATCCTCATATTCAGATACTATAGTTACTATTATTGGTATATCTATGCTATCTCTCATTTGCTTTATAACTTCATTAGACGTAGGACTATTTACAACAACTCCCATGGCACCTTTAAATTCTGCATCTAATGCTAAATTTAAAATTCTTTTGGCTGTTGAAATTCCGCTTCCAACACCACAAAAAACAGGTATATCTGCGGATAAAATAATTGCATGTGTTATAAGCGGCTGTGGTGTAAACGGATATACAGCAATAACTGCATCTGCATCAGTATTTTTTATAATAGCTACATCTGTAGTGAATAAAAAAGACTTTAGCCTTTTTCCAAATATTCTTATTCCACTTGCTTCTCTAATAACTTCAGGTACTCTAATCATATGCTTTCTTTCAATTCCATCTACTTGCGGTATATATTTAGCCATGTTTTCCCCTCCTTGTATTTAACTATCTGTTTGACAATTGTTATTATCGCATCTATAGGCTTTTTCTTCAGTATAACCTAATTCCTTTAAAACCTTCCTAACTATTCTCTTTCCAATTTCATCTTCTTTCATTTCACATAATGCATCTTCTATATATCCCCAATTTACCCATTCCACTTCTGCAGATTTTTTTATATTTCCACCATCATACTTCGCCATGAAAGTAAGCATTATTATTTCTTTACTGTTATTTTTTACATATTCGCTTCCTAAATACTTCAAATCCTTTACCTTAAGTCCCGCTTCTTCAAATACTTCTCTATGCACAGTTTCTTCTACTGTTTCTCCATTTGTAACATATCCAGACAATAAAACTTTAGAATCTTTAAATATATAACTTTGTTTTAATAACAATATTTTATTTTCCTTTATTACAGCCACTATTACACAAGGTCTTGGAGTATCAAAATACATTATATCATCTTTAGGGCAATAAGGTACTCCACCTTCATCCCAACTGTATTTTTCTTCCAATTCTTTTCCACACATAGGACAATATTTAAATTTCATATACACACTGCTTCATAAAGCAGCTACACCTCCTTAACCTGAATAAATAAAATTTTCCAAAATTTATATATTAATTATACTATAAAATTAGGGGGTACATTATAAAATATATATTAAAATAATATTTTTTTATTTATAAGCATACTTTTATTTCATCCTTTAATATTATAAAATTTTCACCTAAAAAACAATCATAAGCAAGAATTTTTACCCCTTCTTTATCAGCATATCTAAGATACTCTCCAAACTTCTTATCAATTTCATCGTAAGGTTTGAAACACTTAATGCCTTCCATTTGAATTAAAAATAAAACTGCAGCCCCAATATTAGATTTTTTCACTTGCACTAATTCCAATAAATGTTTTCTTCCTCTTTCTGTAGGTGCGTCCGGAAACCTGGCAACTCCATTTTCTTCAAAAGTAACTCCTTTTACTTCAAGATAATATTCCTTATTATCTTTATCCAATAACTTAAAATCAAACCTGCTGTTTCCGAAAGTTTTTTCCCGCTCTACGTTTTTACAATCTCTAAAATAACTTATTTTATTCATTTTTAACGCTTCATCTACAATTCTATTTGGAATTTGAGAATCTATATTTATTAATCTTGTTCCCTTGTAGGCAGCTATTAAATCGTATTTTGTCTTTCTATTTGGGTTATTTTCCTCTCTTAAAATTACTGTAGCTCCAGGTATGAGAATTTCCCTGCACCTTCCTGTATTAGGTACATGAATCATCAATTGCACACCATCTATATTTACATAGGCTTGAAATCTATTAGGTCTGCTAATAAACCTAGCCTTTACTATTTGTTTGTTAAATATCAATACACCATCTCCAATAAAACCAAATTTAAGTTAATCAAAATAAAACCACCCTTTTAAAAAATAAAAAGTGGTTTATTAATAAGAATTTTAGAGAAATAGTTTAAATATTATAAGAAATATCACTCCTGGTATTCCAAAAAATCCTGCAATAAGTGCTGTAATTGCATTAATACCTATACTAAATGAAAAGTATTTTCCTATTAAATTCACTATAACTAGCAGTACTACACCAAGTACAGCATTTATAATAAGTTTAAATAAAATTTTTAAAGGCCACGAAAATACTTTTACTAACACATAAAGTCCTAATATGGCAATTAAAAAATATCCTATATACTGAAACATATCGCTTGTTAACATATTGCTTATTCCTCCTCATTTTTCTTATAGCAAAACATTTAAATAAAAAACTTAATATAAATACTATCTAATTTATATTCTAACAATTAAAAAATATTAATAAAAGGAATAAGCTAAAAATTTTTATTTAAGATGATTTTTTATTTTCCTTTAAATTAGGGAACATACTATTGTAATTCAAATCTATTCCATTTTTCTTTACTTCGTTTAATAAATACATGTATTTTGATTTTGCTGCCTCTTCCATATATATAGCATAATCAACCAAGTGCGGATCTTTCACGGTATCAAAGTATATAGCACATCTTTCCAACTCTTCCCTAGCTTCATTTATATCATTTAATAATCTTTTTTGATTTTTTGTGTATTTAGAATTTTTTGCCAACAAATATTTGATTATATTATACTTGTTCATAAAATCAGAATCCTCCTAAATTATATGTTATTTTAATAATTGACATAAATTAGCGTCAATATACATTATTAAAGAATCCTGATCTAAACACATTATAATTTACTTTATATCTCTACTCTACCTTCTAGTGCTTTTGACAGAGTGATTTCATCTGCATATTCTAAATTTCCACCAACAGGAATACCATGGGCTATTCTAGTTACCTTCACTCCAAGGTGTTTCAATATTTTAGATATATACATAGCTGTAGCTTCTCCTTCTACATTTGGGTTAGTTGCAACTATAACTTCTTTCACATTTCCATTAATTCTTGTTATAAGTTCCTTAAGCTTTATATCATTAGGCCCTCTTCCTGCCATAGGTGATATATTGCCGTGCAGCACATGATAAACACCATTGTACTCTTTAATTCTTTCCATAGCCATTATATCCTTAGGCTGTTCTACTACACATATTACGCTCTTATCTCTATTTGGATTTGAACATATAGCACAGGGATCTGAATCTGTAAAATTTCCACAAACAGAGCAGTATCTTATAGTACCTCTTGCATTAACTAAAGCTTTTGCAAACTCCTTTACTTCATCACCTGGTAAATTCAATATATAAAGGGTAAGTCTTTGAGCTGTTTTATAGCCTATTCCCGGTAACTTCGCAAACTCTTCTATTAATTTTTCAATAGCTGCAGGATAAAAATCCATAGTATCACCTCAATTTAAAACCCCATCAATAAGATGGGGTCCATAATCTTAAAACATTCCTGGTATATTAAGTCCACCAGTTACTTTTTGCATTTCAGAAGCAGTCTCTTTTTCTGCATTCTTAAGTGCCTCATTACATGCAGCTAAAATTAAATCCTGAAGCATTTCTACATCTTCTGGATCTACAACTTCTGGTTTAATTTTTATATCTACTATTTCTTTTTTACCATTTACTGATACAGTAACTGCTCCACCGCCAGCAGTAGCAGAAAACTCTTTATTTTGAAGTTCTGATTGCATAGTCTCCATTTGTTTTTGAAGTTTCTGGGCTTGCTTCATTAAATTATTCATATTTCCGCCGCCACCAAAATTAGGTATTCCGCCTCTTGCCATAGTATATTTCCTCCTCAATTAACTAATTTATATTTAATTATACCATATTTTTATCAAATTTTATCTAAGGTTATTTTACATTTATTCATCAAATATTTCTACTATATCCTCCCCAAAGGTATCCTTTAATAATTTCTCCTTGGATACAGATACATCCTCCACTTCGTCTTCTATAATATATCTAATTATAACTTTTTCCTTCAACACTTCTGAAAAAACCTGTTCAACTATTTTTCTATTTTCATTCTTTTCCAGCCTCTGTTTATGGAAAGCATATTCTTTACCATACTCTATAGTTATTATACCTTTTTCACATTTAACTACTCTTCCTGTAGTAAGTGCTGCAAATAAAACCATTTGATGCTTACTTTTAAGTGATTCAAGTATATCTTTCCAGCTTTTTTTAACTATATCTAATGTTATCTTTGAATATATATTTTCTTTATTTGCTGTCTGTACTTCGTCATTTGATGAATTATTTTTTGTCTTATGTTCTTCAGTGTTACTTTCTCTATAGGTATCTACTATTTTTTTAGGTACAGTCTCTTTTTCCACCTTAGCATCAATCTTTTCATTTGATACTTTAATTTTTCCTTGCCTAAAGGCTTCTTCCAATCTATTTAATCTTGCAAGTATTACTTCCTTTGACGTATCATATTCTATTTTACACATCTTTATAGCTGAAAGTTCTAAATAAATTCTGCTTTGTTTAGTCCATTTAGATTGTTCCTGAGCATCTTGAAGTATTCTTATATCTCTCATTATTTCTTCTACTCGTATTTTCTGCGCTTGATCTTTTAAAAGATTTATATTTTCTTCTGACATATCAAGTACATCTTCTGGATTGTTAGACACCTTTACCATTAAAAGATTTCTTAGATGAATTATCAAGTCCTTAATAAAATTAAATATATCTTTTCCACTTAGAACTATATCATCAATTACTCTCATCGAAGACTCTACGTTCTTTTCTATTATGCTATCTGTAAGTCTTAATAAATTCTCATTAGTAACTAGACCTAACATGTTAACTACATCGTCGTATTCAACTTTACCATTTCCCATAGATATTGCCTGATCCAATATACTAAGTGCATCCCTCATGGCTCCATCGCATATTCTGGCTATTAAATTCAGGCTTCTGTCATCTGCAAAAATTCCCTGTTCACTAACTATGCATCTTAATCTATTAAATATCTCTGAACTTTTTATCCTTCTGAAATCAAACTTTTGACATCTGGAAAGTATAGTAACAGGTAATTTCTGAGGATCAGTAGTAGCAAGAATAAATATTACGTTTAGAGGTGGTTCTTCTAAAGTCTTTAAAAATGCGTTTACTGCTTCTTGAGTAAGCATATGAACTTCGTCCATTATATAAACTTTGTATTTACCCTCCTGAGGAGGATATTTTACATTTTCTATTACATCTTTAATGTCTTCCAATCTTCTTTTAGAAGCAGCATCCATTTCAATTACATCTATTGAAATACCTGCATTTATTTTTTTGCACATTTCACATTCATTACAAGGTTCTCCATCTTGAAGGTTCAAACAATTTACCGCTTTTGCCAGTATCTTAGCCGTAGAAGTCTTTCCAGTACCCCTTGTTCCAGAAAATAAGTATGCATGGGCTATTCTATGGTTTAATATTTGATTTTTCAATGTAACCGTTATATGATCTTGACCTACCACATCTGAAAAAGTTTTAGGTCTCCATTCTCTATATAATGCAGTATAAGGCATATTATCACCTTCCTTCATATATTATAACCTATCTTTAATCGTATAACAAAAAAGATACCTTATGGTATCTTTTAATTTTCAGTCATTATTAAAGTCGTGCACCTTGCTTCGTCTAGTAAACTATAAGCGTTACCCATACAGTTAACTCAAACCAGGTTTATCCACGGCACACGAAAATATTCACTTACCGCTGCTTCCTTCCGGACCTGACGGGGTTCATGAGTTTCCGTTGCGTGGGATCCAGTTCTCAACGCCACTTTTATGGGCCAGACCTCACATTTTACAGCCTAAGCTAGGAATTCAACCCTGCTATAGCGGATTGCAGGTTACAGGGCACCGCTAACTCCCCATCTAGCACGACAAAGTTAAAATGGCGGAGAGAGGGGGATTCGAACCCCCGGTAGAGTTGCCCCTACACACGCTTTCCAGGCGTGCTCCTTCAACCACTCGGACATCTCTCCACAGGTTTACTCATGAAATAAATTTATATTAAGTTTTGTGGTTTAGAAACCACCACAACAATCAGTATTATACTATGAATATAATAATATTTCAACACTTTTTATAAAAAATTTTATATGTAAATATCTACCTATAGCTTAATTGAGGGCAAATTGAAAAAGTATGATATTATACATATCATTTAATTGACAAGAATAAATCATATTTATCCTATCTGCATATTGGTATCATTCGGCTGTCCGTATATAATATTATTATGAACCAGAAAGGACGGATGATTATGGATTATATTTCTACCCCAGAGGCGGCTAAAAAATGGGACACTTCAGAGCGGCGAGTACAAAAACTTTGTGAGGAAAACCGCATACTAGGCGTTTCAAAACTTGGCTATATGTGGCTGATACCAAAAGACGCAGAAAAGCCAATTGACGGCAGAACACAGAGGGGAAAGGAGTTCCAACATGAATAATGTTTTGATTATAGATGATGACAAAGAGCTTTGCGTTCTTATGAAAAAGTGTGTAGAACAAGAAAATTTATCTGCTATTATTGCACATGGCGGTGTAGAGGGACTACGTCTAGCTGACGAAAATAAAAATAGCTGCTCCCTTGTAATTTTGGACGTAATGATGCCGGATATAGACGGTTTTCAAGTTCTCAAAAAAATTAGGGAAACAAGTAATATGCCGGTGCTTATGCTCACTGCTAAAAGTGATGAGGATGATAAGGTTTCCGGGCTGCGGCTAGGTGCTGACGACTACCTAACAAAACCGTTCAGTATTAACGAACTAATGGCTCGTGTAAATTCCCTTATTCGCCGCTACACTACCTTAAACCCGACTTTTATAACTGACACTGATTATATAATGTTAAAGGGCATGGTAATTGATAAAGCAAATCGCATGGTTTCTGTTAATGACATTCCAGTTGAGCTTACAAGCAAAGAATTTGATTTACTTTCATTTCTGGCTTCCAATAAGGGACGGGTGTTTACCAAAAAACAGATTTATATGCAGGTATGGGAAGAAGAATATGCTTACGATGATAATAACATTATGTCTTTTATCAGTAAATTGCGAAAAAAGATTGAGCCAGACCCAGAGCATCTATTTTACATTTTGACCGTCCGGGGTGTAGGCTATCGTTTTAATAAGGAGGCTTGACATGAATATAATTGTTTATCTCCTTTTTGCGTTGGTTTTTACCCTGCTTATTATAGCATACCTTGTTTCTACCTTATGGCGAGTTCGAACACAGCTTACACTTATAAAAGACGCTTTAGAAGATATAAAAAATGGAAACCTTAATCGACGTGTTTTAGCAACGGAGAGCGATATGACAAGGCAAATTTGTTATGGTATTAACGAAATTGCACTAAGCAGCCAATCACGGCTTATTCAGCAAAAGCAATCAGAGCAGGCATACAAACGGATAATGGCAAGTCTTTCCCATGATGTGAAAACACCACTTGCTTCATTGGTTGGTTATTTGGAAGCAATCGAAAGTAAAATTGTTGTAGGAGAAGAAAAGGACGAATATATCCATGTTGCGTCTAATAAAGCCCAGCACCTAAAACATTTTGTAGAAAATCTGTTTGAATGGGTTAAATTAGATTCCGGGGAACAAATTTTTCATTTTGAGATTTGTGATTTGAATGAGTTATCCCGTAATATTATAGCTGATTGGATTCCTATTTTAGAAAACAGCCATTTTGAATATGAATTTGATATACCTGAAACAGAGTATTCCATGCGCATAGACGCAACTGCGTATACCCGTATTCTCAATAATCTATTACAAAATATTATCACCCACAGTGAGGGTGATAATATGGCGCTGCGTATTTTTGAGAATGAACAACAGGCTAAAATTGTAATAACAGACAACGGGAAAGGTATATCTTCTGATAATCTCTCTCTTATTTTTGAAAGAATGTACCAATGCGACCATTCACGGGCTGCTAAAGGAAACGGGCTTGGGCTCTCTATTGCCAAAGAGCTTGTCAGCGCTCACAAAGGGACGATTACAGCGTCCAGCATTCTCGGCTCTGGAACTACATTCACCATTTTATTGCCAAAAACCCTGTGACAGCACAGGGCTTTCTTACTTCTAAAACAAGATAAAAGCAAGGTTTTGGCAAGGTTTTGGCAAGGTTAATGTTTTATACTTTTAATTGTGATTGCTTCTGACATTATATCGGTTATCACATTGCGAAAACAAGTTATTGAAAGTGAGGAATTTTTATATGAATGATTTTGTCATTGAAACGAAACAACTGACAAAAATTTATGGAGAGCAGACAGCAGTTAGCACAGTCAATCTTCATGTAAAAAAAGGCCAGATTTACGGTCTGTTGGGGCGCAACGGAGCTGGAAAAACCACTATTATGAAAATGATTTTAGGGTTGACTCCAATCACTTCTGGTGAGGTAGATGTATTCGGACAGAATATCAAAGGCCGTGAAAAACGAATATATCCCCGTATCGGCGCTATTATCGAAACCCCAGGGTTTTATCCAAATTTGACAGGAACGGAAAACTTAGAGATTTTTGCAAAGCTGCGCGGTACAGCCGCCCCTAATGCTGTTAAAAACGCTTTGGAAGTTGTCGGTCTTCCCTATAAGGATAAAAAGCTGTTCGGCAAATATTCTCTCGGCATGAAGCAACGCCTTGGCATCGCCAATGCGATCCTGCATGACCCGGAACTGCTGATTTTAGACGAACCGACCAATGGCCTTGATCCCATCGGCATTGCAGAAGTACGAGATTTCATTAAGAATTTGAGCGTTGAGCGCGGAAAGACTGTTCTTATTTCGAGTCATATTCTTTCAGAAATCTCATTGCTGGCGGATGATATTGGTATTATCGATCACGGCGCTCTGCTTGAAGAAAGCAGCATGGAGGAGCTGAAACGGAAAAACGGCAGATATATCCTGCTGCAAGTTTCAGACATTCCGAAAGCGTCACTGATTTTAGAGCGTCAATTTCACCTGAAAGATTATTCTGTTCAAGACGACCATACTTTACGGCTTTATGCCACCGCTCTGGATATGGGTGAAATCAATAAAGCCCTTGTGATGCAGAATATAACCGTTATCAGTTCTCAACTTTGTAATGATACTTTAGAGGACTATTTCAGAAAAATTACAGGAGGAGATGGCATTGCTTAAACTTATTCAAATAGAATTTCTTAAACTACGACGTAGAAAATTTGTGTGGATTATGATGTTGTCAGCTCTCATAATGCCATTTCTAGCATTCTTATTATTTAAATATGCATGGAAAACAGGTTTTGATGAAGCAATACAGTTCTATAAATGGTCAGCATTCAGTTATACGGTTTTTATTATCTTGCCTGTTGTTTTGGGAGTGCTTTGCACCATACTTATGTACGACGAAAATCAGTATGATATGCTCAAACAACTTTGGATTGTGCCTGTCAGCAAAATGGGATACTTTTTCAGCAAATTTTTTGTGGTTTTAATTTACTCCATCTGTTTCATGCTGATTACAGCTGTTGCTTCTGTGCTGTTCAGTGTACTTCCCGGATATGTCGCATTTGAATGGGAAAGCGTTTTATATTTATTCAAAAAATGCTTGGAGATTGGTGTTCTTACTGCGTTTGTAATGCTGCCAATTTTAGCAATCGCTGCAGCACAAAAAGGATATATTCTTCCTGTTTGTATCACATTGGTGTATGCCTTTTCCAGTGTTATCTTAATGACGGTAAATATGTATTTACACCCGTTATGCAGCATGGATGTTATCATCATGCGAAATAAAGATATTCCGGGCGTTGCATTTACACAAGCAATCAACATTCCTTTAGCATTTCTTTGTATTTGCGTTTGGGATATTGTTGCAGTATTATTTGCAAATATTGCATTGGGAAGAAGAAGGTGAGGTGTGAAGCATGAAAAAATTACTTTGGGGGGAATGTCAAAAACTTCGCCGTTCAAAGATAGTTTGGATTACAGTTTTTTCAACAATTATGGTAGCGGTGATGGTCTTTTTAGGAGGTCAGGATTTGTTTAGTGCCTCTCAGCCTGATATATATAATGCAGGCTGGTATATGGATGTAGCTCAACCACTGGCAACAATTTTTGTTCTTCCAGCTGTCATTGCCCTTTTTGGCAGTTATATGATTTGTCGTGAAGAACAGGATGACACTATAAAATCTCTGCGGCTTATTCCCGTAAATGAAGCGAACTTAACCGCTGCAAAAATGATTGTTACTTTTGCGTTCAGCATATTCCTTTATTTGCTGCTCTTTGCTATAACATTTTCGGTTGAGGCCATCTTACATTTTTCTGATTTATCAATAGGAATGGTTCTAAATTTTCTGAAAGCATATTTTCTGGACGGCTTAGGTATATTCCTTGCTATCTCACCCATTATTGCTTTTGTATCGCGTATGAAAAAAGGATATTGGCTTGCACTGTTATTTGCTGAAATTTATTCTTTTGCCGGACTATTTACGAGTATGTCAAATACCCTAAAAGCTCTGTATCCTATTACGGCTGTATTTGCCATTTCTGGCTACTATGACACATCGACATGGCAAATAGTACTTAGTTGCATTAGCCTACTGCTTTGCGGAGGGCTTGCAACATTAATACTTGTTGATTTGAATAAAACAACGGCAAAAATGAAATAACTTTTGAAATTGCCGGACGAAGGTGAATACTACAAAAACACGTGCACCATAAAAAGGCATAAGGAAACCCGCATAAGTCCTTGATTTACGCGGGTTTGTTGGTGGCGGAGAGAGGGGGATTCGAACCCCCGGTGCAGTTTTACGCTGCACAATTGATTTCGAGTCAATCACCTTCGACCTCTCGGACATCTCTCCATATTACCTTCTACTTTTAAAAAATTTTTCTAACATTTCACTACACTGTTCATTATACATCCACTGAATATCTACCCAACGATTTAACCGCCTATTTTGTAATATGTTAACCACAGAACCACAAGCCCCCATAGTAGGATCGAAAGTGCCTATATACAGTTTGTTTATTCTGCACTGTAATATAGCTCCTGCACACATAGGACACGGCTCTAAAGTAACATACATACTGCATCCAGTTAATCTCCAATTACTAAGTATCTCTGATGCATTTTGAATTGCAAGCATTTCTGCATGGGCAGTAACAATTCCAACTGTCTCTTTTAAATTATGACAACTTGATATTATTTCATTATCTTTTACTATAACAGCTCCTACTGGAACTTCACCTAATTTCAACCCTTTTTTTGCCTGCCTTATGGCTTCCAACATAAAGTCTTTCATAAAATGCCCCAAAAATCTAAGTATTTATTGCATTATGACACATATAAATTGAATAAATAAAATATAAATATAAAATAAGGATATACTATAAAAAACAATGAAAATCCTCATAAAATAAACGTCCTGCAAATATAATATTTACAAGACTTATGGTGCGCCCGAGAGGAGTCGAACCTCCGGCACGCGGTTTAGGAAACCGCTGCTCTATCCTACTGAGCTACGAGCGCATATATATAATCGCTACTTAACTATTTTATTATAGTTTATAATAATTGTCAATTTTTTTTAGTTAATAATTGAAAATTTAAATATATTAGTGATTATAACCTAATTATAAGGGAGGAAAAATATGATTAATGAATTAAAGAGTTTATTCTTAGCTGGGGTAGGTTCAGCTGCATATACCTATGAAAAAGCAGTAAATCTAATTTCCGAAATGGTGGAGAAAGGGAAAATAACAGTAGATGAGGGAAAACAATTATCCGAAGAATTAAAGAAAAATGCTTTAGCAAAAAAAGATCAAATAAAGCCATTAACCAAAAATGAAGTTATATCTATATTAAGTAACATGAACTTTGCTTCCAAAGAAGATATCGCATCAATAAATGATAGGTTAACTAAACTTGAAAATAAAATAAACAATAATGACTAAAGCCATTTTAGGCTTTAGTTATTTGAGATAACTTATGAGAAAAATATATTCACAAAGATTTAAGGAAATAATGAAGGTACTAGCTAAGTATGGTTTTAAATTCTTAAGAGAAACTAAAACCTCCAATAAGAATAAATCTCCTGAAAACCTAAGAAAAGCTTTCGAGGAACTTGGACCTACCTTTATAAAAATAGGCCAAATACTTAGTTCAAGGCCAGACATATTGCCTTCATCCTACATTAAAGAACTTTCAAAGCTCCAAGATGATGTACTTCCAGAGAAGTATGAAGATATAGATATAGTATTTTTCAATGAATTTAATAAAAATATAAATGAATGCTTTTTATATTTTGAAAGAAATCCTATAGCCTCTGGATCAATTGCACAAGTACATAATGCAACTTTAAAAAATGGGAAAAAAGTCATTGTAAAAGTGCAGAGACCTGATATAAAACAAAAAATGGAAACAGATATATCCATATTGTATAAAATCATGAAACTTACTAAAAACAAATTTAAAGATGCACTAATAGATCCAGAAGAAGCTTTAAAAGAACTGCTATCTTCCACTAGAAAAGAGCTAGATTTCAACCTTGAAGTAGACAATATGATAAGATTTAAAGAACTAAACAAAAACGTAAAATTTTGTTATGTTCCCTATATAATAAAAGATTTATGTGGAAGCAAAGTACTTACCATGGAAAAAATCTATGGATTTAAAATAAATAATATAGAAAGACTAAAAAAAGAGGAGTACTCCTTACAGGACTTAGGCAAAAAATTAGCCTTATGTTTTTTTAAACAAGTTTTCACAGATGGGTTCTTTCATGCAGATCCTCATCCAGGTAATTTATTGATACAAGACAACAAAATATGTTTTATTGATTTTGGAATAATGGGTTCCATTTCTCCTAGATTAAAATTACTTTTAAACGATGCAATTATGTCCATTGCCTATAAAGACACAGATAAGCTTGTATCTGTAATTATGTCCATAGGTATAAAAAAGGAATTAACTGATAGAAATAAATTGTATGAAGATGTAGAATTGTTTCTGTCAAATTATCTGTTCACTTCTCTCAAAAACATAAAAATTTCCGTACTTATAACAGAAATCTTTAAATGTGCAAAAAACAATAATATCACTTTACCTAGGGATTTAATATTATTAGTAAAAAGCTTAATTATAGTAGAAGGCTTAGTAGCTGAAATAGCTCCTGACATAGAAATTTTAGATATAGCAATACCCTTTGTGAAAAACAATAATGAATTTTATTTTTTGAAAAATTTTGATCTAGAAAATATACTTATAGATTCTGGTAACTTCACAAAAAATTTTTTCAAACTTCCTATGAAAACTGTAGAATTAATAGACAGCATATTAAATGGAAGAGCTAAAATTCAACTAAAATTTAATAAAATAGATGATTCATTAAATCAATTAAATAAAATGGTAAATAGACTTTCTATCTCACTTATATTATGTTCTATGATTATAAGTTCTTCCTTAATTTTAAATTCAAATACAGGTCCAAAAATACATGCTGTACCTTTACTGCATGTTATAAACTTTTTATTTTTTATAGTAATCGGCATTACTCTAATAATTTCAATAATTAAATCTGGAAAACTTTAAAGAGAGATTCAACTTAGGATCTCTCCTTTTATTCCATTTAAAATTCTGTACATAAGATTATCTATCATTTCATTTAAATCTTTGTTTTTTTCATTTATCAATTCATAAATAGCAACAGAACAAATTGTCCCAAATAAATCATATGCTAAAAATAAAGAATTACATGTTTTTATGTATCCCTTCTCCATAGCATCATCTAAGTAAGATTGTATATATACTATGTATTTTCTTATATATTCCCTTAATTCCAATTGTCTTACTTCTTGGCCCCAAAGTTGGCTCATAACTACCTTAAAGAAATCCCTGTTTTCATAAACTAATCCCCACTGAACTTTACATACAATTTTTATTCTGTTTAAAGGGTTTGTTTCATTTTGGGATTCCTCTTCTATGCTTTTTCTTATTACATTCATGCCCTCTTCTATAATATATTTAAATATCTCTTCTTTACTTTTAAAATGATAGTATAATGTTCCCTTTGCTACTCCTGCATCTGCTGCTATAGCATCCATAGTAGCACCACTGTATCCATTCTTGGAAAAGACTTTTATAGCAGATTCAAAAATGGTTCTTTTAGTATTACTCATTAATACCACTCCAGATTTTTATTATATAACGGCTGACTGGTCAGTACAATTATATTCATTTACATTATACTTTTGTTGTTAAAATAACTCAATAGTTTTTAATACATTATTTTTACAAAAATTATTTCTATATTAACATTATAGTGTTAAAATAAGCTGTAAATAAAATGTTTTAAGGTAGGAAAAAATGATTAAATATTTTAATAGAAAAAGTAAAAAATATGAAATAGAAAAAGTAGCAGGAGGCACTTATTTAAATTGGACTTATTCTTCCCCTTGTGGAATGAAATTATTAGAACTCATAATTAAGAAAAAAGTTTTTTCCAAATTATATGGGAACTTTTGCAATAGTAAATACAGCAAAAAGAAAATTAGTCAATTTATAAAAGATTTTAATATAGATATAAATGAATTTAGAGAAAACTATAAGAATTTTAGATGTTTTAATGACTTTTTTTCAAGATCTCTCAAAGATACTGCAAGACCTATTGATAGCAACAAAAATATATTAATATCTCCCGGAGATGGAAGATTAATAGTATATGAAAATATAGATTTAAACAAAATCGTTCAGATTAAAGGATATACATATAGTCTTTTTGATTTAATAGATGATCCCAAAATAGCTGCAAAATTTAAAAATGGTACCTGTTTAATATTAAGACTTTGCCCTACAGATTACCATAGATTTCATTTTATAGATTCCGGTATATGTGAATCTACACATAAAATTAAAGGTAATTACTATTCTGTAAATCCAATTGCCTTAAAAAGTATTGCTAATCTTTTTTGTAAAAACAAAAGAGAATGGAGCATATTTCATTCAGATAACTTCGGTGATGTACTCTATGTAGAAGTAGGTGCTACCTGTGTAGGTTCTATAATTCAAACCTATTTGCCTAAAGAAACTATTAAAAAAGGTGATGAAAAAGGTTATTTTAAGTTCGGTGGCTCTACAGTTATATTATTTTTTGAGCAGAACAAAGTAACCATAGATAAAGATTTACTAAAACAATCAAATCTAGGGTATGAAACCAAAATACTTATGGGAGAGACTATAGGAACCAAATTTACTTACTAAGGATTATTTTATTTGTAGGCCTTTAATTTACAATACTTCCTAATTTTATAATGGACATTATAAAATTAGGAAGTATTGTATTATATTAAAATTTGAGTTACTATAGCAAATGTGAATAAAATACTATTTAATAAGAGGGTGAGGTGATTATAATAGAAAAAGATGTTTTTTCTTTAATAAGAACTAATTATAATAATTTATCTCCTACTCAAAAAAATATTGCGGATTATATCCTTTCAAATCCTGAAAAGGTTATTTTATATTCAATTAGCGATCTTGCAAGTGAGTGCAATACTAGTGAGCCAACTATATTTAGATTTTTAAAAAAAATCGGCTACGAATCGTATCAGGTTTTTAGAATTAAAGTAGCTCAGCAAATTTCAGATAATTCAACAAAATCTATATATGGAGAAATACAACCGGATGATGATATAAATACAGTCAAGAGAAAAGTCATAGATTTAACAACTGATTCCATAAATGATTTAAATAACATCGTGGATAAACAGCAGGTTAATTTATTTATTGATACCATCATTAAGGCTAAAGAAATTATTTTTTTGGTGTAGGTGCCTCAAATATGATTGCTGGAGATGCATATCATAAATTTCTTCAACTTGGTTTTAACGTGAAATTTTGTAACGACCCACATATTATGAACATGATAGCTTCTCACTGCCATAAAGAAGACTTAATAGTTGCCATATCACATTCTGGAGAAAGCCGTGAAATAAAAGATGCTGTTGATTTTGCTAAAGAAAATAATGCTACAATTGCTTCTATAACTAGTTATCCGCATTCAGCTTTAGCTAAAAAATCAGACATACTATTATTGAGCTCTTCTCGTGAAACAGAGTATCGTTCAGATGCTATGATATCCAGAATAAATCAGCTTGTAATAATTGATATTTTGTATGTATCAGCAGTTTTACGTGTTGGCCAAAAATGTATAGATAGTATAAACAAATCAAGAGTTGCTGTGGCAAAAAACAAAACTTAAACGAAAAACTTATTTTACAATAATTAACTTTAATTATTGTAAAATAAGTTTTTTTATTGCTAAATTGCACCCTAAAATTTGATAAAAACTTAACTATTATTGACATAAAAATTTTGAGGTAGTATATTAATCATAGTAGTAAAATTACTACTATGATTAATATAAAGTAGAAAAAATACTATCACGTTTATAAATTTAATTGTTTTTACCATCAAATTTATAAACTATATTTCTTAGTTTTAAGTAAACGTTTCATTAAAAACAAAATATATTTATAAATCTATTATTATTTAAATTGGAGGGAAAAAATATGGAGAAAAATATTGGATTTATAGGACTTGGAATAATGGGAAGACCTATGGTATTAAATCTTATGAAGGCAGGCCATAAGGTAACTGTATACGATATAAACGAAAGTGCTGCTCAGAAGTTAGTGCATGAAGGCGCAGTCGGTGCCAAATCTCCAAAAGAAACAGCAGAAAATAAAGATATAATCTTTACAATGCTTCCAAATTCAAAGCATGTAGAAGAAGTTGTTTTAGGTGAAAATGGTGTAATTGAAAGTGCAAAAAAAGGTTCAGTTATAATTGATATGAGTTCAATATCACCAGTAGTTTCAAAGAAAATTGCATGTGAAGTTAATAAAAAGGATATTGAAATGTTAGATGCTCCAGTAAGTGGAGGAGAAACAGGAGCTATAGATGGCACCCTTGCAATAATGGTAGGTGGAAATGAAGAAGTTTTTGATAAAGTTAAAGATGTACTTCATGATATGGGAAAGACAATTACATTAGTTGGCGACAATGGCTGTGGCTGTACTGCAAAATTAGCTAATCAAATTATGGTAAACTTAAACATTGCAGCTATGAGCGAAGCATTAGTTTTTGCAGCAAAAGCAGGAATTGATATTGAAAAAATGTATAACGCTATACGAGGTGGACTTGCTGGAAGTGCTGTATTAGATCAAAAAGTTCCAAGAATACTTGATAGAAACTTCGTACCAGGTGGAAAAATTTCTATCAATCTTAAAGATATAACTAATGTCATGGAAACTGCACATGATATAGATGTTCCACTTCCTTTAACAGGCGAATTATTAGAAATATTCCATGCTCTTAAAGCAGATGGGAAAGAAAATGATGATCACGGCGGTATAGTTCAGTTTTATGAAAAAATCGCAAATGTTCAAGTTAAAAGGAGCTGAGATTATGAGTGATAATAAACTATTAGCTAAAGAAGCTTTTAATAATATACCTGAAGTAAGTACGGAAATTGTAGATAAAATGCTTAATAAAGAATTGAAAAATTTAAATAAAAAAATAGTAGTACTTGATGATGATCCAACAGGTGTACAAACTGTTCATGATATTTCAGTTTACACTGATTGGTCGTTAGACAGCATTGAAAGTGGCTTTAAAGAAAAAAATCCCATGTTTTTTATCTTAACAAATTCAAGAGGTTTTACTGCAGCTGAAACGGAAAAAGCACATAAGGAAATATCTTTAAATATTTCAAAAGTGGCTAAAAAACTTAATAAAGATTATATTATAATTAGCAGATCAGATTCAACCCTTAGAGGACACTATCCTCTTGAAACAGAAATTTTAAAACAAACTGTAGAAGCAAATTCTGATGTTAAATTTGATGGAGAAGTATTAATGCCATTTTTTAAAGAAGGAGGTCGTTTCACCATTGGCAATGTTCATTATGTTCAAGATGGTGAATACTTAATACCAGCTGGTGAAACTGAATTTGCAAAAGACAGAACTTTTGGATATACAAAATCTCATTTAGGCGAATATATTGAAGAAAAAACAAAGGGAACTTTTAAAGCAAAGGATACAACTTACATATCACTTGAGGATATTAGAAGTTTAAATATAGAAGGTATTACAAAACAATTGCTGGATGTGAAGAATTTCAATAAGGTAGTAGTCAACGCTATAGATTATGTAGATGTTAAAATATTTGCCACAGCTTTAGTAAAGGCAATAAAATCAGGCAAAAATTTCATGTACAGAAGTGCAGCTGCTTTAACCAAGGTACTTGGCGGAGTAAGTGACAAAAACTTACTATCTAGAGATGAACTTATTAAAGTAGATTCCAAAAATGGAGGATTACTAATAGTTGGTTCTCATGTAAAAAAAACTACTGAACAGTTAGAAGAATTAAAGAAATGCCCATTCATAGAATTTATTGAATTTAACTGTCATCTTGTTTCAGATTCTGAAAAGTTTGAGGCAGAAATACAAAGAATTATTGAAAAAACTGAAAAACTTATTGCATCTGGTAAAACTGTAGCAGTTTACACTTCAAGAAAGAGAATAGACCTTGGTGAAAATAAAAAGGAAGAAGAGTTAAAACTTTCTGTTAAGATTTCAGATGCAGTAACAAGTATTGTAGAAAAATTAAATGTAAGGCCTAATTATATTGTCGCTAAAGGTGGAATTACATCAAGTGACGTAGGAACGAAGGGTCTTAAAGTAAAAAGAGCAACCGTAGCTGGACAGATAAAACCAGGAATACCTGTTTGGACTACAGGAGCTGAAAGTAAATTTCCTGGAATAGCGTATGTTATATTTCCTGGGAACGTAGGAAATAAGACAACTTTAAGAGAAGCAGTTGAAATTTTAAATAAATAAGTTAAATAGAATTAGGAGATAAAATATGTTAGTTAATATGAAACCGCTCCTTGAAGATGCAAGGTTAAAAAAGTATGCTATTGGTTCATTTAATGTATATAACTACGAAACTATAAAAGGTGTAATCCAAGCTATAAAAAATCAAAAAACACCTGCTGTAATTGCTTTCGGTGAGAAATATTTAAAAAATATGGATGTTGATTCTGTATATAACCTAGTAAACACTTTATCAAAAAATATTGATGTACCTTTTGCCTTACATTTGGATCACTGTAAAAGTTTAGAAAACATATATAGAGCTATAAGGGCAGGATTTACTTCAGTAATGTATGATGGTTCAGCACTACCCTATGAAGAAAATATTGCAAATACTTTAAAAGTAGTTGAAGTAGCTCATGCATGTAATGTATCCGTAGAGGCTGAGTTAGGTTCTTTAGCATCAGGATTAAATTCTCACGAAGGAAAACTAGATGATGAGGAAATTTATACAAGCCCTGCTAAAGCACAGAATTTTGTAAGAATAACGGAAATTGATGCACTTGCAGTATCCATAGGAACAGTACATGGAATGTATAAAGGTATCCCAAATATAAGGGTAGATATCTTAAAAAAAATAAAAGAAAAAGTAAACATTCCATTTGTACTTCATGGAGGTTCAGGTACACCTGAAGAAAAATTAAGAGATTGTATAGCAAACGGAATATGTAAGATAAATGTTAATACTGAAATATCAATGTATACTGTAGAAAAAATAAGACAAGCATTAAATGACGGTAAAAACTATCATTTATCTGATATATCCTTGATGGAAATAAATTTCGTTCAAGATATTGTAAGTAAGTATATTAAAATTTTTAGTTGATATTTAAACATTTAAGGAGAAACTAATTATGCTTAAATATAAATGGTGCATATGTGATATGGATGGAACACTTCTCAATTCCAAGGAAATTATATCGAAAGAAAATGAATCCGCATTAAAAAAACTTCAACAAAATGGAGTAGAAGTGATTATTGCTTCTGGAAGAATAGATCTTTTAATGAAGTCCTTTATAAAACAATTAAATTTAGAAGGAAATATAATATGTTGCAATGGAGGACTCATTAAGAATATAACGACAGGAGAAATTGTTTATTCAAAAACAATAGATAAAAATATAGTAAAAGAAATAATATTATATTGTTTAAAAAATGATATTGGTTTTCTAGTTTATACTAATAATATGGTATATTCCAGTAAGAAAAATTATAAGGTAGAGAACTATGAAAGTATAAATAAATCTGCACCTCCTAGCTTGCAGATACCAATAGAATACATAGATAATTCTACAGTTGAATATCTAGAAAAAGTGGATGTATTTAAAGTTTTATTAATTTCTGATACTGAAGATGTAAAATTATTAAAGGATTATTTTTCGAAATATAAAAGCCTTACTGCTGTTAGTTCGCTTGATGGCCTACTAGATATAATGGCGTCGAATATTTGCAAAGGCAGTGCATTAAAGATTTTATCTAAAAAATTCCGAATGGATTTAGACAAGGTTATTGTATTTGGTGACAATTATAATGACCTTGAGATGTTTGAATGTGCTGGAATGCCTATAGCTATGGGAAATGCTGTAGAAGCTATTAAGATGAAGGCAAAATATGTAACTAAGTCCAATAATGAATCTGGAATAGCCTATGCTATCAATAATTTTATATTAAACAAATAGTTTTATACAAAGCGGATAGTTAAATTTATCCGCTTTTGTATGCTACAAATTTAGAAAATATATAAAAGAAGTTTATGAATTAATACATTTTCTTTTTACAGGGATCCATACTTCACACTTATATTCCCTCTGATTTTTATCATTCCAAAGGTTTTTTTCAATACATGGACCTTCCACTTGTTCAAATCCAGAAGAAGGAAACCATTCAGAATATATACGTCTCCATATATCCTGTATAATCAAGTTATCTGGCGTAGTTCCATGACCCTCAAATACTGCCCATGTAAGTTTAGGTATCTCAAGTATGGTAAATTCTTCTGACATATCGGTTTTAGGTATTTCATATCCCATCATATATTTTCTTGTACCATCTTCTTTAAAGTCATAATGAAATCCATCCAATAAGGTACCTTTAGGATTACCTAGTATTTCATTAATTCTGTCATGTGTTCCATCTTCAAAAATCTTACTTATGAATTTCGGTATTTCTCTATAAGCAGCATCATTAACTTTAGTTGTCATAAATCCTATTCCAAAAACTTTAAAAGCTTCCTTTTCTACTATTCTATAAATCATTTCACATTCTCCTTTTATTGATATTTGAAATGAGATTTTTGGAAAAGCTTTAATTTTCCCATTAAACCTTTTTAAAGCTGATGGAGATATTCCATGAAGCCTTTGAAATGCCTTAGTAAACGCTTCTGGGCTCTCATATCCATATTTTAATGCCACATCAATAACTTTTTTATCTGTTGAAGCTAATTCTTCTGCAGCAAGAGTCAACCTCCGATTTCTTATATATTGACTTACAGTAACCCCTGTTAATGCATAAAACATGCGTTGAAAGTGATATCGTGATGAACATGCAACCTTTGATATATCTTCTATATTAAGTTCCATATCTAGATTGTTTTCAATATATTCGAGTGTATTATTTAGCAGCTTAATTGTCTCCAAAGATCTCATCTCCTTTTAAAATCATTATATAAAAATTAGAAAGCATACTCCTGTGTTTTTGTGCTTTACTTTGTCTTATGACATGAAACATACTTTTGCTTATTTATCCTTTATACCATATCCAAGGATATATTTAAAATATAAACATAAAAAACACTGTAAAATTCTTTTGAATAATACAGTGTTAAAATAATTGTTTACTTTTTTACGTAATTAGTACTAATCTTTTTCAGCAGCTTGTGCATCTGCTTTAGTGATATGAACTGTATTTCGCGGATGTTGAGGAGGTGCATAAATAGAATATACTTTAAGTGCCTTATCACCTGTGTTAATAACATTGTGCCATGTACCTGCAGGTATCATTATTGCAAAGTCATCGTACACTTTTTTCTGAAAGTTCAAATTGTATTTGCTTTTTCCCATTTTAACAAGTCCCTGGCCTTCTTCAATACGTATGAATTGGTCAACATTTGGATGAATTTCTAAACCAATATCATCACCAACATTGATACTCATTAATGTAACTTGTAGATGTTTTCCTGTCCATAAAACAGTACGAAAAGTATTATTTTGTTTAGCTGCCTTATTAATGTTAACTACAAAGGGTTGTGGTCCATAATCCTTCAATTGAATTGATCCATTACTCCTTGATAATTGTGAAGCTTCAAGTCTTGAATCATCCTCAATTTCATCATCAAAAGGAATATAAGGATCATTAAATTGTCTCAAATAATTTGGGTCATACAAAGGACATGGATAAACATTATACATTTGTGTATTAATGCAGTCACTGCATGGATACTTTCTATAATTATTATACATATTGTTCCTTTCTTTCATAGTCTTACGAAATTATAATATGTTTTAGTCCTTCAAAATGTGATTAAATACAAAGCCCTTGGAATCACAGGATTTAGATTTCAAGGGTTTTGTATTATTAGTATTCAGTTTTATTAAATATTATTAAGTTAATAACATTAGACATTACTAAATAAAATAGTTATTCAAATCCTACTTAATATCAAACAAACATATTCAATATCAAAATACATATTAATCCTGTTACTGATAAAATGGTTGATAGCAAAGTCCAGGTTGAAAATGTTTCCTTCATACTGAAACCAAAATATTCTTTAACCATCCAGAATCCTGCATCGTTTACATGAGAGGCTATTGCACTTCCACATCCGGTTGCAAGTGTTACTAAAGCCAAATTAACATGGCCACAACTAGCAAGCATTGGAATAACTAAACCTGATGTTGATAAAGCCGCTACAGTTGCAGACCCTAAAGAAATACGTAAGATTGCTGCAACTACCCATGCAAGTAGTATTGGCGATATAGAACTTCCACTAAATAATGTAGCTATATATTTACCAACGCCTCCATCAATAAGTACTTGTTTAAAAGCGCCACCGCCGCCAATAATTAAAATCATCATTCCAATTGATGCAGCTGCAGCTGAGCAGGAAGCCCCCACTTGTTTAATTGGAATTTTTCTTCCTATTCCCATTGTATATACTGCAACTATTAAAGATATAAGCATTGCAGTATCTGGATTACCAATAAAGTTAACAACAGTAAAAAACGAATTTCCTTTAATTCCTGCTGTTTTTTGTACCATTGAAATTATTGTAGAAATCATCATCAAAATAACAGGAAACATTGCTGTTAATAAACTAATTCCAAAACCAGGTGTTTCTTCTATTTTAAATGTTTTTTGTTCACCTAAAGATTCAATATTTCCGGTTTTTTCAAAAGCACTTGGTATAATTTTTTTAGCAACTTTAGTGAATACTGGTCCTGCCATAATAACACATGGTATTGCTACAATAATACCATATAATAAAACTGTTCCAATGTCTGCTCCATATGCTCCAGCTATTACTGTTGGTCCTGGATGTGGAGGTAGAAAGCTGTGTGTTACTAATAAAGCAGCAAGCATAGGAATGCCTAAATATATTGGAGGAATTTTTAATTCTCTTGCAATAGAAAATACAATTGGAATTAATAAAACTAATCCTACTTCAAAAAACATTGCTATACCAACAACAAATGAAGCAACTACAACAGCCCACTGAATTCGTTTTACACCAAACTTGTTAATTAAAGTCATGGCAATACGATGTGCTCCGCCTGAATCAGCAACTAATCTACCAAGCATGGCACCAAGACCAAATATTAAAGCAATATGGCCAAGCGTTCCACCCATACCGTTTTCGATGCTTGAAACAATTTTCCCAAGTGGTATCCCTAACCCCAAAGCTACAGCAAATGAAACAATCAGCAGTGAAAGAAATGTGTTTAATTTAAATTTAGAAATTAATATAATTAAGAACAATACTCCTAATCCTACCATTAATAATGGCATAATATATTCCCCCTAACCTCTTTAGTTTTTAAACATAAAACCATGATTACTTTTTAGTTAACGCTTTCTTACCAGCTTCAAGAACTTCAATAATTTTATCTACATCATATACGCTTCCTCTCCAGGTTCCACCGCTGACGGATTGAAGTGCTGCCCACAATCTTGTATCATCCGGAAGATCTGCATCAGGTTTAAGATCTGGATGAGGCTTACGTGATTCTAATACTTTAGCTGCTTCTTCATAAGAAAGCTTGTTATCTTCAGTTCCAATGAAATTAATTGATCCCTCAAGTTTGTTAGTGTCAACTATTATTTCAATAATATCTTCATCTCTTAATTTTCCGATAGGACCTCCTGCTAATGCTTCAGGACCTACATGTCCAAAACAAGCACCTGTAGAAACACCAGAAAAACGTGCATCTGTGATTAGAGAAACATGTTTACCAAAAGATAAATGTTTTAAAGCAGAAGTTAACTGATATGTTTCTTCCATCCCAGTTCCCATTGGGCCTCCGCCCATCACAATCATTATGTCACCAGCCTTGATCTTTCCCGCATCTTTAAGTGCTTTAATAGCTGCCTTTTCAGATGTGAAGACTTTAACTTTTCCAGTATGTCTAAATACTCCATCATCACCTATAACTGATGGATCAATAGCCGTTGATTTTACTACTGAACCTTCAGGGGCAATGTTTCCTACAGGAAAAGTTACTGTTGATGTTAATCCTCTTTCTTTTGCCTGGCTTGGGTTCATGATAATTTCATCAGGATTAATTTTATCCACTTCAAGCAGACGTTTTCTGCACTCAGCACGTCTTTCGGATTTTTCCCACCAATCAAGGTTATCTCCAAGTGTTTCTCCTGTAACAGTAAGAACATCTTCATGCAGCAGACCAAGTTTTCTCAAATGAAGCATAACTTCAGGAACTCCACCTGCTAAGAATGCACTTACTGTTGGATAATTAACTGGTCCAATAGGAAGAACACTCACTAAACGAGGCACTTTCTTATTAATTCTTGCCCAATCTTCCACAGTAGGAATTTTGCAGTTAGCAGCATGTGCAATTGCTGGGAGGTGAAGAAGCAAGTTTGTTGATCCCCCAAAAGCAGCGTGAACTACCATAGCATTCTCAATTGCTTCATCTGTAATAATATTCTTTGTGGCTATTCCATTGTCTGCCATATCTAAAACTGCTTTAGCTGACTGTCTAGCGATTTCTTTCCATATTGGCTGACCAGAAGGTGCTAAAGCAGAATGGGGCAATGCTATTCCAAGTGCTTCAGCAATAACTTGAGAAGTACCAGCTGTGCCCAAGAACTGACATCCTCCACCAGCAGAAGCACAAGCATTACATCCACGTCGGCAAGCATCTTCTAATGAAAGTTCATTATTTGCAAATCTGACTCCAATAGTTTGAATAGTTCCTGCATCCTCCCCGTCTATAGCTTTAAGTGTTGCACCGCCAGGAACAATAATAGTTGGCAAATCATGCATAGATACTAGTGCCATCATCATGGCAGGCAGTCCTTTGTCGCATGAAGCTACTCCCATTACCGCACGACGTGTTGGCAATGAACGAATTAAACGGCGACATACTATTGCCGAATCATTACGATAAGGTAGGGAATCAAACATTCCAGTTGTACCCTGACTACGGCCGTCACATGGATCTGTTACGTATGCAGCATAAGGAACGCCTCCAAGTTTTTTTATTTCTTCAGCTGCTGCTCTCATTTGTAATCCTAATTCAAAGTGTCCTGTATGTAACCCTACAGCAATTGGAGTACCATCATTATCACGAATTCCTCCTTGATTACTAAGTATCAACACGTCACCACCCAGGAGTTTAGATGGTTCCCATCCCATACCAGCATTTAAAGTCATTCCAAATATGTTTCCACTGGGTGAATCTTTTAGCAATTGCGGGGTAAGTGGAAGTGAACCTTTTGGTCCTTCTGCGTGAGTATTAATTTCATATAAAGACGAGTCTTCTTCACCATAAATTGATTTTAATGACATAATAACCATTCCTCTCTATAATTTAAAAATATTTTTGTATATTAACCTTTAAAAATTGCAGTAGATTATTTTGAGATTATATGATCAATCTCTTTTATAAGCTTTTTAATTGAATTGGTTTGTTTTTCATTTGCCTTAAGAAGAGGAGTTTTGCAGTAATCTTTAATATCAAGACCTTTTAACATCATGGCTTTTTTTACAATTGGAATAAAGCATTTACTAATTTCATATAAAGCTGCTAACTTATCAACACAATTTTGAATTTCAGCTGCTTTATCCATATTTTTCTCATTAACTGCTTTTACCCAATCTACAAAAATCTCTGGATAAAGATTGGAAAGTGCGCTAATACATCCGCTGCCACCAGAAAGAATATTACGTACAAAGTTTTCATCAAATCCTGAGAATACCTCAAAATCAGGGAACTCATTCTGTACTGTTTGAATTAATTTTCTAGTATGTCCCATTTCAGATACTGTATCTTTATAACCAACAATGTTGCTGTGCTTTCTCAGTAAATTAAGTGTTAATTCCGGCGATAAATCATGTCCTGTTCTGTCAGGGTAATTATATAAATAAATATTACCTTTTACAGATTCTGCTACTTTTCCATAGTAATATTCCAAACTTTCATCCGTTAGACTAAAGTAATATGGACTGATGATTATAATATCATCTGCTCCAGCATCAATAGCATAATTGGAAAGTTCAATTGTATCTTCTATTGTCATGCAGCCTGTCCCGATAATAAGTTTTGTCCTTTTATTTACATAGGAAATAGCAAGATCAATTAATTCCTTCCTTTGTTCAGTAGACATAGCATAGAACTCACCTGAACTTCCCATAATAAGCAGGCCGTCTATTCCTGCGCTTATGAGATAGTCATAAATATTTTTATTTACCTGGATATCTAAGTTTCCATTAGTATCAAATGCAGTAACAACTGGTGTTATAAATCTAGCTTTTTTCATATATGTTTTCCCCCTTAGTAACAATTAGACTAAATACAAAGCCTAATCTGTAATTGTTTACATGTATTTCAAATAGTTAACTTAACTACTTAATAATTTATAAAAATAGTTAAAGCTTTTATCTATACTTAAGTAATAATTTAAAATTTTTAGTGATGCCTTAATGACTTATGAGATTATTCCTTTTTCCATGTTTCCGTATATACAAACCTTATTTGTTTATACGAATGTTATAGTTAAATAATATCACAATTTTTTGTCATGTCAAGGTAATATTTGGACATTTTTGTAGAATTAAAAAAAATAGAGACATTTTTCTTGATATTTTAATTGAAGTGCTTTTATAGAAATATTTATTTTTATATGTGTAAATGGAGATTGAATATTACTAATAAGGCATTTATAATTGTTATTGTATAACAAAGTTTTATAAAAATTTGAATGGTGGTTGTAAATATGGCACATAAACCAACAGAAAGAGTGTTAAATATATTAAATCTTTTGTCAGTCAAGCCTAAAGGCTTAACATTAACAGAGATTTCTGAAGCAATTGATGTACCAAAAAGCACTCTTTATCCTATTATCCAGACAATGTTAGAACGTAATTTTCTTTCTCTTGAAAAAAGCTCTCTAAAATACTCAATAGGAATTTCCACTTTTTGTATCGGAGCATCCTATTCACGAAATAAAAACATGTTAGATTTTATACAAAAAATAATGAAGAACATTGTCAGTACTATCAATGAAACCTGTCAAATGGGCATTCTTGATGGGTACAATGTACTTTATATATTAAAAGAAGATCCTATAAAAGATATTGATATTCGACTTATTTCATATGTAGGGAAACGAATACCCGCTTATTGTACAGCATTAGGAAAAGCCCTATTAAGCGAATACAATATTGAAGAAATAAAAACACTTTATCCTGATGGCTTAAAACCCATTACCAAAAATACTATAACGGATTTTTCTGTTTTAGAAGAGGAATTAAAAAAGATTAGAGAAACTCATGTTGCAACAGAAGTTGAGGAAGTAACAGAATTTTTACGCTGCTACGCTGTTCCCCTGACCTCAAAAGGAAAAACAACCGCAGCTATCAGCATAAGTATTCCAACTTTCCGAGCTACTGAGGAGAAAAACAAACTGGCAATTGAATTATTATTAAAAGCAAAAGAACAAATTGATGCTGTTAATTTGAATTAAGCATTATTAGCACTAATAATGCTATTTAAATGAATTTGCTGAAACATCATATTACTTTAAAAGATTTTACGGTGTTTCAGTAAATTACTCAATTTTTAATGTTAGATTTTAATTATATATATAAATCCCAGCGTTCTTCTTTAACCAAATGATTTGTCCATGTAGTATTATCCATTGATTCGGTCAATTTAAATCCATAATTTCCATAAAGATAACGAGCTGTTTTAAGTACATCAGCAGTCCATAAAAATATATGTTTATAATTCTTGTCTTTACAAAAATTAATTGCAGTATCTAAAAGAATATGTCCTAATCCGCTATTTCTCATATTAGGTTCAACTAAAAACCATCTAAGCTGTGCTAATGAAGGATCTGTTTTGTCTGCAGCTATGGCTATTACACCTACAGGTTTATTATTTTGTTCTGCAATCCATATATTTTCTAAGTCTGAATTATACTTTCTATGAAATTCGATTAAATATTTCTCAACATAATCTCCAAATATATTAGAAAATCCAAACTCATTTTTATATAACTCTCTATGTTTTTCAATAATATATTCTATATCACTTACTCTATATGTTCTAATATTAAAAACTTCTTTACTATAAGATAGCGATTTTATAATATATCTCATTGAATTAACCAAATTTTCTTTTTCATTCTCATCTAAATGATCTGTTAGTTTAGAGATTTGATTATCAGATTTTTTTGAAAGACTTGATAGAATATTCTTGCCGTTTTCCGTTAGTTTAAGAAAATTCAAACGTCCATCACTGGAACATTTTTCTTTAATGATTAGTTCATCAGATTTAAACCGATTTAAAATTCTGCTTAAATATCCCTTATCGATATCTAATTTATCAATTAAAATATTGGCAGTACATTCTTTAGTTTTATTAATCTCAAAAAGTATACGAGCTTCCGTTAATGAATATGAGCTATCTAGTATATCTTGATTTAAAAGTCCCAATATATTTGTATAAAAGCGGCTAAAATTTCTTACTTCTGATATTATATTTAAGTTTCTATGTTTCATAAAACCACCCCAATCTAATTTATTTATACTTGTAAATATAAGTATAAATAAATTAGTTGACTTAGTCAACTAATTTTATATAATTAATCATTTTTATATCACATAATAAGAAGAATGCGTGTCCCTCATTTTTTGTTTTCGAAACCTTTTTACCAAATTAACGGAATCAAACGATAAGGAGTCTTTATACAATATTCTTTATACCCTGGAAGATCTCGTAAAAGCACTTCTTCCTCATTCTTTATCCTGAATATATTCATTGGCACAGAAAGAAGAAATGGTAGTACTGCCCAATAAGAACCAAGCGCAAGAGGAGTAAATAATAACATTAATAACATCCCTAAATACATTGGATGGCGAACTATAGAGTATGGTCCTGTTGTTATAACCTGCTGTTCTTTTTCGACCTGTATAATAGTAGAGGCATAGCTGTTTTGATTAAAAACAAAGATAATAAAAATATAACCTAATAAAACAATAATATTTGATATAATTACAATCCAAACAGGCACGCTTGACCAATGAAAGCGGAAATCAATTCCAGGAATAATATAACCAACAAAAAACAAATTAAATATGGCTGGAGTTTTTTTCGTAGTATCTTTTTCTCTATACTTCATCCGTCTTGATAAAAGTTCCGGACTTTTCTTTAAAAAATAGGCAGCAATAAAAAATGTAATTATAGAAAATCCTAACCAATAAATCCATGCTTCCCAAAACATTAACGTACCTGCCGGAAGGAATAAAACGATTCCCATCACAATCATAATAATAATAGGCACAAAATAAGCTTTTTTTCTTGATAATTTTGTATTACCTTCCACATAAATTACCTCCTAATCATATTATAAAATTACCTCTATCCGCTTGCTCTATATTTTATACTTATATCTCATAAAATATTCTATACAGATATTTATGCAGTTGTATTCCATAGCAACAAACCCTGTTGAATAACAGCTATTTATTTTCTCTAAAAAGTTTTTAAATTTAAGATGTTGGATGAAGCCTGTGGTATTCTAGACACGAAAAAATAAAGAGTCAATATAAATGACTCTTTAAGACTCTTTTTAATCTATTCAACTGTTGTTTCAGCCTTATTTACAACATCTGAAAGTTGTTCAGTAGGTGAATCATAAGGATTATTCCAACCTCTGTTTATAACCAACTCAGTAAGCGCTGAGTGACCACCAACTACTTGATTAAGACTAGATGAGTAAAGTGCTCTTAATTCTGGTGTTGTACTTGTCATTGTTGCATTCAAATAAGCATCTGCTGCACCTTTAGCAGAAGAAAGCATACTTCCTGATATAACTTCGTCATTTATATCAGTAGTATTTTTAACTATGTTGTTTAAAATACTTGCCATATAATTTTACCTCCTTTATTTTCTTGTAACATCATTTTCATTAATAAATTGCTCCAACCCTTTAATTCTACCTTCAGCTGCCAATATACCTGATTTTGCTTGCTTTTTTAATTCATCATCTTTTATAAGCGATTGCATTGCTCGTGAAACTGCTAATCCATCACTCTCAAGCTTCAATAGTCCTGTTAATGAAAGTATTTCTCCTTCAGCAAGTTTCCTCATTTTCAAACCTCCATTCTATATTTAATATATTGATTTCTCCATTAGTATGTGTAATTTATATAATACTAAACATAGAACTAAGATTTATAATTTTTTACGTGGAAATACAAATACATTTTGAACAAACTTTATTACAAAGTATCACTCTTTATTTCAACCTTATATTAAAATACTTCGTCCAAAACTTTGGAGGTGAAATTATAATTTTAGATAAAATAAAAAACACTGAAAGTCAGTGTTTGGAATGGATTATGGTGCGTCAGAGAGGAGTCGAACCCCCGGCACGCTGGTTCGATTTTTAAAATTTATAACTTTTTAGTGTTTTTTATATTGCTTTAACCTCAATGGTTTAGGTGTTATTATATATTATTTAAAAGTACTATATTTTATGTTTATTTAAAACTTTGGGGACAATATGGGGACAATTATCTATATATACAATCACTGTGATACCAATGACTTATAAAAGCATATTCATTTTTTAACTACAATTTTAAATCTATAAATTTTATCTTATAACACATAATTTTATATATTCCATCTTCCACACAGCTTATATAGTTAGTATCAAATTGCTTATAGGCATAATTCCATTTCTAATTATAAATTGCTCTTAAAATGGCTATATACGCAATATAAATCTATTGTTTATTTTTTAAATATTTTTTAACTGTTTTATCAAAGTCTGATTCGTATTCCCTATCCTGTCTTATTCTAAATTTCTTATACTCTCCTTCTGCTAATTCCTTAGCTACTTTATTAGAAATAGTTCCTAAATCATTAAGTATTTTATAATCGTTAAAACTTAAAAAAGCATCTAATTTATTCACCCAGTCTTTCATTTTCATTGGTATATGTCTTGATGCTTGAAGTTCAGCATAATCAAGATACATGGTTACCACCGTATTCAATTCAGACAATTCTTTTTTAGTTAAATAATTTTTTCCAATACTAACATCTCTTTTTAATATTTTACCTTTAGGCGCATTTTTCCATGTAGTTAATCCCATATGAGGTTTCTTTGCATCTGCTCTATCTCTAATAATTTCTGCAGCTGTATGTCCCGTAATTGCCCAATGCAACTTGTTTTGAACTGTAGCATAAAATTTTTTACTAGTCTCAGAATCTTTATCATAATCAATGCTACATTCTGAATATATATCCGTAATTTTCTGGTAAAATCTTCTTTCTGAGGCTCTTATTTCTCTAATTCGTTCTAGTAATTCATCAAAATAATCCTTACCAAAATTAGCGCCATTTTTTAATCTTTCATCATCTAATACAAAACCTTTTATAATAAATTCTCTTAATGTTTTAGTAGCCCATATTCTAAATTGTGTACCTTGTATTGATTTAACTCTATAACCTACAGATATAATAACATCAAGATTATAATAAGCTACATCATAGGTTTTACCATCAGCTGCAGTTGTTGCAAAAAATGCAACAACTGATTTTTCATTAAGTTCACCTTCTGCAAATATATTTTTTATGTGTCTAGATATAACTGATTTATCCCTATTAAAAAGTTCAGCCATTTGGTTCTGAGTTAACCAAACAGTCTCATCCGAAAATAAAACTCCTAAATTAATATTACCATCATTTGTTGTATAAAATAATATTTCACCTTCTCTAGGTTCTTTATCTTTATCCATTTATATTGTCAAACCTTTCATTCATAAATTTATAGATCATAGTACAAATAATATGACTTTTTATTATAGAATATCTTCCATAAATACCCTATATTAAATTCTTCTTATTTAATTATAATATATTTCAATAAAAATTACTTTAAAACCAGATGAAATTTCCTCTGATACTAAAGTAAACATAAATAATTCCAAAAAAAATAATAGATAGCCTTTTCCGAAACCTATCTATTATTCAAATCATGTAATCTATTAAGCAGATTAAATTCGTAATCCACCCTCTTATTACTAATATCATACCACAAGTATATAAATATTATAACGTAGATATTTTAATTTTACATATTCAACTCCTTCATACTGCTCATATAACTCATATATTCTTATTACTAAAATGCCAACTATCTAATTTTGAAATTAAATTTTAAATGTGTGTACATTTTTATTACATAAGTTTTTTGCTATATGCTTATCCCTTCTTGTTTATATTAAACTATAGATAAAAAAACAAACTTTAT
Source organism: Clostridium ljungdahlii DSM 13528 (assembly GCF_000143685.1). Taxonomy (NCBI): domain Bacteria; kingdom Bacillati; phylum Bacillota; class Clostridia; order Eubacteriales; family Clostridiaceae; genus Clostridium; species Clostridium ljungdahlii. Next base: position 52,889 of record NC_014328.1, on the reverse strand, counting down.
TTGTGCTAAATTATTTATCAAATTCTTCTATATCTTTATCAAATTCTTCTATATCTTTATCAAATTCTTCTATATCTTTATCAAATTCTTCTATATCTGCATCTATGTCTTTATCAGATACTAATTTTTTATCTAAATTAGTATCACAATGCCCTATTTCAATTTTTTCCATTTCTTCAAGTTCAGAATCAACATTTTCTTTTATCATAACACCTAGCCTTTTTATAAAATCAATTTTTAATTCTCTTGACCATTCACTAGATTTTATATTTTCTTTATATGCATCAACTAATTTAGGCAATAGAACTATAATTAAATATATTACTATAGCATCTCTTTTTTCATTTCCTTTTAACGATATAAATTGGCCTTCATACTCAGTTTGATCTAATTTATATGTACCACTTAAAGATAATTCAATCAAAAATACCTCTCCTTTGTATTGTATCTCAGGTCTAATTGATTTTAATTTATCATTATTAAAAAGGAAAGCTAATGTCCCTAATATTGCCGAAATTTTTTCACCTTTACCCCTTAACGTATTAAGTGTATCCCTAGTCTTAGCCAAATAACTCCTTATAGCCGTTATACAAATAGGTACATTATCCGATAATTGTTTTGTTTCAAAATCTATAAAGCTTTTAAACATCCAAAATAGCATATCATCATCTATTCCTAATTCCAATTTAGAAACTTCTCCCCAAACTGATTTTGAAAATAATTTTGATATTATCTGTTTCGCTCCATTAATACCTATAAAAAATACTCCATATACCTTACCATCATTTTCAAATAATATTATATCTGAATTTATAGTTCTCACTCTTTCATTTCTTGGTTTAAGTTTGCCATCTGGCAAATACCATTTATCAGTTAAGGTTACATTTTTGGGTCTATCAACAGAAGTTGCAAATGAAATATATCTTATTGTTTCACCATTAATATTTAAAGTTTTAATCTTATTAAACTCATCACCATTATCAGTCTGCTTTATTTCTATCTTAAGTGGTTCATCATCCCATTCTATATTTTCATATATTTCTTTATTATTTTCAATTTTTTCTTGTGAAGTTTCTAATTTTTCTATTTCATTAAACTCCCATATTGAAAAAGTATCCATATAATTCCTCCAATAACTAATTATTTTGTTGAAATTTTCTTATCAACCCACTTTACATCAAATTTTAAAAAAATAACTATAAACTGTATAATTCTAAAAATAAACGAATATACTTTAGAATAAGTACCATCTTTTTTTACCAAATAATATTTAGCAATTACTTGTCCACCAATTCTTGTTTCTAATGAATTCGACATAAGCTCTAAAATAATTGGAAAGCTTATTTCCTTTTGAGCACATACATCTCCCATATACTTTGATATGTTTATATCAACTATTTGATTAGACTTTTCTGTTACAACATCTTCACCTAAATCATCTTTATTCTCTATTTCATAGGAAACCCAGTTCGGCAAACATACTCTTAAAACTAAACAGTCCCTTGATTCCATAAATTTTCTCATAAATAAACTACTATATTTTGATTCTACTTTAATATATAATTTATATTTTTGATTTAAATATTCAGATTCATACATTCCGAGTGGAAGTGTTAATTCATCATCCATAAAATTATCATATGCTTGTACTAAAAAGGAATTTTTAAAGGAAATCTTATTAAATATTAATGAAACTATAGCTGATAGAATTACAGTAGTAGCAGTAACCTCTATAGCAGGAGTAATATTAGATTTACCCTTTATATTTAGTAAATTCATCATAAAAGTTACTGGCATTATATTAAAAAAACATACTAGTATAATACTATATACTGGTAATAAAATTTTTAAAATTGTAACTATTAAATTTCTAGCTTTTATTGCTTTATTCATATAAATATCCTTACTTAATTATTTTGTTTATTAATTCTACTAATTCATCAAGAATACTATCATCATCTACAGATATAACGCCATTGTTAAATATACTGACGCCTATTTTTATATTATTATTACCCTTTATCCTAAAGGATAATAACTTAACATCTATACCATCTATACGCCTCAACCAATTTAATTTACTTATTAGAAAATTCGCTAATCTTATTTTATGAGTAAACTCACTCTCTGAATTAATTTTTTGTATATTATCGTTAATAAATTGCTGCATATCTTCAGGTACTGATTCAATTATTTGTAACTTTTTTATAAAATATCGTCTTTCTATACAAGCTCTAAACATTTTTATAAATGCCCTGGAAGTAATTATTTTTTGGCCTATATTTAAATCATTTACTTTCCTAAGAATATCTACATACTGATTCTTACTATAATCATAACGTATTCCTATCAGCTTACTATTTATATTTAATATTTGTTGTTTACCAAATAATTCATTTAATACCTGCAATGTTTCTTGATATTCAAATATTTTAAACAATTTATACTGGCCATTCATAATTTTCGCCTCCTGCTTAAGCCTGAAGAATTTACTTTATTTTATTTATATTATACTACAATAGAAATGCAACTAAGCTACTTATATTTTAATTTTTACCAATACTACTTTTATTAATCATTTTGTTTATATTATTCTTTTTTCATCTGGAATGTTCCATTCATTTATATTTATTTTTTCATCCTATTATTATTATAAGTAAAAGCTTAAAAATTTTGCAATATTTCTATTACGTTTTTTATAAATCTCAAATGCTTTGCCACTTTTCGGACTTCTCTATCGACATCTCTACAATGTTACCACCTGCCTACTTGTTTTGTTGTGTCGCCAAAAAATAAGGACAAAATTAATTGTTCTCATTTTCATCCTTATTGCTTTTATAATAATTCATTAACATTTCAGCAACTTGGCGTAAACTAGGATCATTATAAATTCCAAGAGGTCTATCTAGTCCATATATATTTAACGTTGAGCCTTCATCTATTATATTATTTTCATTATAATTTATTACAAAACTACCTGTCTGATTACCAAATTTAACATCAAATATATAATCGTCCTCTTCTATTTTATTAAATTTATAACTAAATAAATCCAAGTTTTTCATTATCTTTTTGCCAGTTCCTGCACCACCAGTTAATCTTTTTGCCATATTATATCACACTCCTTTTATATAATGTTTCTACAATATAATATACTATCCTCTAATTATCGTTCGTCATTATTCTACTTATTTCTGTCTTAAAGTATCTCTAACTCCTTTATAACTTCTATATTTCATTAATCCGTTACACCTTAACTAAGCTAACTCCCCTATGTAATTTATAACCTCTTTTCTTCTCCTATAAGCGGTACTCCTAAGCATTCCATACATTTCATTAGCTATCCAGGTGACACTTTATTTAACTTGTATCTGTAAATAATAAAATCCATATATTCTTTTGACAGCGGATGAGTTACAATGACTTTTTCTAATTCAGAGGTTCCCCTGCTTAATTCTCTTATCCTAGACCTATTTTGAAATATTTTTTCCTCACATAATCCAATTCATGTTCTAAATTCTCTATTTCTCTTATAACGCCTTTTTACGCTACACCATCGTCATTATAATTACTCTGTACTTTCTCTGCAAGAAGCGGATTCATATGTATTTCTATGTTTCCTCCCTTTGAAGCTATTCCCAATTTGGTAGCCCCTTCACAATATTAAATAATGCACTTGCTTGGTCTAAAAATATCAACACATTTTACAACATTTGCCCCAACAGCATAAGCTTTTCCTTTTAAATTAATTATTCTTATAACTTCCTTCCTGTATTTAAAAATATCCATATATCCATATAATATTGTTCTTAAAATGGCTCTATACAGAATGTAAAAGGTATGTGGTGTTTTACCACCCACTTAAAAATAAGTAGAAAACTATATACAACATTATAAATAAACAAAGTATCACCTATTCTAAAGCACACATAAATAACCTCAAAAAAATAATAGATAGCCTTTCCTTGAGACCTATCTATTATTTAAATCATGTAATTAATCATATTAAATTCGTAATTTTCTATCTTATTGCTAATATCATAAACCACATAGTTAACATATAACCCTATTTTTTATATGTCCTTAAGCCTTGATTTTCCTATATTAATAATTTGTAAAATTAAAATTTTTGCAGTAACCCTGCAGTAATGTAAATATTAAACTTTCTAATAATTATATGGCCCTGTAAAATGAATACTTTAAAGTACATTATATAAAAAGTAGCTTTACTGCATTTTAATATTTTGTGGAATGTCTAGGCGGTTACACAATGCCTAGAGTTAACCCTTTCCGAGTGGTATACCTTGGATTTACATTAACACTACCAATGCCCTCAGACTTGGGACGCTAAATCGCCCCGTCATATTAACTTTAAATTATTTCAATTGATTTTGTAATACTCACTTTCCTCTTTTTTAGTTATATACTTATTACTTTTAGCAATATTCCTTGATGCATTATAATCTGCATTTACTTCTATATTGAAATTTTTACACTCTGGATTCTTACAAATAAATACTTCCTGCTTTTCTCTTTGCCCTTCTTCATAATGACCACACTTACTGCATATCTGGCTTGTATGATATGGATCAACATACTTAACCTTAATTCCAACTCTATTAGCTTTATATTCAATCATTTGCTGAAGTTGATAATAGCTCCAATTTCTTAAAACAGATTTATTTTGAGTTTCTGAAAGGCTTAAAAATTCCATATTAATTTGTTTAGCCTTGTTATCTGATGCAAACTTAACTATATTGCTGCTAATAAAATTATTGTACGTTTTAGCAAAATTCTTCTCCTTAACTTCAAATTGATTTAATGCTTTTAATTTTTTTTCCCTACCTTTGCCACCTTTTGTACTCTTCAATGCCCTCTGTAAATTTCTTCTTCTACTTTGCATTTGCGTTCTAACTTTTAAGAAATCATCTATACTACCTATTGCCCTTCTAATATAATCACTATCATTTAAAGTAACATAAGCTGGTATTTTCATACCTAAATCTACTCCAACTACTCTGCCTTCAACCTTGTCAAAACTGTTACAAACTGGTATATTTAAAGTCAGGTTAAGTATAAGACTATTTTGCTTAAATTCAATACTACTATCACACACCTTATATTTTCCTTCTATAACCTTGTCTAAAGTTTTTTGCAGTTCTAAACTATTCTGCTTTTTAACTCCAAGTACACATTTAAATACAATACTCTTCATCCATTTAATATAATACTCCTCATCTTTTATATAGAAAGTTAAATTTCTACCGCGAATATATAATGGATTACCTTTCTTGTATCTTCTTAAAGTTCTTTCACCCCTTAAAACATCTACAATATCATTTTTAAAATCTGCTGAAACCTTCTGAGTTAACCTGTCTTTAGTATCACTAGTTAAATTAAAGTTATCCGTTATAAAATCTCTTAAATTGGTTTTTTCTGATGCAGCTATAATTTCTTTGAATTTCTCCGCTACTTGTTTATTTTCAGCTTTTCTTAGCGTTTCCAATCTTTTTTTAGCAGCTTGAATAGATTTTCTAATATTTTGTTTTTTCTTATCAGTCTTAACCTCTTTAAGCTCCGTATATTTTTGATCTAAATAGCCTTGATCTTCCGCTAACTTAATTTTATGTGTTTCATCTGCTAATTTAATTTTTTCTCTTGCTACATAGTTAAAGTACAAATGATTCATCGCCATATTCAAAGCTTGATTCTGCTCTCTTAATTCATTGTGGATAAAATTATACCCATCTTCCCTATTTTCAGTTATAGTTAACTTTACTTTTCTAGCAGTTATCACCAAATTCACCTCCTTTTTAATATCACATTGTTTATAATTTAGATATATTCTATTTTTATGGATTCTTAGCATAAATAATACTATATTTATACCAATATCCTTTGCTTATTCTAACAAACTTATTCTGGTAAGTTTTTATACTTATATTTTGCAAATATAGATATACTTCAACACACCTAACCGTAATATGTAATCTCTTTTCCTATAAGCGGTGCTTCAGACCCCCCATACATTCCTTTAGAAATTGATACATGTAAACTAAAAGGTATTATATGTACAAATATAGAATACTTACATATTCTACTATGAGGTGATTCATATGGTTAAAAATAGGTTACTAGAAATAAGGTTAAAACTGGGATATAAAAAGCAAAAAGATTTTGCAGAATTTTTAGGCATAAAGCGTGTCCAATATAATAAATATGAAAATAATAAAGAGCAGCCAACACTAGAAACTCTATATAAAATTAGTTTAAAGTTAGGCATAAAGATGGAGGATATTATTTATTTGGATAAGTAGTATCCTTTATTTTTTTATAGATAAAAGTTCAAAATAAAATATTTTAGTTCAAAATAGGAAACTTTTTTGTAAACCCTGCGTATAGTATTAGTAAAGAAATCGAAAAGGAGTTGTAAAACTTGCTAAGAATAACAGTAAGTTTTAAGCAAACTAGCAGAGACTTAAAACTTTATACAACAGTAAATAGTTTAGAAGAAAAATCAGATTTTATTAAGGACGCATTAGAACATTACCTAAAGTACTTAGAAGTAACTAAAAGTAAAGAAAATGGCAGAACTGATATTAACTTTTGATTTAGGGGGAATTACTATATGGAGCATTCGGAGAGATCATCGAAGTTTATGACGGAAACTTTATAGGATGGACTACTGTAAAATTAACAGAATTTATAAACAGATATGGTAGCTATGAGCGGTGGAGAATGAAAACTAAAGAAGGAAGTGAACTTATTAGATTAGTGAATCTTGACAAGAAATATATAAAAAATAAGCCTGATTTAAATCACAGACTTACCCAAAGTCACTACTAATGCTCCAGCTTCATAGGTGTTACTTCGTAGCCACTTACAAAGCTTACACACCAGTAGTGTATGATTTTATTTTTAAAAAGTTTCCTGTTTTATTGCTTAATATGTTTGCTTTTACAGAATGTTTACAATTTACTTTACGCCTGCAGCAACTTGAACTAACTCTAATACAACATATGTTGTTGAGCAAAAAAATAAAAATCCCATAATCAAATCACTCCCTGTAATTTACTATTTAGTATTTTTACCAGGAAATCAATATCTATTCAATTGGAGGTATTTAAATGTTGAATGCATTAAAAAGAAAAGAAATATATTCCATTCCAGAATATTTACAGCAGTACCAAAGAACCAGTAAATCTAACATAAATGAAAAATATTTTAAAGTCGCATCAACCACACTGGCGTTGATACTTTATTCTGAAAAAGTTATGGCAGCCAGTGGATCTACAACTTTAGAACCTGGGTTTTGGAAATTAGTTGGAATAATTCAAAAGATAGTAGCAGGATTAGCTTTACTGTATAGTTATAGGGTATTAGCTAAAATGGCAGCTAAAGGCGAAGGAACGTGGAAAGAAGTTGGATATGGATTATTAATAGTAGGTGCTGATTATGGGCTTCCATCAGCTTTTAAATTTGTTACAGGGCTATTTTAAGGATAGGTGATAATAATGTTAAAAACAATGAGTGTAAATCAGTTTTTGGTATTGGCATCATCTGAAAATGAAGGAACTATAAAATCTATAAAAGAATTTTGTGAAACCACTGGAGATTTTTTTAAAACTATGGCAAAAGTAGCATACTATTTATTTCACCCGAAACAATTAGCCTGGATGATGTGGTCAGGATTAGTTGCACACAGTTTAGAGATATGCTTAATGCTGTGCTTAGTGTCTATTATGGCATGGCTAATAGGATGGAATAAAGGGAAAAAAATAGCTACTGGAAGTATTTTAGCTTATGGCATTATTCAAGCCATTAATGCTTCACTATAAAGATGCATAAGATTATAAAACGATAAACCTCCAATATTTTAAATAGGAGGCATATATTTATGATAAATTTCATTTCTAAGTTTTCAAAACCTAAAACAATAAAATTAAGTGAATACTTTGAAATAATCAAACCTAAATATGTAACACTTCAAATAACACCCTCGATTTCTAATAGAAACTACGATACAGAGATTATAGCCTTGACTATAGCTAATATGTACAGATTACCATATCAAAGATTACAAAGTGATATAAAAAAATCAGGTCTAAAAATTACCTATCAGCTTCCTGAAAAAGTTTCACTTATTATTAGCATAGCCGCAGATGATTGCAAGTTTTATCTAGTAGTCCCTGAGAAATATAAAAAATTATTTGTTGAAAAATGCTGTGAAGTTTGGAAGAGGTCTAAAGTAAAACAAGTAGACTATATCTTAGAACCAGAAGGTAACAAATACGAACTATTTTATTCTAAAGAGGATGCTTTAAGCCTTAAATACAATAAAAAGACTAATGAACCTCTTAGTAACATCTTAAATGTAAAAGACATTATGGAAAAAGGAGATAAGGTAGACATATTATACAACTTTATTCCAGCATCACAGGCTAGATGGAAAGGCATATATAATCAAACAATAAGAAAAGTAAAAAAGGATTTACCTGTAGATAAAGAAAAATTAAATTTAACTTTTTTATCTAAGTATATTTTAATTGGATCCATAAAGATTATTGATTGTATCTTTGATATTTTCAACAAAGTTTTAGGTGAAGAAAAAAGGTCTAAAAAGGTTCATCCAGAAGTTGCAGTAACATCTATCAGTAAATTAGATAATTTAAGCAGATTTACACATAAGAAAGAAACTACTACAGTAATTGATACTCAAATAGTAGTATGCAGCAAGAGCAATGATAAATTAAGAGAGCATAATAATGCTTTAGCAGTAGTGGGAAGCTACCAAACTTTAACTCAGGATAATTCTCTTAAATATAAAAAGCTAAAGGATAAAACTAAAATCAATATAGGCAGTTATAAATTTAGTAAAATATCTACAAATAGAATGAGCACAGCTGAGTGCAATAATTTAATTCAGGTACCAGGTAGAGATTTACTGCAAAGGCATAAGATTAGTACTAAAGTTGATGTCTTGGAAAGCCATGTACCAGAAGAATTGCAAAAAGGAAATATAGAATTAGGATCTGCCACATACAATAGTAAAAGTTTTAATACGTTCCTGCCTACGGAATATAATTCTGCTAATTTAGCTCTTATGTTATTAGCTCCTCAGGGTGCAGGAAAAACAAATTTTATCGCTAATTTATGCAGATGTGCAAATAAGGTTCATGAATCTAATATAGTTATAGATTATGTTAAAAATTGCGAACTTAGTAATGCTGTTAAAAAAGCTGTGAATCCTAAAGATGTTATTGAATTAGATTTAACTAAAGAAGAGTGCTTTCAGGCATTTGCATTTAATGAGGTGCAGTACGAGGGGGAGAATGAATTCAATAGATTTGAAACTGCTAATATGAAAGCAGAGCAGACACTAGCTTTAATTAATTCCATGAATAAAGATGGTTTACCCTTAACAGGTAACATGAGAAGGGTTTTAAATGCTGCAGCTAACATAGTTTATCTCCATAATAAAACTGGAGTAGGTGACGTTATTAGGTGCCTTGAAAAGCACACTTATAGACATGAATTAATTGACTATGTTAATAAAAATTTGAGTGAAGATGGCATTAAATATTTTGAAGATATGGTTGAGGCTCTTGAGAGCATAGACAAGGTAGAAACTGAAACTGACAGAAAGACCAAAGAGGTTATTAGAAGAGAGGTAGTTGGAACCAAACGCAATGAAATAGATGGTATATTGGACAGGGTTAGCCTATTAAAAGAGAATATATACTGCAAATACATGTTTAATATGATCCCTGAAAACAACATTGATTTTGTAAAAGCCATGGAAGAAGGGAAAACAATACTTATAGAAATGCCAGAGAGTAAGTTTAATAATACTATGGTTAAAAATGTGCTTACCACTTTCTTTACAAGTAAAGTAATGCTTGCTACTAAACTAAGAGGTGCATTACATGAAAAGCCAAGCAGATGTAATATAATTTATGATGAAATATATCAAGCTCCAACAGCTATGGAAGTAATCACGGATGTATTATCTCAATTACGTAAATTTGGCACAAAGATTATTATATCTGCTCATTATCTTGACCAGCTAACTCCAGATTTAAAAAGTGAGATTAAAGGATCTGGTGCAAGTTATATGTTATTACAAGGTTGTGATAAAAAAGTGTTTAATGAGCTAGCGGATGAAATGAAACCTTTTGAACTAGATGATCTTCTAAATTTAAAACAATACCACAGCCTAAATCTAATAAGAACCAAAGCGGGATACCAGAAATTTATAACACAACTACCTAAAGCATTGTTCTAAGGAGTGATCTAGTTATGGTAATGTATGTTATTATGTCTTTTATGGTTGGCTTTACGGGTAATAAGCTGTTTAATAAAAATAATATAGGAATACAATCATCTATAAAATGGGGATTTATTATCGGAAGCATTTTAATTATGATACATGCAATTTTAGATAAATTCGTAAAACTTTAAAAACAGTAAAAATAATAGTAACGTAAACTATGAAAAATCAGTAAATATTTAAAAAATGTCATGGCTAAAAGCGGAATTCCTCTCCTATGCTATAAAATTCCATTTATTTATATCCCGCTCCAATTTTAAAATAAACTGTCACCATTAATGATAAAAAACATATACCCTTCTCCAGTAAATGAAATTATCTAAATTAAAATACCTATCATATCATAGAATTCTAAGTAAAATAGGGAGGATTAAATTTGATTTTCCCTATTTTACTTAAATTTAACTACGAAGTTTATTTACTTGTTAGTTAGCCTTTTATATTCTCATAGATATTTCATACATATATTTCCACAGTAAAGTATTTCAAAACATTATTTATTCTGATTTGCCGCATTTCTTGCCTCATGCTCTTTTAAATCTTTAAGTTGATTTTCATACCACATTCTCCTAAACTCATCAATTTCTGCTTGGGTAGGATGTGTATTTATATTACTATTTTGATTTACTTGTACATTGCTATTTTGTGAATTTGATATTCTATCTTTAATTTGTTTCCTTTCACGTTGTTTTTCCTCTTCAGCTCTTTCCCTCTGCTGTTCTTCCTCTGTAGCTTTTTCCTTAGCTATAGCTAATTCATCCTTGTTTATAACATTATCAGCATCAGCTTTACTTAAATCAGTTAAATCTAAATCTTTATACTTGTTCTTAAGACTAATTACATTTTGAATCATGCTTTTAGCCTTACCCGTACTGCTAGATAAATTAGCCTTATAATAATCGTACAACGCTATAGAAATAACCCAATCGGCATCTATAACCTTTCCATCTTGTTTAAATACCATATTATTATGCTTATAAAATATGTCTCCATTTTGTTTTTTATAATAATAAGCATCTACTTCCACATCATGTATGCCCTTAGTATCTTTATGTTTGAATTTGTATGCTACAACATACTTATTACCCTCTACATGAGATTGTTTCAAATCATTTTTAGTAATTGAACTGCTACTTATAGATTTATCTATAAAATCTTTATTTGAAACCTTTGTCCCATCAATAGAACCCACAGTTTTAAAGTACTTTGTAAATCTTGTTTGTTCTATTAAAGCCTTTTGATAATTCTTATTTTCCTTATATTTATACCCCCCAATTCCTATAGCTATTATACATAAAACTATAACAACTATTGCTATTGTCTTTCTCATATACATCTCCCCCATTCATTTCAATTATACAACAATTCAATTAAACAACATTTCAGGTGGGTCGTGAAATGCGAGGTACCTCATCCACAAAGTAAAACTAAAACCATATAAAATCGCCTGCGCCCACTTCTGGGCATGATAAAATCATTTAGATTCAGTATTGCCGCTTTCTGCTAGTATTTAAATTAATTCTGGATTTTGAAATTAAATTATCTCCTCCGACAAATTTTCGTTATTATAATTTTTTGTAATAAATTTCTGGCACAAATTTTCTGTCGCAACTTCTTACGACACTCTTAATTACTTTAAATAATTATCAAATTTTCCTCATCTAATAACTTCGTTGCCAATTGTGGCTACAGTAATTTATTTTATAGTCCCTTTGTCTCCTCCATCTGTTTTTTATAACCAATCGGCAAAAGCATACCGGCAAAAATATTTGAAGGTCAAGAAATAAAAGTAACAACAAATAAAGGAGCTACACTTATTAATTTAATATGTACTGCAAAAATATGTGGATTAATTAGAAAAGGAAATACTGGATTGCCTAAGGTTAGATGGGATGATGTTAAGAAAAAGTTAGAATTGATATCCAATGCTTCTGGGGACTAAAATTCGACCCCAAAAGTAAAAGCAGAGATAAATTATATTTTAGATGAAATAGAAAATGCAGATGATAGAAATACAATTTATATGTCAAGCTAACTATAAAAAGTAACGCTTATATATTAGACAATATGTGAAACACATTCAACCAATATAATCCAATTTTAAAAATAAGAATATTATAAAATTTTGCATATAAAAGCTGTTTAAGGAAATTTTGTATACATCCCTAAACAGCACCCTTTTTTGAAAATTCCAAATCCAGTCATATCAACATTTTAGTAACGTTTTGGTATATACCAAAATGCCTTTTAAAAAATTAAGACGTTTGGGTATACTTTTTTGTGCCTCTAAACCCGCATAAAATGGTGAGTAGAAAAAATGGTTTTGGTATACATTTATTTTAAAATATATTTCTATTTATTGTAATAATTAATCCTCTTACCTAAATCCCATTTGAATTTTAAGAGTTCCCATTTTTTCATCGAATAAGTCTCCAAAATGCTGTTTAAGAACTTTATATACTTCCTGTGCTGTAGCTCGTGGGTCTTTAGATTCATATATATTAAAAGAAATATTAGGGCTTATCTCTGCTTTTACGTCTGAGCCACCGGCAAAATAAGGTTTTTGGCTTATAGATGCTAATTGATTATTAGGAGTTACTTTTTCACCGCCATTAAAAGAAACAAGTTCCGGTCCTTTTTCACCTACTAAATGTATACCAGGGGTAGCATTACTTGTACCTCCTGCATATCCCATATATGGGCCACCTGCCATTTCACTTCTTACGCCTGGAGTATTCCATGGGGAACCATAATCATGCTCGATTAATCGAATTGAAGCTGCCCCATTTTCTATAGGATTGAATATATCTGTCATTCCTGGCAGATGATAATCATCCATGTTTTCTTGTATTAGTTGCATAAGTCCTTCGGATGGATGCCCTTCTTGTGCGTTTATGTCGTATGTATTTATGCTCATAGGATCGCCACCGGATTCACCCATTGCTATCATTTCCAATGCTGGCAACCAACTCATTGGTGCTCCTGTTAAAGCTATAGCTGCTGTTAACCATTCAGCAACATTTCCACTTACAGCTCCACCACTACTGAATAAACTTCCTAAACCATTATGTACTAAGTTGTAAACCATGCTAATGATGCCTTTATTGTCACCTGATACAAACATAGGCTGTAATAATTGACCTATAACACTTCCTAATCCATTTTGAGTTAATGAACTTGTATCTCCTATCCATTTAGTTATAAAACTGTTTATATCATTAGCTTGCATACCATTTATAAGTCCTTGACCTAGAAAATCACCTATTCTGTACATAACCTTAGAAGGAGAAGCTATACCAAAAGTTACTTTAAATTGCTGTACTACTTTAGTTGCTAAATCATCTACGATACTAAGTAGGCTTCCTTCGCTGTCTTTTATGCCTTGGCCTAACTCTGTATCTATTTGAGTTCCGTAAGTTAAAGCTGAATTAGCTAAATTACTCATTATATTTTTATTGTCTGTAGATACTTTATTAGTTGCCGTAGTTGCTAATGGTTCTCTATCTAATACTGCTGTTGAAAAATTTTTAACTGAATTCTGACCATATACAGTTTGGTGACTTACATAATCCATAATTATAGCTTTATTTTCTGCAAGTAATTTCTTTGTAGAACTGTTAAATCCATTTTGACTAGCTGCCGCACCAGTTCCCATTTTTGAATTTGTATTACTTAGCATTGAAGCTGTTTGTTGTGCTGGAATAACTTGTGAACCTGTAGGCAAATTTACTATTTCCGGGCCTTTTTCACCTACAAGTGCTGTTCCTCCAGTTGCGTAATCTGTGCCACTTGCATATTTAGTTTTAGGAAACCAACTATATACATTATTATTATTACTAACCATATTGGTAAGTGCCTGAGTACCAGATGTTGGTTTAAATGACTGTATTTTGTTTTCACTGCCTGTTAATTTTTGTATTTGATCTGGTGACATTCCTAAACTTTGTGCCATTTTAATGTCATCAGAGCTCATTTTTATATCGGAAATTTTTCCTATATTTACTCCTGGTATTTTATCTAAAAGTGTTATTAGGCCATTAATCTTATCTATAATAGGGTTTACATATTCCATTGTAGTTTCTTTTATGTTAATCCATGTTTGTGCCCAATTTGATTTAAAATAAATAATGCCAGTTGCTAATGCTGCTACAGCAACGCCAACTAATATTACAGGACCCAAAGACATATCAGTAAGTAATAATGCCGCAGCCATTGCATCTAATCCGGCCGCAGTGCCAAGCATTAAAGCTCCTAATCCTTTATTACCTTCTTTTATATCTTTAAAACCAGTTGCAGCTGCTCCTACTGACATGGAAATTAATAAAATTGGAGCTGAGAGTTTACCAAGCACGCTTATGCTTTCTGCGAATTTTGCAACTGTCAATATGCCTTTTAATGTAAGAAACGAAAGTCCAACTTCTAAAACGGTATCTGATATTGGCCCCCAATTTTGCTTTATCCCACTTCCGATTTTTAAAGCACCATTTAAGACCCACGCTAAATTATTTTCAATAGTAGGCATATTTGTATTAACACTGTCAATAAAATTTTTCATGGATTTTCCTAAAGTAGTTTTACTTATGTCTGTTATAAATACATTATCTATTTTTGATTTTAATTTATTTAAAGAGCCTTGCAGAGTATCATTCATAGTATCAGCCATTTTTTGTGCAGCACCTTTTGAATTTTCAAGGCTTTTAGTTAATTTGTCTAACTGGTCTGGTGCTGTTCCGAAAATAGCCGCTGTACCTGGCAAAGCTTCTTTTCCAAAAATTATAGATAAAGCTGAATTCTTTTCTGGTGCAGTAGTAAGTCCATGGCTTTCAAACGCTTTATTTAAATCTCTGATTACAGTTGACATACTTTTTAACTTGCCGGTAGTAGGGTCAATAGCATTAAACCCTAATTCTTTAATTAATTCCGCTCCTTTTCCTACTGGGGAAATTAATCTTTCAATCATAATTTTTAAATCTGTGCCGGCAATCCCGCCTTTAATGCCTTTGTCTGCTAATGCTCCTATGTCTGCTGCTGTTTCTTCAATGCTATACCCAACTTCTCCGGCTATAGGTGCCACGTTTTTTAATGCTTGTGCCATATCTGGCATAGCTGCGGCAGTAGAAGCCGCGGCAGCAGCATAAGTATCGGCCACGTGTCCAGCTTGACTCATATCTAAATTAAAGTTCCTTAAAGCCGACGAAACATCTAATGTTGAGTCCTTCATTTTTATATTTCCAGCTACAGCTAAAAGTGTAGATGGTTGAATTGTGTCCATTATTTGTTTAGCATTAAGTCCATGTGATGCTAATTCATCCTCACCTTGAGAAATTTGAGCTGAACTTATCCCGTAATTATTGCTTATTTCGATAGCCTTGTTAGATAAAGCAGTTAAGTCATTATTTGTTACATCTCCCAAAGTTGCATGGACGTTTGCCATCTCTTGCTGGAATTCCGTAAAAGCACCAATAGCACCTTTTATTCCAGAAGCTACACCATATCCTATGCCTATAAATCCAAAAGCCCCTAGCATATTTCCAATTCCACCAGAAACTTTATTTACAGCACCAAGAGAATTTTTTAGTTCATCTGTTTTATCTTTAGCTTTGCTTGTATTTTCTGATACTTTATTTACGGAACTAGCTAAATCATCTGTTTTATTTATTGACTGGTTTATTTCATCATCTATTTTTTGTTGTTCTTCAGCATATTGACTTAAAGGTTTATTTAATTCTACTGTTCTGTTGTTCCATTGTTCTGTTAAATCGGAACTTTTTTCAAGTTTTGTATTATACTCATCTACATAATCATCAACTAGTTTTTCCAGCCTTTGTTGTCTTTCTGTAGATAAATTTAATTCGTTTGAGCTGCCTACAGAATTTTTTAAACTACTGCTTAAACCATCTACATTTAAGCCACTTGTGACTTTAGACAATTCAGTTATAGAGGAGCTTGCTTTCCCGATATTGCTAAACATTGATTCAACTTCTTTAGCTTTACCTACTAAATTTGTTTCAAAACTATTTAATATGTCTAGTGATTTTGAAAGACCACTTGTGTCAACATTGTATCCAATTTCATATGTTAAATCTTGTAATGACAATTTTTTACACCTCCTCTATTTACATTTTATTACAGTTAAGATTTCCCCGCCAAAGTGTGGTATTTAAGGTAAATCATGCTATAATAAAATAAAAAGTAAGGGGATAATATTATGAATAATAAGTTTTATCAAAAAGATTGGCTTATGTGGTTAATGTTCGCAATATTTATACCAGTTGGTGTTGTACTGATGTGGGTAAATAGTAGATATAAAAAGGCTGTAAGAGTAATAGTATCTTTGCTTTATTTGTTTCTTTTTTCAGTTGAATATAATGTATTGAAAGATTATAATAATGGTTTTGCTATATTTATTGGGTATGTTTTAGTATTTGTTTTGCTACCATATGTAATAGTTCATTGGAAACAACTTCATAAAAGAAATTTTTCTGATAGCAATACAAGTGGGGAACAGTTAAAATATAACTATAATAATGAATATAAAAAAACATCTAGTCAAAAATCAATAGGGATTTATATAGTTGGAGTAATATTAGTTACTGTAGGATTTCTTACAGTAAATAGTCCACATAAAAACGTGGAATCAGCTTCCCAACCAGCACAAAATACTACTAAACAAGAGGTAAAGAAAGTTGATAATGCTAATCTTCAAGCTGATCTAAGAGATAAATTAAAAGACAATGCTATACAAATAGAAGACTCTACAGATTCTACAGGATATATATTAATTAAAAATAAATGTCAAGCAGATACCAGAAGCAGAATTTCATATGAAACTTATTTAATGCTAAATGAAGCAAGGCAAAGACCAGAATATAAGAAATGTAATAAAATTGGTGTAATGATAACCGCTGATTTAACTGATAAATACGGTAACACTTCTAATGATAAAGTATATATGCAGGATTTTGATAAATCCGAATTAGATAAAGTAAACTGGGACAATATTGACGAAAATAAAATGGATGCTATTGGAGAAACTCCTTGGTACCATGAAATTATAAACTTAGATAAATAATTTAAAAGTAAATATTTTAGGAATGATTACTTCAATATGCGTATTTGTTCTAATACCGTATATAATAGCTCATTGGAAACAAGGACTTAAAAAGAACATTTCTTATGGTAATCTTAGTAAGGATGATACTAGTCGTAATGTTAAACAAACTCGTAAACAAGCATCGGCAGGATTAGCTATAATTGGAGTTATATTGTTTGCCCTTGGAATTTATACATTAAATAATTCATACAAAAATTCAAATCAAAATGTAAGCTCAAATAAATCAAATACAGTGCAAACATCTACAAGCGATATAAATTCTAGTAAGGGTGCCACTGCAACACTTGCTAAATCAGAACAGTCCAAAAAGGATGATTTTATAAAAGAAGGAATGTATAAAGTAGGAACTGATATACAACCAGGAGAATATAAAGTAAATTCACCTGGTGATGGGTATGTAGAAGTAGCCACCAATAGTAGGCACACTGTAAATGGAATAGTATCAAATGATAACTTTAGTGGTGATAAATATATATCTGTACAAAATGGACGATATTTAAAAATATCTCATGCTACACTTAAATAAACAAAATAACTTTCTACGATAAATGAGATATCATAGAAAGCTATTTTTATTAGAAATATTTTATATTATAGAAAAATTCACGCTCTCTTCTCGGCTATAACTTTTAATTCTTCACTAATATTTTTTAAACTATCACCACGTTTATTTATTGCTTCTATTAACATATCTTCACATTTTTTAGCTTCCTTTTTTGCATCATATTCCATAATACTTTTATCCTCCTAACAATATATTGAAATGCTTAATTTATATAAACATACTTTTAAATCCTTACCCGTCTATTCTTCTTTTTAGATATTAACATTTTCTATTTTACTTAATGGTATTTTTAACAATTCAGCAACTTCAGAAATTTTCTCATTATATTTATTTACCCATATTTCATCTATAAACCTATGAAATATATTGTGGTATATTTTCATCAACAAGTTGCACACTCTTCTTATATCCTTATATATCTGTACATATTTTAGCGGTGCCTTAGTCCTTCTAATTTGGTTACAACTACTTACTATAAAATTAAAAGATGTTGACATTAACTCTAAATCGGTATTATCTATTGCCTTCATAATTTTTTTACAACTTATGGATAAAATTTCACATTCTCTTACAATGTTAAATTCATATGCCTTTTCCTTATAGAGCTGATTTTTCAATGCATTACCTCCCATTAAATAATATCCTATGAGTATTACAATAAATATTCCTCTATATATTGTAATCTAGTTCAGGTTTTCTCACAGAATTAGAATTTAGGCAAAAACCCTACTTATAAAATCAGAAATAAATTGTAAAAAACTATAGACTGTATTATTCATAATTTTATATACTGTAGTTATTACAAAAATTTTTTACTTTATACATCATATATAGCAAGGAGATTTGATAGTGAATAACAAATATTTAGTAGATTTAAGGCATCTAATTGATCTAAGTAGAATTAAAGCATACATAGAAATAAGTAATTGCATAGAATTTCAACATCCTACTGATGTAATGGATAATCTAACCAGACTATTAAGTTACGCAAATAAAAATAGTATTTGTATGCCAAAACAAATAGATACCGGCATATTTAATAGCCTTATAAAAAAAGTAGAAGCAAATAGAGATTACTTACATGAATTAAATGAATATATAGAAGATTCTAGCAGAAAATTAAAAGAAGACAATGGTTGGGAAGAAAATGACATGTCAAAGGTTGGCATTCCTCGAAGTAGCTTTGGAATAACTCTCGAAGAGTTAATAGTATTTTATAAAGTATTAGAAAACCTTGAAAATTGTTATGATATTATCAAAAATGACATTGTTACATTTTGGTCTGTAGAAACTTACTTCAACAATATAAAAACTATCAAAAATATGTTAGAAAAAAGGTTAGCTCATGCAATTATTAATGTTCCAGCCTTGTAAAAATCTTCATACCTAAGTGGTACTATTTAAAATTAATTCTACAGTTTTAAACTCTATTTTTAAAATAATAAGATTGGAATCTAATTTTTAGTTTTCAATCTTATTATAACTCAAAAAATCTAGTCACTAAAATAATTAGGTACCCCCAAAAATTACGAATTCAAAACTTATTTAACCTTCTTCATAATCTTCATTCATGCCACCCTCCACAGCATATTCTATATCGTCGTCTAAATTATCTGCCTGCTTTTCCGCAATCTCCATTTTCTTTTGTTCATTTTTAAGCTTTTCTTGTGTTGGTATGTCTAATAAACCTATATGCTTTGCTAGAAAATCAAGTGCCCATTTTTTGCTTTCTAATTTTAGACTTATTCCGTCTTTTCCTTGTTTTATCTCACTTATAATTGTCCCATCAACCTCATTCGAGTTCTTAAAATTAACAAAGCTATATGTGTGCATTTCTTCCTTTCCATCTTTATTTTTAGCCTTATACTCTGCATTTCCAAAATCAGCATAATCAGTTATATCTGAAAATGCTATATCTATATATTTTTGCAGTATATCCATAGGTGAAAGCATTGCTCCTTTAAACTTATCTGCCTTTAAACGCTCTATTTCTGCTCTTATCCTATCATTACCCATCAACCTTGGTCCGTTAGATGCTGCCGACATATAATCACATCCATATGCCTTCTGGTAAGCTTTTGTAGCATTAAAACATTTTATGTAATACACACAAAATAGTTTCTGCTTATCATTTAGCTCTTTATTTTCAATATATGGAGTAGGTTCGTAATCATCTAATTCAACTTTTCCTTTCTGCACTCTTTTTTTATTCTCTGGACCCTCTTTTTTAGAACTTGACACTTTTTTGTTTTGTGTGCACTTATTTTCTACTTTTTTTGCTTCTTTGTGTGCACTCATTTTTTTAAATTTTTGTCTTTCTTTGGACCATCCATACCTTTTTACCCATGACTTTACAGTATCTATAGAAACGCCAAACTTACTTGCTATATCTTTATACTTCATGCCTTGAAGGTAATCTATCTTAACTAAATCTTTATTTACATCTACCATAGTTTCTACCTCTCTTTAAGTACGCTCCTTTACATATATTGTAATTCATATATATTTTGGGTGCAGTTTTATAATTCGTTGCACACTTTTTTAAAATTCATAGTATCAGATTGACATATAACTGCTTTTTCTTATATTAGTAATCAACTATCTTTTAATATTAAGTCTCTTATACATCTCGTTTTAGTGCAAAAAATAAGAGTATCTTTTTAGATACCCTCTACATATATTCTATAAAGTTAAGTTTTCTTTATATTTTTTTCTTACAATTGCAAATAATAAATTATTACTTATTCTAAACTCTTTGAAAGTAGCAATAAAGTTACTTTCTTCTAACACAAGATTTTTATTGATTATAACAAATCTAAATTCTTTATTTTTCAAATATAAGTCTTCTAAAAATTTCATAGGTTCTGGCAAAACAGTATCACTTTTTAAATTACGAAGTTCTATGTTTTTGAGATTTAATCCTTTTAAATATATTTGATATATTGAACCATACTTTGTATTTTTATGTTTATATTCTACTAAAAAATCTTTTATGTCTCCTCTTAATAATTTTTCTCTATTATTAACACTAAAATAAACTTCCATGTTCTATTATTCCCCCTGTTTTAGCTAATATATAAGAGCGTTTTTATACATATTAAAATTTATAAATATGTACTTTTTCCCCATCACACATCTGATCCTCTTCCATTTTAACCGTACCACAATTAGGGCAAGCATATAATTTTGTTGATAGTATTTCCTTCGTATTATTAAATTTATCTTTTTCTTTTACGGCTATATTCTGTGAAACTTCTATAAAAGGTTTATCTCCTTTAGTAGTTACATATTTATTGTCTTCTGTATAATGACCTTCATGTTCATATCCACAAGCTTTACATTTCATATTAATTCCTCCTAACCATCATCTTATATCTATATTATAGTAAAATAAATACTAAATTTATGTTAAATTATCCTTTTTGCACAAATAATACTATTTTCCTCTTTCCTTCAATAAACTAAAAAAGATGACAATATTAAATCACCATCTTTTTAACATATTATTTTTTAAATAAAATGTTATATTGTACTCTTCTAATTATCAGGAATATCATCTATAATCTGCACACCTAAATTACATTTCTGATCTATCTCCTGCCTATCTCTCCATTGAGCTGGCTTACGGTTTTTAAGCCAGAATATAGCGGCCGTAGTATTAGGCTTTTCATATCTCTCTACTTCAACTACGTCACCTTTATTAGTTACAACTTGCTCTTTATATTTAAATCCAAGTGCTGATTTATACAATGCATTCTCTACCTCTCGGTCAGCAACCTCTTTGCCTTTTTTTAAGGCCTCCTGGAACTCCTTATGCTGATTTTTCCATTTGTATAGTGTAGTTGTACCTATTCCTAGATTATTTGCAATTTGCTCATCTGTAAGCCCATCTCTAGCCCAACCTTGTATCAATATTAATTTATCTTTTATATCATTCCATTTTGATTTCAATAGGCTCACCTCCTGTTAATCTCCCTGTAGCTTAAGCTTCACAACTCTTTTTAGCTCTTTCAGCCTTTTCATTTTGAATGTCTTTTAATAAATCTTTTAAAAATTTATCTTTTAATAGTGCCTTAAGTAATAGCATAGCCGCTTGTTTTCTAGCTGGTTCATAATCTCCTACTAAGATAGCAATACTATCAACTATAACTGCTATTGGATCATTTATATATTTAAAGTTTTCAGCATTAAATACCTTTCCGTCATAATGGCTGAAATTAGTTTTATCCTTCATTGTTGATACCTCCTAATTTATATATTTACTTTTATTTTCTAAAATGGTAATTGATTCTTATACATATAATATCACAAAATATCTTAACACCTTGAAATTGATGATTTAACATATTTTTATTTCATAATGCAATTTAAGTTTTTCTTCAGCAGATAAATGTCTTACCTCTTTAGCCCTACATTGTTTATTGGGATAGGAAAATCATTCACATCTGAAGGTTTTACTTGTGTTGATTTACAGTTTTCAAAAAATCTTTAATGAAATTATTTATTATGTCACTGGGACTTACATCATTTAGAATACAATAGATTTGAAGTTGCTTGAAATCTGCTATATTAAGATTTAAGCTGTATTTTTTTCTACCAGGTTTTGAAGGCCTTCCTAGTTTCTTAGTTGCATTGTCTGAATCATATATATCATCATTTACTTGTTTTATACCGTTCTTATTAGTGTCATATGATAACTCCTCTTCTTTAGATATTTCAAGTTTTGGAGTAACTTTTTGTTGGTTTACTGATTTATCTATATTATTTGTTAAAACATTAGCTTCTACTTCCATTGACTGCCTATTATCCGGCCATATACGCTGAAGACCATCATTTTTATTATTTGTAGGATACATATGTCTTTTTACTTTATCGCTAATTTTATTGTCTTCTCGTTCCATATTTGTATGCTTTTCAATCTCTCCAGTATCTTTTGCATTACCCTGATAACCCCTCAGATCTTCTGATGTATCAAATAATGTTTTCTGCACTGGTATTACTTTTCCATCTATATTTACGTTGTTGTTTTTATCTGAATTTTTATCATATATGAATTTATCTCCTGAACGTATCCATCCATGTTTTTTTAAAATTCCAGACTGACATGTACTAATATTAAGCTCTTTACAAACTTTATTATAAGAGCCCACTTCTTTAATCTTTTCATTAAAATATTTCACTCTATCCTCAATATTTAATTTTAAAAACTCTTCTTTATTCACATTGTCATCTCCAATTTATACTTTTATGCTTCTGTACTTCCATACTTTTATACATTTTGGAATAATTTATTTATTGATATGATACTTTATAGAAAAATAAACTATTATAGTATTTATTACTTTTATAAGGAATTAACTTTTCTGAATATTAATTTAACTTAATTAACCTATATTATGAAATACCCATCTAACCATTCATTCTACTAGGCTTACAGTATATGAATATAATTTAATTTTTTACTTCTAATTCTAATCGTGAATTTAAATTTAGTTTCAAATATGCACTTTAGTATTAAATCTCTCATATATCAATTTTAAGCCATGTTTATACATTTTAGATATAATTCATCATTCAATGTAAAATCTATCCCTTATTGCCCCTATATGTCCTATGCTTTTCTTACTTTAGAATTTAAGCCTAATTCCTTATAAGTAATAATATTTTAGCTATGGTTTTTTTGTGATATCCACTTTTTCTTTAATTACTTTCGCTACTACTTTTTTCTGTTTCTTCAACAACTTTTATTACGTTTCCCTCTAAATCTTTAACTACTCTGTAAGTTTTTACATCTGGGAATAACTTTTCAAATGCTTCATCAGCAAGCTTTTTTAATTCTTTATTGTTATCTACTTCCTGCATTATACGTTCATTCATAGCCCAATATACAGGCATCTCATATTTAGGACAGTCATATATTTCTTTCATTCTGCCTTTTCTATATCTATACTCTGGTCCCATAACACTAATAACCTTATAAACTAACTTATCTTTTTCCCCAAACTGTTTTATATATGCTTGCTTGTTATTTTTAAATATTTTCCAATTTATATTTAGTAACTGGCATACATCATGTTCCTCTAAAATATTTAAACTTAGTACATCTATAAAGTGTTCACCTAAAGTTGCTATAATTCTTAAAATTTCTTTAGCAAGCTTATCTACCTCTGATATATTAAGCTGAAATTCGGCTTTATTTACAACATCATTGATTTTTTCATAATATTTATATTCTCTTTCACATGCTTTCCTAACTTCATGCAATCCTTCTATATTTTTATATTGCTCTATTATTGTCTTTCTGTCTCTAACAAGTTCATTCTTAACATACTGTTTAAACTCTAAATCAGTTTCTTTCAACTGGCCTGATATGATCTTTAAAGCTCTATCTCTTCTAACCCCTTTATAGTTGTCTAATACATAATTTATACTATCATCATTCATTGATTTTACCTCCTATGACAAATTTAGTTATGTAGTTACTGTGAAAGTTTAAGCAGTAACTACACATATTACCTGCATCTTTTAATCCAGTATTGGAATTCTCACTCTTCCTCAAAAATTGCTATTTGTTTGTCTAAAAGCTCATTTTGCTGTTTTAAAGCATCTATGTAACCCCTAACATAGTTTGAATCTTTTGCTCCACAACTTCTTTGGCAAACTTGCATATCCTCATTATTCTTGTTTTTTAGTATCCTTAAAATTTTCAGTAGTTTTTCTATCATTTTATCTTCCTCCTTTTAATTAAAACATTGCTGCTTAAGATATAAGTAGTATAATTTTCCCATTGTTTTCCTACTCTTTGGATCTTCTTTCTAGTTCTTTATAAAAAACAACCTTAAACTCTTTTATTATTGTTAAAACAGCTTTAGCAATAACGGTATCTTTATCATTTAATCTTTGAACCTCAACTCCTATCTGCTTAATGTCTCTAATTTTAGCTTTATCCTCTGGGTTTAGTGCTTTAAGCATATATGTAAACTTATTTATATGTTTGTCCTTAACTGCAGAATCTTTAAAAGCTATCATAAACAAATTATCAACAACATGTTTTAAATCATTTGGTAGACCATTAGGGGTACTTTTTAGTTCTTTCCAGCATTTTTTACTTTCTTCTAATAATCCTTTAAGTTCAGAATTAATTTTCTTTATGTGAAATATCTGTGATGAGATATTGTTTATCGAATATTTAAAATTTTCCAACTATTATTCCTTCTTTCATACATTAAAGTTATCCTCCGCTGTTTCTATAAAAGTTTATGTTTTTAAGTAAGTATATGGTATATATATATAAGGTGGCTAGTTTTTGACCTCGAAATTATAAATAACTCTTGAAGTGTAAAATAAGATTCAAATTGTTGATATTACTATGATTAGCATATTTTTTCCCGTGGTCAATTTTTGACCTCGAAAATATCTAAAATTTAGGTTTCGTGGCTAGTTTCTGCCCTCGGTCGTGGTCAGTTTTTGACCTCTCTTTTTATTTTTATATATAACTTCTGTGTTTTGCTCGCTTCCATTCTTCTTTAACATGAAATTTATCTGTTCCATACTTCTTCCACATATCATTAAACCCATATATTATAACCTTTCTACTTCCTGCCATAGGTTTATACTCTACAATTCTTATAAAGCCGTAATCAATTAATTCATCAACACACTTCTCAAACGTATTTTTTGCCATAAACTTTAAGTATTCTGATCTAGGCATTGATATATTATCTTTATTACAACGAAGCAATTCACCTTTCACATATTTAGCTGCATATTTTCTGAGCATATGTAAATATAGTTTGATAGCATTAGCACTCAAACTTTGCCACGCTTCACTATCGAACATATCAAAATATAATGGTATCATTCTACCACCTTTACTGCTCTGAAAGCTCTGAAAATTCGTCTTTTTCCTTAGCATGTAATCACCCACTCAAGCCCTTATCATTTAAAACTTTTCCCCAATCATGCTACAAATCCATTCATCAACCTTGCTGCGTATAAATAGTATCCTGTTCCCATTGTAAATAACAGGAGCGCCTTGCATGTGAGCAAGAGAATATGCCTTATTTACCCCTATATCATATTCTCTGCAAATATCTTTTACTGTCATTGTTTTACATTTACTTGGTTGACTATCTAAAATTTTGTACTTATGTTCTGCCATAACCTCTCTCCTCCTAACAACAAAGGCATTATAAGTTTTGATTTCTGCTTTCTACAAGAACATTATAACCCCATCCCAGGTTGAAAAAATTACTGACTTTTTTTGAATATTTCTTTAAAATTTATTGAAAATAACTTCTAATTTTGTTGAATAAAATTTTCATTTTTCTTTAGGCACTTTTAACAATTTTTAATAGTAACCTTGGCCACTTTTAACACAATAAACATATGTACCATCTTTAATTGATTTAAAGGTATTTCTATTAAAAATATAACTTTGTATTGCCAATACTCTTATTCTCCCAATCCCCTTCTCTAGCTGATCTTTTTACTGCTATTAAGTTCATACATTTGCTGAACTAATTCTTTAATATCATTTTCATAAATTTTACATGCAATTTCATAAATTTCTGGTATTTTACCCATTACTTTATCTATGTAATCTAACTTATTTCTAAGCTTAGGCTTATGCTCTCTGTTATAGTGATCTAGTCTTATGTTTAGATTTATATGGTACTTCATTTCAAATTGTTTATATAACTCTCTCCATCTTTTTTGAAAGTTAGCACCTTTATATCTAACAACTCTATTTAATACTTGCCTTTTCTGAGCTAACGACACTTCATCTACAAGATTTATAATTACATTTTCTTTATGTTCTATTACTTCATCTTTTCCTTTACTTTCAGCTTCAATTTTTTTCTTTTCTTCAAACTCATTTGCCCAAACTCTTGCCCTTTCAGCCGGATCCTCTATCATATAACTATATTTTTTTAATTGTATTTGGGGATTTTGCATTTCATAGAATCTCCTAATATAAAGTGCTGTAAATGCGGTTCCCTTAACTCCTCTCATTTTATGAGCTATAAAATCACATCCCATTTTAGTTATTTCATAACAAGGTTGCTCTTTATTTTGAGAATTAATATAAGTGCTTTCAATAAAGTATTCATCCGGGTTTAGAGGAGTATCCATTTTTGGATTGTCCTCATTTGCTTCTTTCATTTGTGAAATATATTCTCTTATATCCCTTAATAATTTATGGTGATCTTTGTCAACCATCTTTGCTACTTCTCGGCTATCTAATGTTACTGGCTTATTCTGGTCCAAATTTATTCCTCCTCATCATTAAAAAATAGATCTTGTACTGGCATATCAAGTTCTTTACTTATCGCTTTCATTACTGCAATACTTGGATTTTTAGCTTTTCCTTTTTCCAACAACTGCATATAATATCTTGAGATACCAACTTTATTGGCTAGTTCATATTGTTTAATTCCCCTCTCTATTCTTTTAAGTTTAATTTTTAAGCCCATCTTAAATTTCACCTCCAATTATGCAAAATGGCATTTGTTGTTATTATATTACAATATAAAATATCATTTGTCAATAGTTGAATTTAAAATTATTTTGACAAATACCATTTTCTATATCATAATAATATAAAGAAGGAGTGAAACTATGTTAGGAGATAATATTAAAAAATTTAGAACCCAAATTGGAATTAGTCAACGAGAACTAGGAAGAAGAATAGGAAAAACGGGACAATATATATCTTACTTAGAAAAAAACATGAATACTAATCCAAGTCTAGAAGTATTAAATAATATATCTAAAGAATTGAATGTTAATACAAACGATTTAATTAAACCTACAATAAATATTGAAATGCATGAAAGTGAAAAAAACTCGCTGCAAGGAGAAAAAATAATAAATATTTTAAATACATTAAAACAGGACATTAGCACATATGCAAGGACTTATCAATTAGCTGGAGATACCAATGAATTAGGTCTTGAATTAATTAATAAATTGTTAAAAGATATAACTGAATTTATTGAACTTCTCTCATTTAATGTTAGTGATATTACTCCAGAAAAATTTATAAACAGCTCCTATAAAATGAGTACTACTGAAAAAAATAAAAAAATTCAAAAAACTGAAGAAAAACACAGTGCGATCTCTATGTCAATTGGAAATATATGTATGGATTTAAGTAAACTTTTTTCTTTTTCCAAAATTTAACTAAAAATAAAGATTAATCTTTTTAGATTATATGTGATTTTAAATTTATATTTAATTATCCTCAATCTGAAATCCACTTATAATCTAATCTTCTAATTTAAAAGGAATTTTTAATCTTAACTGACGAATATTATATTAACTAACTTTAAAATATTCTTTGTGCATAAATACTTAAAACCCCTGCCGTAAATTTATGGCACCCTGCTTGTAATTTCAAGCGACATAAAGGAGGATAAAATTTAATCCCTCTGTGTCAAATTTGACACACACCATAAGTACAATATTATTGGTACTGTACTTGAAGTAATAGTGGAATAAATGAACCATTCAATTTAAACTAGGTAAATAATATTCATTATGTTATAGATTTCTTACTTAAAGATAAGATACTTAAGTTTTACTAATGTGTAACACCTAGTAACATGAATGTATCTGAGAAAAAATCATTATATATCCACTAATGTGGATATTATTTCCATAAACGGTGCAAATTAATTTTGAAACCAGATTGGATGATACAATGTATTATGCCGCTCCTGAGACTTATTCATTTACAGATAAAATAAAAGTTGGAATATATAATGACCTGGATATTGATTTTAATACTTTAGATGTGTAGTTACTTTATGATATCTGATAGTAACTACGCAATCCAGAAACACTGGCATAATTTTGTATGTCCGAATTTCGGACGCACAAATTTTAAAGTAATAGGAAAGGGGTAAAACCATGGCCACTAAAACTAACTGTATTAGAAATGGTAAAAAGTATTATAGACTTCGTGTAGATCTAGGAAGAGATTCTGATGGAAATAGAATTAGGAAAACATTTTATGGCAAATCTAAAAAAGATGCTGAGGATAAACTGCAAGAATATAAGAATGGCTTAAATAGCGGGCTTTCAAATGATTATGATAAACTTACCCTGGGCAATGTATGTAAACTATGGCTATTTGAAAAAATTAAGAATACCGTCAAACCATCTACATTTGAACGATATGAGGGTGTTTATAGGATTTATATAAAATCTTCACCATTATATCCTGTAAAGTTAAAAGAACTTAAATCACTTGATATACAGCGTTATTATAATGATTTATTTAATAGCGGTAAGAGCACCAGTATAATAAAAAACTTAGATAAGCTGCTTAAATCTTTTTTTAATTACTGTATTGATGAAGGATACATAGTAAGAAACTATTGTATTGGAAAATCCATCACTATTCCTGAAAGCAATTCAGTAAATGAAAATAAAAAAGATGATATAACCGTATTCACAGTAGATGAGCAAAATCAATTTATAAATGCAGTACAGGATCATAGATTAAAAGCTTTGTTTCTTCTAGATTTAGGTACCGGCCTACGTGAAGGTGAAATATTAGGCTTAAAATGGAGTGATATAGACTTTGAGAATTGTACTTTATCAGTCAAAAGAGCTATAAAAGGTGTTACTCTTATTGAAGGTACTAAAAGAAACTATCACCTTATAGAACAAACTCCTAAGACTAAAAATAGCATTAGGACTATTCCTTTTCCTGAAAATCTTATACCAATATTAGAAAAACATCAATTACAGCAAAAAGAGGAGAAGATTAAAGCGGGTCCGGCCTATACAAAAAATGATTATGTATTTTGTACCGAACTAGGTTTACCTATAGATCCACGTAATTTAAGACGTTCCTATGAGAGAGTATTAAAAAATAATAATATACCATATAAAAAATTTCATAGCTTAAGACATACTTTCGCTACACGTCTATTTGAAAATAATGTACCGCTTAAAACAGTTCAAATGTTATTAGGTCACAGCAATATAAACATAACCGCTAATATTTATACTCACGTAATGCCACCTGAAAAATTTAAAGCAATTGATAAGATAAATTCTATATTTAATGTGAAATAAAATGCCCCATTGAAAACTTTGGGGACAAAATGGGGACAATTATCTGATTTTAGATAAAATAAAAAACACTGGAAGTCAGTGTTTGGAATGGATTATGGTGCGTCAGAGAGGAGTCGAACCCCCGGCACGCTGGTTCGTAGCCAACTGCTCTATCCAACTGAGCTACTGACGCAAATTAACAGTGTTATATTAACACAAATACCAATTAAAATCAAGGCTATTTACTATATCAAGTTAAAATTTATATACCTATCCTAGTAAATAAAAAAAGAAGTAACCATTTTAATGAATAACTTCCTTAAGTAACTATATTTAAGCCATTATTAAAAGTATAATGGCGGAGAAAGAGGGATTTGAACCCTCGCACCGGTTACCCGATCTACGCCCTTAGCAGGGGCGCCTCTTCAGCCACTTGAGTATTTCTCCATGCCCTACGTTTAAATATAATTATTATATGGCGGAAAGAAAGGGATTCGAACCCTTGGTACGGTCACCCGTACGCCGGTTTTCAAGACCGGTGCCTTAAACCAACTCGACCATCTTTCCTAGACCAACATGACAAGTATTATTATAACAACAGTCTACATATATGTCAACATTTTTTTATCTTTTATATTGAATTTTTATATAAAAAATTCAATATAACTACTTTTTATCTAAAATAAGCCTGATAATTCATGTGATTTTCTCTGTATTTAGTATACTAAAGGAGATATAATGAACTATTTCATTATATCTCTCAATATACCCAAAATACTCTCACAATATCTTATTTTAAAGATATTGTATTTTATAAGATAATTTTATTTTATTACTTCTTTTCCACCCATATATGGTCTTAATATTTCAGGAATTATAACACTTCCATCTTCTTGCTGATAGTTTTCTAAGATAGCTGCAACTGTTCTACCTATAGCAACTCCTGATCCATTTAAAGTATGTACATACCTTGGTTTGTCTTTTGGAGTTTCCTTATATTTTATATTAGCACGTCTTGCCTGGAAATCCTCAAAATTACTACAGCTTGATATTTCTACATATCTATTGTAACTTGGCATCCAAACCTCTATATCATACTTAAGTGCTGCAGTAAAACCCAAGTCTCCCTTACATATTCTAACTACTCTATATGGAATTTTCAGTCCTTTAAGTACATCTTCTGCATCATTAGTAAGCTTTTCAAGCTCATCATAAGATTCTTCAGGTTTTGTGAATTTAACCATTTCAACTTTATTAAATTGATGTTGTCTTATTATTCCTCTTGTATCTCTTCCTGCTGATCCTGCTTCTGCTCTAAAGCATGCACTATATGCAACATATTTCAATGGCAAATTTTCTCCTTTTAAAACCTCATCTCTATGAAAATTAGTTACTGGTACTTCTGCAGTTGGAATTAAAAAGTAATCATTATTTGATATTCTAAAAGCATCCTCTTCAAATTTAGGAAGCTGACCTGTACCAGTCATACTAGTCCTATTTACCATATAAGGGGGTAATATTTCTGTATATCCATGCTTTTCTGTATGAAAATCCAAATAATAAGTTATTATAGCTCTTTCAAGTTTAGCTCCTAACCCCTTGTAAAATGTAAATCTAGAACCTGATACCTTTCCACCTCTTTCAAAGTCAAGTATATCAAGATCTGTACCTATATCCCAATGAGCTTTAGGTTTAAAGTCAAACTTAGTAGGCTCTGACCATTTTCTAATTTCTACATTATCTTCATCTGATTTTCCTTCTGGAACTGCAGGATTAGGAATATTAGGTATCCTAAGCATTATGTACTCTATCTTTCCATTTAATTCTGATAATTCAGTATCATACTGTTTTATGTTATCTGATACATGCTTCATCTCAGCAACTAAATCATCTGCATTTTCACCATTTCTTTTCATTTTAGCTATCTGAGCTGAATCTTGATTTCTTTTATTCTTTAAAGCTTCTACTTCAACTAGGATTTTTCTTCTCTTCTCATCTAAAGCTATTACTTCATCGATAGTCGCTGGATCGAAATCTTCTCCTCTATTTGAAAGTTGTTTTTTTACTTCCTCTGGATTGTTTCTTATTCTTTTTAAATCTAACATATTTTATAAATCCTCCCTAATCATCTATATAGTTTCCTATAATATAAAAAGAGCCTTTACGTACCCTAAAGGGACGAAAGACTCCGTGTTGCCACCCTATTTAATTAACAAATTAATGCTAATTCTCTCTAATTTATAACGGTATTACCGAACTGTTTTATCAGTACTTCCAAGGTGGATTCACAATATTATGATATCAGCTTACACCAAGACACTGACTCTCTTAAATCATTTTAAAGCTACTAACCTCTTCATCAGTTAATTTTTAATTAAATATATATTTTTTTCTAATGCTAAATTTACATATATACTAAATATATTTCCACTATTTATTATAACCAAGATATTAAAAATAATAAAGGTAAATTTGAAATTATTTTGTAATTTTATTAACATTTTTAGTGCAAATTATATCCACCTTCGTATTTAGTATATTCTTGCAAATTATATCTCCAATTTTTATAGGTGCCCCAACATGTATTCTAGCTAAAACTTTTGAGCATTCAAGCCACAGGCTTTTATCTAGTGGCTTAGAGCTCTTTACTGGCACTACGTTGCAATTACACCCTTTTATTCTAACTATAGTAGTAAATATATCACACTTATTATCTTCTTTTAATTTCAAATTTTCTTCTCCGCTATATAAATTTTCTTTAATATCCTCTCTATCTTTAATATCTATACATTGCCTATCGAATTTAGTACCTGTTCTCTCCTTTATCAATTCTAACTCCCCCAATTACATTTCATCAAACTCCTTTATTCTACCTACCATGATATTGGAATTTTTAGAATCTTTAACTATATCAGTCATTTTTTTATTAGTCTCCCTTGCAAGAATTGATGCTACTTCATAAAGGCACCTAGTCCCTCTACAATCTCCAAAAGTTGCACCTGTCCTTCTCTTTATACCTTCTATAGTACGTGCCCCCAATGGTCTACTTATGGCATCTATTATTTCACCCTCTGTTACCTTATTACAATAACATATTACCTTTCCATATTTTCTATTTAGTTTTATTATTTTTTTTCTTTCCTCATTAGAAAGTTCTCTAAATTTATAGAATTCCCTCCTCTTATCCACAAAATCCTTTTTCAAGCGGCAATTTAGTTTGTTTACTACTGTCTTGCACACTATATTTGCAATTGAAGGTGTCATTGTAACCTGCCCATAATGTTTTCCTATTATTTTAATATAATCTTCGTCAATTAAACTATCGTCTATAATCAAAAAATCATCATAAAAATGTGAATTATAAAAATCGCCAATGTTTTCCTGTGATAAATCTTTTATAAAACCACTTATTTTTTGTAGTCCCTCTTCATAACTTATTTTTTCATAATTCTTTAATCCGACTAATAATTTATTTTCTTTTCCGGGTATAATACATGTTTTATTATCCCCATCTCCTATTGTAGAAATTATATTATTATAGGGTTTGCTTAACTTTTTTTCTACGGAAAAATATTCTAAATATTTTACATTTTGATTTACCCTATTTTCTCTATCTATACTATAATTTTTACCTGGGGTCGTATTTAGTACCATATTACATGTAAATTTATTTTTATTGGTCACTACCTTAAAACCTTTGGATATACTTTCTATATCCAAAACTTCTTCACCTAACTTAAAATTGACCCCATTATCACAAGCAATTTCACCATAGGAAATAGCTAAATCATAGGGTGATATAATCCCCGTATTTTTAGAATAGATAGCTTTCTTTATATTTTTTCCTAAATTCGGCTCTATCTTCCGTACTTCTTCTCCATCTAACAATTGTATGTTTTCCATGCCCCTATTCAAAGCTTTATTATACATACAAATTAGTTTTTTCTCACTTTCTTTAGTATCTGCTAACAGTAAGTATCCCTTCTTCTCAAAGAAAATATTAAACTTAGATGCTAAGTCAGACATAATCTTACTGCCAGCAAATTCAAGTTTTGATAATGATATATCTTCACATTCCAATCCATCATACACTATAGAATAATCTATAGGTGCTACATCATTAGCAATATCATAATCTTTTTCAATCAATGCTATATTTAAATTATACTTTGAAAGTTCATAGGAAACTGCACATCCTATTATTCCCCCTCCTAATATAAGCACATCATAATCCATGTTAATCTCCCCTTCAAAGAAATCTTTATTTTAATAATCTAAAAATAGCCCTGTTTCTACTCTCTATACTAAATTCTATTTACTTAGTGAATTCAATATATCTCCAAGTTTTTTAATATTATCTCCATATCCTGACCAATCACCATTTTTTTGTGCGTTCAATGCATTCTCATACAAACTCTTAGCCTGTTGTATCTTTTCCTGATTGTCGTTATTAGTAGGCACTAGTTGACTTTGAGCAGTGCTATTTCCTTGTAATTGATTATTTTGATTATAATTAAATATTTGCTGCAAAGCATCATCTATACTTTCAGCTAATATTATTTTATCACCATAAGATACTACGACTCTTTTCATCTCTGGTATACTATCTTTGCCACTAGCTCTAAGATACATAGGCTCTATATAAACCAAAGAATTATTTATAGGAACTATCATAGTATCACCAAATTGAACCTTAGACCCATCTTTATTCCAAAGTGACAGTTGAGTAGATATAGTCGTATCCTGATTTAATTTTTGTTTAAACAAGTATGGGCTGTATATCGTCTTCTCTGGAGGAAATTTGTATAGAATCATCTTTCCATAGTTTTTTCCATCCATCCTAGCTCCAAATAAAGCTACCATGTTGTCCTTATCTCTCATATTAAAATATTGCAGCAATATCATTTCTTCTTTATTAGCACCTGGAAGTTTCATAACAACATAAGGAGACTCCATTAGATTCTTTTCGCCACTAACCTGTTTTTGGTTCTTAGCTACTTCCCATAAATCTTCTCCACTATAAAATACTCCTGGATCTGTTACATGATATTTCCCAAGTACACTACATTGAATATTAAACAAATCCTTTGGATATTTAAAATGCTTAACTATATCAGGTGATAGTTGATTCATATTTTTAAATAAGTTAGGAAATATTTTTGCATAGCTTTTTATTATAGGATCAGTTTTATCCACTATATAAAAATTTACGTCTCCATTTAAAGCATCTACAGTAACCTTCACAGAATTTCTTATATAATTTACATCATTCTGAGGTTGTGAAAAAGGATATCTATTTGAAACAGTGTATCCATCTAATACCCAATATAGCTTTCCTCCACTTGCAACTATATAAGGATCTGAGTCATAGTTTAAAAAAGGTGCTATTTTATTGACTCTATCAACTATATTCCTATTTATCAATATCTTACTTTCCTTTGATATATCCCTGGATAATAAGAAATTTAAATCCTTTTGATTTATTGCAAATAATAATCTATTTAGGAATCCTAATTTTATTCCATCTGTTCCATTATAAATATTAGTTGCATTATTACTTCCTTTAGGATAATCAAATTCACCTATTTTAGTATTAACTACTGCATAGTTATCCGTTTTTTCACCAAAATATATTCTTGGATTTCCAATTTTTATATCAGTAGAATTATTAGGTGGCATATCTTTTATGACAAAGTTAGGTTGCCCTTCTGAAGTTACAGAATTAACTTTATTCATAACTATTCCATAACCATGGGTATATATAAGATGTCTATTTTGCCATGTATTTGGATCTATTGCCTTGCTGTTTATTTCCCTTGCACCTACAAAAACTTGATTAAATTTTCCATTTATATTATATCTATCTATATCAATATTATTAAAGTTATAATAATATCTTATAATTTGAACTTGATTGTAAAATTCAAGTGTAGGATCAAAAGAATTTATCCTTATATTATTTATCGTATCCATATTATTTTCTATATCCTTTGAAGTTAAATCATCCTTGACTTCAAAAGACCTAGTATCCACATTATCAATATTAAATGCACTACGGGTATAATCTATATTATATTTTATATATGGACTTTCTAAAGTTTTTTGATTGGATTTAACCACAAAATTTTGAACAACAAAAGCCATTAGATTTCCACTTATAATTAAAACTATTATTACAACTATAGATGCCACTATAGGTTTAATTTTAACTCTAATTATACTAATAAATATAACTATAGCAGCAATAAAAGATGCTACTGCAATAATTTTATAGAACAACAAACTTACATGAGCATCTGTATAACTTGCACCAAATGCTACTCCATTTTGACTATAAACAAGGTTAATACACTTTAAAATATATCCTATTGATATACACAATATTATAAGAGCAGCTAAAACTGCCAATTGTTTTCCTGCAAATCTAGTAAGCCCACTATCTAATATATTTATTTTACCAAAATTTCTCTTAAAATTTCGTGATACAAATTTATCCTTCATACTTAATATAAAGTATGTAAAAAGAGTTATCAATCCTAATAAAATAAATAAGCTTACGAGTGCACTGTATATGGATTGTATAAGCGGTAATTTAAATATATAAAAAGAAATATCTAAATTTAAAATTGGGTCTTTTTTGTTGAAAGGTACTGAATTTGTGAATTGTAAAATTCTATACCAATAAGCTGATGCAAATACATAAGAAGCTAAAAAAGACACAATTAAATCAATAAAAAAAACTATTTTTCTCTCAATTTTAACTTTACTACTTTTTACCTCAACAACTTTTCTATACTTTATAATGCTTACCCTTAAACTTTTATAATATAACCATATTCCTATAAAGCTTATAATAAATAAAGGTATCATAAGCTTACATACCGCTACAAGTTTGGTAAAATAAACAGATAAGTATCCTACTTGTTTATACCACTGTATATTTATTACGAAATTTACGATATTATTTAAAAATGAAATACACAATACTAAAACTAAAATAAAAATACCTATTGCCATTTTCCTCTTCATAATACAACCACCTCTTTTATAAATATAAAAACTCTTAGCTATGGATTAGTCAGAAATAATATACTTTTTCTCTTTCAATTCCCTTTTTATATTCTTAATTATGTCATCGTTTTCTGCAACTATAGTATGTAAATGCACACCTCCTGTTAATATCAATAGTGGTTCTGCTTTATACTGTTTTATTTTATTTATAAAATTTTCAACATCATACAAATTTTTTATCATAAGCATACTTTTTATTTCACCATAAAGGGGATGCTCTACTATTACATCCTGTACTTTACCCCCAAATTTAACTATAGTTTTAAGTTCATCCTCTATTTCATTTGTTTCGTGTGAAACTGCTATTACAGCCTTAACTAAATTTTTTTCTGCTTTTGGAATCAGATAACCATCTGGAGTTGCTATTATATCTTTACCTTCTGCTCTTAAAATTGCTATATCTTTAACTATTATTTGCCTAGTAACCCCTAATTTTTCTGCCAAAATATGCCCTTTTTGAGGTTTATCATTTTTTTCAAGAATTTCTTTAATATATATTCTTCTTTTTTTTGAATCCATCTTAACCTCCACTTATACACTTATACACTTATACACTTATACATTAATTATATCATAAAAACTGGAATAAATTTATACACATAAAATACTTATAAATTTAAAAAATTTGACTTATAAGTTTAATTTCTTTTATCACAATACTTTAATATTTTTAACTCCAAGTTATTATGATGAATATCGTTATTATGATGATTTTCTATCAAATAAAATAATTTTTCATTATACTCTATCTTTTTCAATAGATCTACTCCTATTTTACTATGATTGTAATATACATTTATCTTTTGCTTTTGAGAAAATTTTCTTAATTTTCCTTTTGAAATTCTATCCATTGATACTATAAATGATTTGTCTATTAAATTTAGCTTTCTATGTATTTTACCTATATCATGTAAAAGAGCAGCCTTTAGAAGCAATTTCTCATCTACTTTACCCTTCTTACTATTACAAATACGCTCTACATCATATGCTACTTTTACGCAATGTTTTTGTTCATTTATGGACAGTTTATTAAACAGCTTTAATTCTTCTATGCTTAAAATACTTTTTATAAACCTACTATCTTGTTCATTAATTCTAGAAGTTAATGCCCAATAAAACTGCTTTATTCTATAAAATATCAATATAAATCTCCTCCAACTAATACACTATTTAAAGTGTACCATAATACGGACAAAAAATAAAAGAACTACATAAAACTATGTAGTTCTTTTCATGGTGGACCTTCAGGGACTCGAACCCCGGACCCACCGGTTATGAGCCGGTTGCTCTAACCAACTGAGCTAAAGATCCTTATTACCTGGCAGCGACCTATTCTCCCACAGAGCCTCCCCTGCAGTACCATCGGCACTCTGAAGCTTAACCTTCCTGTTCGGTATGGAAAGGGGTGTTACCTTCACGTCATTACCACCAGATTATCATCGAAAATTGCTATAAGCTTCTCATATTTTCGTCAAGTCTTTCATTGCGGTGCTCATTTACATAAGTAAACTCTGCTCCTCATTCAAGCCTTTCCTCAATCTGCTCGCTTCTATCAATTTTCATATATATTAACTTTTAAGAGTTCAAATTACTCTGTCCTCTCAAAATTGCACAGTAAACTTTTTTTCTTTCGTTTTTATTTGGTCAAGCCCTCGACCTATTAGTATCAGTCAGCTTAACAGGTTGCCCTGCTTACACCTCTGACCTATCTCCTCGTGTTCTTCGAGGGGTCTTACTAGCTTACGCTATGGGAAATCTTATCTTGAGGTGGGCTTCACACTTAGATGCTTTCAGCGTTTATCCCTTCCCAACTTGGCTACCCAGCTATGCTCCTGGCGGAACAACTGGTTCACCAGCGGTCGGTCCATCCCGGTCCTCTCGTACTAAGGACAGCTCCTCTCAAATTTCCTGCGCCCGCGACGGATAGGGACCGAACTGTCTCACGACGTTCTGAACCCAGCTCGCGTGCCGCTTTAATGGGCGAACAGCCCAACCCTTGGGACCTACTTCAGCCCCAGGATGCGACGAGCCGACATCGAGGTGCCAAACCTCCCCGTCGATGTGAACTCTTGGGGGAGATCAGCCTGTTATCCCCGAGGTAGCTTTTATCCGTTGAGCGATGGCCCTCCCACGAGGTACCACCGGATCACTAAGCCCGACTTTCGTCCCTGCTCCACCTGTTTGTGTCGCAGTCAAGCTCCCTTCTGCCTTTGCACTCTTCGAAGAATTTCTAACCCTTCTGAGGGAACCTTTGTACGCCTCCGTTACTTTTTAGGAGGCGACCGCCCCAGTCAAACTGCCCGCCTAACATTGTCCCGTCTCCAGTTTCATGGAGCCCGGTTAGAATTCCAGTACTATCAGGGTGGTATCCCAACATCGACTCGGTAATGGCTGGCGCCACTACTTCCTAGTCTCCCACCTATCCTGTACAGACAATACCGAAATTCAGTGCTAAACTGCAGTAAAGCTCTACGGGGTCTTTCCGTCCAATCGCGGGTAGCAAGCATCTTCACTTGCACTTCAATTTCGCCGGATTTGTTGTCGAGACAGTGCTCAAATCATTACGCCATTCGTGCGGGTCGGAACTTACCCGACAAGGAATTTCGCTACCTTAGGACCGTTATAGTTACGGCCGCCGTTTACTGGGGCTTAAGTTCTGACCTTCGCTTGCGCTAAGTCTTCCCCTTAACCTTCCAGCACCGGGCAGGCGTCAGCTCCTATACTTCAGCTTTCGCTTTAGCAGAAACCTGTGTTTTTGATAAACAGTTGCTTGAGCCTTTTCTCTGCGGCCACTTGCGTGGCTCCCCTTCTCCCTAAGTTACGGGGTTAATTTGCCTAGTTCCTTAACAACAATTCTTCCGATGGTCTTAGGATTCTCTCCTCACCTACCTGTGTCGGTTTGCGGTACGGGCACATAAAAACTCCATAGAGACTTTTCTCGGCAGCGTGAAATCAGGTACTTCCCCTTGCGGGTTCCCCATAACACCTCATCATTGATATACCGGATTTTCCTGGTATACCTGACTCGATGCTTAGACATACATCCATTTGTATGCACACCTTATCCTCCTGCGTCATCCCTTTTGTCAAACGCTTTTATGCGGTATCGGAATTTCAACCGATTGTCCATCACCTACGCCTTTCGGCCTCGGCTTAGGTCCCGACTTACCCTGGGCGGACGAACCTTCCCCAGGAAACCTTAGGTTTTCGACCAATAAGATTCTCACTTATTTCTCGCTACTTATGCCAGCATTCTCTCTCCTGTACAATCCACCGTTCCTTCCGGTACGACTTCTACTCATACAGGATGCTCCTCTACCACTCTTTCGAGTCCACAGCTTCGGTGGTAAGTTTTAGCCCCGGACATTTTCGGCGCATGATCTCTTGACTAGTGAGCTATTACGCACTCTTTAAATGAGTGGCTGCTTCTGAGCCAACATCCTAGTTGTCTTAGAAATCACACATCCTTTCCCACTTAACTTACACTTTGGGACCTTAGCTGGTGGTCTGGGCTGTTTCCCTTTTGACCACGGATCTTATCATTCGCAGTCTGACTGCCGGAATTCAAGTATATGGCATTCGGAGTTTGATAAGGTTCAGTAACTGTTGTCAGCCCCTACCCCATTCAGTGCTCTACCTCCATTACTCATTTCCGACGCTAGCCCTAAAGCTATTTCGAGGAGAACCAGCTATCTCCGAGTTCGATTGGAATTTCTCCGCTATCCACAGCTCATCCCATGGTTTTTCAACACCAACGTGGTTCGGTCCTCCACGGAATTTTACTTCCGCTTCAACCTGGCCATGGATAGGTCACTCGGTTTCGGGTCTACAACATACAACTTTTCGCCCTTTTCAGACTCGGTTTCCCTCCGGCTCCGTACCTTAAGTACTTAACCTTGCTGCATATCGTAACTCGCTGGCTCGTTCTACAAAAAGCACGCCGTCGTACTTTACGTACTTCGACTGTTTGTGGACACACGGTTTCAGGTTCTATTTCACTCCCCTCCCGGGGTTCTTTTCACCTTTCCCTCACGGTACTCCTTCTCTATCGGTCACCAGGTAGTATTTAGCCTTGGGAGGTGGTCCTCCCTGTTTCCCACAAGGTTTCTCGTGTCTCGTGGTACTCTGGATTAGATCTGACTGCTCTTTGTTTTCATTTACAGGGCTTTTACCTTCTCCGGCGGAGCCTTCCAGCTCTCTTCAATTAACACTTCACAGTTTTTATGACCTATCCGCAACCCCAGGAACAAGTTCCTGGTTTGGGCTCTTTCCCTTTCGCTCGCCGCTACTTAGGAAATCGATGTTTCTTTCTCTTCCTCCGGGTACTTAGATGTTTCAGTTCCCCGGGTTTGCCTCTACAAACCTATGTATTCAGTTTGCAGTACCTAGCGTTGTCTAGGTGGGTTTCCCCATTCGGATATCTCTGGTTCTCTGGCTATTTGCGCCTACCCAGAGCTTTTCGCAGCTTATCGCGTCCTTCTTAGGCTCCTGGTGCCAAGGCATCCTCCATGCGCCCTTTGTAGCTTGACCTTTATTGTCGAAAATTGCTATTAGCAATTTTCTTTGTATCATCTTAAATCTTTAAAATGATATTAAAGTTTATTCTACAAAGGTTATATTATAACCTTAGCTTTACTTTATTTCTTATTTACTGTGCAATTTTCAAAGGACAATTTTTCAATTTACATTCCTAATTGCTTGTAAACTGAAAGAAGAATCTATCTGATCCTTCAAAATTAAACAGAGTAGACTTTCTAACTTACTTAAACCATCAATTTATAAGATAGATTATACTCTATCTTTCGACTCCCTAGAAAGGAGGTGATCCAGCCGCAGGTTCTCCTACGGCTACCTTGTTACGACTTCACCCCAATTACTAACCCCACCTTCGGCCGCGTCCTCCTAAGTTAGACTACGGACTTCGGGTGTTGCCAGCTCTCATGGTGTGACGGGCGGTGTGTACAAGGCCCGGGAACGTATTCACCGCGACATTCTGATTCGCGATTACTAGCAACTCCAACTTCATGTAGGCGAGTTTCAGCCTGCAATCCGAACTGGGGGCAGTTTTTGAGGTTTGCTCCACCTTGCGGTCTTGCTTCTCTCTGTACTGCCCATTGTAGCACGTGTGTTGCCCTGGACATAAGGGGCATGATGATTTGACGTCATCCCCACC
Source organism: Clostridium ljungdahlii DSM 13528 (assembly GCF_000143685.1). Taxonomy (NCBI): domain Bacteria; kingdom Bacillati; phylum Bacillota; class Clostridia; order Eubacteriales; family Clostridiaceae; genus Clostridium; species Clostridium ljungdahlii. The sequence goes on along the minus strand of NC_014328.1, from coordinate 10,567 downwards.
TTCCTCCGCGTTAACCGCGGCAGTCTTGCTAGAGTGCTCAACTAAATGTTAGCAACTAACAACAGGGGTTGCGCTCGTTGCAGGACTTAACCTAACATCTCACGACACGAGCTGACGACAACCATGCACCACCTGTATCCCTGCCCCGAAGGGCTTCTCTTATCTCTAAGATATTCAGGGTATGTCAAGTCCAGGTAAGGTTCTTCGCGTTGCTTCGAATTAAACCACATGCTCCGCTGCTTGTGCGGGCCCCCGTCAATTCCTTTGAGTTTTAATCTTGCGATCGTACTTCCCAGGCGGAGTACTTATTGTGTTTACTGCGGCACAGAAGGGGTCGATACCTCCTACACCTAGTACTCATCGTTTACGGCGTGGACTACCAGGGTATCTAATCCTGTTTGCTACCCACGCTTTCGTGCCTCAGCGTCAGTTACGGTCCAGAGAATCGCCTTCGCCACTGGTGTTCTTCCTAATCTCTACGCATTTCACCGCTACACTAGGAATTCCATTCTCCTCTCCCGCACTCTAGATATCCAGTTTGAAATGCAGTGCCCGGGTTAAGCCCGGGTATTTCACATCTCACTTAAATATCCGCCTACGCACTCTTTACGCCCAGTAATTCCGGACAACGCTCGCCACCTACGTATTACCGCGGCTGCTGGCACGTAGTTAGCCGTGGCTTCCTCCTTGGGTACCGTCATTATCGTCCCCAAAGACAGAGCTTTACAATCCGAAAACCTTCTTCACTCACGCGGCGTTGCTGCATCAGGCTTTCGCCCATTGTGCAATATTCCCCACTGCTGCCTCCCGTAGGAGTCTGGACCGTCTCTCAGTTCCAATGTGGCCGATCACCCTCTCAGGTCGGCTACGCATCGTCGCCTTGGTAGGCCGTTACCCTACCAACTAGCTAATGCGCCGCGGGTCCATCTCAAAGCGGATTACTCCTTTAAATCAGTCTCCATGTGAAAACTGATTATTATGCGGTATTAATCTCCCTTTCGGGAGGCTATCCCCCTCTTTGAGGTAGGTTACCCACGTGTTACTCACCCGTCCGCCGCTAATCCACTCCCGAAGGAGCTTCATCGCTCGACTTGCATGTGTTAAGCACGCCGCCAGCGTTCGTCCTGAGCCAGGATCAAACTCTTAATTTAAAAGTTTGTATTGACTCTTTTTATTACGAAATTACTTTTTTAGCTGCTTTCGCAGCTCAAAAGAATTGCTGGTTTATTCTAAATAAGTTGTACTTATATCTTCCTCTGTTTAATTTTCAAGGATCATTTTGCTGTCTCACTTCGACAGCTTTTATAGTATATCATCTATTTCTTACTTTGTCAACATCTTTTTTTCAAAACGTAATTTTGAATTGCACGAGACATTACAATTGATATTCTCAAATTAATATCTTCGCTTGATGACGACAGTTGCTATTCTAACACATTACGTATATGCATAATTCAAAAATATCACCATTATATAAAATTATCTTATAATACATACACTATAATACTTATTCCTTAAATATTCTTATACTGACACACTAGGTTATGTTGCTTTTTTAATATAACAAAATAAATACTAGTATCCTAATCAAGACACTAGTATTTATTTTATTTAAACCATTTAATACTATTTAATCTAAATGGACTTATTATTCTTCTACTTTTTTATCATCTATATCATTACTTGTATTATCACTTGTATCATCACTGCAATTTATCTTAGCAATTGCAACAACCCTTTGTTCTTCATCTGTTCTCATAAGAGTAACTCCCATAGTATTTCTATTTGTAACAGAAATCTCAGATACATTGAGCCTTATAGCTACATTACTGCTATTTATGAGCATCATTTCATCCTCATCTTTTACAACTCTAGCACCAACTATTAAGCCGGTTTTTTCTGTAACTTTGTAAGTGATAATTCCTTTTCCACCTCTTCTATGAATAGTGTATTCGGATACTGGAGTTCTTTTACCAAATCCATTCTCACTAATTACGAGAACATCTTGAGACTTATCTACGATATCCATAGCTACAGCTATATCACCAGTTCTTAAAGTTATGGCTCTTACTCCCGTTGTATTTCTTCCCGTAGGTCTTACATCATCTTCACTGAATCTTATAGCATATCCATTTTTAGTGAAAATAAGAATTTCACTCTCACCCGTAGTCATTCTAACTCCTATAAGTTCATCTTCATCTTTTAAATTTATAGCATTTAATCCATTTTTTCTTATAGAAGCATATTGACTTATCTTAGTCTTCTTTATCAATCCACATCTAGTAGCCATGATAAAATAATTGTCCTTATCAACTTCCTTAAAGGATATAACTGCTTGAATTTGTTCGTCTCCTTGTAGAGGTATTAAATTAACTAAATTTGTTCCTTTAGCCGTTCTACCCGCATCAGGAATTTCATAACCCTTTAATTTATATACTTTACCTTTGTTAGTGAAAAATAAAATATTATTATGGGTTGATGTAATAAATATGTGCTCTACAAAGTCATCCTCTTTTGTAGACATTGCTTGTATTCCCTTTCCCCCTCTTCTTTGGGAAGAATAGGTATCAGCAGAAATTCTTTTTATATATCCTGAATGAGTTAGCGTTATTACTACTTCCTGCTCTTCAATAAGATCTTCAATATTTATATCATCATTGCTTATCTGTATTTCAGTTTTTCTTTCATCACCATATTTATCTCTTATCTCAATTAATTCATCTTTAATTATCTTCAGCAGCAATTCTTTATTTTCTAGTATTTCCTTGAGATGTTTTATTGTTTCCATCAATTCATTATATTCATTTTCAATTTTTTCTCTTTCAAGACCTGTAAGTCTTTGAAGTCTCATATCCAAGATAGCTTGAGCCTGTTTTTCTGAAAGACTAAATTCAGACATTAACCCATTCCTTGCATTCTCTGCAGTTTTAGATGATCTTATTAGATGTATTACCTCATCTATATGATCTAATGCTATTTTTAATCCTTCTAGAATATGAGCTCTAGCTTGAGCTTTGTCTAAATCGAATTTAGTTCTTCTAGTTACAATTTCTTCTTGAAATTGTAAATAATATACAAGCATCTGCTTTAAATTCAGTACTTTGGGTTCATTATTTACAAGAGAAATCATTATAATTCCAAAAGTATCCTGCATCCTTGTATGTTTGTACAGCTGATTAAGAGTTACATTAGGATTTGCATCTCTTTTTAATTCTATAACTATTCTCATTCCATCTCTATCTGATTCATCTCTAATATCAGATATTCCATCTATCTTTTTATTCTTAACAAGGTCAGCCATATTTTCTATAAGCTTTGATTTATTAACTTGATATGGAATTTCAGTTATTATTATTCTGTTTCTACCTTTAACTTCTTCAATTTCAGCTTTAGCCCTTACTAATATTTTTCCTCTTCCAGTTTCATAGGCACTTCTTATACCTGATGTGCCAATTATTATTCCTGCAGTTGGGAAATCAGGACCTTTTATAGATGTCATAAGCTCACTAATTGTTATATCTGGATTGTCTATTATCATTATGACACCATTTATAACTTCAGTAAGATTATGAGGTGGTATATTTGTAGCCATACCTACTGCTATTCCAGCAGAACCATTTACAAGCAAATTAGGAAATCTTGAAGGTAAAACTGAAGGTTCTTTTTCTTCACCATCAAAGTTTGGAACGAAATCTACTGTATTTTTATTTATTCCCCTTAGCATTTCAAGTGTTATCTTATTCATTTTAGCTTCAGTATACCTCATTGCTGCCGCACTATCTCCATCTACTGAACCAAAATTTCCATGACCATCAACTAGAGTATACCTAATAGAGAAGTCTTGTGCCAATCTAACTAGAGCATCATAAACTGCTGTATCTCCATGTGGATGATATTTACCTAAAACATCTCCTACAATTCTTGCACACTTCCTATATCCCTTTTCAGGAGTAAGTCCTAACTCATACATAGAGTACAGTATTCTTCTGTGAACTGGCTTTAATCCATCACGTACATCTGGAAGTGCACGGCTTACAATAACACTCATGGCATAGTCTATATAACTTTTTTTCATTTCACGGCTTATGTCTACTGGTAAAATTTTTCCTTCATCAAACATCTATTACACCTCTCTACTTATATATCTAAGTTTACAACTTTTTTAGCATTTTCTTGTATAAAATTTCTACGAGGTTCTACCTTGTCACCCATAAGTATAGTAAAGATTTCATCAGCAGCCATAGTGTCCTCTACATTTACTTGAATAAGAGTCCTTGTTTCAGGATTCATTGTAGTATCCCAAAGTTGCTCTGAATCCATTTCTCCAAGTCCTTTATATCTTTGTATATCTACATTACTGTCTTTCCCACCTATTTCAGTAAGCAATACATCTAATTCATCATCTGAATATGCGTAGTATTCCTTCTTCCCTTTAGCTACTCTATATAAAGGTGGTTGAGCTATATAAACGTGACATTTTTCAACAAGTTCCTTCATATATCTGAAGAAAAAAGTAAGTAATAATGTTCTTATGTGCGCACCATCTACATCTGCATCTGTCATTATTATTATTTTATTGTATCTTATTTTATTTACATCAAAGTCTTTTCCTATACCTGCTCCAAATGCCGTTATCATAGCTCTTATTTCTTCATAGCCAAGTATTTTGTCAAGCCTTTGTTTCTCAACATTCATTATTTTACCACGTAGCGGAAGTATAGCTTGAAATTTTCTATTTCTACCTTGTTTTGCAGATCCACCTGCAGAATCACCCTCGACTAAATATATTTCACATTCAGAAGGATCTTTAGATGAACAATCTGCTAATTTTCCTGGAAGAGAAGTATTTTCAAGTATAGATTTACGTCTTGTAAGCTCTCTTGCTTTTCTTGCCGCTTCTCTAGCACGTGATGCCATAAGTGATTTATCAAGTATCATCTTTGCTACTTGAGGATTTTCCTGTAAAAAATTATTTAAGGACTCTCCCATTATGCTGTCAACTATACCACGCACTTCACTATTTCCTAGTTTTGTTTTCGTCTGGCCTTCAAATTGAGGGTCTACAAGTTTTACAGATATAACTGCAGTAAGGCCTTCCCTTATATCTTCTCCTGATAGGTTCTTATCATTTTCTTTTAATATACCAAATTTTTTTGCATAATCATTAAATACTCTAGTAAGTGCTGACTTAAATCCAGCTAAATGAGTTCCACCTTCTACTGTATCTATGTTATTAGCAAAAGCAAAAATATTTTCAGTATACCCATCATTGTATTGAATAGCAATTTCTACAGAGTAGTCATCTTTTTTGCCTTCTACGTATATAGGCTCTTTATGAATTGGTTGTTTATTTCTATTAAGATAAGTTACAAAGGACTTTATTCCACCTTCATAGTGAAATATTTCTTCTTTATCATCTCTCTCATCTTCTAACCTTATTTTTATACCCTTGTTTAAAAATGCCAATTCTCTAAGCCTTTGAGCCAATGTATCATAATCATATTCTATTTCATCAAATATTTCTGCATCTGGTTTAAAGTGAATTTTTGTTCCGTGCTCCTCACTATCACCTATTATGTCAAGTCCGCTTGCTACTTTTCCTCTTTTAAATACCTGTCTCCATATATGGCTTTCTCTTTTTACTTCAACTTCACAGATTTCAGATAAAGCATTTACAACTGATGCTCCAACTCCATGAAGTCCGCCGGAAACTTTGTATCCTCCACCACCAAATTTCCCTCCTGCATGTAGTATAGTCATTATAACTTCTACAGTTGGTTTCTTCATTTTATGGTGCATTCCAACAGGCATTCCTCTACCATTATCCGTAACTGTTATAGAATTATCTTTATGTATAATTACATTTATTTTATCGCAATATCCTGCCAATGCCTCATCTATGCTATTATCAACTATCTCATACACTAAATGATGAAGCCCCCTAGAACTAGTACTTCCAATATACATTCCAGGTCTTTTTCTAACAGCTTCAAGACCTTCTAATACTTGTATTTGATTTTCATCATAAGTTTGCTTTTTTTCTTGCATCATACCTATATCCTCCTATTTTAGAGTTCGTAACATAAAATTTCTGACCTTTTAGCTAGTGTGGATGAAGATATAGGTGATAAATAAATTCTACTTTTTTTATTTACTTCCGCAATAATGAATGATTTAGGTTTATCTTTTGTAATTTTTTGAACAAATCCATCTTCTTCAGCCATTCTTAAAAATTGGGTTGTATCAGAATTATATGTTGAAGTTTCAATATCAAATATTCCAATTATATCTTTTATCGGAACAACTATATTTTCACCTAAATGTAAAAACATAACAATCTCCTTTCAAAATTAAATTCTATTCATCTTTCCACTCTTTACAATAAATATTTGATTTTCTTTTTTTACATTTTTTTTAATGTCGCCAATTCCTGTACCCGTTATAAATGTTTGTATTTCATCTATAGAATTTAATATATACTTTTGTCTATTTGCATCTAGTTCAGATAAAACATCATCCAGTAATAAAACGGGATATTCTCCTGTAATTTCTTTTATTATTTCAAGAGACGCAAATTTCATAGTTAGAACTGATGTCCTTTGTTGTCCTTGGGAACCGAAGTTTCTTACGTTTATACCATTTATGCTCGTAACAAAATCATCCCTATGTGGACCATAGAGGGTAATACCTTTTTCTATATCCCTTTGCCTATTAGTTTCCAAAACTTTAAACAAGCTGTTTTCTATATTATCTAAGTCTGTTATAGATGTTACATATTTAAATTCTATTTTTTCAGTTTGTGAAGTTATATCTTCATGAATAATTTTACCCATTTTGCTAAGTTTGTTTATGTATTTATTTCTGAGATCTATTATAACTGCACCATATTTAGACAACTGGATATCATATATATCAAGAATATCACTATTACTGTTATTCCGTTTTCTAAGTAATAAATTTCTTTCACTTAGAACCTTGTTATATTGAACTAAGTTATAATAATATCTTTTACTGAATTTACACAGCTCTATATCTAAAAATTTTCTTCTGAAAGAAGGAGATTCTTTTATTATTTTTAAATCTTCTGGAGAAAACATTACTACATTAAAAATTCCCATAAGTTCAGACAGTTTATTTACCCTTATAGAATTTATGTTTATTCCCTTTTTGCCTTCTTTGAATATCTTTATCTCTATTTTTTTATCATTTAAGTTGTGTGATGAACTATATACCCCAGCTTTTATATAAGCATATTTGCCATTCCAATTTATTAATTCCTTATCCTTATTTGTTCTTGGTGACTTGCCTATACTGCAATAGTATATACTCTCTAATATATTTGTTTTTCCTTGTGCATTATCTCCTATAAATACATTTAAATTTTTATCAAATTCCATTTCTAGTTCTTTATAGTTTCTAAAATTAATAAGTTTTAAATACTTGATATACATATAAAAACACCTATTTATAATTATATCACAATATATAATGCACATTTAATACTAAATTTTTAATTGCACCTATATAATTTTATAAGTTTTTTCTTGAAATTCAACTGTAAATCCTTGCGAAAGTTTTCTTCCTCTTCTCGTTTCTACTTCTCCATTTACCTTTACCATTCCATCTTTTATGAACATTTTAGCTTCAGATCCTTGTGAAACAGCCCCACACCATTTTAGAAAAGAATCTAGTTTTATTACATCTGTATTAATTTTAATTTCATTCATTTTCTATTATCTCCAATTTTTTTATTTTTAATTGTTTAAGAGCCTTACAGGAAGTACTAAATAAGTACAATTATCTTTATCCTTATTTTTAATTACGCATGGACTTACGCTGCTAGAGAATTTCATTATGATTTCTTCTTCGTCCATTATTTTTAAGACATCTATTAAGTATTTTGAATTAAATGCAATTTTTAGTGTGTCTCCTTGCAATAATATGTTTAGTTCTTCTCTGACCATTCCTAATTGAGAATTTGAAGTTATTATCATGTTGTTTTCTTCTATTTCTAATTTTATTAAATTGGTATTACTGTCTTTAGCCATTAGTGAAGCTCTTTCAATACAACTTAAAAGTTCTTCTCTTTTAGCTGTTACTTGTAAATTAAATTCATCTGGAATTATAGAATTATATTTTATAAATTCACCTTCCAGTAATCTAGATATAATTTTAGTATTATCTAAATTAAAAAGTATGTGATTAGGTGTAAAAGTTATATTTACATTTTTATCATTATCTTCTAAGATTTTAGAAACTTCACTTAAAGTTTTTTCTGGAATTACAGCATTTATTATGTTTTCTGTATTAAGATATTCTGATTTTAAAGCTAATCTATATCCGTCTAATGCTACTAAATTTAATTTTTTGTCCTTGATTTCAAATAAAATTCCTGTAAGTATAGGTCTAGTTTCATCTTGAGCTGCAGCAAAAATAGTACTTTTTATCATATCTTTTAATATTTTTTGAGGTATTAAGAAAATAATATTTTCATTTATATTAGGTATTTCAGGAAAATCTTCTGCATTCATATGAATTAGATTAAATTTAGATTTTTGACATATTATTTCTATTGAATTATTTTCTGTAGTAGAAATATTTATATTGTCATTAGGTAATTTTCTTATAATTTCTCCAAATAGTCTAGAATCAACTACTACGGATCCCTCTTCTTTTATTTCTGCATTTATTTTTGTTTCTATACTGAGGTCTATATCTGATCCAGTTAATTTAATTTGGTTTTTACAGGTTGTAATAAGTAGACCATTTAATATTGGCATGCTGGATTTCCCTGTGATAGCTTTTTGTGCTATTGAAATAGCTTCTTGTAATTCTGTTTTTGTACATATAAAGTTCATTTAATGTCCTCCTTTATTCACAATGTAGAAAGGTATATAGAATATAGATAATTAATTAAATTTAGTAATAATAGTAGTAGGGGCTGTGATTATGTGGATAACCTTTGAATGCGTTGATATTGAGTAAAAAAATGCGAAAAATAATTGTGGATAAGTAATTGATAAAAATTGACGTTATCCACATAATTAGAAAAAAAAATATTAATATTTTTTATGCACAGTGTTATTACTAAATAATATTAACAATTGTTGATATTTAATTTTGATTTAGTCGTTTTGTTAAATCGCCTATAGCATTTTGAAGACTTTCATCTTGTTTTAAATTAGTTGATATTTTTTCATAAGCATGTATTACGGTAGTATGATCTCTTCCGCCAAATTCTTCTCCGATTTTTGGCAAAGACATATCTGTAAGTTTTCTACACAAGTACATAGCTATTTGCCTTGGAAAAGCTACATTTCTTGTTCTTCTTGCAGATTTTAAATCATCTACTTTTAAGTTATAATAGTTGGCAACTACATCTTGTATTAAGTCTATAGTAACTTGTTTTGATTGTTTGCTTGAAATTATATCTTTTAAAGCTTCTACTGCCAAATCTATACTTATTTCTTTATTTGTAAGTGAGGAGAAAGCGACTATTCTTATTAGCGCACCTTCAAGTTCTCTAATGTTGGATTTAATTTTAGTAGCTATATACACCATTACTTCATTAGGAATATTTAAATTTTCGACGTCTGCCTTCTTTTTTAATATAGCCATTCTAGTTTCAAAGTCTGGTGGTTGAATGTCTGCTATAAGTCCCCATTCAAACCTAGATCTAAGTCTATCTTCTAATGTAGGGATTTCTTTTGGTGGTCTATCACTAGATAGAATTATTTGTTTATTAGCCTCGTATAATGCATTAAAGGTATGAAAAAATTCCTCTTGGGTTCTTTCTTTACCTGCAATAAATTGTATATCATCTATTAAGAGTACATCTATATTTCTATATTTATTTCTGAATTCTACATTTTTATCATCTTTTATTGAATTTATAAGTTCGTTTGTAAATTTTTCAGATGAAACGTATACTACTTTAGATTTACTATTATTGTTTAATATGTAGTGTCCTATAGCATGCATTAAATGAGTTTTGCCTAGTCCTACGCCTCCGTATATGAATAGGGGATTATATGCTTTTGAAGGTGATTCAGCTACAGCAAGTGAAGCTGCATGAGCGAATCTATTACTATTACCTATAACGAAGGAATCAAAAGTATATTTTGGATTTAGCATGGTTGACATTTCATCATTTACCAATACGGAATTTTTATTGTGTCTTTTATTAGTATTGTCTAATGTTAAAGCTTCTTCTGATTCAGAGGCAATTAAAAATTTAATGTTGTATTTTTTTGAAGTAATTAATTTTAGAGCATTAGCTATTAAATTTTTATATTTACTAGTTAATATGCCTTTGGTAAGGTCATTTGGTACACTTAATATGAAGGTGTCATTTTCAATAGATACAGGAGTAATACTTTTAATCCATGTGTTAAAGCTTACTTCAGTAATTTCACCATTTATTATGTTTAAAGATTGTTCCCATATTTCTTTTGGATGGGCATTCATTTTGTATCCTCCAGTCTTAGAAAAATAATTCACAACATATTTACATGATTATAAACGTCATTATATTTTCTTGACATATGTTTATAAAAATATTCACATG